>JAFZNO010000135.1 GCA_017552985.1 Lachnospiraceae bacterium
ACCAAAGCACCGTCACTGACATAGGCATAGCCGCCGTCCTTCATGTACTGTACCATCTCAGGGATCAAATCCTTGATACTGCTCTCGCCGTTCCAAAGTTCAAATTCCGTGTGGACTGCGTCATAATTCTTCCGAAGGTCCTTGATGGAAACCTCACGGATCTTCATACCCAGTGCCCAATAGCCGCGCACGCCCTGCTGATACTTATACGTCGCCTCCATGGCCTTCGCCTTGTACTCCGCGTCGGACTTGGAAAGTTTGCTGGATGCGGGATAAATCTCCTCCAACTCCGCAATGTCAAAGGGCGCAACCTCGGGATACTCTCCCTCATAGCTCTCGTCAAAATAAACCCAATCGGGATAACGCTCTTTCAGACCTAGGATCACGAGACCCATCTGCAGTCCCCAGTCGCCGAGGTGCGCGTCGCCGATCACCTTGTGTCCCACGTAGCGGTTCATGCGCTTGATGCTCGCGCCGATCACCGCGGAACGCAAATGCCCCACGTGCAAAGGCTTTGCCACGTTGGCTCCACCATAATCGATCACGATCGTCTTTGTCTTTTCCGGAGCCTCCAGTCCGAACTTTGGCTCCTGCTTCATAACTTCCAGGAGTCCCTGCAGGAATTCTCTTCTCAGTTTTAAGTTCAGGAATCCGGGCGCGATCGCAACCACTTCCTCGAACACCTTGCTGCCCTCTAACTTCGCAGCCACTTCATTCGCGATCATGATGGGCGCCTTGTGATACTGCTTTGCCCCCGCCATTGCGCCGTTGCACTGGAATTCACAGAGGTCCGGTCTGTTGGACAGTCCCACCTTTCCAAGCGCCGCGTCATATCCCGCCGCCTCAAAAGCCTGTCCCATCTCCTCCGAAAGCAACTCTAACAACTTTTTCATACAAAATACCTCACTTGCAAATTATTAAAGGCATTGTAGCACAATCCCACCAAAAATGTAAAGTGCTTTAGCGCTCCTTTAAATAATCCCTCACATTCTCTTCCCTCTCACCAAATGAGCTGGTTTTCACCGCGTCACTTAACGTGATCAGTGCGGCGATCAGGAACGCCAGATATCCTCCGGCGATAATGCCTATGATCAACAGTAATGCGTCACTCATGATTCGTCACCTCACCATTCAATATGTTTTCAGGCATGCGCAACCGCGTAACTTTTTCGCCCCTCCGCAGTTTTTGATACAGCTTCGTCACTCTGTATTGCAACGTGCCAATCAAACCGGCAAATGCCATGATCGCGAAATAGACCGGATAAAACTGGAGATCATTTACTCTGGAACGTTTGAGCCCATAATCCATAAACTCTACGTAATTTCGTAAGCCCTTAGCGCACACATACGTCAAGGGAATTAACACGATGGCAAGCAAAAGCAACCTGATCAGGAAGGTCATAAGAATCTTCGGCCATGACAGCACCGTGCCAACCACCTTCCCATTCTGACCATTTAAGAAAATCGTCTTCAGCTTTCCCCGAACCCGGAACGTCAAAATCCAGACCGGGAATAAATAGTAATCACAGGCCTCAATCTTCCCTTGAACGTGAGTATCCAGCAACTTGCCATTCCCTCTCCTGTTCTTACCGGAAAAGGCTTCCTGGAACAGATTTCTCGCACGGTTCAAGACAGTTGCCATTTTTTCCTGTGAGCCCTGGTCATATCTCTCTGCGCAGCATCCCGAAAGATAGGCTCCGTCAAAAGATTTTGCCTCATTCAGATCGTAGGGCGTCAGCCATACGGCAGCCTCGTCCGGCATCTTCGTCGATCCGTCCGCCGGAACCTTGTAAAACAGATATCCCATGTTCAGGTCTTTCGTTGAAATATTCGTTTCCGCATGCGTGTTCAAGACCATTTTCTCACTTAACCGGATATCATAGAGCCAATAAGGCACGTAAATGCCGTGAAGGTTTTCAAGTTTGAATTCCCTTGCTTCCTTCGGAGCGTATTTTGCAAGCTGGAATTTCTCCCTGATCAGGCCCTCCGCAACGTCCTTCGTGATCTTAAAAGGCACGATGTAATCCGGCTGCAAGTAATCATCCACCCGGTCTTTGATCACGGCCGCCTGTCCGCAATAAGCACATACGGAAGTGAGATTTACTTCATTTGACGCCAGCTCCGCCCCGCAGGCACTGCAACGAACGATCTGCATCTTGACCGTGGCATGACGTCTGTGGATTCTCTTGATCTGATCCTCATCCAGCTGGGAATCATAGAAAAAAGCATCCCTTCCCCAATCCGGCTCACTTGGTGTTTCCTTCTCCCCGGCCAAAATCGCAGCCTGCTCGGCGGCGATTCTTTCAGCCTCTTCCCGTTCCTGCCTGGCTTTCTCTTCCTGCCGCTTTTTCTCATTCTTCTCATTCCAGAGTTTTGCCCACTCTTCCATTTCATAGCTCGCGCCGCAGTACTGGCAATGGAGCTTTTGATCATCTATGGCAAACTCCATGCCTGCCTCACAAGTTGGGCAACGGTAGATCATTCCCTGTTCTTCCATACGTAATCCCCCTTTCCTGGCAACAATTCCTTACGTCCGCCTTTACCACCCTGCCTTTGTTACTCCATCTTCCCTTCCTGCGCCCGTTTTTGTGCCTCCCGCTCTGCCTTGGAAAAACTGCAGCCACAGAAATCCTGCCGGTATAATTCATATTGCTTTGAGAGCTCTATGGAACGCTGATATCCTCCCCGCTTCTTAAAATCCGAAGGAAGCCACTTAGGTGTTTGCCCTCCGCCCTCGTTGCTCTTCGCCGCCAGTCGTTCCCCGATCTCGTTCAGCTTCTCCGCATTCTTTAAGGGACTGATGGTGAGCGTCGTTCCAAAGTAATCAAATCCGCGCTTTTCTGCCTGCAGCGCCGTCTCGCGAAGCCGCAGCTCATAACAGCGAAAGCATCTCTCGCCGCCCTCAGGGCAGGTCTCATACCCCTTCACCGCCTCATAAAAGTCTACCGGCTTCCAATCCCCTTCCACAACCTCTATGGGCCATCCCTTCTTTTCCTGATTGTAGATTTCGATCAAACGCTTTTGCTCCCGCACCCGGTGCTGATATTCCTCACTCCCGGAAATATTGGGATTATAATAGAATACCGTAATTGCAAAATAAGGCGCCAGGTATTCAAGACAATAGCTTGAACACGGTCCGCAGCAACTATGCAAAAACAGGGTGGGCGCACTGACGCCGCCACCCTGTTTAACTTGTTCCAATATTTGTTCCAGTTCTTTTTGATAGTTCCTGGGATTCATCCTGTCGCCCTTCTCGGCCTTAAGCCTCTTGCTCTCTTACGTCGTCAAAACCCTTCACCACGTCATTTTTTCCAGTCTTGATCTTCTTGATCCACTTACCGCTCCGCAGTCTGATCACGCACCAGATCGCCTTGGTGATCTGATCTGATTTAAGGCAGATATAGATCCAGAACGGCGAAAGGTGCAACACGAATCCCGCAATGATTCCCAGCGGAATGGATAATACCCAGAGGAATATGTTATCGGCTAACATCAGCATCTTCGTGTCACCGCCGCCTCGAAGCACGCCCTTCGTCATGATGCTGTTTGTCGCCTGGAAGATGACGATGATGGCAATGGCATTCATCAGATGTCTCGCCATGGGCGCCACGTCCGCGGTTTCAGGCGTTGCGCAGAAAATGGAGATAAAGAAATCACTCGTCAAAACAATAAATAACGCAGACACGAGTCCTAATGCGATTCCAAAGCCAAGGAAACCATAGCCCTGCTTCTGGGCTTTTTCTTTGTTCCCTTCTCCAAGGGTCTGACCCGTCACGATGGCCCCCGCCTGACAGACGCCCTGAATCATGACGGAGCTCATCTGCTGTGTCGTCGCCGTCACGGAATTCGCCGCGATAAACGTCTCTCCAAGGCGACCGATCACCATGGCCACCGCCGTATTGCCAAAGGCCAGGATCCCGTCACTGATCAGCACGGGAATACTGATGCGAACGTATTCTCCGATCAAGTCACCCGTCTTCATGAAGAGATGCTTTATCCTAAATCCGATCTTCCGGTCAACAAAGAACAGATATCCGCAGATCACGCAGCACTCGTAAATGCGGGCGATCAGCGTACCAAGTGCCGCACCGGCGATTCCCATTTTCGGAAGTCCAAAATTACCAAAGATCAATCCCCAGTTGGCAATCAAGTTTACAAAAAACGCGCCGATGGAAACGTACAACGGCATTCTCACCTGTCCAACGCTCCTGAGCACTATGGTGCAGGTCAGGGACAATCCAAGGAAGAAAAACGTAACCACGGAGTATTTCAGATACGTAATACCATTTTGAATGATCGCAGGCTCTTGTCCCTCCTCGACAAACAACATCATAATTTCATTCGGGATGAAAAACGTAAGTAAGGCAAAGATTGCCGCAAGGCCTACCGTCAGCCGCACCATGAGACAAATCGTCTTTCGCAGTGCCTTCATGGCCTTCTCCAGATCATTTTCCCGCATGCCCCAATATCTGGCTACCAGAACGGATGCCCCCATGCCCAGTCCCATACAGAAAATATGATAGATGCTGATAAACTGGTTTGCCAGGGAAACGGACGCAAGTGCCGTCTTTCCCAAGCCTTCGATCCTGGATACCATCAGATTATCGAGCATGTTGACGCCGATCGTGATCAAGCTCTGCAACGCGATCGGCAATGCCAGGATCAACACCTTACGATAAAAGCCTTTTTCCATGTCAAATAATTTTTTAAAAAAGTTCAATGCCGTAGCTCCTGTTCTTTCGTTCTTCCAATCTTACGATTCTCCAAAAGAATATTTTAATATAATTTTATCCGAATTGCAATATAAATCGTTTTACCATTATATTTCTTCAAAGATTTCCTCTGGTTGCGGCTCTCCCCGGAGCAAACGGTTCTTCCTGACCTCCTCAAGCCCCTCCTCATAGCGCCGCGCGACTTTTCTCCAGTTGATCACGCGATGCCACGCATTCAGATAGTCGCCCCGGCGGTCCTGATACTGCAGATAATAGGAATGCTCCCATACGTCCACGTTTAGGATCGGGATCACCTTTTTTAAGTCAGGCACGTCCTGGTTGGCCGTGGCCGTCACCCGAAGCCTCCCGTCCTGCCCGAGAACCAGCCAGGCATAGCCCGATGCAAACTGATTCACGGCAGCGTCCTTGATCCGCTCCCGGAAGTCCCTTAAAGATCCAAACTCCTGGATGATGGCCTCCAACAGCGGGCCCTTGGGATCCTGTTCCTGGCTAAACGGCTGCATGGAATCAAAATATAGCTCATGACCGTATACGCCGCCACCGCTTCTCACGACGCAGGTCCTAAGATTCTCCGGCAGATCCTCCGGCCGTTCCAGCAGCTCCTTTAAGCTCAATCCCTGCAGGACGGGATAATCCGCCAGCGCCGCGTTTAGCTGATCCACGTAGGCCTTATACAGCCTGTCGTGATGATACGCGGTCGCCTCCGCCGAAATGCACGGCGCCAGTTCATAAGGTTCATACGGAAGTGCTCTCATAACAAACGGGTACGTTTCTTCTTTCATTTTCCCTCCAGACGTCTCCACAAGTCTTTTGCCCTGCTGCCGCTTTCCCGGCAACTAAGGAACTTACTGTCAGTATGTCCGGATTTTCCCAAAAAATACCTTTATGTTTAGAGCGCCCTGTATCGCTTTGCCTTCACGATGCGTTTATTCTCGTACATCAATTCATCCGCACGCTTTAAGACGTCGTCTACGGAACCGTCGGTTTTCTGATCATAAACTGCAATTCCCACGGCCACGTGTACTTGTTCCCATGGATTCTCAGCCACTGCGCACGCGTCGCGTCTGTCGGCTTCGAACTGGTCAGCCAGTTTCTCCCTTTGGGCATAGTCCTCCCCCGTCAGGATCACCACAAATTCATCCCCGCCGATGCGGAACACGGGGCTTTGCTGGAATACGCGACAGATCAGCCGGGTCGCCATTTTCAGGTAAACGTCACCCTTTTCATGACCATATTTGTCATTGATCACCTTCAGGTCATTACAGTCAAACATTCCGACTGCCACTTCCGTGATCTCACCCTGCACGATCTTCTTATTCAATCCCTCCACGTATTTGTCAAAACCGCCTTTATTCCTTACGCGCGTAAGGGCATCCACGTAGACCTGCTTGTTCAGGTCCTCCACCACGTGATGCTCCCTGATGGCCTTCTTTTGCCACCGGATGCTGATGATCAAAAGAATTAAGAACACCAAAATGATCGACGTCATGATGATCAGGATCGCGACCATGTGATTTGCAAGGAACTCCCTAAAGCTTGTTTTGGCGTCCTCCGCCGAATAATACGTCAGCGCGGCGTGCACGACGCTGTCGGGGACAACCGAGATCACCTTGGTCAGAATGGAGTACAGCTGCGTATTCCCCCGCTGTACGGCAACGTAATACTCCAGGTCGACGCCGGAATATACGGTAACCAATTGCAATTTTTGGCATATCTTTTCTATGTTGCTAAAGCGGTAGTTGCTGACGATCACGCAGTCCGCCTCTCCCTTTGAGATCGCATGAAGGCCCGCCTCCGTATCCTCGAAATACTTCACCTGCCACTTCGGGAAGTAATTTTGGAGAAATACTTCGTAATTGGTGTTTCCCTTGTTCACGGTCACGATCAC
>JAFZNO010000136.1 GCA_017552985.1 Lachnospiraceae bacterium
CCGGGCATAGATGCTCTTGCACCGGAACGAACGGAAACGAGGAGGGGATTCTTAAGATCGCCAAACTTCTTGCCGTTAAGCTCCTCCATCTTTTTTACATACTCCATGGTCTGACCCATGATCTCGTCGTTGATTTTGCGTCCGTCCTCATAGTACTGCGTACAAGCTTCCGTCGTGATCGTGAAGCCCTGGGGTACGGGAAGTCCGATGCCGGTCATCTCAGCCAGGTTTGCACCCTTACCGCCAAGAAGATTACGCATGGTCATGTCGCCTTCGCTAAACATATAGACCCACTTTTTTGCCATTTGTTTCTTCCTCCTAGAATATAAATTTGAATATGAGAGACTCCCGAAATGGGACGGGATTCCCTTATAAACTGTACTTTTGCATGCCCTCTCGTTAGAGCGCACATAATCATAATAACACAAACGGCAGAAAAAACAACCAAAATCTTTTAAATTTAGCTTTTTATTTCGACTTTTTCAGCGTAAGCGCTTACAACCAGCATCTTCTTCCTTATTACTTCAAGGGCTCGTCCTAGAAGCTTCCCATCCATTTCCGGATGATCTCCTCCACTTCATCCGATTCCTCCTCATCAAACACGACCGTCAGCAGATAAATCACTCCATCCTCCAAACAAATGATGTTTTTTTGATAACTGGTCCGGGAAGCGTACTCTATCGGCTCCATGTTTTCATTAAACTTTCTGGGCACAGGCGTTGTCGTACTTGCGGTGACCACTTGGAATTCCCTGTCATTTTCAATGACCACGTCCGTTTTGATCTCCGCGTTTTCCCCGTCTTTAATGATAAGGAATGAACCGCTGTACTTCAAATCGGACAATGCCATTTCAGCTTCCAGATCATAATCATCTGATTCAACGTCCCTGCTTAATATCCCGCCCGTGAGTCCCGGAGTGAAACTTGAATTCTCCGTATAAAGGAACGCTTGGCTCATCACGCACGGGCCATATACTTTTTCCTCATCAACCATATTTCCCGTCACGATTTCCACGCCGCATAGTTTCAGCTTCTTCTCATCCTCCGTTGACAGAATCACGAATGCCTTGTCTCCAGCAGACTCAAGCGGTGCAAGATTCAAGTTCTTGTATCCGATGAATCCGGCAGCGTCCTTTACGGAATCAAAACTTAGTTTTTGCATCAGCTCGTTCAGAACCTTGTGAGACTTGATCGCCGGATCTGACGCGGCGCCGGGATTCTTTTTATAGTTTTCCAAATACTGCGCTGCTTTTCCCGTGATCTTGCTCATGGGCACTTTTTTAAAGCTATCATCGATCTGAAATTGATAAACAACGTCATTTTCGGAATACGCAGTTCCCTCCTGCACCTTCAGCATGCCGGTAAGTTTGATCGCCGCGCATACGGTTATGGTGCCGATGATCAGCGCGAGGCACGCCGCAAGCGGCGCAATCCCTAACCGCTTTAACACATGAATTCCCTTTGCCTGATTTACGGCATCCCGCTTTTCCCGGGTTTCATTAATGAGATCGTCGTCTAATAATCCAAACGCTTCCAAAACGTCTGCTCTATTCATACTTCATACCCTTCCTTTTCCAAATATTCCTTGAGTTGCTTTCGCGTGCGGTGCAAAACGGTTTTTGCCTTGGCAACGCTGACGCCGTTGTATCTTGCGACCTCCCTGATGGGATCAAGATAATAGTATCTTCCGATGAAGATCGTCCTCACCTCCGGCTTTAGCGTGCGCAAGAAATCTCCGATCACCCGGCCTAACTCCGCCACGTCAAACGCCGTCTCCGGCGTGTTTCCGTCAGAGAAAACGTCTCCGAGTTCCTCCAGCGACAGGTCATATTCGGAAGACTTTCTCTTCTGTCTGTTCTTTTTGCGGATCAAGTCGATGGAGATTCTGCGCACCAGCTTTCCCAGATATGCCGACAATACCTCCGGCCGGTGGTCCGGCATGGAATTCCATGCGGCAAGGTACGTGTCGCTGACGCATTCCTCAACGTCTTCTTCATTAAACAAAAACTGATACGCGATCTTGGACAGATATCGGTGATACTGATTTCTGGTCTCACTGATCGCAGCCTCGTCACGCTGCCAGTACATCTCAACTATTTCTTTATCAGTCATGTGTCCATTTCCCTTTCCCGTGCCGGATCCCGCATGCCATGGCGCGCGATCCCGTGCACCGTTCATTCCAAGGCGCCTTCGCATCTATACTCGTCGTTCTTTGAAAAAGGTTACGAAATCAATTAAATTTATTATAAATTTCCCACGGCAAGAATTCAATCTGCTTTGTCTCTTGCAAAACTGACATATTATGGTATACTCTTGAAAGTGAAGGTTTAAAATCGGATGATTTAACAAGGAAAGGAAAAAGGAGTTCTACATGATCAGTGCAAACAACGTGACCTACCGCGTAGGCAAAAAGGCCCTCTTTGAGGACGTAAACATTAAATTTACGGAAGGGAACTGCTATGGCCTCATCGGCGCCAACGGCGCAGGCAAGTCCACCTTCTTGAAGATCCTCTCCGGCGATCTTGAGACCACCAAGGGCGACATCGTGATCACCCCCGGCCAACGTCTCTCCGTCTTGGAGCAGGACCATTTTAAGTATGACGAATATCAGGTAATGGACACCGTCATCATGGGCAACCAGCGCCTCTATGAAGTGATGAAGGAAAAGGATGCCATTTACGCAAAGGAAGATTTCTCCGAAGAGGACGGCATCCGCGCCAGCGAACTTGAGGGCGAATTCGCCGAGATGGACGGCTGGGAGGCGGAATCCAACGCTGCCATGCTTTTAAACGGCCTCGGCATTGACACGGAGTACCATTATTCCACCATGCGCGACTTGGACGGCAGCCTGAAGGTGAAGGTTCTGCTTGCGAAGGCACTCTTCGGCAACCCCGACATCCTGCTCCTCGACGAGCCTACCAACCACTTGGATCTCGACGCCATCGCATGGCTCGAGGATTTCCTGATCGATTTTGAAAATACCGTCATCGTGGTCAGCCACGACCGTTATTTCCTCAATAAGGTCTGCACCCACACCGCAGACATTGACTACGGCAAGATCCAGCTCTATGCCGGCAACTACGATTTCTGGTATGAGTCCAGCCAGCTCCTCATCAAGCAGATGAAGGAAGCCAACAAGAAGAAGGAAGAAAAGATCAAGGAATTGCAGGAGTTCATCTCCCGTTTCTCCGCGAACGCTTCCAAATCCAAGCAGGCAACTTCCAGAAAGCGTGCTTTGGAGAAGATCGAGCTCGACGAGATCAAGCCCTCCAGCCGTAAGTATCCTTACATTGACTTCCGTCCTGACAGAGAGATTGGAAACGAGGTACTCACCGTGGAGCATCTCTCCAAGACCGTCAACGGCGAAAAGGTTTTGAACGATATCTCCTTCGTCATGGGCCGCGAGGACAAGATCGCGTTTGTTGGCAGCAATGAGCTTGCAAAGACCACGCTCTTCCAGATCCTTACCGGAGAAATTGAGCCCGACGAGGGCACTTATAAATGGGGCGTGACCACCTCTCAGGCCTACTTTCCCAAGGACAGCACCGCTGAATTTGACAATGACCTGACCATCACGGACTGGCTGACCGGTTACTCTCCCATCAAGGACGTAACCTACGTACGCGGGTTCCTCGGCAGAATGCTCTTCGCCGGCGAAGATGGCGTGAAAAAGGTAAAGATCCTCTCCGGAGGCGAGAAGGTTCGCTGCCTTCTCTCCAAGATGATGATCAGCGGCGCAAACTGCCTGCTCCTGGATGAGCCCACGAACCACCTTGACATGGAAAGCATCACGGCACTGAACAATGGCCTCATCAAGTTCCCTGGCGTTGCCCTGTTCTCCTGCCATGACCATCAGTTCGTGCAGACCACGGCAAACCGCATCATGGAGATTCTGCCTGACGGCAGCCTCATCGATAAGATCACGACCTACGACGAATATCTGGCAAACGACGAGATGGCCCGTAAGCGCACCGTCTTTACTGCCCAGAAGGAAGATGACGAAGATTAATGCAAAAGCCCCGCAAGCACTTGCCCGCGGGGCTTTTTTCTCCCAATATTTTTATTTACCGGAAAGGAGCGCCACATGATCGATCTTCACGTACATTCCGTCCGTTCCGACGGAACCCTGACCCCAACGGAATTGGTTGATTACGCCATAAAAAAAGGCCTCTCCGCCTTTGCCCTGACAGACCACGACACCACGGACGGCCTGGCGGAGGCCATGGAATACGCCGATTGCCTTCGGAAAAAGCTTTCTGATCAAGTATCTGAAGGCACTGCTGACGAAAAGTCCGCCAACGCCGTTCCCGAGATCATCCCCGGGATCGAACTATCCACGGATGACAAGGGCACGGAGGTTCATATTGTCGGCCTGTTCATAGACCCGACCAATCCCACCTTTCGTGAGTATTTAACGGATTTCGTGAATTCCCGTGACGTCCGCAACCAGAAAATGTGCCTGAAATTGCAGGAACTGGGTCTCCCCGTGATCTACGAGGAATTGCTGGAAAAGTATCCGGACTGTGTTCTCACCAGGGCTCATTTTGCCAGACACTTAAAGGATCTTGGCTTCGTAAAAAGCAATCAGGAAGCCTTTGACCGCTATCTCGGAAGCCGCCGTCCCGCCTACGTGCCGCGCGAAAAGATCACGCCCCGGAAGGCAGTGGAACTGGTGTTTACCGCCGGCGGACTGCCGATCCTGGCCCACCCCATTTTGTATCGCATGTCCGACGCAAGACTGGACGCCCTGACGGCAGACTTAAAGAGCGCAGGCCTCGTCGGCATTGAAGCCATCTACAGCACCTACTCCTCTTCAGAGGAACGCCAGATCCGGCGCCTTGCCGAAAAGCATGACCTGCTCATCAGCGGCGGCTCTGATTTCCACGGCTCCAACAAGCCCAACATTGATCTCGGCACCGGTCTTGGAAAGCTCTACGTACCCGACGAAGTTCTGACAAACTTAAAGGGACGCGTTCAGCGTCCCCTTTAGGATTTCTTCCAGCTTACTGCCTCACTGCGTGGAGCCAGGCATTTGTGCTTGACATTTGCATTTATCCTTTATGTTTACAATTACCCTTTGCGTTTGACTTATCCTTTACGTTTTCCCTTCACTACGCGCTTCACTGCGGCAAGGGGTTTCATGATGCCCATGCGGAATGGGCGAAGTACAAGCCATCCCCGCGACAGGATCACGTAGAGTACGTTCCCTGAACCAAAGCTTTTTCCCTTCCGGATGAAGGTGACGACCATGCCGATAAAGGCCTCCCTCGGAAGCGGTCCCTCGACTTGCGTCTGGTTGTCTCCCACCATGTAAATGCCGTCCTTACGCACCTTCCACACGCGGTGAAGCACCAACATGCCGCTTGGCCGGCGATAAAGCCAGACCTGCCCGCGACGGATCCTTTCGGGATCCGTTTTTTTGATGACGACCTGATCCCGACCGGGAACCATCAAAGGATACATGCTGTACCCTTCCGGCGTGATCTGCACCAATTCTTTTTCATTGATCAGCTTCTCCAGATTTTGCACTGCCACGGTTTTCATACTCCCCAAATGCATTTCCTGCGGTTTTCTATATAGAATGATAGCATTTTTATCCAAAAAATGCTATCATGTTTTTATCAGCACAAAGGAGCCCAGTCAATATGAGTGACAGACCACGCGTAAAAAAGACAATCCATTGCTATGAAATAAACGGGACTTACCATCTCCTGCCCATCGGACAGGGCATCATGGACCATGAAAAGGGCCTTGCCACCAATGAGGTGGGAAAGCTCATCTGGGAAACCTTGGCAAGCGGCGGCGACCGGGAGGAAGCCCTTCGCGTTTTGATGCGCGAATATGAGGCCACCGAGGAAGACCGTCCCATTTTGGAAGCCGACGTGAATGCTTTTCTGGGAACGCTTCAGCAGCACGGTTTTTTTGAATCCGCGTGGCATGAACCTGAAAACGGAACGCCTGCGCGCAAGGTCAAGATCGGTCCCCTGACCATGGAGCTTCGCATCCCGGATGCTTTGTTTGAGCGTTATTATGTATCATTTTCCACTCTGGCAGATGCGCCATCGGCCGCCCAGCCTGATACAATTCCTTCCGTCACGGCACGTACCTCTGCCACGACGGGCGCGGATCAAACAGTCACGTTCTGCGCGCACCACCCTCTGACAAAGCAAAACGGCCAGGTCCTCGTCCGCAATGAGGAAGTGCTGATCATGGAAACGGAGGATTCCTTCGTGATCCTGCCGCTTCTTGGCCGCTATGTCTATGAAATTAGCTGTGCAAAGGACGGCCGTGAGGCATTCGTTTACGGGACGAATGACGGAACCTCCCCCTGCATGGAAGAACTCTTTTCCGCCCTCCGTTTTCCGTTCTTGATCCTGGCACAGGCAAGAGGCCTTTGCGTCATGCATTCCGCCTCCCTTCTTTATCAGGGTAAGGCCTGGCTTTTCTCCGGGCATTCTGGTGCCGGGAAATCCACCCACGTCCAGCTTTGGCAGGACACCTTTGGAACTCCTTGGATCAACGGCGACCTAAATCTTCTTGGCATAAAAGAAGGACAGGCCGTCTGTTACGGTCTGCCCTGGTGTGGCACCTCCGGCATCTCCACTCCGGGAGAATTCCCCTTAGGAGGCATTACGTTCTTAACACAAGCGCCTTATGACAAGGTATCCGGTCTCGCTTCCGATGCGCTGGCGCTCTCTCTCGCAAAACGAATGATCACGCCCAACTGGACGGCTTCCATGATGCAGCAAAACATTGATGCGGCAATCAGCTTAAGCAGTCTCATCCATGGCTTCCGCCTGGAGTGCACCAAGGATCCAAATGCCGCGCGGGTCATGAAGTCTGCGATCGATCAGATCTAGAAATTATCGATCATCTCTTTAATCTCAGCATCATTTAATATCGTGCACTGCTTGTTGCGGATTGCGTAAACCCGCTTACACATGCTAAGCACCGTGGGCCTGTGCGTCGTGACAATGCAGGTCTTCGGACGGGCTCCGCCCATAATGTTCCGAAGAACTTGTCTTTCCGTCATGACGTCCAGGGCGGAAGTTGCCTCATCCAACAAGAGGATCGGCGTATCCCTAAGCAGTGCCCTGGCAATGGAAAGTCGCTGCGCCTGTCCCTCGGAAAATCCGCCGCCACGCTCCTTGATCTGGCTGTTGATCCCTTCCGGAAGCTTTTCCACAAAGCTCCATGCGCATGCCTGCTTGAGTACTTCGATGATCTCTTCGTCCGTTGCGTCTTCCTTTACGTTGCGCATGTTCTGCGCGATGGTACCCGAAAACATGGTGTTCCCCTGCGGGACGTAAGAAAACAACTGTCTGGTTGCCGGAGAGAGGTTGAAGCCTCTCTTTTCTTTTTGTTCGCCTGCCCAGAAATAAGCCTCTCCGCCCTGTGCGGGTACCAGGGAAAGCAGCAGACGCATCATGGTCGTCTTTCCTTCTCCAGAAGGTCCCACAAGGCCAACGATCTCATGCGGTCTGGCCTCCATGGATGCATCCTTGAAAACCGCCGTGCCATTTTTATAGGCATAATCCAAATGATCGATGGTAAGTCCGATACCGCGATCCAGATGCTCTTCCAGGAATTTCTGGACCTCTTCCCGCTTTCCGTCGTCCTCTCTTGGCATCTCCACGATGTCCATCAGTCTTCCTGCGGAGGTGGTAAGCCCAATGGCTCCCGGTACAAGGGACGTGAGATTGTGCAGCGTTCCCGTCAACGTGCCGGAAAGGCCCAGGAACATTGTCATGGTACCGTAATCAATGGCTCCGCTCCATACGCGGTAGATTCCCCATCCGTATGCCGCATAGGAGATCAAAAGACCTACCGTGGACATCAGGATCGAAGTCCAGATGGACATTTTCTGGAAATCCAGCCGCATGCTGATGTAATCCTTTTGTAGTTGCTTTAACCGCTTTACGTACAGTCCGATCAGGTCAAACGCCTTGATCGTCTGGATGTTGGAAAATGCCTCCTGGTTAAAGCCTGACATCTTCGCTCCCATGGCTGCACTTCTTTGATTGTTGTTCACCATGCGGTTCATCAAGGTCTTTGACAGGATCAGGCTGACCGGCATTCCCATAAAGGCGAAAACGGCAAAGCTTACGTCATTCACGACCACGACTGCAAATGCGCTGATAAAACGAAACAAATAAACAATTGCATTGGGCACGAAATTCAAAACGCCGTTTGAAATGTTGGATGCGTCTGAGCTCCATCTCGTGAGCAGGTCGCCCGTATGATAATTGGACAGGGATTCCCAATCCGTGATCAGGATTTTTTCAAAAATGTCCGACTTGATCTCCGCATCCACCCGCATGCCAACCCACGCGGAAATATAGGAAGTGATCTGATTCATGATCGTGCTTCCGATTCCAAGTCCAATCATGATGCAAAAGGTCTGTACCAGTTTTCCCGGCTGATGACCCGTGATGATGTTGACCAGATCCCTTGACGCGAAACCAAGACCCAGGGACACCAAAGTCCCCACCACGCCCATGGCAGTATATATGATCATGGCGAGCCAGTGTTTCTTTCCATATCCGTAGATCCATACGGTCTGACGCCACATTTCCTTCAGACGCCCTTCCTTGACCCGCTTCCAATAAAACGCAATTCGCTCTTTCATCCCTTGTTCCCTTTGTGATCTCAAAATGCTTATCGAGCATAAACGTAACGCATTCTTGTTATAAGAGTACCATGATTCCATGCAGAATTCAATTGTGAGCGGCGTAAAAAAGCAAAAAGAAAAGCATGGCTGCATTTGCAACCATGCTTTGATATCAAATTTAGGGACTAAGCTTTTTCTTAGTCGATTCCACCCTGAACGTTTACGTCATGTCTGCAGGAAATGGTCAGGTTAGTAATGCTGATTGCTTCAGTCGTAGCCTGATCACCGGTGGAAGCCCATACCTTGAAGGTGTAGTTGTCACCAGACTTATAGGAATCTCCAAGGAGCTCACGCGTAACGATCATGGTGTTACCATTGATCACGTAAGGGAACTCAGCTCTGGAACCATTCTCGCTCAAAGGTGCGGAGAAGGTTACGGTAACAATGGTACAACCGGAAATATGCACGTAATCACTGCTGTGATCCGCACGAAGCTCAAACACGTGAGAGTCTCCTGCCCACTTCTGCTCTCCATTTACTTTAATGGTCCAGCAATCGGAAGACCAGTTGCTTCCGTCACCACTTGCCATATATACGCTTTCTGCAATTTCATCATTTGCAACAATTACGGGCTTAACGTAATTTTTCATTTTCTCTTCTTTTCCTCCTGTATCAATCTACTATTTTTTTAGGTCTAATTCTAAGAAGATGTTCTTCTCCTTATCTCATGACATCATCCTACCATAGCCCTTGGGAAACAGCAAGCATTCTAACAGATTTGTTACGAATCCCCCGCCAGCATTGGTATTTCTAGGAAGAACTGACTTCCCTTTTCGGGAACGCTCGTCACCCAAATAGTTCCCCCATGTTTTTCCATAATGCTCTTTGCTATGGCAAGCCCCAGTCCGTGCCCGCCGTCCCCCGGCGTTCTGGACCTGTCTGCCCGGTAGGAACGCTCAAACACGTGGGGCAAGTCCTCCGGCAGGATTCCCACTCCCGTGTCGCTTACGCAGATGATCAGCTTTCCGTCACGCGCCTCGGCCGAAAGCGTGATCTCATCACCTGGCCTTGAATATCTTAAGGCATTGGTGAACAGATTGTCAAGCACTCTGACCATTTTCTCGGGGTCCACGCGGACCATGCAGGACAGGTCCTCCGGCAGACGCAAATCCAATCGTCTTTCCGCATATTTCACGTCCGCGTCGCAGGAATAAAAGAATTCCTCCAGCATGGCCACGGCGTCTATGGTCTCCAGCTCCAGTCTCTGCTCCGGATTCTCCATCCTTCCGAGCAAAAAGATCTCATCCAGCATGGAATTCAGGCTTCGAAGACGCCTGCTCATGAGATTTAGGAGTTCCTGATACTCTTCCTCCTCCATGTCCTTCTTCTCGCGAAGGAGTCCAAGGGCACTGACTAGGGCCGTCATCGGCGCGCGAAGGTCGTGGGATAGATTCCGGAACAATTCCATGCGTTCCCGTTCCTGCTGGTTTAATTTTTCATTTGCCCGCGACAATTCCTCATTCGCCAGCAACAAGGCTTTCTCCAAGTCCTCCCTGGAAATTGTCTGCGGTTTTGTATATCGCTTTTTTTCCATGCTCCGTGCTTCCTTCCGTCATCCCTTAAAGCAATACCCTTTCCCCCACACGGTCTCGATCATGTTTTCCAGACCGACAAAGCCTTCCATCTTTTTTCTCAGTCTGCTGGCATTCATCATAATGTTCCTGCGGTCAGCATCAATGTAGCCTCCCAGGAGCTCCTTGCCGATCTCCTCAAAGGTCATGACCTTGCGGTTATTGCGCGCCAGACATACCAAGAGCTCGTATTCCTTATTGGACAACAGGATCTCTTCACCGCTGCAGAACACGCGGTGATTTAAGAGCTCTATGCGAAGGGGCGGGAACTCCAGAATGCCCGTCTGTCCGGTGACGCCGCGGTATCTGGTGATGTGTACCTGAATGCGCAGGGACAGTTCTTCCAGACTGCAGGGCTTCACGATATAATCCACGGCCCCGGTGACAAGGCCCTGAATGCGGTCTGCCTCCTCCGTTCTGCCCGTCAGGAACAATACTGGCACCTGAGTGATCATCCGGATCTGCTTCATGGCTTCAAAACCATCCATGCCAGGCATCATCACGTCGAGGACAATGCAGTGCGGCATAAATTCAGGCAACATGCCAATTGCCTCCTGCGCCGACTGCGCCGTTTTCACCTGATATCCCTTTCCCCTTAAGAATTCACCATTGACGTAAAGAACTTCGCTGTCATCATCCACCAACAAGATTCGGTCCATTTTTTGACCCTCCGTCAATCATTAACCAAAACACCCATTTTATCCAGTTGCTCCAAGAACTCTTCCACGTCCGCAAGGATCATTTGCTCTTCTTCCTGCTCCGCTTCATATTCCTGGCAAAGCTTTTTGTGAAGCTCATCCTTGGACAATCCCTCAAGGATCCCTTCCCAGAGAAGGGCTCCCGTCTCGTTCAAGGCAAACACAATGCCCTGCTTCTCCCCGCGGCGTGCCACGACGTAATGCTCTCCGATCTTTCTCAGTTCATAACTATCTTTGATCTTCACGTAATCACCTGCCTAAGTTTATTTAAATAATCTCATCTCTTCGACAACGCCCGCGCGTTCTCCCGCACTCTTTAGAATGCTGCGAAGGCTCCCGCGTCCAAGCTTTTTGTTATTCCGGAGGAACGTAACAAAGGTCTTGTACCAAAGCCACGGCCACTTCCAGACATGCTTGCTCTCCTTTGCGTGGTTCATCTTCATCTGATAGTGGAATTCCTTCGCATAACCCAGGATGCTGCGGTTCCGGAGCGCCACCATGCGGTTCTTGTCCGCCTTTCCGAATTCCTCCGCGCTGATCACTTCCATCAGGAACTGTTCGACGTAACCTTTCGAAAATTCCGCTTCCAAACCATTTCCGTAGATATGGTTTTTGGTAAGACCCAGATACTTTTCACAGATCAGCGTTACCGCCTTAGCAAAGCCCGTGACGCCGCATTCCTCTGCCAGTTTACAAAAACGGGCCGCAGCTTCTTCATCATCCACCTGATTCCAGAATACCACCCAATCCGCCAAAAGCTTTAATCCAAAGCCGGCACGAAGAAAATGCTGGAGCATGTGAAGAAGGAGTTCCAATGCCTGCAACGGTTCGGAGGTTGTCGGTATGGACAAGCCCATGACCTCGGTCTCCCCCGCTTCCTCCAGATAGGTGGGAAGAAGTTCTTCCATTCTCTCGTTGATCCGCTCATCGTCAAAGGGCTCCGCAAGCATGGCGTGAAGCTCCACGTCGATCTCTTCCTTGCCCTGATAGACCAAGTGATGATTCGCATGCTGTTCTTCCTTCAGCTCGTAATGCATGGCCTCCAAGATCTTTCCAGCCGCCTGCGCGTCCTCCACGCTTTTGAACAGGAGGTCCACGTCACCTGACTTACGATATTCCGGCACGGGATAATAAGCTGCCACGCCACACCCCTTCAGCGCAACCACGGGCACGTTCTTCGCCCGGATGGCTTCCGTTAGCTCCTTCGTCAAAAACAGAAGCCGGTAGCTTTGTTTTACAACGCTTTCCGTCGCCGGGCGCGCCGACTCCAAAACCCTTGGATCTTTTTCTTCAAAGAGCTCCTCCAGCACGTCCCACAGCATGGGCAGGACCTTGTGCTCCCGGGCTATGGAAATCACTTCCTCGATATTTACCCGCTCCAGAAGCTCCTTTTCCCGCCGTGAGGCTTCCTCACCCGTCAAGGCCCTTCTAAGTAGCAGGCACAGGCATTCAGCCTCTTTGGAGACAACGTTAGCCGCAGCGGCCTTCTTTCTTTTCCACCGGGACTGCTTCTCCGCCCGGTTTCTTTTCTCCGTAATCCGCCCGTCAATGTTCAAGGCCCTAAGAAGAACAATTCCCAGCGTGAACAGGAAATATCCATGCATGGAAAACAGCATGGACGCCACCCGGATCACAAATCTCCACGGCAGGCAGTGAAGTTGCTTTATGTACGCTCCTCCCGCCAATTCCCGGAATCTCTTTCTCACGAAAAGATTCCTTCCGTAATCCCGAAGCGCCGCCTTCGCCTTCCAGATGCCGTTCTTTGCCATGAGCTCTTGTTTCACCAGGAAAAAGCTGCCAAAGAAGACGTGAAACGCCGTAATGTCCTGATAGTGATCCTCGAGCCCTCTGTCCTCCAACTCCAGATGAAAATCCTCAGCGATGGCGACCCATATCTCGCTGAAATCCGGCTTATACTGAAACGTAACGGATTCATCGTGAACCCTGTATAAATACACGCTTTCGTCGATAAAGGAGTATTTCGGCCGGCATGCATAGCAAAGAATGTTGAACGCCTTATCCTGGGTATAGGGGTAATCCATGCTCCACACTTCATTTTCCAGCAGGAATTCCCTCCGGTAAAGCTTGCCCCAGTTATATGCCAGATGTCCGAAGCGATAAAATCCGTCAAAGCGGAAATCTTCCGTGTCAGGATCATCCTCCTTTTCCAGATGGTGCCGGTTCACGTCCCAGATGATTCCGTCCATGAATTTCCGGTAGTTACCCACGATCACGTCAGCGCCGCTTCGCATCGCTTCCTCAGCAAGATTGGCAATGGCCTCCGGCCCGTCCAGACAATCGTCGGAGTCCATCATAAAGACGTACTCGCCCTGCGCCTCCAGAACGCCGGTATTTCGCGCAATGCCCTGCCCCTGGTTTTCCTGATGGATTGCGATCACCCGCTCGTATTTCTGCGCATAAAAGTCAACAATCTCCGGGCAACGGTCCGGCGAGCCGTCGTCCACCAGAATGATCTCCGTTGCGGGATAATGCTGGGTGAGCGCGCTCTGCACGCACTGAGCCAAATATTTTTCAGTTTTATAGACTGGAATTATGATGGATACCAGCATCTCACTCATGACAATTCCCCGATCATCCCGTAAACAATGGTCATCACTCCCGTTTCAAGTATTTCTCCAAAAAGCGGAGGGACGCCTGAAAACGGGCACTTCTAAAATACAAAAGAAGGTTAATGCCTGACGGCAACGCAACGCAAAGCATGACCGCCAGCATAAAACTTAAAATGGAAAAGCCCTGACAGATCTTTCCCGTCAGGAACGCGCATAGCAGTGCCTCTCCTACGGACAGTACCACGTATTGGGCCATCTGCAGCACATAGCTTCCCATGGATTTTTCCATGTAAAAATGATAAAAGGCAAACGATTTTCCAAGAAACAAGATCACGTAAGCCACAAGCGTTCCAAGAAGCACGCCGTCGAGTCCCATGGGCCGGACCAATGCCAGCGAAATGACCAGATTCACTATGGCTGCCGTCATTGCGACCCGCTTCTCCGGCTGGAAAAGACCGCCCGCGCTGACGAACGTGCCAACCGGCAAGACCAGTACGTAAAGCAGGCAATTGAAGGCGATCAGCATCACCGTCACGCCCGGGAGCACAAACTCTTCACTCAGCCAGATCTCTCCGACAAAGAGTGAAGCCAATGCCGTCACGCCGCTCAGAATAACGGCGCCAAGCAGAAAATAAACAAACGTAAAGGTCTGCAGCAGATCCCCGTCACGCTTTTTGTCCCCTTCCACGATCAGGTTTCCAACCGTGGGCTGCAGCGCGCCGGACAGCGCCTGCATGACGTTGATCAGAGACTGGGTGATCAGGCAGTAATTGGAGTAAAATCCCACGACGCTCAAGCTGATAAAGCTCGACGTGATCAAATTATCCGTGCAGCCAAGGAGCTTTTGCGCGATCCTCGTGACAAAGAGGTTCCTTACGTCTGCAAACACGGAACTCACAAGCCCCCGATCCACCTTTTCCTTACGGTATTTTTTCAAGTACGGCCAGGTCTTGTCCACGTAGACCGCCAGGCCCAGATTCACAATGGCCTCGAACGTGATGCCAATTCCCAAGGCCCACTCGTAATTTCCCCAGATCATGACGATCACGATCACGGAAACGTAATTCAGGATCGAGACCGCCATGGTCGCGAGGCTCACTACATATTCCCGCTGATCCGCGATCACAATGGATCGCTTGTAGGATAACAGATATCCCAGGATCGTCTTTACCAGCCACAGTCCGTAGATCAAACGGACGTAGGACAGGGAGAAATGATTTTCCCGCAAAAACAAATGCACAAAGGGCAGAAAGGAAAAGCCCAGAATTGCGATCGCGCCGGCTACGGCATAATAGGCCCTGCGGTACAGGTTCATCAGTGCGGCTTGCTTTTTCTCCGCTCCTTCCGCCATCGCCCGGTATAAGTGAAACACAATGGCAGTCGACAAGCCCAGTTCCGTGACGGAAAAGATGGCGATCACGTTGGACGCAACCCCGTTTAAGCCCACCAGCTCCGTGCCAAGCTTTAGATTTATGACTCTCTGGCTAAAAAAACCGGCCAGAATGATCAGCGCCTGCGCAAATACGCTGACAAAACTGTTTTTCCCTATGTTTTTAGCACGCATCTAAGCATCACTCCAAAAGCTGTCCTAGCAAGGCATTCCACTGCTCCATGACCTTCGGCAACAGGAACGGTCTTATGCCTTCCGGCGCTTTTTCCGCCATTTCCGTAAGCAAATCATCGTCTTCCATGAGCAGCAAGAGCTTTTCCGCCATGGATTCGCAGTCAAACGGCTCGATGAGCCATCCGTTTACGCCGTCATGAATGATATCTGACGGTCCCGTAGGCACGTCAAAACTCACCGCCGGCAAACCGCAGGCCCCGGCTTCCAAAAGGCACATGGGAAAGCCTTCTGCCCTGGACGTCAGCACAAAGATCTTTGCCTGCGTCAGATACTCTTCCACCTTGGGGACGTATCCGACCAGTTCCAGTTGCCCCTGCAAGCCTTCCTTTTCGCGGAATGCTTCCAGCGCGGCCCTCTCTGGCCCTTCACCGCAAAGGATCCACTTCCAGTTCCTGCGTTTCGAAAGGACCATCTTTGCCACCTGCATCAGCAGGTCATATCCCTTTTCCGGGACAAGCCTTGCGGCGGTGATCAGCCAGTTTTGCCGCTCACGCCTTGCCACGTCAGCCATCGTGGCAGGATTCGCAATGGCAACGATCCGGTCCTGTCTTCCAAAATGCTTTTGAAACGCCTTCGCGTCTCCCGGCGTCAGCGTGACAATGGCATCCGTCTTTTTCGTAAAATGATTAAGAATGATCCTGCGATACCATCCTTCAGACAATTCAAACGCACAGTTTGAATGCTCCCAGGAAATGACCTTGACGTTTAATCCCTTCGCCGCAGGCACGGAGAGGACGTCCAACACGATGTCTATGTCTATGATCAGATCGATCTGCCGTTCTTTCAAAAACCTTCGCAGCTTCGGGATCAGCGGAAGGTAGGCCGGGCCCGGCGTCAGCCACTTCTTGCCGAGCGCGTGGCGGGACACGTTCGAAGCGATCTCGTAGCAGGGCACTTCCTTTTGCTCCACAAGACTTAAAAAGCAAACCTCCGTCTCCGGTTCCTTCGCAAGTTCATTCGCTATGGTGACAGCGACGCGTTCCGTACCGCCGTTTCTTGTCACGTCTCCTGAAAAAAAACAGATTCTTTTCAAGGCGAACCTCCCAAGTCATTTTATCGTGCCCAACAATAAGTATCCGTCCTGGCTCTCCCTTGCGAAAGAGATCACCTTCCCGTCTCTTCTGCGAAGGATCCTGACGTAGAGGAAAAGTTCTTCCCCTTTTTCAAGTCCAGCGGTGCCTTCCCTCAAAAACGTGCCGCGAAGCTCCATTTGTGACCCAGACGGCATTCCCCGAAGGTTTCCCTCGAGCTTTCCCAGCTTTTCAAAACCGGAAGTCTGTCCGTTCCGCTTTGCGAACACCCAGGCGTCTGCATCGTCATATAGCGTTCCAAATCCCTGATTGTCGATCTTAATCGTGATCCTCAAGTCATCTTTTTTGACCTTACAGTCCGCTTTCCGCAGGTCAAAACAGTATCCCAAACGGCGGCCAACGTAATCATATAAGCTCTGTCCGCCGTAGGGCATCTCTTTCCACTTCGTCAACAGCGCGACGTCATGGGTGGAATTCAAATAGCACGTGCCAAGGCGCCTTAGTTCCCCCGCAACCTGCTCCGCCGATAACGGGACGGTGGCATCGATCACCTCCCCGCCGTACGGCACCTGCGCCGTGAAAGGCATCATAAAACGCGCCTCTTCCTCCGGGCTCCAGGCTTCCTTCCAGGTCGTTCTTCCGGCCGTTTCCGGTCCAAAGGTCCCAAGGTGTGAAGGCGACCCCAAAAGACCATCGTTGAAGAAACCTGTCATGCCTCGTTCCTCGCCCTCCGCAAAGGCCAGGCGCCACTGAACGGGCTTTCTTATGGCAAGCCGTATTTTCCCTTCCGTCTCGCGCAGAAACAATTCCATAAGTTCCCTTAGGCACTGCTCGCTCAAGAACTTAGAGTCATGCATCTCTCCCCAGCTCCCGATCAGCAGCCCCTGATAAACGTAAATGGAAGCTGCATGCTTTTTCAGAAGCGGTGCGATCTGCGTTACGTGTTTTTTGACGTGCGAAAAAAGGGAGGGCTCCCTGACCATCCCTTTTCCTTCCGTGTCGTAACATATTCTAAGGATCAGGTCAAAGCCTAATTGTTCAAAGCGTTGCAGGATCCCGTCCATTCTGTCAAGGGCCTGGGACGACAGATCCTCATCCTTGTACGCGCCCACGTTAAATAAAACTAACGCCAGGCTTTCTCCCGCATACCGGACCGGATCTTCCCACGTTTCCTCCTCCAGGCGGTAGGTATAGATGCGGTACCAGCCTCTCCCCGGATTATCCGCGGGATCCACGGATTTTGCAGAATCTGCGGGCGTGAACTTCGGTCCCTTAATAAAAGATAACATCCCTCTTCTCTCCTGCTTTCTTTTGCAAGATCTTGATGCGGAACACGATGGCCAAAATGGAGAAGATCATGCGGATCATGTATAGGATTGGCTTAAAGCCGGAATGCATGCTTTCCCCGCCAACGCGATTGTGCATGACCGCAGGCATCTCTTCCACGCGGTATCCCACGAGAAGCATCAAAATGATCATGTTGGCGTCCGGGTAACGGTCATCAAACCGGCCGTACTTTGAGTAATACAGCACGGCACGGTTGCTGAGGCCCTGCAGGCCCGTGGTAGGATCTGCAATTCTTCTTCCCGTGAACAACTTGATCAAAAAACGAAAGATCATAAACGCAAACTGCTTTGCAGCGGAAACTTCAAATTCACTGCTTCCGTCCATAAAGCGCGATCCCAATACGATGTCGGGGTACTTTCCCTCCCGGTTCGGCGTCTTCAGTCTGTCATACAGCTTCACCACGTTACAGGCGTCATGCTGTCCGTCCGCGTCCATCTGGATCACGTACTTATACTTTCGCCGTATGGCATATTTATAGCCAAGCTGGATCGTGCTCCCGTATCCCAGGTTAAAGATATTGGAGATCAGCGTAAATCCCGCATTTTTCACTATTCTGTTTGTTGCGTCGGAGGATGCGTCATTAATGACCAATACGTCCGCGATGTCCATGATCTCGGGCGTCTTTAACTCCTTCAACACAGCCAGTATGTTTTGCTCTTCATTATACGCCGGTATAATGATCAGCAAGTCCTTAGGCTTTGAATTCTGCATTTTATTCCCTCGATGACGTTAAACTAAACAGTCCTTCCAAATCTTTTTCGTAGGAGAACTTGCGTTTTGCCGCATTCTCCCCAAGGCGCCTTGCCTTCTCAGGATCATTCAGTAGTTCCTGAATGGCCTTAGCAAGCGCCTCCGGTTTTTGTGCGATGACGAGGCCGTCCACCCCGTCCTCCACCTGTTGTCTGTTACTTATTATATCGGACGTTATGATGGGACAGGCAAGGGTTTGCGCCTCTTGGATCGCAATGCTTTTCCCCTCATAAGCCGTAGCATGCACGTAAAGGTCAGCCTGAGCGTAATACGGATACGGATTTCCCACCGCGCCCAGCAAAATAAAATCCTTTTCCAGACCGAGCTGACGGATCTTTTGTTCCAGGCGGCCTCGCTCGTCGCCCTCCCCCAGCACGTACCATCTTGCCTTTACGCCCGCGTCCTTCAGAAGCTTCATGGCGTCAATGGCCGTCGGAAATGCTTTTTGCTTTGTCAGCCTCGCCACCGTAAGGATCCTGGCACCGTCATACTCATCGGTGAATCCCCCCGGAAGCATTGCCTTCTCGCGGATGACTTCCTGATTTACGATATTGTGGAACGTGGAGGTCTTTCCCTCACATTCCGGGTACGCTTCCAAAAAGCTTTTTTGCGTCTCCTCGGAAATTGGGAATATGTGATCCATCTTTAGGAAACAATCCTTGTCCAGCTTTCTGTCATATCCGGACATTCCATAGTCCACGTGAATGAATGCCGCCTTCTTCTTCGCATTTACGTGATCTGCAACGTAATACGAGGAACCGCCTTCAATGTAGGCAACGGCCAGATCATACTCCTTGGAGAACCTCGGCGCTCCGTCCGAAAGGACGCGCCAACAAAGCTTATCCACCTTCAGTCCTCCCCGCCCCAGCATGCGGAACGCGCTGGAGACAAGATACGGGAACAGGCGGAACATGGTTCCCCTGCTGATGAGCGCCCGGCAGACCGTGAAAAACATCCGCACGCGCCCGCGCCCCGTCAGGACGGATTCTCTGGAAAAGCGTTTGTTAAGAAGCGTAACGTGTCTCGGAACAAGATCCACAAGCTCTCCCTGTTCCAGGATTACGTATAAGTCCACCTTCCACTCAGGGCCAAAGAAACAAGGGAGAAGCTCCAGTAATGCCGTCTCCGCGCCGGCCCTGCTCAAAGTATTGATCACAAACAAGATGTTTTTAGGCATCTTTCTCCGACTCCTTCAGTTTGTTGATCTGTTGCAACATACTGTCATTTTCCTGGTTCAAAAGTGCAACCTGCATGGCCAGCTCCCTCACCTTCATCATCAGTTCGGAAACCATACTGCTGACGACGAAGATCAAGATCAGTAAGAGCGCGCAGACCGTGGAAAGCACGGCCACGACCAGCCCCGAACTGTATCCGTTGACGATCAGGACGATGCCCAGCACAAGGACGATTATGGAGATCACAAACCAGATCAGCATAAATCCGTCGCTCATCTTCTTCCGGGCATACCTCAAAAACGCAATGACGAACATAAGCGTTGAAACGCCCACCATTACGAGTCCAAGATAAAACCATACGTCCACGATCGCGTCAAACCATTTCATCTGAAGTATCACCTCTCAATGCGTACTAGCTCATCATTTTCTCATCCACGCCCCCGTTTACGTTGGGGTTTCTGCGGTCATAAACCAGCGTGGAAGGTTTCTTGGAAAGCTTTGTCGGGAATAACGTTCCCCGGCAGAAAATGTGCTCGTCCAGATGCTTTTCCACCCACCGAAGTCTCAGGTAGGCGATAACAAAGCCCGTAAGGCTTCCAACGATCACCCCAAGCCCATACCAGATGGGGGTAAGGCGCGTTGCAAAAATGCTAACGAGGAACGTGACCAGGCAGAATACCGCCGACGTGATCACTGCCCCGTCCAGATCGTTATAGTAGTAAAGAAGTATGATCTCAGAATACATGATAAACAGGATAAAGTAGCCTGCTGCCAGGGAAGGATAAATCTGAAGCACTAGTCCCGCAAATCCGAACCTTGGCAAGAAGATCAGCATGAGCAGGAAGATCACCACGGAAATGATGAACTGCAGCCGCACCAGATTCATCAGCTCCGAGGAGAGCTGCCGGAACATGCGGTTTTTCGTGTTCTGCACGTCCATCCACCGTCCGCCGGTCACGGCCTCGGAATAGGCTTTGTAGCGGTCATGGAAATGCATCTCGATCCTGGCGATAAAGATCACCGTCGCGGAAATGTTCGTAAACATGGCGATACAGGTTGCCACGTCATATACGGGAGCCATGACAAAACTGTCCGCAACCACCATGCGAAGCTCCGTGTGCCAAAATACGAAGTTGTGTACGTACAGGCCCAGCGTATAACAAAAATTGATCACGATCAGCTTCCAATAGCGTTTGAAATATCCCAGCACCTTCTTGTAGCTGTTGTTGTTACTATGGAAGTAACGGCGTATGGTAGCCAGCTCCATGATGGCGGTCAGCGCAAAGCCGATGGTCAGGGCAAGCAGCATGCCGTAGGACACTTCAAAGTGAAAGCCCTTGACAAACAGGAACGACAAAAGAAATGCCGCCAACATCCCACAGAAGAAAAAGATGGAAATCTTTGAATAATCCTTACAGATGGAAAGGTACAGCATGGAGTAAAAGACCAGCACCAACGCGATATACCCGCAAAACCCCGTAAATACGTAGTACAAAGCCACCTTTCCCACCACGCACTCCCAAATGCTGAAGGGAATGCCCATGAGGCAGGCCGTCAGGATGGTGACGGCAAGACCCGTGTAATAGCAAGGCAGGATGTCATCGTAGGTCTCGTCATAGATCACGTCGGACAAATACCGGGAAATGACTGCGTTATAGGGAGCTGCCGCCAAAAGCGAAAAGATGAAAATGTACAGGATCGTTGCGGCAAACAAATTTCTGCCTTTGTATCCCGTCACGTCATATCGCAAGAAGTAGCTCATCAGCAAAATATTGCCTATGACCACAAACATGGGGGCCACCGTCACCATGGTACTGTATCCGAAACCGATCAGGTTCGTGGTAACGGTCTCCTTGCCAAATATTTTATTGAGCTTAATGCCTATTCCAGCCATTCTCTTTTCCTTTCCAGGTGATCAACATCCCGCCGCAGGCGCTTATTTCGTTTGCTGATCGAAGTAATTGTAGATATTCCGGTAGGTACCCTGCATGTCCGTCAATTTGTAGCGTCCCATCATTCTGCGGTACCCGTTTTCACCGAACTCAAGTCTTTTTTGCGGATTGGTTGCAAGCTCTACCATGGCCGCCGTGATCTCCTCCACGTTCATGACGTGGGTCAGGATGCCGGCAGGTCCGATTCCGTCATCCTCGCCAAAGATAAGACCCCGGCAGTTACCAACGTCCGTTGCGATCACGGGCTTGCGCGCCGCATAGGACTCCAGGATCGTGAGAGGCTGTCCCTCACTGATGCTGGTGAGGATCGTAAAGTCCATCTGCCATAAGTATTTCGTAACGTCAACCCTTCCCGTGAACGCCACGTCCCGTACGCCCATGGTTTCTACCAGTTCGTAACACTCGGCTGCGTATCTCTCATCCTCTTCCGTCGGTCCCATAACCCAAAGCTTAAGGTTGGGAACGCGCTCCTTTGCAAATGCAAACGCGCGGATCATCGTCTTTACGTCCTTGATGGGCGTAACGCGCAGGACGGCGCCCACGTGGACCATGCCATCATCGGCAACCTTCTCTCCCGAAGGCGCCGCAAAACGGTTTTCGTCAATGCCGTTGGGCGTAACCATCGTGATTTCTTCATTACATCCCAGCTCTATCTGGAGCTTTCTCGCATGTTCATACAGACTGGTCACAAGATCTGCGCTGGAGTAAGCCAGCCTTGACATTTTCTTAAACTGATCGATCCAAACGTTTTTATAAATTCCCGCTACCCATTTCGCGCGGATCAGTTCCTCCTCACGCTCACGGGTGTAGATGCCGTGTTCCGAGATCAGCAGCCCGCAACCGTATTTTTCCTTCGCCATAGCGCCAAGAACACCCGCATAACCCGTGGCAACGCAGTGATACAGGTCCGCCTCCGGGATCTCCGTGCTCAGTGCCAGGAACAGCGGCAGGTAAATGGATCTCATCGTCCACAGGAAATCCGAAAATACTGCTTCCGGGTAATTGATCTGATAGCATTCCCGCACGGCCCTAAGGAACTCCGGCCCCATCAGGAATTCATTCAGTGAGAATTCCCTCTTTTGGAACAGATTAAACAAAACGCTCCACTTCACGTTCTGGTTGATCAAAAGGCTCAAAACTGCCTCATATTCCTCAGTGCTCAATTGTTTTCTGCGTTTTCTGTCCGTCTTCTTACTGCACCAGTCATAATCCTCCAGATACACCTCATGCACCTGGCTAAGGTTCTCCGGAAGCTCATAGGCAAACTTCCCGCGAAAAGAGCGGTTCGCCAAAATGGCGAGCACCACAAACTCATGCTCGGGAAATGCCTTGATCAAACTATGGATCCAACTGGATACGCCGCCCACCACGTAAGGGTAGCAGCCTTCAGCAACGATACAAATCTTCATATTGTCTCCATTCCCAACGGTTATCAATAATAAAACAGGCGTCTCTCACGCACCTTGATCTTGACGTCCTCCTGGGAAACGTCAAGCAGGAAAAAGCCATTCTTTAAGTTCGTAACCTCCGCTCCCGTCACCTCGTCGATCTCGCCCTGATTCAGCTTCAGGATGAAGAACGCCTGGCTGTCAAACCCGTCTACGTGAAGCGTGATCTCATTGTCTTGCTTGTGATCGCTGTAATCCAGGGCGAAAAATCTGCGGATGCGCAGGTCACTCTCGGAAAGCGTCGTCTTGTCAAATCCGGCATAGGGCTTCCAGTACGTAAGGAAATTACTTGCCGTCTGTCTGGAAAAGCTTGCATAGTCTTCATCACCCTGCGGATGGGATACGAGGGACATGTCCATCACCACGTTGGAGAAACCAAGCGCCGTCTCAAAGGCTTTCATCTTGATGTCCTCGGAAAACCTGTGGGTCATGAGCAGATTCGTGGTCTCCTGGCAGGTTACGGTGTCATCCACGTAGAACACAGGCTCGCCGTCGGTTGCATCCGTCACGATGGTTCTCAAGTCCGGCACGTACTGCTTTGCCTCGTCATATTTTGTAAAGTCGTGCAAATACAGGGATCTCAGGCTGTATTCGCCGGCTTCCTTCTCCCAGTAAACCCTGTCCTTCCCAAGCTTTTCGCGGATGGAAACCGTTGAGAACTGCTTCGTGGACAGGCCGGCTTCGCCATAGCCTTCATTCAAAAGCTTTAAGTAGTAAATAAGCAATCCTTCCTCAGGCTCCACGTCATCGGAATAATCCATCTGCGGAGAAACCATCAGGGAAAGCTTGTTTCCGGAACGCTCCGTCATGGAAATGATGGAGGGCCAAACCACGTCGCGGAACAAAGGGATCTGCTTCTGGTCATACAAACGGTTTAGCGTCTCGGCATTCTCGTTCGAAACGCCGCCGTAATTGGCAAGCACAAGGTTCTGTGCGTTGATCACGGGATAAACGTCATAGGAATCTTTTTCCCCGAGGCATGCCGTCAGGAAACCGATTCCCGTTTCCTTCGTCATAAAATCGCCGCCAATGCAAAAGACCTTACCGTATCCAAAGGCATGTCTCCAAACGATGGAGGGCAGCTCTTCACTCTCCTTGGAACCATCCTTCACCACGCCCATGACGTAGGTTTTGGAGCCCTCTCCCGTCACGTACCAGGGGATCATCAGATCCAGATCCTGGCAGCCTTCCTTGCCGGGGCCTTCCACGTATTCTTCCTCCGTTCCCAAAAGGAATCCGGGGAACAGTCTGTATCCGTCCACGTGCTGATCCTCGCGGGAGACGGTCTTGATTCCCATCATCTCGCGAAGTCTCTGGTTATTTCGCATTTCCTCCGCGCTTGGCATGCGGGCAAAGATCACGCAGGCACCGCCGTGCGCCAGTCTAAGCGCCGCATCCGTCTCCTGAGTCCACTCCATGGCCTCGCCGTCTAAGATGATAACCTCAGGAAGTTTGGCAATCTGATCCAAATCCAGATCCGTCAAGGTAGTGCTCCGGATCATGGGGCGCTTCATGTAGTTGCACCAGGAAGTAACCACCTTTGAAACCTCATTCGACGGATCCCTCGTGACAAAGAGAACTCTCTTCTCCCAGTCTCCCGTCTCCAGTTCAGCGGTATATGCCGTCGCATCCGCGCGAACGCCGTTCTTTACGGCCAGCTTTTCACTGAGAGCATTGCTCTCTTCCTTCAGTGCCTTTTCATCCGCTTCCACTTCCGCATAAGAATTGGTACCGTATTCATTTAATTCCTGCTTGATCACGCCCGAAAACATGAACATGAAGATCATGATCAAAAGCAGGGTGAGAATTGTATAAAAATTTCTTCTGGATACCATTTCCTTTTCCTTCCGTGATGAAACAACTTAATTGTTATATCCGTAATCAAATGACATGTCAAAAGGCCTGTCCACGCTCTGTCTGATCTCATAGCATACAAATTCATCATCCTCGTAATACACGGAGATTTCGTTCTCGTACATGCTGGCAAAGATCTGCGCCCAGTAATAGAGCTTCGACATGACAACGTGACGGTTCTCACCCTTATACACGTCAATGCCCGATCCAAAGGGCAGCGGCTTTGACGCGCTCTCCCTCGAAAGAGGACGTCCGCTTCCCTCATAAGGAGCATCGTAGTCCCCGGGGATCTTCTCTATGAACACGTAAACCCTTGACGAAGGAACAACAAGATAATTGTTTACGTTAAAGCCCATGTTCTGCAAAAGAAGCTCGTGTGCCTCGTAGTGATAACCATATTCCTCCGCCATGCGGATCTCGTCGTTTGCGGAGATAATGTTGAACGTCTTCGGTTCGTTGTCCCGCAAAATGTTTGTCAGGCAGAGCACCGCGCCGTTTTTCTGGAAGGCTTCGATCTTCGCCGGCTGACGGATCCATCCTGCCAGTCCAAGGAACACAAAGCATACGACGGCAAAGATCGCCGGTGATATCTTCTTAAGAACGTCTCCTTCGATCATTCCAATTCCAAGATCGATAAAGAAATCCATGATCATTCCTAGCAAAATGATAAGGAAAAACGCGACGTAAATGGACGTACGGTTTTTATCCATCAGCACTGGCAGGTGCAATTCCCTCGCCACCAAGAGGAGGGAGAAGAAAATCATGTTGACGGAAGCCGCAAGCAACATTCTGCCCTGCTCTTTTTCATCCCTAAACAGAGTGATCACTCCCAGAACGATGCCGACCACGATCAGGATCAGCGTGATCACGCCAAAGGAAGAGTGTTTGCTGATAAACACGTAACCTGCAAGATACGCCTGCATGGTATGAAAGATGCTTCCGGCGATCTTAACGCCTGCCTTTGAAGTATCCTGTCCCGCGTCATTGATCGTTGCCGTAACGGCTGCAGCAACGTTCGTGATCTGTTTTCTAAAGTCAGCCCCGGCCTGTTCCCAAAGCCCCTTGTCTTCATAGAGTCTGCTCTGGTCCGACATGACGTCGATCTGGTCATCCTGATATCCCTTGTCCTCTATGACGTTGATGCCCCACCTAAGGGAACCCTGCATGGGCGTTCCTCCAATATAGGCGATCAGCATGGGAAGAATGGCGATAACGAGTCCAATTGCGCCGGCATAAACGATTCTGCCAATATTCTCCTTCTTAAACACCACCCTGCAGAAAGCAAGGCCAATGGCCACGCAAAGGATTCCCAGTGCGATGGTGTCGTAAAAATGCACGGCCAGCGTCATGCTGACGCAGATGGAAAAGAGTCTGAGCATTCTCGTGCTTTCAACCTTGATCCCCTTGGTGCCCTCTTCCTCTTCGCGGCCCCGGAAGAACAGGATCAGGAAGAAAATGGCCGGCAAAATAAAGATCATGCCGTATTCCTGGGGCAACGTGCTGTAATATCTGACGTACGCGTTCTCGCCCCAAATGTTCAAAAGCAGGAAAAATCCGGTAGCAACGTAGGCTGCGGATTCCGTTTTGCAGACAAGACGAAGCAGGAACAACAGCGTCATGTGGATCAACAGCGTCTGAACCAAAGAAAACAGGCGGAGAAGAACGTAAGTCTTAACGCCAAACACTGCATGGAAGAAATAAATGATGCAGTGAAAACCGTAAGGATAAACGCCTGAAGTAAAGATGTCATTGTTTCCCATGGCGTTGATCCACTGGTTGTGCACCAGCATGTCAGAGGTCGTGTATCCAAACACTTCGAAAAGGTGTCCTCCGTACTGCCAGCAGATGACCGCGATGATCGCGATCGTTCCGATCCAGTCAAACCAACGGTTGATCAGGTTTTCCGCGATAGCCTTGACCGTCGTGGTAAAAGCCTGTCCAACGTTTTGGAAGATGCGGACAAAGAAAAGACGGAAACCCATGGTATTCACCATGACGTTGTGCGTAGTCTCTCCCGCCGTCACGAGGGTCGCCTTCACCCACTCCTGCCAATGGAATGCCGCAATCCCGAGAAGCGCCGGAATGATGACGCCAAGGATCAGCGTGGTCCTGTTTGAGATCTTCAGAAGCTGCAGCACAAAAACCAAATTCATCAGGAAGAAATTACCAATGCACGTATATGCCATATATCTTACGTAAAAAGGATGATCTTCAAATTTGGAATGAAACACTGCCGCAGGGATCAGGATCACAACCCCAATGTACAAGACCAGAATGTATAGTAATTGTAACAGCGTCAATAATTGCATTGACATGAGCGGATTCTCCTCTTAGTTGAAAATACGGATCAATTCCAGCGTCTCGCGGTCGATGACCACGTCCGCCTTCTTCAGCTCGTCCATAACCTGGAAAAAGCTTTCCCTGTTCTCCATGCAAAAATACAGTTTCAGCTGCAGGGTATACGTTGAAAGCTCGTTCGGGAACAATTCCTTCGATGCGTTGCACCAATATTTCACCCTGTCATAGTTACGCAGCTTTAATCGCAGGAGTCCAACCCATTCCACGTACTGCGGAAGGATCTTCTCGCGGTATTCCTCGTCAGAATACAGGAAATTGCAGGCTTCATCCATCTTATTCACAAATTCCCTCTGTTCCATCTCAGGGAACACTTCCTGCATCAAAATGTCATTCATGTATTCGATCAGTTCGCAGGCCTTCACCTCAGGCGCAACGTAATCCTCCTTGAAGGCCAGATATTTATATTGGCTGTTCTGCCGGAAGTCATTCAGGGAATCTCTCATGACCGTCGCCGCATAGTGGGACGTCTCAGAGTCCTCACTGTTCAAGGCGAGATTAATGGAGGCCAGGGATTTGCTCACGTCTCCGCGGACCACGTCAAGCATCAGGCTCCGCACGCTCTGTCTGTCAGATACGGCAAGCGCCTCCTCCAGTGGCACGCGGTTTCTCTCCACTTCCTCTTCCGCTTTTCTCGGCGCCTTCACCTTGTCTTTGCCAAAGATAACGTCAGCCAGGTCCGGTCCGTTCCGGAAAAAATAGGCATAGATGACCTGAGCCGTTATGAAGAACAAAGGACCAACAACGGGACAAAGGAACATGATCCCCGCCTGGATATAATATCCCTGCATGCTCATAAGCGCATGCTTTTGCTTTGCTTCCTCATCACGGAGCTGCTGAAAATGCCCCCAAACCACAAACAGGACGCATATGATCGTATTTATGATCAAGATCAGGATAAACCAGATTGCTCCAGTCATACTGCCTCCTCCTCGTGATAACATTCAAAACCTGCGTTCTGAAGACGCTTGATCGCGAACTCCGCGTCAGCGGGTCCGGAATTCGCCAGAAGTACCTGTATGGTTCCTGCTGCCGTAAGACCTACGTAGTCCGTGTCTCTCAGGACGTTGTCAAGCTTTTTGTCCAGGTCTTCGATCGCATAACCCTGCGTATTGGTAACGTTGATCAGCGTACACTTGGTAAAGCCTTTTTCCCTTGCCCTTAAGAAGGCACTTACGAGCTGATCAAAGGCTTCCGCCTCCATGACGTGCGTGTTTCCAAGGTATCTCTGCGAACGGAGAACTTCCATGTACTTATCCGCGCGCAGTACGGCGTTCTGGGTCAGATAGCTGGCAATGGCGAGCACGTTCGCCTGACCGAGCGTCATTCTCTCCCAGGAGATGCCCCAAACCATGATGATGATCTGCATCTGGTCACCGCCAAAAATGGCGTTTGCCATCAGAGGATACTCTCCCGTCATGTTCTTGTTAATATAAACCTTTTTCTGACAGAGCACTTCATACATCTGCTCCATCTTCTTGTAATGTACGGAATTGCCCAGGGACCTTGCCTTATCCGAAGTGGAGGACACGAGTCTCGCGTAAACCTCACCGGAGACGGAGTAAATCGCCACGTCCTTGCAGTGCATGATCTTGGCGATAACGTCAGCCGCGTAGAAAAGAACCTCCTCCGGCTCATACTGATCCAGGCTGGAAGTCACTTCGTAGATCTTTCCGATACTGTCGTTCTGGTTCACCAGCTGATCGGACAGCACGTCCTTCACGCGGACGTTACTCCCGTTGATGTCAGACATGTCCGCAAGCTGTCTTGACAGGAATTTCACCTCATTGTTACTCTCTTCCTTAACGGCCTTCAGCTTATCCTTCATGTAACCCACGACGAGGCCTAGGATCAAGAGCTGTGCCATCCATACGTAGGTACTGTAGTCCAACAGCACGTCAAAACCGGATCGCCAATACATCTGGCGGAAGAAATAACCTGCGATCGCAAGGAGACAGGAAAAGATCGCCTGCTGCTGTCCATGCACGATCGCAAAGAGTAACACGTACAACAGGTAGAAATCCAAGTGCTTAAAGTATTCGTGATCCGTCGCACGGTTATTGAGCATAAAGAAGGGAATAAACAAGATCAAGTTCTCGACAAAGGGAACTGCCGCACGGATCATCTCCTTGCCCTTGCGCACAAAGGCATCCCACGCACTCTCCTGTCTGTCGGAGAGCCTTGAGAATCTTCCGGCGTGCTTTTTGATATAATCTGCCAGAATGGGCAGAGCCTTTCTGGGCGGGTTCATTTCAAACAGCCCAAATTCTTCGTCCGCCGTTTCCATGTCCAGCGTAACGTTGGTCCGGGAATCCAAAAGACTGTCCAAGATCACGGGCGCGTCTTCCTCCGGCTGATTCGTTCTCATGCCGGAAATGATCAGTTCCGCCATCTCCCTCTGGGTGATGAGGGTCTTTCCCGAAAACTGGTAAACGTCTGACTTGTGACCGCTTACGGTCATCATCTTATAAATAAACTCAACCGCATCCATAACGTGGAGCAGCCGGTAACTCTTCTCTCCTTCCACAATCGTCAGGTCTTCCTCCTGCATTTCCATCACAGGCTTTGCAGTCAAGGCACTGACGGTTCTGCCTGCGTGCAGCTTGATCTCGCCGAGATCGAGCGCATCCATGCACATCTGCGCGCAAACATTGTCCAATTCGGATGCGTCCTCCGGAATGCCGTAAAGGTTCCCAAGGCGAAGCACCATTACGTCTCCCATGGTCATCTTGCCGTAATCGAGACAGGTTTTCTCTCCCATGGCAATGCATTGCGCCTTTTCTGAGATATTTTTGCTGCGCTCCACGTAGCCGTCATCCGTCGCTTCAAAACCCTCCAAGGCTTCCTCGGAGGAAAGATAGATGAACCTGCCCTGGCGCAGCGCCGAAAAGGACATAAGCAAATTTAGAAGACTGGAGCTAAACTTTACGGGAGTATTCATGCCCGTCTTCCAGGGAAACGTTTTGTCATAAGCGCCCAAAAACAAGGTAACTTGCGGCTTAACGCTCACAAATACCTCGCGGATACATGCGTTGTCATATGCAAAACGATAGGTTTCAAAGACCCTCCGGTTAAAGAACGTGTCCTTGCCTTCCTCCGTCAGGACGAAAATCCTGTGTCCCTCCTTGTGGAGCTTTTCCACCATTTTCCGCATCAGGCTTCCCGTGCTCCCGATCAGTAAAATATCCATCTTTCCATGCCCTTTCCAACTCTATAATGCAATGCCCTGGCGCTTCAGTTGTCCCAAGAATTCCGTCACGTCCGCGAGCGCTTCATCCATTCCGATCTCATACTCCTCACTTAATGCCTTGGCTGCCGCCTTCGGATCGCCCTGTTCCCAAAAGCTTTCCAGGATCAGCGCGCCCGTTTCATTCAGCGCCATCGGCGCCTTGTACTTTCCCGGTTTTTGCTCCATGTCGAGCAGCCAGTACTGTCCAGCCGCATGCCGTATTTGATATCGCTGCTTGCCGTTCATATGCGCGCCTTTCCTTCAAAAATGCCGTATTTACAGGCAGAAAAACGATTCACCGAAATATCATTATATCACCCGAGGTAAAAAAATTAAAGCATTTTTTTTACCCTTCAACGATCAGATACCTTCCGTCACCGACGTCAAAGATCTCGTCATTCTCCAAAACTTCTTCTCCTTCAGCGCCTTCCAGGTCAACGCCAACTTCCTCAAAATACTCCAAAACCTCTTCCAAAGAGTTAGCCACGACGGCCATGCAATCCTCCAAAAATTCCTCTGCCTCCTCCATGGTCTCTGCCACGGGCTCGGGATATAACTGTCCCTGATTCTTCAAAAAGCACTCCAATACGGCATCGTCATATTCTCTCATCGCTTTACCTCCAACAAAGTTCTTGCAAATCGTTTTTCGTAACGAATTATCATTCCGTCAAGCATTACTCCAAAAACGAGAGCGCCTCCAACGGATGGCTGATCAACGCGTCAGCACCGTTTTCCAAAAGTTCCTCCCGCTCGCGGAAGCCCCAGAGAACGCCCACGGTAAATGCTCCCGCGCCGCGTCCCGTCAGCACGTCCGTGCCAGTGTCTCCCAAATACAGCACGTTCTCCGGCAGGATTTCCTCTCCGTCCGCCCGAAGCTTTTCCAGGATACGGAACACGCCGTCGGCACTAGGTTTCAGCGCAAGTCCGGGCTCTTGTCCCTGAAGCACGTCGAAGGTGCCCTTTCCAAACAGGGTTTCAACCACCCGAATGGTCTCCGCGTGCGGTTTATTCGAAAGCACGGCCAGCTTTAAGCCGCGCTTTTTCAGCTCGGCAACCAATTCCGTGATGCCGTCAAAAGGCTTTACGCCATCCATGCAATGGACGGCAAAGATCTCCTTATATCTGGGAAACGCCTTGTCAAAGGAGCGAAGCTCCATGTCTCCCGAAGCCCGCAGCGCCCGCTTTACCAGGTTTGCCGCACCGTCTCCCGCAAAGTATTGATAATCCTTTGCCTCAAAGGGGCCATAGCCCAATTCCTTTAGCATTTCATTTCCGCAGTACGTAAGGCTTTGGATCGTGTCAGAGAGCGTACCGTCAAGGTCAAAGATGACCGCTTTCTTGGGTGCGCTGGCCCTCCCGATCCGCATTAATTCCTGATAGAGCCGCCCTGCGGGAAGGCCCACCACCGAATTATAATCCCCCTGAATGCCTTTTACGTACTTTGCAAATTCTCCTTGGATGCCGTAAGCGCCCGCCTTGTCCAGCGGATCCCCCGTGGCCACGTAGGAGTCGATCTCCTCACGGCTCATGGGCGTGAACGTCACCTTTGTCCCTTCATGAAAGGTTACCCTCTTGCCCTCCTTCGTCAGGATGGTAACGCCGGTATAGACGTAATGTTCCCTTCCCTGAAGGCGCGTCAGCATCTCCTTTGCCTCGTCGGCATCCTTGGGCTTTCCAAGGATCTGATCCCCCAGTGCGACCACTGTATCCGCCCCGATCACGGTCTCTTTCTCCTGCAGTTCCTCCCATACGGCTTTTGCCTTCCGATAGGACAATTCCTCCACTGCCTGATGCGGTTTCGTTCCCGGCGCGATCTCCTCATCCGCCTCGCTCACCCTTACGTCAAATTTGATTCCAATCTGCTCCAGCAGTTCCCGCCTTCTCGGGGACCCCGAAGCCAAAACAACATACGTCATTCTTTCCACTCTCTTCCGTCCAAGTATTAATTCGTCGGAGCCATCTTGGGCTTAAACGTGCGGCTCTCTCCCGCCGTCTTTGCAACCTTTGCCTTCTTTGCCGCCTCCTTGCAGAATACGTCCTGGGCAAGAACGGCCTTCTTTCCCCGGCCGTCCACCTTCTCGTAGGTTCCGTCAGGCTTAAGGATGCATGCCTTTACCGTGTCTGCGAGCTGTACGTCAAGCACGTGCCGCAGTTCTTCCTTCAGCTGGGGCTGATCGATGGGGAACAGGATCTCCACGCGCCTCTCCAGGTTTCTCGGCATCCAGTCCGCACTGGAACAATACACCTCCGGATGCTCGTCGTTTTCAAAGTAAAAGATTCTCGCGTGCTCCAGGAAATTGCCAACGATGGAGCGCACCGTAATGTTTTCGCTGACGCCGGGGATTCCAACGCGCAGGCAGCAGATGCCTCTCACGATCAGGTCGATCTTTACGCCGGCGGCGCTGGCCTCATAGAGGGCAACGATCACGTCAGGATCACACAGGGAGTTCATCTTGGCGATGATCCTCGCCTTGCGTCCTTCCAACGCGTATTTCTTTTCCCGCTCGATCAGGAACAGGAATCGGTCCTTGAGCCAAAGGGGCGCAAGCGACAGCTTATTCCAGAACAGGGGCTCTGAATATCCCGAGAGCATGTTAAATACTGCCGTGGCATCCTCACCCACCGTCTCGGAGCAAGTGAGCAGGCCAACGTCAGTGTAGAGCTTTGCCGTGGCGTCATTATAGTTGCCGGTGCCAAGATGCACGTAGCGCTGAATGCCATTCTCCTCACGGCGTACCACCAAGGTGATCTTGGAATGGGTCTTTAATCCCAACAGACCATAGATCACGTGGCATCCGGCCTTCTCCAGCTTTCTCGCCCAGACAATATTGTTTTCTTCGTCAAAACGGGCCTTCAGCTCCACAAGAACCGTCACCTGCTTCCCGTTTTCCGCCGCCTGTGCAAGTGCCGCGATGATCGGCGAATTTCCGCTGACGCGGTAGAGGGTCTGCTTGATGGCAAGAACCTTCGGATCCACTGCCGCCTGACGGATAAAGTCTACCACGGGCTCAAAGCTCTGATAGGGATGCTGCATCAAAACGTCACCCTTGCGGATCTGCTCGAAAATGTTGCATCCCGCCGGGAGCTCCGGCACGGGCTTGGGTTCATGTTTGGGCGCCTTGAAGTCCTCAAAGCCATCCAGTCCGTATAACTTCATCAGCACGGTGAGGTCCAAGGGACCGTCGATCTCATATACGTAAGCGTCTGCGATGGACAATTCCTTCTTCAGGAAGGCCAGGAGATCTTTGTCCATGCCCTGCTCCACCTCAAGACGGATGCATTCGCCCCACTGACGCTTTTTGATCTGTTTTTCAATCTCCTTGAGCAGATCCTCCGCCTCGTCCTCCTCGATGGTAAGGTCCGCGTTACGCATGATGCGGAACGGATGAGCGCAGACGATGGTATAGTTCAAAAAGAGCTTGGAAATGTTTCTTTCAATGATCTCCTCCAGGAGGATCACGCGCTTGATCTCCCCTTCCTTTATCGGCAGCTCGACCACGCGGTTTAACACGCTGGGAACCTGCACGGTAACGAATTCCAGCTCACTTCCCTTTTTCTTCTTGCGCACCATGGCGCCAATGTTCAGGGTCTTATTCCGGATCAGCGGAAACGGTCTGGAGGAATCTACCGCCATGGGTGTCAGAACGGGATAAACGTTTTCCTGGAAATAATGATCCACAAACGCTTCCTCTTCCTTGTCCAGATCCTCGTGGTGCGCAATGATATGCAGACCATCCTTCAAGAGCTGGGGATTTAAGGATCTGCCCCAAGTGGAGTACTGCAGGTCCACAAGCTCATGCGTGGCCCTGCCGATGGCAGCCAACTGCGTCTTTGGCGTCATGCCGGCAATGTCCTTCTTGGTATATCCCGCATTCACCATGTCCTTGATCGAAGCAACGCGGACCATAAAGAATTCATCCAGGTTGGAGGCCGTGATGCTAAGAAACTTCAGTCTCTCGAACAAGGGATTGGACCGGTCCCTTGCCTCGCCAAGGATTCTGTGGTCAAAGAGAATCCAAGAAAGCTCGCGATTTTCAAAATACTTCGCATCCTTCATTACGACGTTTGATTTTTCTGCCATATTCCGCTCCTAAAATTTCTTATTGGTTTTCAGTACGGGGACCACGCTGTACACTTCCTGGAAAAACTCAGAGGAGGTGTCAAAGAAGCCCTTCTCAAGCGTGATGTCCTCCTGGGTGTCGATCATCAGTCTCAGTTCGCCTTCCAAAAGCTGTGCCTTTAGGCCGCGAAGCTTCTGTTTGTGGCTTCGGTCAAGGCTGTTTGCCAGCCGCAGGATCGCCGTGAGCTTCGCGATGGTAAGGTAGCTCTCCTTCCCCGCGAAATCGGAACCGCGGCTTTCGTTATAGCCATAATAAGTAAAGTCACTGTGATTGTACCGTACGACGCTCGCCACGATCTCGCGCTCCGCATGGGAGAGTCCGATGATCTCCGTTGCCATGATGATGTCGTAGGAAGTCTCCCCCACGTCCACGAGCGATACGTACTTTCCGCAGTCGTGAAGCAGCGCCGCGATCTGCAAGTACAGTCTCTCGCGCTTGCCCATGCCGTGGATCTTCTTCATGCTGTCGAAGATGGTGATGGCCAGATATTCCAGCGTCTCCGCGCGCTTCCGGCTTCCCATGTAGCGCTTGCTGATGCCGCCGGCGCAGGCAATGATGTCTCTTTCGAAATCATGCTCGCCGCGGAACATTTTGATCTCCTCCGCATATTCATACGCCATGCCGTCGCAAAGCGTTACGCCCGGGGCCCAAACCTTTTTGGCCCCCATGACCTTCGCGATCCGCCTCGTCAGCACCGCGCTGATCAGCACCAGGGGAACCTTCTCTTCGGCCACGCCCAGTGCCTTGGCCGCCGCCATGGACCCGCTGGAGCGAAGGAGCGTCATCAGGCTGTCAAAATCCTCCAACCCGATTGTGGATTTATCCGGATCATTTCCCGCGCGACGGATCGCCCACGGCGAAATGTAATCGTCCATGATAATGATGTTCTGGATCTCACGATCCTTCAGATACAGTTTCTTGTAGGTAGCGAGCTGCGCGTTTGCCAGTTCGTCCACCAGCGCCTCCATCTGGTCACGCCCGGCATTTAAGTGCGTCAGCATCTCCTGGAGCCTCAGCACGCCAAGACGAAGGTTCTGCGTGCTCATCAAGGCGTCATTGTCAAAGAGGGACAGCTGGATGCTGCCATTGCTGACGTCAACGATGGCCGTCTTCTCTTCAATGATCCTGCGGAAGCTCTCCCCCTTGGAAGCAACGGATTTGTAATCTAAAAAGCGCTGCTCGGAATTGCTCAGGATCTTGATCTCGATCCCCGTGCGCTGAGCGATCTGATCCAAAACGATCAGCGTATTCTTCGTCTCACGCAGGGCACTGGTGCCGTATGCCCGGAATGCATCCACCTTGTAAGTCTTCATGACTTCCTTGTAGTCCAGAAGCGTGCGGCAGAGCTCGTCGATCTTTTCCCTGCTCATCTTTCCCGTCGCATAGGTCTCGCTTCCCAGGTCGAGTCTCTGGCTGAGGCAGTCGATCTCCCGCATGGTGTTTTTGCCGGAAAACTCAAAAATCTTCATCGTCAGTTCAAAGCTGCCCACCGAAATGGCGGCGAAGGTTTTGAAGCTCATTTACGTCGTCCCCCTTAAATAATCGATAAACTGGCTGGCAGTCCTGCCGGAAAGTCCGCCGTGTGACAGTTCCCATTTGTTCGCCTCAAGGAAGAGCTCTTCCTTGGGCAGGTCAATGCCATAGCGCTCTGCAAGTGTCTGTACGATCATCTGGAATTCTTTTTTGTCCGGTCTCCCAAAGTAAATGGTCACGCCAAAGCGATACGCAAGGGAGAGCTTCTCCTGCACGGTATCACCGGTATGCATGTCCTCATCCTCCTTGTCGGAATAGTTTTCACGGATGAGGTGTCTGCGATTGGAAGTCGCGTAGATCAGCACGTTCTCCGGCTTTTTCTCCAATCCGCCTTCGATCACGGCCTTTAAGTATTTATAATCCGTCTCGTAATCCTCAAAGCTTAGGTCATCCATGTAGATCACGAAGCGATACCCTCTGTTCTTGATCTGACTGATCACGGTGCTCAGGTACTGGAACTGATACTTGTTGATCTCGATCACGCGAAGGCCGCGCTCATAATACTCATTCGTCATCGCCTTGATGCTGGAGGACTTTCCCGTTCCCGCATCGCCAAAGAGCAGGCAATTGTTTGCAGGCTTTCCGGCCACGAAGGCATCCGTGTTGTCGCGAAGCTTCTTCTTTGCTCCCTCGTAGCCCACGAGATCGTCAAACTTCACGTGCGCAATGTTGCGGATGGGCTCGATCTCCACGCCGCTTTCGCCGGGACAGATCCTAAAGGATTTGTGGAGTCCAAACTTTCCAACGCCAAATCGCTTGTAAAAACCTGCAACGCACTGACGCATCTGCGTCGCATCCTCCGCCTTCGCCATTTTCCTTGCAAGGGTGCAGATGTGGCCGCTGATGCGGTGATTATATCTTCTTCCGCTTCGGTCATCCCGCTGATAGTTTAGGATCATCTCAAGCTCCGGCAGGGAAAGCGCCCTCGCCATACCCGCGAAATCCCAGTCATAATAATATTTGAGAACCTCAAAATCCTTGGAGACGGCCTCCGTGATCGTTCCCGTCGGCTCCTCCTTCAGCTCACACGCCAGGCTGTAAGCATTTTCCGCATTGACCAGAAGGTCCGTCAGGTAACAATGCCAGAGGTTTCCGTCGAAACCGCAACCTTCCGCCAGTTCGATCAGTTCGCGGACCATCTCACAGGTCTCGTCCGAAAGCAACTCCTTCTCTTCTTCCGATGCGGTGGCGAAACTGCCGGCGTCATACCGGCGGATCAGCTCCGTCATCTTTCCAAACAGCGTTTTCTTTGCCAGATCACGATACAAGATCAATTCCATGCGTCTCATGTTTTCTCTCCAAGTTCCTTTAGCGTTCAATGGTTACGTAATCAATAATTTCCAAGGATCCGAAGGCCGATGGCCTCCTCGCGTATGCCTCTCAAGGCATTCTTTACGGCCTCGTCCGCCAGATTGCCGTCAAAGTCTACAAAGAACCGGTATTCCCAGCTTCTGTCTGGAATCGGCCGGCTTTCGATCCTTGTCATGTTCAGATCGTTATAAATAAAATGGGACAACACGTGATACAGCGATCCGCTCTCGTGGGGCACTTCAAAGCAAATGCTGATCTTTTTTGCGTCCTTCAAAAAGATTCTCTGATTCGTCACGATGATGAATCTCGTAGAATTGGCGCCGCTTTGGTTCACGCCCTTCTTCAGCACCTCCAGTCCGTAGACGTCTGCCGCATGTTCGCTGGCGATGGCCGCCTGGTCCATCCTTCCGTCCCCTGCCACCTTCTTTGCGGCGAAGGCATTGTTCTGCATGCTGATCTGCTGCCAGTCATGCTCCGAAAGGAATTTTGCGCTCTGCATCAGCGACTGGGGATGGGAATACACGGTCTTGATCTCTTCCATCTTCGTTCCCGGAAGTCCCATCAGGCAATGCTCGATCTTGATGATCTGCTCTCCCACGATATAATCCTCAAACTCTGCGAGGAGATCATAGTTCTCGCTGACGATCCCCGCCGTGGAATTCTCGATGGGAAGCACCGCAAAATCGGCTGCCCCTTCGTCAATGGCTTCCATGGCCTCGCGGAACGTGTCCACGTGGAAGCTCTTTACCGCATTTCCAAAGTACTTCATCATTGCCGCCTGGGAATAAGCGCCGTCCGCTCCCTGGAACACGACTCTTGCCTTCGTCTTCTCAAGCTCATCGACGCCGATAAAGGGAAGTCTCCCCTGCACGCCGCTCTCCGTCAGCATTTTGTACTGTAGCTTTCTGCTGACGGACATGATCTGCTCGAAAAGTTCTTCCACGCCGCGCCCGTAAAACTCATCATGGGTCAGCGACTTCACCTTCGCAAGCTTTTCCTGCTCGCGCACCCTGTCGAACACCTTCTTTCCAGTGTCGATCTTATACCGCGCGACCTCCTTGCAGACGTCCATGCGCTTTTCATAAAGCGCAACGATCTCAGCGTCTATTTCATCCAATTGTCCCCGAAGTTCCGTTAAATCCGCCATTGTTCTCTAACTAGTTCCTTTCCGTGTTTCTTATCGGTTTGCCACTTTATTCTTCAATGTGATCCAAGCCCTGGCTCAAAATGGACACGATGTGCGCGTCCGCGGGCGCATAGAGGATTGTTTTCCCCTCCCTGCGGTTCTTTACGAGATCCATCTGTTTCAGGATCCTAAGCTGGTGGGAAATGGCCGACTGCGTCATGCCGAGAAGAAGCGCAATGTCATTGACGCACATCTCCCTGCAGAGCAGCGCAAGCAAAATCTTTAATCTCGTGGAATCGCCAAACACCTTAAAAAACTCCGCCAGATCCTGCATTTCCTCCGCGGGCGGAAGCTTTTCCTCCACCTTTGCAGCTTCCTGCGGCGTCAAAATAAGATATCCGTTTTCCTGCCGTTCTTCCATCTCCTCTACCTCCTGCGGAAATTCCGTTTTCGCACGCTAAATCCTAATTACGTCCCATAATATCCCACATTAACCCATTTTATCTATTTTACACCTTTTCCCTATATTTCTCAAGGCTTCCTTTCATTTGCAACAGAAAAGATACTTTTTAATCCGTCACTCATGCTGATCCCTCCGTCCTCGTCAACAAAAAGGACTTCCGCCTCATATTTTTTTGCCAGTTCCATTCCTTTTTCCTTCCCGAGAACAAAGCAGGCCGTGGACAGCGCGTCGCTTAAAAATCCGCTCTTGCAAAGGATGGTGACGGAGTGAACCCCGCTCCTTGCGGGATATCCGGATGCCGGATCCAGCAGGTGATGGTATCTTACGCCGTCCCGCAAAAAGTATCTTTCATAATCACCGGAGGTGGACACGCACCACTGTCCCTTTAGGGATAAGGTTCCCAGGATCTGATCCGGCTGCAGCGGATCCGTCACTCCCACCTTCCATGCCGTCCCGTCCGGCTTCTCCCCGTAGGTTAGAATGCTTCCCCCAAGGGAGAAGGTTCCGGCCAGTTCCTTTCCCTCCAGAAACGCGGCGATCTCATCCAACGCGGCCCCTTTTCCGACGCTTCCAAGCTCTAATTTCACGCCTTCCTCCAGGAAAATGTGGTCCTCCTGAAGCCGGATCTTGGAACTGCCGCAATGGGAAAGTGCTTCTCTTAATTCCTCCTCAGAGGGGAGGTCTCCGCTTTCCTCTCCTGCAGCGCGTTCATCCATTTTCCAAAGCACCGTCAGCGCGCCGATCGATACGTCAAAGGCCCCTTCCGAATCCACCCGCATTTTCCCGCAGGCATCCAGTAGTTCCGAAAGCTCTTTGGAAATGGTGCTTCCCTGTGCATTACCCGCATTTTGGTTGATCTGGTATAGCTCCGACGTTTCCAGCTTCCGGGACAGCCGGTTTTCCTCGAGTTCCCTCACCAGCTTTAACGCATCCTTCAAACGTACCTCCGCCTCTTGGCGGCTCATCCCGTTTCCCGGATAAGCGGTAAAATTCACGACGGTACCCATGGCCACGTCCGTAAGGCTTACCTTTTCCATTCCGGCCTGCCCCTTCCCTCGCACGGCACAGGAACAACAGAGAAGCAAAAACAAAGCACAAAAAAAGGCAAGGAAAAACCGTGCAAACGATTTCCCCTTTGCTTTGTTTCCCGCTTCTGTTATACTGTAATCAGAGCGCCTTTGTCCGTTGCCCGGCGCCACTTGAAAAGAGGTTTTTTTCATGAATAAGCTCCCTTCCCACAAAAAAAATGCCATGATCCTCTCGGCCCTGATCGCCCTGCTCCTTCTCGTCTGCCTTGGCAGCATTGCGATAATCGCTGCCCGCACAAAGAAACAAGCCCTGGTCGCCGAGGTTTATCAAAACGGAACGCTGATCAAGACCATTCCGCTCTATCTGGTGACGGAGAATCAAACCTTCACTGTCACCGGTGAAAATGGCGCGGAAAACGTCATTGAAGTCAGGCCTGGCAGCATCGCGGTCATCTCAGCCAGCTGTCCCGACAAGATCTGCGTGCACCAAGGTTTTCGTTCCGACAGCCTGCTTCCCATCACCTGCCTGCCAAACCATCTGGTCATTAAACTCCGGCTGGCAAAGGATTCTGACGCATCAGGCATCGATGCCTTAACTTACTGATCCCAAGAGGTATCTTCATGAATGATTCTAAAAAAAATAACGGCGGCCTTTCCGTTCAAAGGCTTACCGCCTTATCCCTGCTGACGGCAGCCGCCCTGATGATCTATGCCATAGAAAGCATGCTGCCAACCTTGGTACCCATTCCCGGGATCAAGCTTGGCCTTGCAAACGTCGTGACGCTCATCGTCTTAAAACGCTGCGGCGCGCGGGACGCGCTTCTCGTTCTGTTGGCGAGGATCCTGTTGTCCGCCTGCTTTTTCGGGAGTCTTTTAAGTCTCACGTACAGCCTCTGCGGCGGACTCTTTTGTCTTCTGGTCCTGTGGCTGGTCAACCGCCTGCTCTCCGGGCATTATCTGTTCCTTACAAGCATTTCGGGCGCCATCGCCCATAATCTCGCCCAGATCACGGTCGCCTTTTTCCTGACGAACGTTGGCGGCGTTTTCGTCTATCTGCCCTTTTTGATGATCAGCGCGTGTCTTACGGGCCTTTTCACAGGGCTGTGCGCCCACTTTACGTTAAAATATCTGCCCCATTTTGAAAGCGGGCGTTTCTAAACGTTCTTGTCTTGAAAAAAGGCTCCGGCAATCGTACCGGAGCCTTTCATGCATTTCTAAAGTATTTCCCTTTTCCTAAGATCCTCCAGCATTTGCGTGACCGTCCTTCCCAAAATGGGATGTCTGTAGTTGGGGGCGATCTCGCTTAAAGGCTCCAAAACAAATTCCCGGTTCTCCAGATCCACGTGCGGAATGATCAGGTCATCATCCTCATACGTCATCTTGTCATAAAACAAAATATCCATGTCCAAAGTTCTAGGGCCCCAATGGATCTCTCTCTTGCGATCGGCTTTTTTCTCGATCTGATGAAGGAGTTCCAATAATTCCAAGGGCGAAAGCGTCGTCTCTAGTCCGACGGCCGCGTTCAGGAAATCGTCCTGCTCCACGCCGCCGTAAGGCTCCGTCTCCAAAAATGAACTCACCTTGACGCCGCGGATCGCCTTTTCTTCCTCCAAAGCTTCGATCGCATCCTCAAGATACGCCTCCCGGTCTCCCATGTTGGATCCAATGGAAAGATAGGCCTGATGCCAGCCCCTGCGGATCTTTACGGACACGCTCTCAAAGGGAAGCCCTATGGGTGCTTCCGGTTTTCGGATCTCCAAACCCACCTCACGGAGCAAGGAATACTCATTCAAAAGCCGTGACGCAAGCTCCTCCGCCACCGTCTCCAAGAGATCGTATTTTTTCTCCTTCATCCATTCCGTGATCTTGTGACAAACTGCGCCATAGTCCACGGATAGCGTGAGCTCATCCGAGATTCCCGCGGGCTTTACGTCCAGGAACAAAACGGCATTGACGTAAAACCTCTGTCCCTTTTCTTTCTCCTCGGGATAGACGCCGTGGTAAGCGTAAACCTCCAGATTGTCGATCCTGATCTCGTCCATCAAAGGATGCTCCTTTCACGAATGGCCTCAGCCATTTTGATCGCCCGGACGCTCTTTTCCACGTCATGCACGCGGACAAAGGAAATGCCTTTCATCACGGCCAGCACGGTGGTGACCAAGGTTCCTTCCTCCCTCTGGTCCGCCGGCAGGTCCAACGTCAGTCCGATCACGGATTTGCGGCTTGTCCCCAAAAGGACCGGAAGCCCAAATACCTTAAAGTCTTCCATTCTCGCCAACACGTCCAAATTCTGTTCATAGGTCTTTCCGAAGCCAACGCCCGGATCGACCATGATCTTCTCTTTGGGAATTCCTGCCTCTTTTGCAAGGCGCAGGCACTCCTCCAAATCCTTCAGCACGTCCGGCATAAAGTCATGGTAGCTTGCCTCCGCGCGATTATGCATCAGACAACAGGCCGCACCGCCGTTCGCGATCACGTCCGCCATGCGCCTGTCGGCCTTTAATCCCCAAATGTCATTGATCAGATCCGCGCCGGCGGCAATGCCCTCCATTGCCACGTCTGCCTTGTAGGTATCCAGGGAGATCGGAACGTCAAAACGCTCCTTTACGGCACGGATCACGGGAAGCACCCGTTCCATTTCCTCCTCCGAGGAGATCCTTTGATATCCAGGCCTCGTGGACTCTCCGCCGACGTCAAGCACGTCCATGCCCTGCGCGAGCATCGTCTCCACGTGCTTCAGCGCGCCGTCTACGCCCTTCCACTTTCCTCCGTCGGAAAAGGAGTCCGGCGTTGCGTTCAATATTCCAAACACGTAAGTATGATTTTTTACGTCAAATTCCCGGTTGCCAATTTGCATATTCTTACTCCCGTTAGTAAATCACGTGATTATTTTTCTTTTCTTCCGGCCAGTTGCATTCCTTCGAAGTCTTGCAGATAAAACAGGGTCTGCTGGCCTTGTCCGCGCGATAGATCACGCCGCGCAGGTTCTTGTCATTCTTTACCGCCGGATCGCGATGACTTAAGATGGCTCTCTTGATCCGGAAGATCTCATCCTCCGAGAATCCGCAGTCAGCCAGGATCTGCGGAGCGATCTCTCCTCCGGCGATCTCATGCGCAATGCCTTCCGCATACTGTCTGCCCTTACCAATGTCATGAAGCAGGGCCGTCGCATAAATCAGCTCCTGATCCAGGCCGATCCCTTCCTCCAGATTGATGATCCAGGCAATCCTTGCCACGTCCATCAAATGCTCTAAGTCATGATTACAAAAACATCTTGTCCGCTCTGCCTCGATGATGATGCCCAGTTGCCGCTTGAACTCTTCATGTTGCAAAATATCGTCAATTCGTTTCATATGGTATCCTCCCTTTCCCACGGAAAACAACGACTACTTCCCCAACATTTGAAAAAAACTGGTCTGCAATGCTTCATTATCTTGAAAAATGCCTCTTGTGGCAATTGTCACGGTTTTGCTTCCCGGCTTCTTGATCCCCCGGGCGGTCATGCAGGTATGCTCTGCTTCGATCACTACCATGGCTCCCTTGGGCGACAGGTATTCCATCAAGGCGTCCGCGATCTGACCCGTCATCTGTTCCTGGATCTGCAGCCTTCTTGCGAAAACCTCCACGGTTCTCGCCAGTTTGCTCAGTCCGACCACTTTCCCGTCTGGCACGTATGCCACGTGCGCCTTTCCGTAAAACGGCATCAGATGGTGCTCACAAGTGGAGTAAAAGGTAATGTCCTTCTCCAATACCATCTCGCCGTTTTCCACGGGGAACACCCTGGAAAGCGGTTCCTCCGCGGTCTGCTCCATTCCTGCGGCAAGCTCCTGCCACATTCTGGCCACCCTGTCAGGCGTGTCCTTCAGTCCTGCCCTGCCAGGATCCTCTCCGATCCCCTCCAGCAAAAGCCGGACTGCCTCTTTTATCTTTTCCTGATCCACCATTTCTTTATCCTCTCTTGTTCCCACTCAGGTTTTCCCCGCTTGATACCCCTTCACGTCCATTAGTTTCCCCAAATAGGACAGCGAGCCAAAGGCCAGGATCACGTCATCCTTCCCCGCAAGGAGCTCTGCCATTTCCACGGCTTCCTCAACGCTCCCCGCCACCGTCACCGCCGGATGCACCTCCGCGATCTTTTTGGCAAGTTCCAATGCCGTTAAGGCTCTTGGATTCTCGGGCGGCGTGATCGTAATGATCTGATCGGCATAGGAATGCGTAAGCTCTATGATCCTGCCATAATCTTTGTCTCTTAATACCCCCATTATATAAATAATTCTGCGATTTGTAAAATAAAATTCAATGGATTTGGCAAGTTTTTCCGCCGCATCCTCATTGTGCGCCCCATCCACGAGAAAGAGCGGCTTCTTTTGGATCACCGTAAGCCTTCCCGGCCACTGCGTTTCCGCAAGTCCCTCACGGACCGCCGAATCGCTGATCCGATAACCAAGCTTTGCAATCTCACCGCAGGCATCGATGGCCAGAATTGCATTTGTGATCTGGAACTGACCCGCCAGGCGTATCTCCAATTTCCCGTAGTTTCCGTAGCAAAAGCTTTGTTTTTCAATGCCGTAGCGGATTTTCGAAGCCTCGCCTGCCTTCGAGACAACCATCTTTGCTCCGGCCTCGGCTGCCTTCTTCCGAACGACTTCCAGAACCTCCGGCTTTTGATCCATGCAGACGACCGTCGAACCTGGTTTGATGATTCCCGCCTTTTGCGCCGCGATCTCTTCCAGGCTGTTTCCAAGGAATTTCATATGATCCATGCCGATCGAAGCAATGACTTCAACCAACGTTCCCTCGATCAGGTTGGTCGCGTCCATAAGTCCGCCCATGCCAACCTCCAGCACGCCAAAATCACATTTTTTCTCGCGAAAGTAACAAAAGCCCAAGGCCGTCTCCACCTCGAAGGGCGTCGGCTGCGGGAATCCGTCAGCCACCATCCCGTCGCAGGCTTCCTTCACGCGCTCCATCCACTCCGCAAGACTCTTTTGCGAGATCATCCTGCCATTCACCTGGATGCGCTCACGGTACTCCCGGATCGTGGGAGAAACGTATCTCCCGACGCGATAGCCCGCCTTTGTGAGGATATTGGAAATAAAGGCAACCGTGGATCCCTTTCCGTTAGTGCCTGCCACGTGGATCCACTTGACGCACTTCTGCGGATCCCCCAGCCTTTTACAGAGCTCCCTGATGGAGCCAAGCCCCGGCACGATTCCCCGCCCAGTGATCTCCTCGATATATTCCATTGCCTGTCTGTAATTCATGGAAAACAACCTCCAAACTAGCTAAAAACCTTCCGTCCGCTCTCTCACGGCAAAATAAACGAAAGGGAAACGCCCAAAAAGACGTTTCCCATTTTCTTAGCCCATAATGTCATCAATGTCGGCAAGATCCCCGGAACCGATGTCAAGCATGTTCACGGTTCTTCTCTTCAGTCTCGCTTCCTCAGAGGTTTTCAGAATGTAATTCTTGATCTCCTTGGAGTTCTTGATGTGTAAAAGCACGAGCTTCGGATGCGTCGTGTCACCGGTAAAGCAGACAACGGTACCAAGCCCGAAGATGCGCTCAAACAGCGTTGCTTCGTGCTGCACGTCCTGAATCTTATACATGTAACAGTCGTTTTCAATGACCTTTAACAGACCGGACCTGATGGTCAGCACGTCCTCTTCAACGATATATTTGGTAAAGGTAAAAGGTAATGCAAAGAAGACCCATCTTTTTCTTTCCGTATATCCCACGTTAATCCCCTGCCTTTCCTTGATCCATTCCATGGTTCAATCTTACTATCATTATACAAAATCTGACGCGGAAGCACAAGCTTTTTTTCTATTCCGGTTTCCCCTCCAAAAATTCTTTTTCAAAACCAGAAAAATACATTGCGAAAGACCCCCAAAAATGATATGATGTCATAAGAGTGATGCAAAAAAGGAGGAACCGCCATGACAGCTAAGGAATGTATTGTTGGACGCAGAAGCATTCGTCAGTTTACGGATCAGCCCGTGCCCCACGAGCTTTTGGAGGAGATCGTTTCCACCGCCTCCTATGCTCCCAGTTGGAAGAACACCCAGATCACCCGTTATACCGCAGTGGAAGGCGAAATGAAAGAGAAGCTCTCCAAGCTGACCTCCATTTTCCCCGGCAACTCCTCCCGTATGGAGAGTGCTCCCATGGTTGTTGCGGTAAGCGTTGTGAAAGGCCGTTGCGGATATGAGCGAGACGGCTCCTTCTCCACCATAAAGGGTGATGGCTGGCAGATGTTCGACGCAGGCATCGCCAGTGAAGCATTTTGTCTGGCAGCATATGAAAAGGGTCTCGGCACCGTGATCCTTGGACTCTTTGACGTGGCGGAAGCAACCGCTTTGTTAGAGATTCCCGAAACCCAGGAACTCGTTGCACTGATCTGCATTGGATTTCCCGCTGAAAATCCCGATGCTCCCAAGCGCAAGACCGTTGCTGATTTATTAACCTATAAAAACTGATCAATGAGGGTCGAAGATTTTTATCTTCGGCCTTTTCTTAGGAGGACAATCTAATGAGACACTTAATGAATCCCCTCGATTTTTCCGTGGAGGAATTGGACAGGCTCTTCGACCTGGCCAACGAAATTGAAAAGAATCCGGCAAAATATGCCCACGTCTGCGACGGAAAAATCCTGGCCACCTGCTTCTACGAGCCCAGCACCAGAACGAGACTTAGCTTTGAATCAGCAATGACAAGGCTCGGCGGCAGGGTGATCGGCTTTGCCGACGCCAACTCCTCTTCCGCTGCCAAGGGCGAGAGCGTATCTGACACCATCCGGGTCATCTCCTGCTACGCAGACATTTGCGCAATGCGTCATCCCAAGGAAGGCGCACCCATGGTTGCCAGCGAGAAATCCCGCATTCCCGTGATCAATGCCGGTGACGGCGGTCACTATCATCCGACCCAGACCCTGACGGACCTCTTGACCATCCGGAGTCTCAAGGGCCATCTGGACGGCTTTACCATCGGTCTTTGCGGCGACTTAAAGTTCGGCCGTACCGTGCACTCCTTGATCAATGCGCTGGTCCGCTATCCCGGGACCAGATTTATCTTCATCTCTCCCGAA
>JAFZNO010000137.1 GCA_017552985.1 Lachnospiraceae bacterium
AAACGATGCACCGCAAAATAGTTTTTCTAAGACGACGCTGGGGATGGCGGAGCTGATAGGGGAGAATGAAAAGCGGAGGTTCCGGCTGGAGGATGGCGAGTTCCTCCGTGGGTTTTTGTCCCCTGATGGTCTGGTTTTTATGATGCATCATTTGGGAGGCGATGGGAAGTCACTGCTGTATTTCATAGAAACCTTTATGAGGTGTCTTGCGGGGGAGGAAACTTCGATGACGTGTTTCGCGGGGGAGGAATCTTTTACTGAGCGTCCCGCAGGGGAGGAATGCGCGCAGGTGCCCTTCCGGAATCTGACGCTGGAAAATCTCCCGGCAAAGAGTAAGTTGCCGTTTTTTTATGAGCCGCTGATCAAATCGTGGAACCGCAAGTGGCAAAAGGAGAAGAAGATCTTTGGATTCCGGGAGATGGAGGAGGCGTATGCCAAGTTCTGGAAGGATCACCAGACGGAAGTTTCGTTCGAGCGTTATGGGGAGAATGAGATTTCTTATTTGCTGACGCGGGCGAAGGAATCCGGGGTGTCGCTGACCGCGTGGCTGATCACCAACATGATCAAGGACAGTGGGAAAACGATGGACATTGGGCTTGCGGTTGACGGCAGGATGGATCAGAACAGGTCCATGGGAAATCAGGCGACGGGGATCTCCGTTCAGTATAAGTATCAAAAGGGGAAGTCCTTTGAGGCGAATGCCAAGGCGGTCCATGGTCTGATGCAAAAGAAGCTCTTAGATGACAGATATCGCTTTTTTGTGATACAATTTATGGGAAAGCTGGACGATACCTTGAAGGATTCGCTGAATCTGGAGCATGCCGGGTGCTTCCACGGGAAGACGTCAGCGAAACTGGCGCAGCTTCTGGGATATGGCGACAAGGTGAGGGATCTGAGTATCACGAACCTGACGCGCGCCGACATTCCGCTGCAGTACGGCGACTACGGGATCCAGGAGATCATTTTCATTCCGCCCGTGGTATCCTACGCGAAAAACGTGATCGGCATTGTAACTGCGGGGGACGTGATGTATGTTACAAGGCACGTGTATCGATGAGGAGTGATTGTAAAGGGAGGGATATCATTATGAAAAAGTATGTTAAACTTATGGCATTGGCAATGGCAGTAGCTATGATCTTCACGACATGTTCCTGCAGCAAGGAAGCTTCATTACCCAAGGCGACGATTGTAAAGAGTGTCGACAATGAATTTGAATTCCCGCTCTTTGACAAGTCGGACGAGGAAATCGTGGAGTACCTTTATCGAGTTACTACCGGTTTTCACGTTGGCATGTCCACGGAGCAGTGGAAGGACTTGGTAGGGATCATTCCTGAATTTTATTTAGATGACGTGAGTTCTATCTCTTACGGCTACGGTGCCCCGTTGGGTACTTGGCCTCTCAAAGATAACGTTGAGATGATAGCACTTTATGGTTATGACAACGTGGACGAAAAGATGCAGGAGGTCGAAACATCTGAGGACATCGACCGCGAGCTGATAATTAACATCGTTATCGCTGATTGGGACAGGGCAGAGAGGATCTATGATTTGCTTGTTGAAAAATATAAAAAGATGAATTTGGGCGACCAATTTAACGTCTGGGATGAAAATGATCAAAAGCAGACGTCATGTGTCGGATACTGGTCAGTATTTTTTTATCGTGATACTGATTCACGTAGGTATGAAAACAAAGACGGCGGCGCGTGGTTCTCTGTAATTATTGAGTCAGAATTCATAAACAGATAGTGGATACTCCTTGCTAGCGTGAAGTGATATTGAATGAGGGTGAAACTTTCAGACGTGGATTGCGTCTATGTACTCAGAGACATAAATTATACGGCATCTTGAAAGGAGACTCTCATGAAAAAAAGTATTGGCTTTATAGTTTTGATGGTGGTTGTGGACGCGCTTTTGTTTTTCGTATTATCCCGGCTGACCACGCCGCTCTGGCATCTCTTTGGCGCTGACATCATTGAGTATGAGAATTGGGGCGGAGAATTCAAGGATCCGATCAGGTACAGGTTTGGCGTTGGAAGCTTTGAATTTCTCTTTGTGGCAGTGAAGGCGATCGTTTTGTTTGACGGGAGGAGTGGGATTAAATGACGAAAAGCAGGTCTTGACGAGATCTGATTTTCGTGCTACATTCTTTTTATGAATGAATATTCGTTCAGTTAAAAAGGAGAGGTAGCATGCCAAAAAATGAAGAGCAGTTTAAGAAGATGAGAGAAGACATGCGGAGTAAGATTCTGAAGATGTCTTCTCTTTATTTTGCAAAATATGGATTTGGAGACACGAAGATCGGTGACCTTGCGAAGTATATGGGGATTGGTCAGGGAACGATCTATCTGTATTTTAAGTCCAAGGAGGAATTATTTGAGGCTATCCGGAGCCGGGCGGAAAACACGGAGGAGATCGAGAGGTTAAAAGCACTCTCAAAGCTTCCGCTGCCTGCGAAAGCGAAGATCGACCTGATCTCCAAGGAAATGGCAAAGAAGCTTAAGGAGGATGAGGAGTACTGCGTTAAGATCACGATCCTCACGCAGCTCCTGCTTGAGAAGAAGGAAGCGCCTTATGGGAATGATTTGTATAAGGAGCTGGCGAAGATCATACGGCAGGGACAGAAAGAGGGAAGCGTGGTGAAGGGTGACGCTTTGTATCTTGCGGACCTATATTGGGGAACCGTGTATTTATATGCGTTGAAACGGTTGTTCTTGGAGGAATTCAAGATGGTGACTTGGGAGACGCTGTCCCGTTTGTTGGAGGTTTAACATGAGAATCGCGATCATAACTGGCGCGACTGGCGGATTGGGCAAGGGATTTGTGCAGGCCATCGCGGCCATGGAAGAAATTGATGAGGTTTGGGCAGTTGGTAGAAATGTCCGTAAGCTCAGAGAACTAAAGGAAGCTTTTGAAAAAGTAGTGCCCGTGGAAGCGGATCTGACAAAGGATGGAGTTAGCTGCCTGGAAGGGCTGATGAAGGAGAAAAGGCCAGACGTAAGGTTCCTTGTGAATAATGCAGGCGTAGGGTATTTTGGCGCCTATGAAAAGATGAAAAGGGAAGAGGTCGAGGCGTTTTGCAGGATCAACTGCAGTGCGCCCGCGGAGTTGATCACTGCGGCGCTGCCTTATATGCAAAAGGGTGCAAGGATCATCAACATTTCCTCGGCATCGTCGTTTCAACCCAACCCGTATCTGAGCGCATATTCCGCAAGCAAGGTGTTTCTAAAGAATCTGTCGCGAGCGCTTAGCGTCGAGCTAAAGCCACGCGGGATCAGCGTTACCTGCGTTTGTCCGGGATGGGTGGACACGGGAATGCTCCCGAGGACAAAGGACGGGAACGAGATCAAGTATGGCGGCATGATCAGCGTGGACCGGGTCGTCAAGAAAGCTTTGAAGGATAGCATGCGAGGAAAGGACATGTCCGTGCCGGGAGTATTCGCGAAATACTTCCGGATCTATTCCAAGATCATGCCCACTGGGCTGGTCATGAGGCAGTGGACGTGGAGCGTAAGGAAATATTTATGAGAGCAAGAATTGAGACGGAGAGAGTGGATTTATTTGACGTGAACATGATGATTACGATGAGCGTGCGGATCAACCGGGAGGTTCCCTTTGATGCGCTGAGCGCCGCTTTTGAAAAGGCGTGCAAGGTTCATGAGGTTTTGAATTCGAAGATCGTGATCGAAGCTTCCGGGGAGGCATTTTACGTTGAAAACGAT
>JAFZNO010000010.1 GCA_017552985.1 Lachnospiraceae bacterium
GAAAGACGTAGTTTGGCCCGTAAGAAATGGGAAAGAACTACGGGTGGAATGACGACAGACGTAGTTTGGCCCGTAAGAAATGGGAAAGAACTACGGGTGGAATGATCAAAAGATAGGTTTAACCCGTAGGATTTGGGAAAGCAGTCAAGGATTTACTTCCGAAGATTTGGGAAAAGGTAATTATTGATTTAAAAAGGGTCTTAAAATGAACATAGTCAAAACGGAAAATTTAGTACATGAATATGAGCGGCGGGATGAAGAGGGCAACGTTGAGGGTATAACCACGGCGGTGGATCACGTGTCATTGGACGTGGAAGAAGGTAGCTTTATCGCGATCCTGGGGCATAACGGCTCAGGAAAGTCGACACTCGCAAAGCATATCAACGCGATCCTTTCCCCAAAGGAAGGAACCGTCTGGGTGGACGGCCTGGACACGGCCCAGGAGGAGAACCTTTGGGAAGTGCGTCAGCGCGCCGGCATGGTCTTCCAGAATCCCGACAACCAGATCATTGGCCAAGTGGTGGAGGAAGACGTGGGCTTTGGCCCGGAGAACATGGGCGTGCCCACGAAGGAGATCTGGGAGCGCGTGGAGGAGAGTCTGAAGGCTGTTGGCATGTATGAGTACCGGAAGCATTCTCCCAACAAGCTCTCCGGCGGTCAGAAGCAGCGCGTCTCCATTGCAGGCGTGCTTGCCATGCATCCGAAGGTGATCGTGTTGGACGAGCCCACTGCCATGCTGGATCCGAACGGCCGCAGGGAGGTCATCCGCGCCGCCAGGGGCTTAAATCAGGTGGAGGGCGTGACGGTCATCCTCATCACGCACTACATGGAAGAAATCGTACACGCGGACCAGGTTTTTGTCATGGATCACGGTAAGATCGCCATGCAAGGCACGCCCCGGGAAATCTTTTCCCAAGTGGAGCGCCTCAAGGAGCTGCGTCTCGACGTGCCGCAAGTGACCCTTCTTGCCCATGAACTCAAGAAATCCGGCGTTGACCTTCCCGACGGCATCCTTACCCGCAAAGAACTAGTCGACGCCCTTACGTCACTCAAAACATGACACGGGGACGTGTCTGTTGACACGTTTTACATGACACGGGGACATGTCTGCTGACATGTTTTACGTTACGGAAAAGTGGAAGATTCGAGAAAAACACGTCACGTTATTGTAAGAGGGAATAGCACATGTCAATTATCGTAGAGCATTTATCGCACGTTTACGGCGACGACACGACGCTTGCCGTAAAGGCGCTGGATGATATCAACTTAACAATTCCGGATGGTCAGTTCGTTGGGATCATCGGGCACACGGGCTCCGGAAAGTCCACGCTGATGCAGCATTTGAACGGCCTCTTAAAGGGTAGCAGCGGGCGTATCCTCTTCGACGGGCAGGATATTTATGCGAAAGATTATCAGTTAAAGGAGCTTCGCCGTCAGGTGGGCCTGGTCTTCCAGTATCCGGAGCATCAACTATTTGAGATCGACGTGTTCTCGGACGTCTGCTTTGGCCCCAAGAACCTGGGACTTTCGAAGGAAGAGATCGAAGAGCGTGCCACGAATGCTTTAAAAGCGGTTGGCATGCCCAAGGAGTATTATAATCAATCCCCTTTTGATCTTTCCGGCGGTCAGAAGCGCCGCGTTGCCATTGCCGGCGTTCTTGCCATGAATCCGAAGGTACTGATTCTTGACGAGCCGACGGCAGGGCTTGATCCCCAAGGCCGGCAGGAGATTCTTGATCTCATCAAAAGCCTGCAGACGGAAAGCAAGATGACGATCCTCCTCGTTTCCCACAGCATGGAGGACGTGGCGGATTGTGCCTTATCTTTATGCAATATTAATGCTTATTTCTTCAAATGCTGGTCGAGCCATGCCTTGAATTCGCGC
>JAFZNO010000011.1 GCA_017552985.1 Lachnospiraceae bacterium
ATCCCCCATTTGCTTGTTTCCACAGTTTCCTTTCTCCAAAATTTCCGGGACTTGGCCGCTTTCTGCCAAATCGCCCACAAACGTGACATTCATTGAATCCCCAAACAGAATCTGCCAGAATTCCAAAGAATCCTCCGGTACGTGAAATAAAGTTGTCTTTTCCGGATTCGTGATAAAGGACATGTTCAGGATCGAATGCCCATCCTCCGGATAGGAAAACTGAAAAGGTGACGCAAAACAATCTACGTTCGCAAGCTTCTGGCAGTCGTAAAAGGCATTGGCACTAACGGAGGTAATCGTTGACGGGAGCGAAACATACCTAAGCTTATTGCATCTGTCAAACGCAAATTCGTCAATCAGCGAAATCCCCTCCCCTACGTAAATCTCCAGAAGGTCATTAGCGTTAACATACGGCGATTGAAAAACATAATTGTCGTAAATTGCTCCCGTGCCGGTGATCCTCAGGATTCCGTCCTCAAATGTATACCTCGCGTAATTACCGCAATACCCGGGACAATTCCGGAATACTTCCTCACCAACGCTTTCCATTCCTTCCGGAAGCTTATATTCCGTCAGGGCCGTATCCATAAATGCCTTGGGACCAATCTTTTTTAAGTTAGGCGTTTCATTTGTTTTTGCAAGGGAGGAGCTACTACAAAAAGCTTCCTCACCAATGGTCTCCATGCTACCTGCGAACACAACTTCCTCCAAGGCAGTACATGATGCAAACGTGCGCCTTCCGATACCCGTAATGCCTTCCTCAAAAATCACCTTGCGAATGTCCGTATTGGATGAGAAAAACAAATCATAGACGCTGCCGCTTCCCCATATGCGGAGATTTCCGTCTTCCAGCGTATAATGGCAGGCATTTCCGCAAAAGCCCGGACACCCACGGAAAATGTTGCTTCCGACGGTCTGAATGCCATCCGGAAGAGGAAACTCCGTGATCATGGTGTTCCGGAAGGCTTCGCTTCCAAGATACCTTAATCCTGCCGGAACGTTACTCTCCGCCAAGGCGCCGCACCCGTAAAAGCATTTGTCGTAGATGGATTCCACAGAGTCCGCAAATACAACTTCTTCCAGGTTTGGACAGTTCCCGAACGCAAGCAGACCCACTCCCGTAATCCCGTCCTCGATCACGATCTTCCTGATTGCCTCATTATTTTCAAAGAAATGATTGTCGACCCATCCCGTGCCGCTGATTGTCAAAGTTCCGTCTTCACCAAGCTCGTAAGTAGTGTTTTCTCCGCAATAGCCATCCTTATACCCTATGGGGATTGGCGCTTTATAAATCATATTGCCCCGGCCTTCATACACTCCAACGTTCATCCTGCTATTCATATAAGAAATGCTATGCTCTCTGCCCCACTTAATGACGCAATGACCATCTCCGTTACAATCCAAGACGCGAATCGTATCCCCATGGATCCCCAGTACGGTAACCACGTGCCCAGGCTCCCCTACGCGCCTATTAAAACGGATCACGTCGCCGGGCTGGAGTTCATCCAAATTGTTGCTGGTTACACGCTCAGTGTAATGCTGACCATACAATTTCATGGACAGGATACTGGCAAATCCTGAACATGCGGGATATTGCTCTCCATTATAGGTATAATAATTACAAGTACTTCCATACCAAGCGTGATATGGGCAGGGCGTATCCGTCGTTCCCTCCAGATCAATTTCGTCCATTCCCATATGATTCCAGTATTTTCCGTCCTGATACTGAATCTTCAGTGCTTCCAGGCGCTCTCTTAATAGTTCTGGCGTCAGCTCCCCCGACGAAGCTTTCGCCTGCATAGGGCAAAGCACCAGCACAAAGAGCATGGCCAATGCCGCCACGCTCCATAAATGCTTTGCCATCCACGATAACCTTGCTTGTAACTTTTTCATCCCCCTCGATTCCTTCCCCTCTGTTTCCCCTTAGTCTCTTTACCTTACGTGCTTAAGGCAGTTTACGGCATAACTGATTACGCCTCGTACTCCCATTCCTCAACTAGTCCCCTGGAAGTTGTAATGACGTCCTCGCTGTCAAACAGAATGATCTCCATCACTGCCTCTTCATATGCTTCTTTCACTTTCATTTTGTTACTCCCCCTTATTCCTCTGTTTTTTCTTCATTAGCAGGCTCTTCGCCCGTTTCTTCTCCGTTACTCGTTTCTTCTCTGTTACTCGTTTCCTCTGCGTCATTCGCGTCTTCAGCTACTTCTTCCTGCGAAGTAGCTGCTTGATCGCGCGTTGTCTCCGTCAGCGCCACGGGTGCAGAGGTTGCCACCTCCGTGTAGAGCACGTGTTCCTCGCCCTGGGCGTCATCATATACCAAGTAAGCCTTCGCGTAGGCCGTCAGCGCGCTGCTCACGGAGCCAAAGGTCAAGTGATGGATATAGGTGCCGCTCCCGGCGTCGATGCCGGCGGAACGCTTCTTCACGTCTTCATTGTCGATCGTCAGCTCCGCCTCACCGTCCGTCGTGCGGACAAGTCCCACGTCCTTGACGCTCATGCCCTCCGAAAGATACCAGGTCACGGTCATGTCCAGCTTTTGATTGCCATTTTCGTCAAAAACGCGCTCTGACAGGTCAAAGTTCAGGATG
>JAFZNO010000012.1 GCA_017552985.1 Lachnospiraceae bacterium
ATGGTTGCCGTTCTCGCGTCCTTAAAGAATGCGCCCGTCGTCCCGTCCGCAAACGTCACGTCTCCGTCATTGTTGTCGTAGCTTACGCTGATCTTCGGCTTCGTCACGTCGATCTTCAGCGTGATGGCCTTGCTGAACTTGTTTCCCGCGTTGTCTTCCACTTCCACCGTCACGACTACGTTGTTGCTGTTGTTCTGCGCCGCGATTACGGTAAATGAGCCGTTGAAAGTCCTCGTCTTCGTAAGTTCGTCATAAGTAAAGAGGATCGGATTACCATTTTCGTCCAGTTCCGCATTCTTAACGTCGTCGTTGTCAATTCCCACGGCAGTGTTGTGCTTGTTCTCGTACAAGGTTCCCGTCTGGGTTTTAATGCCCATGCTGGATACCATGTAAGTAATGCTCTTGATTCCGGAGAACGCATCGTCCTTGATGGGATCCGACACGGACACCCTGATCGGCACGTCCCCGTTGTAAATGTCTGAGCTTGCCTCCGCAGACACGCCGATGGCCGGCTGAAGCACGTCAATGCCTGCTGCCACGTTGTCCAGGATCATCGCATTCGTGCTCACGTAGGTTCTGTTTCCGGCATAGTCCGTGATGCGAAGGTATACCGTGCGCTGCTTGTTCGGCTCTAACACGAACCTGTCGAATTTCACCCAGTTTGAATCTGGAATCTTCTGCAGGTCATCCCAGTTCAATGCCGTATTCTCCTTGTCATCCTTGGCCAGGTAATAAACCAAATCCTCCATCTCGCTGGTTTCGTCAAACCTGGTTGCCGTAACGGCAATCCTCTTGTTGTTCCAGATGCCAAACGTAAGTACGTTGATCAGGTCAGCCCAGGTGCGAATCTCTGCAAGTCCGGCAACGTCTTCGCCCGATATGCTTGGATCGATGCCGGCAACGTCTGCGTCTTTGGCGCGTATCAAAGACTCCTCCGCGAGTTCTTTCGCGTCCCTGGCCGTTACGGTGCCGGTAGGCGCCACCTTGTCAACGGTAAAGCGTTTCGGCGTTACGCATTGTTCAGATGCTTTTTCAGCCTTGTATTTGATGCTAGTGTTGTTATTTAGCGCCATGTCCCTGTACGAAAGGTCAAAGTCATAATTCGCGTCCACCTCAAAAGAAATCACGAGCGTGTGCGTATCCTTATCAGGCACGGGCACTCCGTTAGCATCTTTCTTTTCTACGGTTCTCCACTTCGAACTGTCTTTCAGTGCATTAAGGTTATACGCATGTTCGTTTCCGTCTTTGTCAATAATCTTAACTTCATTGCCTTTCGCATTCTTAGCCAAAATGCTGATGCTGTTGCTGGCCTCCGCCGGATCAAAGTGATTGGTTCTTTCCGTAATTACAATCGTTGCGGTTCTGTTTTTAGGGAAATAGCCGCGATCCAAATCATGATTCGAAGCGTTCGGAACGACTTTGTGAGCATCGTTATTGTCGAACGTAACCTCGATCGTCGGTTTCGTCACGTCAATGTCCATCTTAACCGCTTGCTCGCTTTCGTTTCCGGCATTATCCGTCACCCGTACGTGCAAGGTTACGTCACTGCAGTTATGTTCTGCCGCCACAATCTTGATTGTGTTCTCAAAGGTCATTCTCAGTTCGCTCTGCTCCGGATGCGCTCCGCTGATCATCGTCTCTTGGATCTCTCCGTTGCCTTTTTCGTCAGAGATTCTCTCCTTGATGACAATGGTACCGCCGTTCTTGTCCGCTTCCTTAGAAACAATCTTCCCTTCTTCGTCCTTTACGACTCCGTCCCTCTGATATTCAAAGGAATAAAGCACGGTTGTCTCTTGATCCGCAGGCTTCGGATATCTGTCATCATCCTCATTGTCTACGATCCAGTATTCCACTTTCTTAATGCCGGAATAATTCCCGTCATCGGGATCCTGCTGCTCGTTTACCTCGATCCGTGCAGTCAGGTCTTCGTTATAGATCGGCAGCGAGATCTTTCCGTTCTCATCGGTTTTGGCCGCAACTGCGGGATCACTCAACTTGATTATAATGTTCTCTTGCTTTGTTGCGCGGGAATCAACTATGTAACCGTCCGAATTTAAGTATTTAACGTTGCCGGCATAGTCTGTAATCTTCAGGTAAATGGCAAAGCGCTCGTAATCCGTAACTTCAATGTTCTCTTCTTTATATTCCTTCCAATCCGTAATTTTCTCCAAGGCATCCACGTCCTTCGCGGTAACGTCTGCCGTTTTATAATACGCAACGTCAACCGGGCTGATCGTATCCTCCGCCGATGCGGATATGGAAACCTTCGTTACGTCTTTGTTCCAAAGGCCGAACGTGATGGCATTCAGAACGTCCGTCCAAGTATAGCCTTCCACGGTCACGCTTCCCGTCGGAGCCTCGGTGTCCACGGTAAAGTAACGCACGCCGTGAGGAGCATTCGCCAATGTCTTACCGTCATACGTCACGTCAGTATACTCACACCCATTATCCGCCTTATCTACGTAAGAAATGGTAAAGTCATAATTCGCGTCCGTCGTGAACACAATTTCAAATTTGTGGACGGCTTCGTCGGGCGGAATTACTTTCCCCGGTTCTCCAGCCACCGGGCCAAGATCCTTCGTCACGATAACGGGCTTTTCAATTTCCCCTTCTTTCCGTCCCTTAGAGTCCCAGGCTACAACCTTGATACCTTTGACAATTTCTTCGGGATAGCATACGGTTTCTCTTCCCGTTACGTAAACGTAAGCCGTGTGCTGAACTCCGTAATACTCTCTATTATGTCCCTCTTCATCTTTCGCGGTTCTAAATGCCGTCTCCTTAAACTGAACGTCAAGTTTAGGAGCGGTTACGGAGAATTTCAAGGGAGCGTAAGCGTTGGTAACTTTATCGAGAATCGTTATAAAGCTATTTTTATATACCGTAATGTTTCCCGCATGATCCGTAGCCCTTACAAACACGTATACGTGATCACAGTTATTCTTCGCTGCATCAATGGTAAACGTATCTGTTTCCGTCGCAATAAATTTGGCATCATAAGTCTGCACGCCATATTGCGTAAGCTTGGTTTTATTGGCTTTTAGCACGCCCTTGACTTGATCGTCTAATTTGCCGTCTTTTGCTGCAATGACGCTTAAAACATCGCTAATTTCATCCGCGGTCAAATCTTTTGCTACGACATACTCCACCTTTGCCACTCCGGACATGGAATCATTCACGGCTTCATCCGTGATCGTAGTGGTAAGAACCAAGTCTTTATTATAGTAAGAAAATGCATTGGATTCTCTGTCAAGTTTCACGTCAATGTCTACGGGAGTAGCATCATTCACCGCGCCATAGTTGCTGAAATAGGAAGCGTTACCGGAAGCATCTACGGCCTTCACGTAGATCACAAACTTCTCGTCTCCCGAAACCTTCACTTCACTTGAAAGCGTACTTTCCCAGGTTCTGTTCTCGTCATCACCGGTTCCGGCCAATTCGATCCAATGTTGCACGTCAGCAGAGCCACTATCCGGAATCTCTGCCAATTTCTCCTTTGTTAAGGGAGTTTTGGAAGAGTTGCCCGTAACTTTCAGATAATAAACTTTCTGGACGGGAGTCAACGTATCACTGGCAGTCACTGAAAAATAAGTAGCATTCTTACGAAAGACTTTATATTCTACGTCTTCACCAGTTTTATACTCTATCAGCTCATCGGAAGAAACCGCAGGGTCTAACGCCTCACCCTTACTGTTTACGTACTCAATCGTAGCCGAAGGCCCCTCCTGATCGATAACGAACGTTGGCAGTTTACTCGTTTTAGAATCCACAAAACCTGGTCTGTGATATGCGTCTTCATACTCTATTTTGACTTTATACGCCTGATCCTTTGTAAACACAATCTGACAAGTGAGCGTAGCATGGCTGTGGGACCCGTTCCACTCCCAAGCATTGCCTTTATAATACGTTCCATGGTTTGCAGTTTTTAAATCGACTATGTAGAAGCCTCTTTTGTTACCTTCATCTTTAAAATAATCCGGAAAATCTTTTTTACCATTAAGTTCTACGCCATTTATGGTAATTTTAAAATTGTTTCTATAAATCGCACTGTATTTTCCATTAATGACGATTTGCAACGTTAAAGGTTGTTTATAATACTCTATTCCATCCGGCGAATCGGGGGTACCGTTCTCAGGACTATTCAAGAAGGAGTAAGTTACGCGAGGATTCGTTTTGTCAATACCAAAGTTAAACTGCTCAGTGGTTTCTCTTCCCGCAAAGTCCGTGGCCGTTACCGTCACTATAATGTCATTATAGTTGTATTTTGTGGTATCAAATTTCCATGTTTTGAAGTCATCCGGTAAATACATGGAAAGCATATCGTAAAATGGATTGTCTCTATCCATATCTAACGTATTTTCATACGTGAAAAGTTCTGCTTCCTCCGAATACTCCGGTGAATCCATGTCCCTATATTTTACGGTAGCACGTACTTTTTTCAGTCTGGAGGAATTATCAAATGCGTCCAGTTTAAGGTTAACGTCTTTCAGAAAAACGGTGTGGTCTTCTTCGTTTACCGCAAGGCTCCCATCATAGCCCTCTATGGACGCCGTTATCGTTGGCGCTGCAGTATCATACGCGATCAAGTTCGTGTGTGCATAACTCATATGGCCGGCAGCATCCTTAACTCGTACGTAAAGAATGAAGTGAGCCTCTGGTGGGCAAGGGAAACCAATTATATCCGCCACCCATTCTCCGCCAGAGTGACTATTCCAAAACTCCACGTCATCCTGAATCAATTCTGATTCAGTGTCAAAATAATACTGAATTTGGGGATACCCTGAATTATCCACGTTGTCAGCATACTCGATGATAACGGGGTTTTCTATTGCCGTATTTCCCATAACAAAAGAAATATTTTTCTCTCCCCAGTTAGGATTACCGTCAGACAACAATATTTTGCTTCCCACCCAGATGGTTGAAATCTTAGGCAGTTGGTTATCTTTATTAACTTGCAGCGTGTAATGGTATTTATCCTCATCTACGACAATGACAAATTCCACCGTATGCATGCCGTCAGGCCAGATATAGATGCAGTTATTCGTACCATAAATATCATCTTGTCTACTGATAATCCGCTGCTCTTCATCCAGAAAAACGTCTATCCGATTTTCATCCTCCAGATAGCCTTCAGACAACTTATAAAACTGATAATTATGCTCCAGCCCATATCCGTTCACTGGCATAATCCTAACTAATTCACAGCAATACCACTCGTTTACGAGGCCTCCCTCAACCGGAATCACCTCGTACAGTTTACTTGTCGTCGTACTATATCTCAGGGTTAATTCATAGGTTGCTTCAGCGGGATCGTAAATCCCATCCGTCACTTTTTTCGCGTGAATGGTAAAGGTTCCAATAACGCCTTCCTCATCCGCGTGAGGCGTTCCATTTACGATGATGGATCCAGACTCCGGATCAACAGTTATCACGTTATTGGTATTGTCCTTGGAATCCACCCAATAAGTGATTGTGCCGTCGCCTTTGCCCTTATCCGAAAGCTCCAATCCCTTATACACTTCGGCAGTACCGACCGTAATGGTCTTCTTGGCATCCTCTCCAAAAGAAATACTATTCTCCAAAGATTTAACGGTAAAGGTCACTTCGTTTGATTCTGCATATTTGTAATGATCATTTCCTTTATCCGTTTCCTGGTCTTCCACCAGATCCCGTGCCTTCAGAATCGCTTGAACCTTAATCGTACCCGCTCCCGTAAACTTATATTTCCCTAAGGTATTCGTGGGTACGGCAATTCCGTTTTCATCACTTTTTATGATAAAGCTCAGTTCCAACTCGTTAGCCGACGATGCTGCGCCCGGATCTACGCTGTATTCGAACTTGTAAGTAAGGCCTTCCTCATAATCCTTAGCCTCGTTTCCGTTGGTGATCGTAACAATAGGCTTTGCCCTGTCAATCTCAAAAGAAACCGTCATCTTTCCATCGGCAATATTTAACTCTTCATCATCCTTAACGTCTATATAGTTGTCATCTTTCTTGGCCGTCAAAATTACGCTGGCAGTAACAACTCCAGCTTTATCGCCACTGATGACCATAACCTTTCCATTTTCGTCAACCTTAATATATTTCTTACTGTCCGCGGAGACACTATACTCAATTCCCGTTAACGTTTTCCACGGAAGCTGGTACGTCTCTCCATAAGTCAGTTCCGTTTTAATCTCTGCGCCATCAATCATCTCAAACTGATTCTGCGCTTTTTCGATGGTAAACGTAATGTCATTTGAAACCGTCTCATTGTATGAATCGTCCGTCGGAATAAACGCCTGAGCGATCATCTCCCCTGCCACCTTGGGATACACCTTGCCGTCCTTAATGGTGGCCTTGTCGGCATTATCGTCCACGTCTTTCATGCGGAATTGAATGTCATACGTATTGTTGTCATTCACTTTTGCAGAAAGCGCTATCGTGCCTTCACCTGGAAAAGTCGCGCTTGTCGGCTTGGCTTCTCCCGTCAACGTAACGTTTCTGTCGATGCGGCTTACCGTAAGCGTATATTCAATAGGTTCTGAGGCATTATAATTCTTTCCATCGCTTCCTTTTCCTGCTTTCGCCTGCGCCACAACCTTGTAGCTTCCGGCCTTTAGAAACTTAATAGAATTTCCTTGATAATTAATTGTCTCAGTATCCGTGGTACAATCCTTTTCATCCCGGTAAACCGTATAATCAACCGTAGTTTTGGCGTCCTTAACGGAAAAGTTTTCACTTTGGAAGCAAGACAACTTTTCAGCCATATTCGCGCTCGCCCAACTGATCGTTTGGTCGAATGTTACGTCTTCCGTACTCCCCTTTGGCGAAAGAGTCAGATTCCAACCCGTTACGTCTGCTTTATGTATTTCTACGTAGGTTTGATTCGCCTGATACGTATCAGATTCAACCCAGATATCGTAACCAGACTCTTCCTTTAATCCCGTGATTTCATACTTCCCGCCTTCAACTGAATCGCCTGACAACGCCTCATCGTCAGAACCTCTTTTATGCGCCTTCACCGTCACGCCCTTAATGCCAGTTCCATCATACGTCACGGTACCGGAAAGTTTGTAAGTGGGTGCCGCCGATGCTGTTGCAAGAGTTTCCGGACACGCGGTTATGATCATCAGGATTGTCATGATTCCTGCCAATGCCCGTTCTACAATCGTTCTTTTGATCGTTTTTTTCATAGTGATTTTTCCTCTTTCGCAAAACTATGCTTGATTATCCGTTTACTGTGGTTCTCCGCAAAAGGTACACTTGCCATTCACAAAATTATGTTTGGAAGGATCTGGTGGAAATACTTCAGTTATCCTATCGCCGCATCTTTCACATACAGTTACTTTTGCTCCCGCACTTATGCACGTCGCCTGAATATCATCTTTTACTACGTAATTATGGCCCGTTGCGGGTATCACTTGCGGTTCCGTAATGTGTGCCCCACAACTCGCCCGTGTACAAACAATATATGACGTACGTCCGTCCTTCTCGCATTTTGCAGGGATCTCGTCAACCGTTTGGGGGTTATGTCCTTTTGCCGGAATCTCCTCTGCTCCCGAGAGCGGCTTCCCGCACACGCCGCACTTGGTTCCGCTCTTATGTCCCGCCGTCGTACACGTAGCAGCGACCTCTCCCACGGAAACCGGTGAATGATCCGCCAGCGGCAACGTTTCTCCGCCAGATAAATTCGCTCCACATACCGAGCACTTCGTCCCTGCCGCATGTCCCGCCGTTTGACAGGTGGAAGCAACTTCCGCATAGCCAACCGGCGTGTGTCCCGTCTTCGGGACCGTCTCCTGCTTTACGAAAACCTCGCCGCAGACTGAGCAATGACTTCCCTCCGTCTTTCCTTCGCTCTGGCAGTTCGCCGCGACCGCCTTGTCCTTCACTTCCTTGTGGCCCGTTGCCGGCACGACCTTCTGTTCTTCCAGGATCTCGCCGCAGATGCTGCAGTGGCTTCCCTTGGAAAGGCCGTCCTTCGTGCAGGTCGCCGCAACCGCCGCGTCCTTGACCGCCTTGTGCTTGTGCTCAGGCTTTACCACCAGGCCGTTGTTTACGAAGTTTCCGTTTTCTTCGCTCCTAAGCGCCGTTCCCAGGAACATGCCCCCGTTGTTGTTCAGCGTCCCAAGGTATGTTATTTCACCCTTCGCCCCGACGGACAACTTTCCGTTTACGTTCAGCGTTTTTCCTGCGGGAATTGTTAGGATCGCTTCCGCCTTGGACTCGCCGTACTTGCCCTTCACGTCGACCTTGATCTCTTTTTCCGTCTGGCCCGCCGCGAGGACTTCCTTTAGTTTTTCCATGCCCTCCTCGCCTTCGCCAAAGAGGACTTCTCCGTTAACGTTGACTGTTACGTACTGTTCATTGTCAAGTGCCGCCTGCAGTTCTTCCAGCGTTGGCGACTCCAGGTCGACAAAGTCGATCACTGGTTCCGGCGTTGCCGTTGGTTCCTGCGTCGGCTCCGGCGTGGTTACCGGCTCCGCCGTCGGCTCGCTGCTTACCACTTCGCTGCCTGACGGTTCACTGCTCGCCCCTCCGCCTCCTGGCGTCGGTGATGCCTCCACCTGACTTGACGATTCACCGCCGTCCGGCTTTCCGCAGCCTGCACATCCGCTGCAGCTTCCAAGGCTAACCGTCAGTGCCAGCAGCATAATCAATGACGCGTAACGTTTCTTATTTTTCATTTCCCCATCCCTCCAAAGACGCCTCCCCAGCGTCCATAAAACTAGTAAAAATCTGTCAATAGTCCATAAAAAGCCAATATATCTCATCTAGTATATCACATTGAATTCGTCAAGTAAATCCTTTTATGTAATTTTCCGTCAGGCGCTAAAAAAACCCCGGGCGGGAGTTTCCTCCGCCCGGGGATCCTTGCTTGATTCTTTTATTCTTCTTCCATTACTTCGCTTCCACTTCATCAATCCGCTTAGCTAGACTTTATTCGGCTATTGGTTCTCCGCATCTAATACACTTATTATCCGGTCCG
>JAFZNO010000002.1 GCA_017552985.1 Lachnospiraceae bacterium
AACGTGTGCAGTTCATAACCGTTCTCTTTCGAGAAAACTGCTTCCATGTCCTTTACGTTTGCCTCACGGTAACCAGACTCGGAAGGGGGATTGTTAACCACGCCAACCTTGATCACCTTGTTCGTGTTTCCGCCTGCAGGCTTTCCTGCAGTACCTGCATCGCTGCCACATGCGCCAAATACAAGGCTCATTGCAAGCACGCCTGCCAAAACTAATGCCTTAAACCTTTTCATTTTTTCTCCTCCTTTTTTGCAGACTTAATCGTCTGAAAACATCATAGCGCAGTCGGAGATTTTGGTAAATCAAGGTTCATTTTAACTTGGTTGAAAATCATATCAACCTTCTGACCTTTTTGGGCAAACGGTTAATTTTCATTTTATTCCGGTTGATTTTGATACTGTGCCCGGAAATCAGAGGGAGTTAGTCCCGTATTTTTCTTAAAAATGTAGCTGAAATAGTGGGCATCATTGTACCCCACCTTCCTGGCGATCTGTGAGCTTTTCTCATCGGTGCCGCGGAGCATTTCCTTCGCCTTGTTCAGTCTAAGATAGATCAGATACTCCGTGAACGTCTGGCCGCTTTGCTGGGAAAACACGGTGGAAAACCTGCTCTTACTCATGTTCACGGCTTTCGCCACGTCCTGCAACATTAAATTCGGATTCGAGAAATTCTGCGCCATGTACATCTTGGCATCACTGATGATCGACGACACCTTCTTGTCGTCAGCCACCTCTCCCATCTCCCTGACGCCCAGAATGATGGCCTGTTCCTCCGTTCGCTGGGCCAGGAGATGTCTGATGTGTCTTGCCGACTTAAAGCTTTGCGTGATCTTCTCAGGCTCGTCCACGATCTCTCCAATGCCAACCCGGATCCCGTTGCAGCCCGCCCGCTCTAATTCCCGCACAAGAGACGCCGCAAAGGCATACGCCTGCTCCTCGGCATCATCCGTCGTTTTTCCAAGGACCAAAAGCCTTGTCCCGTTTTTTCCCGCAGAAGCATGTACGATCCCGCCGCTGGATTCCGCGAGGGAGGAGGCTGCCTCCTGCCCTTCATTCGTTGGTGAAAACGCTGCGTCAATGACTGCATAAAACGGCGCAGGCACGGGACATCCCATGGAGCCCAACTCTTTCAAAACGTGATTCGCATCCTCCTCCACGGCTTCCTCCGCGAAGAGTGATCCAATCAGTTTTTCTTTCACAAACTTTCCGCCGCTCTCCATGCGCGCCCGCAGGCTGGCCGCATGCTCTAACGCTTTCCTTTCTTCCGTAAGCTGCCCGCTCACTTTGTCGAGCACCTCACGAAGCTCCGTTGCGTTAATGGGCTTTAGCAGATATTCCCTGACGCCTAGCTGGATGCACTGACGCGCATATTCAAACTCATCATAGCCGCTTAAAACGATGATCCCGATCCAAGGCATTTGCGCGCGAAGAACGCGGCAAAGCTCCAGGCCGTCCATGAACGGCATGCGGATGTCCGTCAGCAATATGTCCGGGTTCAAATCGCGGATCATCGGCAGGGCCATCTCGCCGTC
>JAFZNO010000013.1 GCA_017552985.1 Lachnospiraceae bacterium
CATCCTGAGCCAGGATCAAACTCTCAATAAAATTGTTTAAGTTCGTTCCGGCCGGATCAACGATATTTGTTAATCTGGCTTTTACTGTTTTGTTTAGGTATTTGTTCTCTGAAATCTCGGAGATCAGGCTGCCTAAGAGCCTTTTCTCTGGAATTTTCAGGGTTGCATTGTTGTTTACTTATCAAGGTTCAATTGCCGTCGCGTTCATAGCGACAGCTTTGTTATAATAACACTTGTGCAATCCATTGTCAACAGGTTTTTAAAAAATTTACAACAGATTTGGAAGGAATTTTACCTTTTGGCTGATTGCCTGCAGAAAAACGGCCAAATAATTGTTCTCAAAGAACCAAGTAAGCACGACGTTTCCCCTCGTCCACTCCAAAAGCTGTTCGCTAATGCCGCCCATGTCCATGATCATCACAAAGAAATCCAGCGTCCACAGCAGAAGCACCGTTTCGATCACGCCCACGAGAATGCCCAGTGCCTTGTCTGCCCAATCAACAATGGGAAGCTTGACCACCAATTTCGCGGAAAAGAAGATCGGCTTCAGTAAGAACTGAATCGCCCCAAGGACTATCAATGCCAGGATCATCAACACTGCATTGAAAACCTGGCCTTGCTGATAACTCTTCAGCGCGTTCGTGAGCAGCGCCGCCACCACACAGGTTACGATCAGGGAAAACAGCATGATCGCTTCCTTGACCATCCCTCTTTTATAACCGCTGCGCATCTTTATCACCAAAACAACAAGTACTGCGATCACCAAAAGATTCATAATCGTTCTCCTTTCGTATTCTTTCTATTTCAATTGTATCACGTCGATGGAATTATCCGTCACGATACGATACCTGTAGGGTGTTTCCGTCGGGATCATCAAAGACACGCTCTTGTCAAACTTTCCTTCATATTTACAGCCGCCTGCCATGGTATAGATGACGCAGTCCGTACTGTTATAGATGGTATAAGTTCCGTTCTCGAAAAAGATGCCCAGGTAATCCATGTCAAAATAACGTTCCGCCACCTTTTCCCCGGAAGTGTTGAAGATCCGGAGCACGTATTTCGCCTCTGCCTTGTCAGAGGTAAAGACCAGCCCGACGTAATTCTGGTCGTAATAAACGGCCTTCACTTCCCGGTCAAGGATGTGCTCCGTTTTCGTTTTCGGGCTCTGCGAACCGGAATAAAACATCAGACGGTTGTCCGCCACCGCAAATGCCGCGGAATTCGTCATAAAATGAATCTCAGGAATGATCATGTCGCCGTAGGTAAAGGTGCTCACAAGCTGGTCACTCTGGTTGTCACCAACAGGGCCGTAATTAAAGAATGCCACGTTGCTTACGATGTTTCCTTCCTCTACGAAGATAAAGCTTGCTGCCAAAAGATCGCCATTGGGTGAAAGTGAGATCGCGCAGGGATATCCGCTCTGGCTCATGTGGAACTGGCCTTCATACAACAGCTGTCCGTCCGGCTCATAGGTATTCATCCACATGACGTTGGTATCTTCCATGATCGCCGTAACGCGCCCGGTTGCCGCAACCGCAATGTTCTTTAAGGGCAGGTTCGTCTCAAAGCTGCCGAGCTGCCCCTCCGAATTCTGTACGTAGATCTCATGACCGTTGTAACCACAAATCGCAGACGCGTTTTGACAGATCGCCAGGCGGATGTCCTGGATCTCGAAGCTCTGGTTCCAAGTCGTCACGCCCTTGACGTCAACGCTGTGCGCGCCGTCCTGACTATACGTCAACACGGAATTGCCAAGCTTCACGTCCTTCGCTCCGTCCACCTTCACTCGCTCGGTGGAACTGATCACGTCATAGCCCACGTACACCTTTCCCTGATACCTGACGTAAAGCCATGCCCCAATCGCGATCACGATCGTAAGGAGCAGCAATATGCGGAGCAACCGGAATTTCTTGCGTCTCTCATATTCCCTGTCAGACTGGGATTGGGATTCCTTGGTCCTGCCCGCCCTCTTTCTGTTTTCTTCCTCGAAATACTTTATCTTCGCCATCGGTTATCCTCTTCGTTCATTGTAGATACGAATAATATTTTATCACGTATTCCTCAATTAGGGTAATAAAATTTTTTGTCCAACCTTAATTTCGTCAGGATTCTTGATGGAATTCAACTTACAGATCTGTCCTATGTATTTTTCACTGCCATAGGTCCGGATGCTGATCCCCGTCAAGGTATCACCTGCCTGCACCACGTAAGTTGACTGTTTCTTCTTCTCCTCCTCTTCTATGATTTCCCCGGCAGTTTCGGCGGCCTGCGCATCCTGTGCATTCTTGTCCGTATCCCGTGCGCCATTGTCCGCATTCTGCGCGTTCTTGTCCGTCCCCCGCGCCTCGCTTGCTTCGGTCGCCACCGGCGTCGTTTCTTCCACCGTGCTGGTCTCCGGCGCCTTCAGCCCTTCTCCTTCCGCCGGATGACTTTGCTTTACCTCAACTTCCTCGCCGCTTTCTTTTTCGGAAGCAGTTCCCGTCTCATCATCAGCCGTCTTTCCCTTCGTCACCTTACTTTCATCAGTGGTTTTTTCTCCTGACGCCACCAGAATTTCCTCGTTTGCCACTCTCCCGGAGGCTGCCAGGATCTCTTCATCCCACGTCTCATCCAAGGCTTGTCCCGATGCCTCATTCAAGCCTTGTCCTAACGCCCCTCCCGTCACCGAGCCGGCACTGGCGAGCTCCGTCCCTTCCGGCAGCTTTCTCTCCAGGAATTCCTCCTTCAGCCTGTCCCAGGAAAAACCCTTTCCCTCCAGCACGGAAGAATTCATGGCCAGCCCCAAGGCACAAAGCAACGTAAGCAGCGCCGCCACGGCCACCTGCATCCCGCCCTTTCTTGCCCTTACGGACGTATCTTCTCCGCCTTTCTCCTCGCCGTGCTTTACGTATTTTGCCCTTCTCTTTTCCTGACGCCCGCGCGCCGCCTCATATTTTTCATAATTCACGGCCTCCGGCGTCGCCTCTGCCTGCCTGGATTCCAGCATGTAAGAGAGCATGGCTTCATTCTTTTCATAAAACTGGGCGTAACCCGATACGTATCTGCAAACGTCCTGCTCCCGTACGTGAAAACCATCCACCATCTCACCATCCAAAATGCGATACCCCAGGAATTCATAGTCCTGAAAATACTGTCGCCGTATTCTCTCGATCTCCTGCAACTGGGCCTGGGAGAGATGCTTCGTCTCCTTTTGAATAAAATCCAGTTTTCCCGCGCCGTACACAAACAAAAAGCTCTTGTTCTCTTCCGTCTTTCTCCTGCCGTACAGTGCGGCCGCCATGGTCTTGTCCCTCGCCAGCGGATTGAGTTGTTTCAGATAAGAGACAACGTAATCCTCCACGTAGATCTTGCACGAAGCGTCCGCTTCACCAATCTGAGTAATGTTTTTTGGTAAATCCATAAAAAAATACCTCCCATGCCTTTTTGCTACATCATAGCATCGGCAAGGGAGGTTTTTTATCATTCTTTGTCGCGTCTGCCTTAAAACAATTCGACAGATTCCGCTTCAGAATCATTCTTAACCCTATTCAAAACGATAAACCGTCACGGAATCATATTCCTTGTCTCCCCCAAAAATGCAGGAAGGGAAATCAGGTTGATGAACGGTGTCGGGATAATACTGCGTCTCCAGGCAAAGACCATTTCTGCGTCCGTAAGTTACTCCATCCTTACCCTGCATGGGTGCAATGAAGTTACCTGCGTAAAACTGCACGCCGGGAAGCGTCGTGTATGCCTTCATCACGCGTCCGCTCTTCGGTCCCTTTACGGTTGCGAACTGGCGAAGATTTCCGTCTGCGCCGTCAATGATCCAGTTATGATCATAACCGCTCGTCAAAAGAAGCTGTTCCACGGGCTCGCCGATCTCTTTTCCGATCACCTTGGGCTGAGTGAAATCCATGACCGTTCCAGCAACGGGCGCCTGCTCGCCGGTAGGAATGGCACCGCGCACCACGGGCGTGTACTTGCTGCAGTTCAAGGTAAGCTCATGACCTTCAATGCTGCCGGAATTATGTCCGTCCAAATTAAAATACGTGTGATTCGTCAGATTCAGAACCGTCTTCTTGTCACTGCTTGCATGATAATGCAACTCTAAACCGTTATTTTCATCCAGCGTGTAAGTGATCTGAACCTTCTTGTTTCCGGGGAAGCCCATGTTGCCGTCCGTATCCTCAAGGGAGAAGCAAACGCTGTTCTCGCCTACCTGCGCATCCCAAATGGCCTTGTGATAGCCTTTTTCGTAATCGCTGTGAAGATTATTGGGACCATCGTTTACGGCAAGCTGATACTTTACGCCGTCGATCTCAAAGCTCGCGCCGCCGATGCGGTTTGCATTCGGTCCGATCACTGCTCCAAAGAAGCATCCGTTGTTATAATAGTCTTCGCCCTTACCGAATCCAAGAACAAGATCATCCAAGGTTCCCTTTGCATCGGGAACAAGGAGCTTTACCAGAATGGCACCGATGTTGGTCACTGCCGCCTGCATGCCCTTCTTATTCTTGATCGTATACAGCAGAATCTCACGGCCATCCTTCGCCGTCCCAAAATTTGTTACTTCTACCGCCATCTTATTTTACCTTCCTTCCGTTTATGCTACAACTCCACCCTGCCGTCCAATGCCCTGGTCAGGGTAACTTCATCAATGTACTCCAGGTCGCCGCCCACCGGAACGCCCGTGGCGATCCTCGTCACCTTGATTCCCGTTGGTTTGATCAGCTTGCTCACGTACATGGCCGTGGATTCGCCCTCCAGGTTTGAGTTCGTGGCGATGATCACTTCCTCCACGTCACCCTTCAGCCGCTCCAAAAGCTCCTTCAACCGGATTTCCTGCGGTCCAATGCCCAGCATGGGCGAGATAGCGCCATGCAGCACGTGATAAACGCCCTCGAACTTTCCCGTCTTCTCATAGGCCGCCATGTCCCGTGGATCCTCCACCACCATGATCAACTTGTGATTACGCCTTTCGTTGGCGCAGACCGGGCAGATTTCCTTGTCCGTCAGCGTGCAGCATTCCTTGCAATAACAAACCTTCGCCCGCGTCTCCATCATCACGTTCGCAAGACGGTTGACCTTGTCCTGCGGCATGTTGATGAGATGGAACGCCAGATTCTGCGCCGATTTGTTGCCAATTCCCGGCAGGGATGCCAGTTCATCGATCAATTTGTTAATGTGTCCGCTATACAGATTCATTAGAAGGGCAGTCCTCCCAAGCCCCCAAAGCCGCCAGTCATCTTGCCCATCAGCTCCTCATTAGCCGCTTCCGCCTGCTTAATGGCCTCATTCACGGCTGCAATGATGGAATCCTGCAGCGTTTCAACGTCCTCAGGATCAACGATCTCCTCCTGAAGCTTTAAGGAAACCAGTTCCTTCTTTCCATTTACCACGGCCGTTACCGCGCCGCCGCCAGTCGTAGCCGTAAACTCCTTCGTCTCCAGCTCCTTCTGTCCGTCTTCGATCTGACGCTGCATGCGCTGCGCCTGCTTCAGCAGATTGTTCATGCTTCCGGGCATCATTCCTCCGGGATATCCGCCACCATTTCTTGCCATTTCTTATTCCTCCTCTTCTTCTATCTCCATCTGGATCACCTTGGAAAGATCCACGAAATGGTTATCAAAATCATTTGCGTCCTTATAGGACTTCAAGATCACTTTCACGGACTTGCCGCAAAAGTCTTCGATCAGGCGCTCCAACTGCGCAACGGTCTCAGGGTCCCGCTCAAAATAATCATATTTCAAGCCATCCTCCACGGCCACGATCAGCTGATTATCCTGGCCCAGGCTGAGCTTTGCGCCTTTTAGATAAAGCTTCATGGGAACCTCGGCATTTCCGACAATCCCCATCCATCCGCGCACCACGCCCTGGATTTCTTCCGGCACGGCCTTCTCCAGCTTTGGTCTCTCCGCGATCTGGCTTGCGCCTTGTGCGTTGCCAGGCGTTCCCGCATAACCGTCCCCGCCGGCCGCAACCCTGACGTAACCGCCCTGCTGCACCTCGTCCACTTTCTCCTCCACCTGCCGGATCCGGTCCAGCATGGCTTCGTTCGACGTTTCCATCTCAGGCTTGCAAAGCTTGATCAATGCGATCTCCACGAGAATGCGCTTCTGGGAAGCATATCGGATTTGGCCCGCTAGTTCTGAAAAGATGCGTACGTAACGGCTGATCTGGTCGAAGTCGACCATTTTTGCCTCTTCCTTGAGTCGCGCCAAGTGTTCGGAAGACACGTCGATCACGTCCTCGAGCTGATCAGAAGCGCTTACCAAGAGCAGATTCCTCAGATACCAAGTGAAGTCCGTCACAAACTGCGTCAGCTCCCTGCCCTGCATCACGATGTCTTCCAAAAGCTTTACGCATCCAAGCACGTCGCGGTCCAGAACGTAACGCAAGAGATCACTGAACACGGCATTGTCCACGGCCCCAAGCACGTCGAGCGCCATGTCATAGGTCAGTTCATTTCCCAAATGGAATGCGATGCACTGATCCAGCAGGCTCAAGGCGTCACGCATGGAACCGTCCGCCATCTTCGCGATATAGCGAAGGGCCTTGTCCTCCACCTGCACGCTCTCCTTGTCCACCAGCTCCTTCATGCGGTCCGCGATGGTTTCAATGGAAATCCGCTTAAAATCATAGCGCTGGCAGCGTGACAGGATCGTGATCGGAAGCTTGTGCACCTCCGTGGTCGCCAAAATAAAGATCACGTAAGAGGGCGGCTCTTCCAGCGTCTTTAACAGTGCGTTGAATGCGCCGATGGAGAGCATGTGCACCTCGTCGATGATATAAACCTTATATTTTCCTTCTGCCGGGGAGTAAGACACCTCATCCACGATCTCGCGGATGTTATCCACGCCATTGTTGGAAGCCGCGTCGATCTCGATCACGTTCATGCTGGCTCCCGCCGCGATGGCCTTACAGATCCGGCATTCCCCGCAGGGGCCGTCCTCCGTCGGGTTCTCGCAGTTAACTGTCTTGGCGAAAATCTTCGCCACGGAGGTCTTTCCCGTCCCCCTGGTCCCCGTAAAAAGATACGCATGACCGATTCTTCCCGCCTTGATCTGGTTTCTCAGGGTCGTCACGATATGGTCCTGTCCCTTCACCTCCGCAAAGGACGCGGGACGGAATTTTCGGTATAGCGCCGTATACGACATGTTACAAACACCTCATTTATTTATATTTCCCGAAATCCGGCCATCTCTCTAATCTCCGAAAGAGATGCCCATGAGCTTCGCTTCCTTCACGATCGTGGAATTCGGATCCACCATCTTCAGCTTTCCGGCCACTTCCTCCAGCGGAACCTTTACGATCTCACGGTTCTTGTAGCCCACCATGAAGCCATACTCGCCCTTCAGGATCATCTCGCCTGCTTCCGCGCCAAGACGGCTTGCAAACACGCGGTCATAAGGACAAGGGCTTCCGCCTCTCTGGGTATGGCCGGGAACCGTCACGCGTATCTCTCTTCCGGTCTTCTCCTGGATCTGCGCCGCAATTTCATAGGATACGGAAGGATAAGGATTATTCAACAGCTTTTTCTTATATTCCTTCTTCGTCAACTTCGCGTCCGCCTTGGAAATGGCACCCTCCGCCACCGCAATGATGGTAAATCGGCTGCCGTTCTTTTCGCGGTCCTCGATCTTCTTGATCACTTTATTGATGTCATAAGGGATCTCAGGGATCAGGATGATGTCCGCGCCGCCCGCCATGCCGGCGTTCAGCGTAAGGAATCCAACCTTATGTCCCATAACCTCCACGATAAACACGCGTCCGTGGGAAGCTGCCGTGGTGTGGATGCAGTCGATCGCTTCCGTCGCCACGTTCACCGCGCTCTGGAAACCAAACGTCATGTCCGTTCCCCAAAGGTCATTGTCAATGGTCTTCGGCAACGTTACGACGTTCAAGCCCTTCTCGCGAAGCAGGTTTGCCGTCTTGTGCGTGCCGTTGCCGCCGAGGATCACCAAACAATCCAGCTTTAACTTCTGGTAATTCTTGATCATGGCCGCAACCTTGTCCAAACCGTTCTCATCGGGATCCTGGATCGTCTTAAAAGGCGTTCTGGAGCTTCCAAGGATCGTTCCGCCCTTGGTCAGGATGCCGGAGAAATCATTTCCCGTCAGCATGCGGTAATTTCCATAGATCAGTCCCCTGTATCCATCCAGAAAACCATAAATCTCAACCTTTTGCCTGCTATTCACAAGAGTCTTTACCACGCCGCGCATCGCCGCATTCAGTGCCTGACAGTCTCCGCCGCTGGTCAACATGCCGATTCTCTTCATTTTCTCCTCCGTTCCGCGCCCAATCCCAATTCCCGATGGTGCATTTTCTATTTAGGGATGCCCCTCGTAATAGTATAACCCATTTTCTCCCAACGCACAACTTCAATCTTTAAAAACTGTCACGGGGACGTGTCTGCCTTCCCGTTGATCAAATCAACTTGAAAACAAACGCGTCCCCGCGATATGTTTTACGCTTACGCTTATTATACGTCCGTGCTAAGCTCCAGATATAGCTCCGCATCCGTTGCGTACACGTAAGGATTTACCCAGAAGATCCCGGCGATGCCGCCCGTGATGCCGGAAAGAAGATACCATCCGATGAAGGAAAGATCCAGCACAAAGGCATTCATTTTCTGACCGTTCATCATCTCACTGCTCATGTTAAGCACTTCGCGATAGTTCAGTTCCGGATGCTCCGCAAGGATATAGGGCACCATGCGGTATTCATAAGCCTTGATGATTCCGGGAATGACCAAGAGCAAACTCCAGAGAAAAATCTTCACGTCCCTCACCAACATGGCAACCACCACGTTTCCGTAATATCCATTTTGGAATCCGTCCAGCATGGTTCCAATGCCCTCTTTTTTCTCACAGGCGTTTTCCATAAAGAACTTACGTCCGCCAACCTCCAGCGGATTAAAAAGCAATGCCCGTAAAATGAGTGCGACCGCCACGATTGCCAGCACAACCACAAGCAAAATCAGTCCAACCAGACCGCCGATGATCCCGCCGGCAATATTTATGGCCGTATAGGCTCCGCCGCCGACCTTGCTTGCCACGTACTCCTGCACGTCCTCCCTGTCGATGTCCGAGACGTCAAAAGAAAAAGAAGGAATTGAAAAGCCCTTATCCCCTTTATCATCTTTATCCCTTCCACTGCTTCCGCTGCCCCTGCCGATCACCAGCATCAGGATCAATCCGGCAAGCACGCACCACCAATAGCTTCTCTTGAACGCGGCCTTTGCCCGTTCCTTTAACGCGGCTCTCTCCCAAACCTTTCCGTTCATTCCGTATCCTCCTTATCGTTCTTAAAAAGAACAACCAACTTATTTTCTTAGATAATTCTTATTCTAACGTCCCCTCTTTCAAACATCAAATCCCTAATCTTGCACTTTACAGCCTTAAAAACGTCAAATTTTGCACGATAAAAGACTTGCAAAATCATAAGTTTTCCGATAGAATAGAGTACGCTATGGAGATGTACCCAAGTGGTTGAAGGGTCCGCACTCGAAATGCGGTAGGTCGCGCAAGTGGCGCCGGGGTTCAAATCCCCGCATCTCCGCTCATAAACAAAAGGAGTTATGGAAAATCCCATAACTCCTTTTTTATTTCATCAAGTCCTTCCGGCATTAATCATCCAGGCGGCGATTGGAGAATCGGCCAACAGGCCTGTCGTCCACAGGCGCCTCATTCAGGTAAGGCGGTTTCTTTGACTCCTCCTGCGAAGCTTCCTTTTCAGCCTCTGCCGAAGCGTCCTCCTTCGGAGCTTCCTCTCCCGCATCCGCTGAAGGCTGGTCAAAAATGCTCTGGTTAGCGCCTGCCAAAGGCTGGCTCAAAACGCTTTGCTTTGGCGTCTCCTCAGCTTTCTGCGCGGGCTTTTCCTCAGGCTCAGGCAAACCCTTCTCCCTGCGGAAGATTTCCATAAACTCCTTACCGGTAATGGTTTCCTTCTCGATCAGGAATGCCGCAATCTTATCCATCAGATCCCGGTTCTCGCGAAGCAGCGTCAACGCCTTGTTATAGCTTTCCTTCAAAAGCTCTGCGATCTCAGAATCAATCTCTGCCGCCGTTGCGTCAGAGCAGTTCAGGGCCATTCTGCCCTCCAGATACTGGCTTTCCACGGTAGCAAGACCCATCAGGCCAAATTTCTTGCTCATGCCGAAGCGCGTGATCATGTTTCTTGCGATCTCCGTCGCGCGTTCGATGTCATTTGCGGCACCGGTCGTCACGGAATCAAACACGATCTCCTCAGCCGCTCGTCCGCCAAGCAGTCCCACCAGCATGTCGCGAAGCTCAGCCTCAGAATTCAGGTACTTCTCCTCCTCAGGCACGTGCATTACGTAGCCCAGCGCACCCATGGTACGGGGCACGATCGTGATCTTCTGCACGGGCTCGGAATTCTTTTGCAGCGCGCTGACAAGCGCGTGGCCCACCTCATGATAGGATACGATCTTGCGCTCCTCCTTGCTCATGATGCGGTCCTTCTTTTCCTTACCAACCAGCACCACTTCCACCGCGCCAAACAGATCCTTCTGGCTTACGTACTCTCTGCCTTCCTTTACGGCATTGATGGCTGCCTCATTGATCATGTTTGCAAGGTCGGAACCCACGGCGCCGCTGGTCGCAAGTGCGATCGCGTCAAGATCCACGGTCTCGTCCATCTTTACGTCCTTCGCGTGAACCTTCAGGATTTCAACGCGGCCCTTCAGGTCCGGCTTATCCACGATGATCCGGCGGTCAAAACGGCCGGGACGCAGAAGCGCCTTATCCAGGATCTCAGGGCGGTTCGTCGCACCGATCATCAAGATACCCTTCGAACTGTCAAATCCATCCATCTCGGAGAGAAGCTGGTTCAGGGTCTGCTCACGCTCCTCGTTTCCGCCGCCGTACTTGGAGTCACGGCTTCGACCGATGGCATCGATCTCATCGATAAAGATAATGCAGGGAGCATTTTTATTTGCTTCCTTAAACAAGTCACGCACGCGGCTTGCGCCCATGCCGACGTACAATTCCACGAAATCCGAACCCGTCAGGGAAAAGAACGGGACGTGCGCCTCACCGGCCACCGCTCTTGCCAGGAGCGTCTTACCTGTTCCGGGCGGTCCCACAAGCAGGGCACCCTTCGGAAGCTTTGCACCAATCTTTGAATACTTTTGCGGATTATGCAGGAAATCAACCACCTCGACGAGGGATTCCTTCGCCTCGTCCTCGCCGGCCACGTCCTTAAACGTTACTCCGGTCTCCTTCTGTACGTAAACCTTGGCATTGGATTTTCCCATGCCCATGGGGCCCGCGCCTCCGCTCATTTTCCGGAACAGGAACGAGAGCAGGATCCACACCAGCGCAACGGGCAGCACCACCGTCAAAAGCAGTTCCAAAATGTAATTCCCGTTACCGCTTGCGACAAGCTCGCCCTCAACGCCTAATTCCTCCAGCCGCCCCATCAGGGTGTCCATGTCCTCTGCCAGCATGGTCTCATAGGTGTTGCTCATTTCCTTCATCTGGTTTAGAAACTTACCATAGTAAGGATACTGTGTTTCCGTCTCACTCGCATCCTTATCGTCACCCTTTAGCGTGACGGACATGATGCGATTATCGGCGATCTTAACGCTCTTTACCTTTCCTTCCTTCAGATCCTCCAGGAACTTCGTGTATTTCACGCGTTCCTGCTGACCTCCGCTAAAAAATGCGGTGTAAAACACAAACGCAAGCAAGATCGATCCCAAGATCAGCGCGATGAGCAGCGGGACGTTCGGTTGCTTTTGCGGCTGGTTTCCTCCGTTATTATTCTGATTATCCATTTTTGCGCAATTCCATCCTTGTCAGTTTTTTGCCTGTTTCATAACGATAGTATGAACAAATTTCTTGATTTTCCCTCATCTTATTATAGGGAGATGACCACCATAAATCAATAGATGAAATGTGAAAAATACGTGAAGACTCCCTTAAGGAAGCATGAATCATTACGAAATTTTATGTTTTTTTGATTTAATCATTGATTTTTTTTGACGTTTTATGTATGATTTTTTTGTATGATTTTTGAGGAGCGTTCAAGGGGCGCTCTTTTTAGATTTTATGGGAGGTCGCGTACCATGGGAAAACAAGGTTTTGACAATGAAAAATACCTGCAGATGCAGTCGGAAAGGATCAAGGAGCGCATAGCCGCTTTCGGCGGAAAGCTCTATCTTGAGTTCGGCGGAAAGCTTTTCGACGACTATCACGCTTCGAGGGTACTCCCCGGATTTAAGCCCGACAGTAAGATCAACATGCTCGTGCAGTTAAAGGACGAGGCTGAGATCGTCATTGTCATCAATGCTTCCGACATCGAGAAGAACAAAATGCGTTCGGATCTAGGCATCACCTATGACCTGGACGTGCTCCGTCTCATCGACGCCTTCCGCGGCTACGGCCTCTACGTAGGCAGCGTTTGCCTGACCCGTTTCGCGGGACAGCCCAGCGCCATTGCATATCAGAAAAAACTGGAATCCTTAGGCCTGAAGGTCTACAGACACTACTCCATCCCCGGATATCCTTCCAACATTCCCCTGATCGTGAGCGACGAGGGCTACGGAAAGAACGAATACATCGAGACCTCCAGATCCCTGGTTGTCATCACCGCACCTGGCCCCGGCAGCGGCAAAATGGCCACCTGCCTCTCCCAACTCTACCATGAATACAAGCGCGGCATCAAGGCCGGTTACGCAAAATACGAGACCTTCCCCATCTGGAACATTCCGCTCAAGCACCCCGTGAACCTCGCTTACGAGGCTGCAACGGCTGACCTGAACGACGTCAACATGATCGACCCCTTCCATCTGGAAGCATACGGCGAGACCACGATCAATTACAACCGCGACGTGGAGGTGTTCCCAGTACTTCGCGCCATGTTCGAAAAGATCATGGGCGAATGCCCTTACAAGTCCCCGACGGACATGGGCGTTAACATGGCAGGCTACGGCATCGTGGATGACGAGGCCGTGCGTGACGCGGCCAAGCAGGAAATCATCCGCCGCTATTACAACACCATGTGCCTAAAGCGTCAGGGCATGGCTGACGACGATCAGATCCTTAAGCTTGAACTTCTCATGAACCAGGCCGGCGTGACTCCCGCGGATCGTCCCGTGATCAGCGCAGCTACGACAAAGGCTGAACTCACCGGAGAGCCTGCTGCTGCGATCCAGCTTCCCGACGGTCGGATCGTCACTGGCAAGACCAGCGAGCTTCTCGGCGCATCCTCCGCAATGTTGCTCAACGCGTTAAAGGTTTTGGCAGGCATCGAGGACAACGTATTACTCCTCTCCCCTACCATTATCGAGCCGATCCAAGAGCTTAAGGTCAATCACCTTCGCAACAAAAATCCCAGGCTTCACACGGATGAGGTTTTGATCGCGCTTTCCATCTGCGCCGCCACCGATCCCGTTGCAAAGAAGGCACTGGAACAGCTCAAGAACCTCAAGGGTTCCGAGGTACACTCCAGCGTCATCCTCTCCCACGTGGATTCGGGCGTCTTCCGCAAGCTTGGCGTAAACCTGACCTGCGAACCCAATTACCAGAACCAGAAATTATTCCATCAATAAAAAGCCACGAAAAAACCTCCGCATGCCCATCAGGCACGCAGAGGTTTTCTTTTTTTCAACCATTCCAGCCCATAATATAAAACCGCAGAAAAAATGGTGGTCATAATCACGGCCGGCAGATCTCCTTTTCCGGCTCCTGCAGCACCAATGCAAACAACCCCAGCATACATGGAATCAATCCAGCGTCACCAAATTTGACTGGCAGCCCAAAGACCGTGGGCGTCAAAATAATGATAAACCCAAAATTCAGTTTTTATTCATAACGTCTCTCTATCTAGTAATTACGTATTTGCAGATCGGGTTCCCCATTGCGGAAAACTTCTCCTCATACTCCGTCATGACGTTTCCTTCCATGAGTACGGGATCCGCATGGAGATCATAGGTGATCGCCTTGGCCTGCCAGCCTGCAGGTTCCAGCTCCTCCACCGCAAAATCAAACAACGCGCGGTTGTCCGTCTTGAACTCGATCCGGCCGTCTGCAGCCAGGATCCGGTCATATCTCGCAAGAAATTCCCTCGAAGGGAGTCTTCTCTTTGCATGCCTGTCCTTTGGCCAGGGATCTGAGAAATTCAGATAGATCCTTGCCACCTCACCTGCCCCAAAGACCTCCGCGATCTCCTCCGCATCCATCCGGATAAACTTAAGGTTCGGCAGCTCTTCCTGCTCCATTTTTTGCACTGCGCGCAGCAACACCGTGGAATACTTCTCGATCCCCACGTAGTTAATGCTGGGATGATCCTTTGCCATCGCATGAAGAAATTGCCCTTTTCCCATCCCGATCTCTATGTGGATCGGATGCTGGTTCCCAAATAATTCCTTCCATTTTCCAGGCATTTCCTTCAGCGTCTCTTCCGGCACAACAAAACGGCTCTCCGCGATCACTTCCCTCGAGCCGGTCACGTTCCTAAGTCTCATGTTTCGATCCTCACCTATGTTTATGATGAAATCATCATAACGCCGAAACACTGATTGCGCAAGGAAAAACAATAACCTTTCCATCTTTTTCAAAAACTTTTTTCAGTTTATACTTTGGTTTTTTCAGAAAACGTAGTAAGATAGTGAGGAGAGTGTTCCCGCTTTTGATAAAAACGGCACTTGTCATTACCTTGTAAGGAGAATCATGAAATGCACGTAAAACGCCCCCGGCTTCTAGCCGGCATCACGGCAGCTTGTCTGATCCTGTCCACGCCCGTAAGCGTACGCGCTGATAAGGCCACGGAAAAGGAAGAACGCATTGCGGCGCACCAGGCAATGGCCATACAATCCAACGAAAGAGCTGACTGGCCTACCGGCCCCGTGGTTTCCGCCGAATCCGCCATTCTGATCGAAGTTGAGACCGGCACCATACTCTACGAAAAAAACATTCACAAACAACAATATCCAGCCAGCACGACCAAGATCCTGACTGCGCTTCTCGCTTACGAGAACAGTTCCCTGGATGAGATCGTGACCTTTTCCCGGGATGACATTTTTAGCATTCCCAAGGGAAGCAACCACATCTCCATGAACCCGGGCTACACGCTCTCCATGGAAGATTGCCTAAGGGCATTGCTCATCCGTTCCGCCAATGAAGTGGCCTATGCCATTGCCGCACACGTGGGCGGCAGCTGGGACGCCTTCGCGGACATGATGAATGAGCGCGCAAAAGAGCTCGGCGCCGTGGATTCCCACTTCGCAAATCCCAACGGCCTTCCCAATGAAGAGCACGTAACCAGTGCTTATGACCTCGCCATGATCGGTCGTGCCTTCTTCGCCATCGATTATCTCGACAAGATCACGCTGGAGCCCAAGCTCGTGGTGGAAAAGCCAAACGGCGTACTGACGGACTGGAACCAGATGCCCCTGATCCCCAGCGGAAAATATGCCTATGAATATTTGGTAGGTTGCAAGACCGGCTATACGGACAGCGCCCACAACACCATGGTTGCCTGCGCTGAGAAAAATGGCCTTCGCCTGATCTGCGTTGTCCTAAATGATGACAACCCCATGTACAGCGAAGACACCATCGCCCTTTTTGAATATGGTTTCAACAACTTCAATAAAGTCAACGTCTCCCAGACGGAGACCAAATATGACATCGACAACATCGGTTTCTTTTACGACAACACCGACATTTTTGGTGAGGCACAGCCCATCCTCTCCCTCAACAAGGACGATTGCGTGATCCTTCCGAAGACGGCAGATTTTAAGGACCTGACCTCCACCATCTCCTACGACGTGGACGTACCCGGACAGGCCGCCCTGATCACCTATTCCTACCAAGGCGTTCAGGTGGGCACGGTATCCCTGGATCTGGCCAAGGGCACTAAGAGCAATTATTCCTTTGATGCAGAGGAAGTCCCTTCGGAGTCCGAACCTCCTGCCGAAGCCAAACCGGAAGAAAAAGCACCCGAGAAAACTTCACCCAAAGACGTGAAAGAGAAAAAAGACCACGCGTCAGCCATAAATCCCACGGTAGTCAAGGTGATCGTGATCATACTCATCGTTGGCGGCATTCTGTTTGGCGTTTTCTTCTTCCTGCAAAAGAATTTCCAATTCTTCTCGTTTGATTTTGGAATCAGAAAATCGAGAAACCATGAATACGCACGCCAAAACCTAAAACTGTCAAAAGACGTTCTTAGAGACCGCAAAGCCCAGATCCGGGCAGCCAAAAAAAGATATAAAGACAGACTAAAGCGCAGGTAACTACCTGCGCTTTAGTCTTGTGCGTCCCCATTCTCCGAAGGATCCGGGATAACGCATTCTTCATCTTTGTTCTTTGAATTCTGTAGCCGCTCCCATTTCTTTTCCACTTCCGCGGCCGTGGCGGCATCCACCAGCCTCGTGGTCTTTACCGCGAACACCTCACCCTCCGGCGTTTTGTTCACGCGGATCTTTCCCTTAAGATACCCATGGAGCTCACAATAGGCCAGACAGACGTAATTCCGGTTGTTTGTCGTGAACCACCGCACCTTTTTCTTCAAGTTTCTGCGGCAGAGATAACATTTGCTGGAGCTGACCTCATTGTCGGCCAATAGCTCTTTCTTCCCGGGAAACGTTCTCGAGATATACTTGAAATACGTGTCAAACTGATGTCTTACCTCCGTCTCCCTGCTGGTGGGCGGATAAAAAACGTCATAGGACACCCTCGAAAGTATCCTCGGGTTCACCTGCATCAGAACCTGCAATACCTTCGCCGTGTAATATGCATCGGAAAAGGCCCTGTGAAAGGGAACGTGCTTCTCAATGTGCAGATAATCTATGGCATCCTGAAGCGATCTTCTCTTTCTAGGCTCTTCCGCGTCATACGTCAGCGCGAATAGTTTTTGTACGTCCAGATATGGCAGCGGCTTTTCCGTCAAAGGCATCATGTAAAAGAATTTCCGGTTCCGCTGAAGCTCCATCACGTCCAACGTTCCCCAGGTACAAAACAGAAATGGGCTGTCCCCGCACCACATTTCAAACCTTGTGGCCACCTCCGGGAAGGATCTGCTGTGTTTTAGCTCTTCCATCGTCAGATGTACGATCTTTCCCGTGATGCGGTGCATCTCTTTGTATACCTGAGGGCGGATCAGTTCATTGAACTCGCTTTCCAGCGTCCCGTCACTGGAGAGCCTCACCGCCCCAATCTCTATGATCTCGAAGGGTAAACCCTCCACCTTTGAACTACCCCCTGCATTGCTCTGGTTCCATTCCAGATCAAATACAATATAGTTCATGTTTTAATATGCCCTTCCCCAATAAACCATCTTCGTTGCAGGCTTTCCACAGCATACGCAGGTACTTGCCAGGTTCTCCTGTTCAAACGGCATGCAACGGCTCGTCACGCTGAGCTTCTCCTTGATGAGATCCTCGCAGGCGCGGTCGCCGCACCACATTGCCTTTACAAATCCTGACTTCTCCGTAAAGAGCTTTTCGAACTCCTCCATGTTGGTTGCCACGTAGGTGTGAGCGTCGCGGTGAACCCTTGCGCGCTCCAGCATCTCCTTCTGGATCGTCTCCATCAGCTCGCCCACCTTTGCCTCAAGCTCAGGTAACGCAACCTCTATCTTCTCCCTTGTGTCACGGCGGCAGATCACGCACTTGCCAGCCTCGATGTCCTTAGGTCCGATCTCCACGCGGATGGGGTAACCGCGCATCTCAGCCTCAGCAAACTTGAAGCCGGGAGTCTTGTCCGTGTCATCCAGCTTTACGCGGAATTTCTTGGAGAGTTGCTCCTTAATCTCCGTAGCCTTCTCCAACACGCCTTCCTTCTTCTGGGCGATGGGAATCACGCAAACCTGGATGGGCGCTACCTTGGGAGGAAGCACCAGACCTTCGTTGTCGCCGTGCACCATGATCAGCGCACCGATCAGTCTCGTTGTCATGCCCCAGGAGGTCTGATTTACGTACTTTAAGGTGTTGTCCTTGTCCGTAAACTGAATGCCAAATGCCTTCGCAAATCCGTCGCCAAAGTTATGGCTGGTACCGGACTGCAGTGCCTTGCCGTCATGCATCAGTGCCTCGATGGTGTAGGTTGCCTCTGCGCCGGCGAACTTCTCCTTCTCCGTCTTCTGGCCCTTGATCACGGGGATCGCAAGCACTTCCTCACAGAACTGCGCATACAGGTTCAGCATCTGAATGGTGCGGGCCTGTGCGTCTTCGAAGGACGCGTGTGCCGTGTGGCCTTCCTGCCAAAGGAACTCACGGGAGCGAAGGAAGGGTCTCGTCTCCTTCTCCCAACGAACCACGCTGCACCACTGATTGTATACCTTGGGCAGATCACGATAGGACTGAATGTCATTCTTGTAAAAATCACAGAACAGCGTCTCAGAAGTAGGACGCACGCACATTCTCTCCTGCAGGGGCTGCAGTCCGCCGTGGGTTACCCACGCAACCTCGGGCGCAAAGCCCTCCACGTGATCCTTCTCCTTCTGCAACAGGGATTCCGGAATGAACATGGGAAGATATACGTTCTCCACGCCCGTCGCCTTAAATCTCTCGTCGAGCTGTCTCTGGATCAGCTCCCAGATTGCATAGCCCGCGGGCTTGATCACCATACAACCCTTAACGCTCGTATAATCGATCAGTTCCGCCTTCTTTACGACGTCCGTATACCACTGTGCGAAATCCTCTTCCATGGAAGTGATCGCTTCCACCATCTTCTTGTTCTCTGCCATCTTCTTACACTCCTTTTGTCTTAAATATATATATCGACGTAAATCACGAAAATTGTTAGGGGCAGAAGTACTTTCGCATCCCTTTAAAATCAGAACGCCGGTCTCCATCCCCCAAAAGGGACCGGAAACCGGCGGTACCACCCTAATTAGCGCCCTATGCGCTCACCTCGATCATTGTTAACGCCAATGACACGTCGCACTTCCCCGATTCCATGACGCCCGTACGTTCCGGCTTCGCGTCATTTTTTTCGTCTCGCGCGAGACTCCAAGGCAGGTTCAAAGCCTTCCACACAAGAACCTTCCAGCCACGCCTCCGAACAATACCAACTTTTCGGCCGCGTCACGTTCTCTCTCTGGGGAGCTTCCAAGCTTTTACTAACCCTCTTCATCGTCTTTATGATACGTGAAATACATTTTAGTACGTAAACCCGATGTTTGTCAACATGTTTCCGCTTCTAAAAAACATGCCGTACCCATCAGTTCTTCCGTCCTCAATAATCTTTCCACTGGAAATACGTAAGGCTGTCCAGCCAGGTCTTTCCGTTTTTCCTCAGCAAATCCAAGCCCGACACAAATACGCCATATGCCTCCTTAACGTTCCCGGACCCGTCATCCGGAGCGATAAACGTGGAACATGAACTGATCACGTAAGGCTTCTCTTCCACCATTCCGAGATAGATCATGAGGTGACCTTCCATGTATAACAGCGTGCCCGTCGGCAGTTTCTTTATCATTTCCAGCTTTTTCTTCTTTGTGGCCCTGGAGAAGTCCGTTCCCCCAAGATCATATAATTCAGAAATGGAACTGCTGTTTCTGGGAAGATCAAAACCAAAACAGGCATATACCTGCCGGACCATTCCGGAACAATCATTGGAAGAAAAGGATCCGCCCCAGCCATAAATCTTTCCCTGGAATTTAAAAGCCTGTTTGATCACGGCATCTGACGTCATGGGAAGGAATCCGGCGGTCACGTCCTTCGCAACGGGAATCCATACCTTTTCCAGTCCCACCATGCCGTCCTCATCCCGATAAGGGATCTCAGTCAAATAACATCCATATCCTTCGCGCCCCGCGATCAGCCCTGTTTCTTTCGAAAGCAACTTGATCTTAGTTCCCATGGGAAGGACCATGCCCGCAGTATGATTGGGCGTGGCGCTTTCATCCAAAAGCACCTCGCACCCCGTCACCACCAGGAACTCCTGGGGCCGCGAGATGGCTAGCCACTCTTCCTTGTCTTTACACATGGCCAGATTCTCTTTTTTGATCCAGCCGCAATAAGAGCCATTCATGACGTAAACCCACGTCTTATCCAGACTTTCATGCAAAACGGCCACGCCGGAAAGTGGCATGATCTCCGCACTGACAAAATCATTACAAAAGAGCTCTGAAGGATCACTGGAAGCGAAATCCTCCGTTGGATAGATCATTGCCACGGTTCTTTTTATGCAAATGCCATATTGGGGAACCACTTTCTCAGGGATCGAATCCATGGCGCAATTCTTTCTCAAGGCCTCCCAATACCCTTTTCCCTGAAGGCTTCCGTTCACGTAAAGCTTCGTCGCGTTTTCTTCAGCATCTTCGGGATCCGTAAGATTTATCAGGGAATCCAACGATCTCCCATCGATCTCGTCTGACAGATCATCCATAAAAAGGTGGAGGCTCCTGCCCGCGACCTCATCAAAATACAGAACGGATATCGGGTAATTCTTTTGATAATGCTCTATTTCCTCCGTCGTAAAAAGCAACTCATCACTGGTTTCCGTTTTCCAAAAGTCAGGATCTAACATTTCTGCCGTCGTTCCCGGCATCAGCTTCACGTACTCCCCGATTGCTTTTTGATTATCCTCCTTCACGTTGGCGGCATCGACTCGAACGGCAGAAGAGCGTTTTGCTTCCTGCCTCCATTGTTCCACGACCATGCCCATCCCAAACGCCAGCGCAATCAATATGATCACTGCCAAAACACTTATCGCCTTAGTTTTTTTCACGATACTCATCCCTCATGCAATATCCACAACAAATAAATAAGAACAACGGAATAGCTATAACGACTTTGAAAAAGAACGGACCCATTTCCGTCACGCCCGTAAGCAATGCGCCTGCTCCTCCTGCCGCAAGAAAGACCAGCCATTTTTCCTTCTTTACGTCAAAATATATGGAAAGAGCCCTTTTCCCCCACAGACATAATAACGTGAGCCAAAAGCACAAACCGATCAATCCCAGTCTCCGGATAATTTCCAAAAGAGAATTGTGTGCAAACGTTGCCGGGATGTCATACCGTCCCTCATATGCGTCGTTTACTTTTTCCGTACTGTGAACGGAAATCCCAAGCAATGCTCTTCGGGGATTCTTAAAAATCAATTCCAGGCTTCGGTTCCAAACCTGTTTCCTGTCCAATAACGTGTCTATGTCCGTGACGTTGCGTTCATATACCAGTGAAAGGTTGTCCAACACTCTTTGGTTTTGAGTCATCTTTGCCACGCAGGTGACGCCGCCCCGATAGATAAGCGTGGGAAGCATAAAGGAACCTGCAATCAGGAAAAACGTGACAATAAATGAAAGGATTCCGGCGCTCCAGACCAACGCAGCCTTTTTCCCCTTTTCCGTCAAGCCTTTACGCACCAACGCCAAGGCAAACAATGCAATGGCAAACGTGAGGGAATAGATCGTGGTGCGACAGTTTGCCATTCCCATGAGGAACCATTGGAAAAAGAGAACCATGCCGTAAAAAATCCTGGCCTTCCTTTTCCCCTTCATCCATCCCACAATGGAAAATAAACTGACCGTCATGCAATGGAATGACATGGTATTTGCATTTGACATGCCGCATAATCTTCCAACCCTAAAACATCCCCACATTCTGTCACTGCCCGGAATTTCCTCCGTCAGAGTGCACGTAGCGTGAATCAGGATCACAATTTCTTGAAACAAAATCGTCAGCACGTACGTCAACGAAAACGGACGCAGCACGTCATCCGGCTTTTCTTCCGCGCGAACCGCGAAAAACAGGCACAATACGTTGATCCAGTGAAAATAAAAATTAGAATAAAGCAAATGGTAAGAAAAACCATTATAAAGAACCGTCACTCCAAAAATATACAAGAAAAAAGAAATGCAAATCCAAAAATCTTTTTCCCTCAGCAGATGACCTTTCCATACGGCCCGCAGGATCACGCATCCGGAAATCCCGCCCACCAGAACGTGCATGATCTTTTCCATCGAATCGCTGAGCAAATCCTTTGTCAGCAATACCTCCACTGCGTAAATAAGCGCAATCACGCAGACGTGCACCATGATGATCTTTGGGGTACCATCTTTTAATTCAACCCGCGCCTTTTGCGTTTTTCGCCATCTCATGAATCCATCCCCCGCCACCGCGTTCTTACTGCATTTCTCTGATCTAGTCGTACATTATCCACTTATTCCCGTTATTTCTGTCGTCTCGCTTCCGCCAATTATTCAGTTTCGTACATGCATTCAATATTGCGTACGACGTTACGGTATTGTATCTCAACATAAAAAATACAAATCTCACGCTCGGCGAATAATGCGCCGCCTTGATCTCAGCGCAATGCTCCTGGAAGAACTCGGCAATCTCCCCAAATGCTTCAAGAAAGCCTTTTTTCAGTTCTCTGGGTGCCTCCGCCCCATTATTCCATAATTCGTGTGCATCAATGCACAAAATATATAAAAACTTCTTTCGTACGTCTTGGGGCATTTCCTTTTCGAAATGATCAAATCCAGCCTTCCTGCTCCGCCACAGATCCATCAATCCCTTCGGTTCCGGGGTATGGATGATGCTTCCCTTCCTTTGGCGGTAATGATAGAACGGCTTCTTCACACAAACCATTTTGTTCAGCTTTTGGTATACGGCAAAAAGAAGATCGATGTCTTCAAATTTCTTTCCAACGACAAAGCGTATTCCCGAATCAAAGAAAGACTTTGGATATAATTTGTCCCACACCTCGTTTCCAAAATCAACGTTATGGCTGCGCATCATGTTATCCCGCCCATCCAGAACCATGATCTCACCGGAATCGTTTTTATATTTTTTCCGGTTCATCCACTCGTTGACCCTGCCGCAGGTTGCAATCTCCGCACCCGTTTCGATCAAGGCGCGCATCATTTCTTCATAGGTTTCGGGAGAAACCCAATCATCGCTGTCCACAAAGGCGATCCACTCTCCCTTGGCAATGTCCAGCCCGGCGTTTCTCGCCGAAGACAGACCTCCGTTTTCCTTATGGATCACCACGATCCGCCCGTCTTTCCTTTCATACTCGTCGCATATGGAGGCGCTCGAATCCTTGGAGCCGTCATCTACCAAAATGATTTCTAAATTCTGATACGTTTGCGCGATAACGGAATCAATACATTGCGCAACGTACTTTTCCACGTTATATACGGGAATAATAACGGATATTAAAGGTGAAACCTTTTCCTCTGTGTTCACGGCTTCTCTTCCTCTCTTTCAAACTGGGAAGGTTGTGGCAATATCTTTTCAAAAGCCATTTGAAATCTCGCCTTTATTTCATCAAAATCGTCACCCTCATATTTATCATTGAGACAAATGACTTTATATTTTTGACGTTCAATCATGTCTATTGCTTCCCGTATCTTCTTTTCCGCAGACAAACTTTTACTGATGGCATATCTTTGTGATTCCGGATGGAACGTGCCCTTCGCCAGTCTCCAATAACGCATCAGCCAGTGTGAATAATCCTCGTTACAGCGGAATCTGTGATGCTGCGTATCCCGCATCTTTTCAGGAAATCGCTCCCAAATCTCTTCAAAATCAGATTTCAGATATGCAATCGGGATATGGTAATTCCGGAATGCCACAAACTTATCCCAAGGTGAAGACAATTTTATTGTTCTGATCGTAGAGCGCGGATCTTTTAAAGAAAACCATTTCTTCCAATGATCTTTCATGCATTTCTTTTTATCGAAATTCTGATTGACCAGTATAATGCTGTTAATGATGACGTGGCAAAAATCTTCCGAAGGCGTCATGGCATCAAGGGCCGCATAATCACAAGGAATATGATCACGGAAATAACGGGAAGGTTTCAGTTCATCGATGATAAAAGTGTCGTCATTAAAAAGGACAAATTGATCTGACAATCCCGGAATCCTGTGGATTCCTATTTCGATCGCATTGGAATTAAACGTGGGAAGGGCAGACTCAGGCATAAAATCTTCATGCTTTACGATTTTCAGTTTCGGGTGTTGAACGTTCAGCCACTTTGGCAAGTGTCCGCACGTTACAAAATAAACGCAATTCACCCAAGGGGCAAATTTTTCCACCCCCCGGAACCAATATTTCATCAAATCCCAATCCCTGTATCGGTTTTCTCCCGCTTGCGCCATATTGCTGTCGTCGGAATACCGTTCCTTTTGTTTCTTCCACTCTTCATCGTTACCGTCTACCCAAGTAACGACAAAATCAATCTTGTTTTCCACAATTACGTCCTCACTTGTCAACAGATTCCCAAAAGCTTTCTAACTTGGCATATTCCGCTGAAAAATCAATGTTTTCTTTTTTCAAGCATTCAGACAATTCCGTTCTCTTTTCCGGATTGCGGTACAAAAACTCTATCCTCTCGGCCAATTCACCGGAATCCAAACTCGTAAACAAACCATTGACGCCGTCCCGGATCTGCTCCCGGTTGGAAGGAATGTCTGATACGATGATGGGTTTACACAATGCTTTTGCTTCTATGATCGATATGGAATAACCTTCACTTCTCGATGACTGTACAAAAAGATCACATTGTCTCTCGTAGGGAAATGGATTATCCTTTCTTCCCAACAAATGGAAACAATCTTCCAAGGATAAATCCCTGATGAGTTGCCCTAACTTACTTTGCAGTTGACCGTCACCGATCACGTACCATTGAAATCTGACGCCCCGCTCTTTCAATATTTTGGCGCTCTGGATCGCAACGTCATAACCCTTTTGTTCTACAAGCCTTCCGACGGATAATATTTTAAAGTCACCCGTGAACTCATTCTCCGGGATTGCTTCCGCGGATTTTCTTACGATGCTCTCCGTATCGATAAAATTCAAAAGCACTTCCGCACGTTCCGCAAAATTTGGAAAATTCTTCACAAATGCCTGCCTCACGGCCTCTGAAACACAGTAGAACTTTTGATAACGCTTCAGATAATCGTTGATCCTTCCACTTTCCGTCGTACCCCAAAACATATCCACGTCCTCAATGTGAAGCCAGGTAGCCTTGCAGTCAGCATCTATCTTTTCTGCTCCATATGCCGTCATGAAAGTTGCATATCCGAAAAAATCCAACAGCACGTCAAAACGTTCCGGAAACTTTGGCATTCTTTTTAATAAAAACGGATACAGCGTGTTTTTACCCGGGGTTTTCTTTAAGAACAAGCGGGTTCCTTTCGCCATGACGGTCGTGACGGGGGATACGTGATCATACTTTTTACCCGCAAGCATTCCAACCACCTTTGACCGTCCTGCGTCCATTTCCGTGACGCGCACTTCTTTGGGAATTCTGTTCATCAACGGCCCCTTTTTGTCTTTCAAAAGCAGGGTCACGTCATGTCCTTCCTCCACCAATCTTTTTAGCAACGCCAGCATTGCGACCTCCGTGCCGCCCAAGTCCATTTACTTTCCAACAACAATAATTTTTGCCATCCCGTATTTCCTTCCTTTTTGTGGAACCGGTATCACTCGCCCGTGAGAGCTTTATTGCTTAAAAAGGTTCCAAAACCGTTTCTTGATGATTTCCAGCAAATCCTCTAACTCCTTTACCCGAAGCAGTTTGATCATGCCAAGGTAGATCAAGATTCCCATTGCGGCAGAGATGACCAGGATGAGCCACGGGTTGACGGGATAAATCCAAAATAGGATCCGGGGTGCAAAGCACGCAACGCCTGACGCACCCAAAACCTTTAAAAACGTAAGAAAGATTTTCTTATACTCCAAATGAACGTATTTCCTTACCATCACGTTTCTCACAAAGAAGGTGATGATCGCGGAAAGTGACGTAGCCAGCGCCAGGCCGTTTACGCCCAGCAATTGGATCAGGCACAGATTCAACGCCACGTTGATCCCCAAATTGATCAGGCTGATGAACATGGGACGCTTTGTATCGCCGAAGCTGTAAAAGACGTTGGAGACAACGGAATTCGAGGCGCCGAAAAACAACCCCAGGCAGTAGAGCGCAAATATATTGGCCGTCAGCGCCGTGCTTTCCGCCGCAAAGGATCCTCTTTGGAAAGCTGCCGTCACCAATTCCCTGCTAAACAGCATGCAGGCAACCGTTATGGGAACCATAAGAACGCAAAAAATATTGATGATCTTGGCAACCAATCGTGCCAGTTCCTGAATCTTCTTTAATGCGATCATTTCTATCATCTGAGGATACAGGGCGGTTGCAATTGCCCCGGACAGCAAGCCTCCAAATACGCTGGAAAGCTTTCCTCCATAGTTAAGACCAGAGATGGTTCCCTCCGGCAAAGTTGAGGCCATGACCTTGTCGATCAGCGTATTTAATTGACCAACGCTCTCCGATACAAGTGCAGACGGCAAGCGTTTTAACATGATCCGGAATTCACTTGTCTTGAAATGAAAATCTGGATGAAATCTATATCCCCAATCCACAAAAGGCAGCTCTATAAGAAGACGGATAAATCCTCCGGCTACCAGAGCCATTGCCATCGCTTCGATTCCATAGTTCTTATAAAAGAACAAAGCCGCGATGATCGTGGGAACGTGGGATGCAATTTCCCTGACCTGACTGCCAAAAAACTTCCCGTGCGCCTGCAACATCGACGCATAAATGGCAGCTGCAATGATAAAGAAATACATCGGGGCTGAAATTCGAACCAGCTTTGCGCAGAGCTCCTTTGTCTCTCCTTCAAATCCCGGAGCAACGATGGAAACCACTGGCACGGCCAGCAATATCAGTGCACAAACTGCCAAAAAAGAAACGATGGAAAAGAAACTGATCATTTGATTGCTTAGGGCATCTGCTTCCCCTGATTTACCCTGAGCATATTTTTCTTTATAAAGCGGTAAAAAGACTTTCCATACGCCCACGCTCAGCATGGGATAGATCACGGCCTGTATGCTGGATACCATGTAAAACGCATCGCTTTGATTGGTTGTTCCCAAATAAGCCGCCAAAATGGCTTCCTGTATAAAGGAGGTGATCTTAGCCAGTATTCCCACGAGAATAATGACCATCGTTCCCCGAAAGATCTTTTTCTCTATTGAATTTCCCATGGACTCACCTTCCTAAAGCGAAGATCCTCATCTATGCTTCCTTCCATTGATCCAAACAATGAGCCGCGGAAACAGGGTCACTCCCAAGCTCTCCACTCTTTGCTTCTTTGATTCCCTAAGCTTTCCATCCTTTAGATATGCCAGCCATTCGCCCGGCTTAAACCGGATCGTCTTTTTCACCTCACGGTAATATGCGTCTTGGCCACTTCCTCTGGGAATCTTACTGAGTACCGTCTTTGCCGCCGTGAAACATCTTGACATTCCGACCGTCGGTGCCGTATTTCTGACAGCTTCAAAAATGCTGCGGTTTATTCTTAAATACTCCAAAGACCTTTCATCCACGGTGCCTGCGGTAACGTTCCCCGTACGTTCACAAAAATAACGGTATGGTGCCGCATGAAAAACAATTGCTTTCTCACAGTGTTCCAATGCCTGAAATACAAAGAGCGTGTCCTCTCCGTAGCGCAGGCTTTCGTCAAAAGTGATTCCCTGAATCAGGCTTTTCTTAAAAATCTTATTCCAAACGTATCCAGGTCCATTCAATACTTGGTACAGAACGTCCTTGCCCTGAACAGACCGGTGATCGTCTTCTTTGGAACATAAAACGCGTTTTTTCGTTCTTCCGTCTTCATAAACGTTTGTAAATCCAAAGCACGCCATCTGTGCTTCCGCGTCACTTTGCAACACGTCCATCACATGCTTAAGACCTTCTTTTTCGATAACGTCGTCTGAATCCACAAAAAAAAAGCATTCGCCCTTCGCCTTAGAAAGGCCATAATTTCTGGCTTTGGAAACGCCCTCGTTCTCGATATGAAATGCAGTGATAAATGAATGTTCTTTCGCATATGCGTCACAAATGGCTCCGGATCCGTCCGTAGAGCCATCATCAATCAAAAGAATCTCATAATCTGAAAAATCCGCGTTCAGTATACCGTCAACGCACCGCCGCAGATATTTTTCCGTATTATATATTGGAATAATGATTGATAATTGCATTTTCATTCCGTATTTCCCGTTCCGCTCCATTGGCATCATAAAGATCTCTTTTTATCTGCGAGCTGCTGATTTCAGGAGTTCTTGAGAGATAGACAACTTCCACGCCCTCGTCTTTCAAAAAATCAAACTTTCCCTTCCAATCTTCCCCTATCACAAAGGTATCTATGTGATATTCATGCACGTCTGAACGCTTTTGTTCCCAACTCTCTTCCGGGATCACAAGATCCACGTAGCGGATGGCCTCAACCAGAGCCTTTCTCTGTTCATAAGAAAAATAACATTTCTTATGCTTCTCATTCCAGTTAAACTCATCCGTGGAAAGAACTACGATCAAATAATCACCAAGGGCTTTGGCCCTTCGCAAAAGATTGATGTGTCCATAATGCAACAGATCAAACGTACCATACGTTATTACTCTCTTCATGTTTCCTCCAAGTTAGTCATCTTCACGATAATTTATCCAAAGAATCTAAAACCAGTTTAGATACTTCTTCACTTGCGCGTCCCGTTTCGTAAGAATCATAAAAGGCCAGGATTCCTTCCGAATTCTTCCTGATATCGTCTTCCGTAACCCTGCCGATGATCTCCAGCGCTTCGTCCATGTTGAAAGCCGTAAAATAGGGGGATTCCTCTTGGGAAAAATATAGCGTTCTACCCTTGGACGTATATAGTTTAAGGTCATCCTGATACATCAGGACCATTTTCCCGGTAATTGCAAAATCAGCGCCGCAGGATGAATAATCACTGATCAGCATGTCGGATATCATCAGTAAATCCGCCATGTCCGGGTATGTCGTAACGTCCTTAAACCGATCGTCAATACGGTTTTCATTGTTAATGGTCAAGTGCTTTCCATTATGAGCTCTCATTAAACAGATCCATTTGCACTGATACTTCTCTTCCAGTGCATCCAAGATCTTTACCAGATCAATGTTCGATCCAACCATGTCCTGGGATTTCTCATAATCCCGGAACGTAGGCGCATAAATGAGTATTCTGGTTTCGGGATCCAAGTCCAATGCCTTTTTGATCTGATCACGTTGATGCTCGTCCAGATTCACCAGGCAATCATTTCTCGGCATTCCAAATCGCAAAAACTTCCCTTTATAGCCAAACGCAGAAGCAGCGATGGAAACAAACCATTCACATCCCGTAACGAAGTAATCACACAATTCCGGTTCGCAAAACTTCCTTGCAGTTGTTCTCTTCCTGTAATCTTCCACGTCTGCTGCAGCATCATAGGCAATTTTCTTTAGAAATTTATCACCGTGCCACGTCTGCACGTACAACTGCCCCTTCTTTTTCGTTGTTCCATACGGCAAAGTGGTGCTGCACACCCAAGCTCCCGCGGTTGCAAGCTCCTTATAATATTCCTCAGTTTCAAATATGACTGGTTTTACGTAATCCGGAATGCCGGAAAAGTACTCCTTTCCTCCACATGCCCAGACCAGCTGAACGTCCGGTTTCATTTTTTTCAAGCATTCCGCAACTGCCCTTGGGTTATCTCCATATCCTCCGTCTGGTCTGAAAAACAACACTTTATTCCCGTCAATTGGTAACTTTTTATACTTTTTTGTTTTTACGTAATTTCTTTTCTCACGAGCGTAATAAGCCAAACCTGTTAATACTCTATTTTGCTTTATCAGATTCTTCAGTTTCATAAACAACTTCCCTTGCGTCAATATTTCGATTCGGATCCATGGACTCTAAATATAAAATAGCCAAAACGATCCATACCAGAGTATTTCTAATTCCATTATGCGTTAATGAATATAAGGCGATCCCTGACAGACCGATGATATTTCGTTTGATGAGTCCAGGCCGCCACAGCAGCCGCTTTAGAAGCATCAGGAACAGCAATGAGCCAATAACTCCGTAGGAGACAAAAAAGCTAACGTAAGTGGAATGCACCTCTTTGCCCCTTAATGCTTCAAAACGGTTATAGCCGCCTTCTCCCACTCCCCAAAGATAATTATTGCCCATCTCAAAAACCCTGGAATAACCACGTCCTTTTCCCAGGTCTGAATCCTTTTCCTTTGCCATGTTAAGTATTCTTGAACGCATAAAAGACAAAGTGCCGTTCGAAGTGATCAAACTGCTTTGACTGTATAAAAAGAAGTACGCCACGGCAAAAACGGCCAGCAGTGCAAAGATACGAATTGCCAATTGCTTTCCTGAGATTTTTTTGGGGCCCCATACAACCCGGAATATGATCATGACCGCCAAACCGATCATCGCCGCCTTTGATCCTGAAGCCAAGACAGCCCATATGGAAATCAAAAGTACAATTCTTCTTTCTGCAACGGTAAAATGCGCGTGCCATAAGAGCACTGCGGAAAAAAGAACCACGGCATAGTAGCCTAATTGATTGGGGTTGTTAAAGAATCCCGTGTTTCTTGCGGAAAGGCCTCTTGCCAGCACCATTCCAACTGCGGTCAACAATGACGACCAAAAGCATCCAAGCGCAAACGACCGCTTCAGATTTTCTGATCCCACGGTCCTCTCGATAATAATGCAAAAGCAAAACATTAACATGTTAAAAACGTTGATCAAGGTTTTCGATATCATTCCCGTGTCGTGAGTGACGGTAAACCAGACCACGTTGACGACGGCTTGATAAAACACCAGGATCGCCAGTAACCTTACAACGGGAAAAACTTCTTTTTTGATCAAAATCTTTCCCTTGCCGGAAAGAATCCACCATAGCAGCATCACGGCAAAAAACAGATCACATATCTGCAAGGAACCCGATCCAAACAAATAAAGTGGTTTTAATGCCGTATATATTGCCACCACGCCGCTTATATACTTAGAATCACTTTTAAACAGTTTCATCAATCAATCTCTCTGTCGAAGTATTCATTTCAAAACACCCAAAAAAGACTCTCCGCCTTGCATTTGGGAAAGTCTGTTATCTAAACATTCTTTGCTTACTAAAGTTGCCAGCTTAGCAAACAAGCCTTATTATAGCATAGAATCTTGCCTGAAACAACAGAAAAAATAAGTAAATTCGACAGATATGGATTTCTGAACGGTTGTAGTTATTTACTTTTCCCCCAAAAGCTCATACAATGATAGTGTTCCCATAAGCATTTACGAGAGGTTTCTCATGATAAGGATCATTCATTATAACCTGCCAGAAAATAATTCCACTACGTCCCCGAGTACCATCAAGGGGTTTCTTCGTTCTAGGGGTTACTCTGTCCAAAACCTGAAGATCTTAAAGCAACTCCCGGACGGCATCCTCCTAAACAACGTTCCGGCGCACGTCAATGCCCGTCTTACTCCCGGTGCCGTTTTAACCGTTCAAATCAAAGAGGAACTCTGTTCCGAGAACGTTGCCCCCGTTCCGCTTCCTCTGGAAATTGTCTACGAGGACGAAGATCTTCTCGTCGTCAACAAACCTGCCGGCATGCCAACGCATCCCTCTCAAAATAATCACGACAATACCCTTGCCAATGCGCTTGCTTATTATTTTCAGCAAAAAGGAGCGCCCTTTGTCTTCCGCTGCATTGGCAGGCTTGACCGTGACACGTCCGGACTTACGGTCATCGCAAAGCATTTCGTCAGTGCCGGCATCTTGGGAGAACTTGTTGCGGAGAAAGCCATGCACGCCAGTCAGGCCACGTCCGGTGAAATCTTTTCAGCCGCGCGCCCTCAAGTCTTCACCCGCGAATATCTGGCCATCACCCGCGGTCCCGTCATACCCGCGGAAGGCACCGTCTCTGCGCCTCTGGGCCGGAAGCCCGGCTCCGTCATCGAGCGCTGCGTGGATTATGAGAACGGCGAACCGGCAGTCACCCATTACCGCGTTTTGGAAGAAAAAAATGGGTACTCCCTCATCTCCCTGATCTTGGAGACGGGGCGTACCCATCAAATCCGTATTCACTTAAAACATTTGGGGCATCCCCTCATTGGTGACTACCTTTACAATCCTGATTACGAAGTCATTTCGCGCCAGGCGCTTCACTCCCACAGGCTTTCCTTCCCCCATCCCATGACGGGAGAACCCATGGAGTTCCTTGCTCCCCTGCCGGAGGACATGCAGCGCGTGCTTTCGTGATCCCGCACTATGCCTTCTTCCGGGACTTTCTCTCGCAAGGCTTCTTTTCCAGGTGGAGCTTTCTCAGCGCACACTCCGCGATCAGACATTCGCCGTGTTCACTCAGATACAGGTACTTCTGCTCATCCGCGCCGTAGACCATGCCAAATTCCATGGCCTGCACGCAAAGCTTGCTGTATCTCTGATAAGCGGCCGCACCCTTATGCAGGTACAGATAATACTTGTCATTCATGCGATAAAGCTCGCTATGTACGCGAAGATTTCCAGGTACGGCAGACGCGAGTTCCATTACGTCTCCCAGGTTTTCAAATTCGAAAATGCCCAGCTCCGGTTGCGCAGGTCTCTCCACGTCGCCTTCCTTCGCCTTGGCACCCTCTTCCCGTTGTCCCTCCTCAGCTTTCTTAGAGCCGTTCGCAAACATGTTTTTCATTTCCTTCAGATATTCCATCAGCTTTCCGCCATCCTTATCCATCAAGGGATCGCTCTCGCTGAAGGTCAGTACCAGGCCCTGTTCGGGCAACATCATGATGGACATGTCAAACGCAAACTTTGGAGGCTTGTAACCCACCTCCTCGGAAGCCTGCGTAATGATGTCGCGCACGACCTCCCTTGCCTTATCGCTCCGAAGTACAAAATCCTTATAGTCAATCTGATAGCCTTCCAATTCCTCGTTGGAAATAAAGCATCTTACGGTTTTATCATCTACTCTTTCAAATTTCATAGGCGCCCTCCTTCCCGTCAGTCAGTTGCCTCTCATAACTAGTATCGGCATGCTTCGTGACGCTTTTTAGGAAACCCCTCTTTCTGCTACTTTTTCTCTTTGGTGATTTCATTATACCATATTTCCGGCATCATTACCATCACCAATTTTATCCACCGACAGTCCTATGCCGTCGCCTCGGCCGTCCCGTCCATGTCTTTTACCTCTGGCCGTCCCTCTGCCATGCGAAGCTGCGCCGTTACTAATCCATAGTATATGCCCTTTTTCTCCAAAAGTTCATTATGGCTTCCCATCTCCGCGATGGAATGCTTGTCAATGACGATCAGACGGTTTGCCTCACGCAGCGTCGAAAGTCTGTGAGCGATGGCAAAGGTCGTCCTACCCTCGATCAGACGGTTTAACGCCTGCTGGATCAGGAATTCGCTCTCGGTATCGAGCGCGGACGTTGCCTCGTCGAGGATCAGAAGCTTCGGGTTGTTCAAAATGGCTCTGGCTATGGCCACCCTCTGCCGCTCGCCGCCGGAAAGATTATAACCGTGCTCGCCCACGTAGGTATTGTACCCGTCCGGCGTCTTGCAGATAAAGTCATGCGCATTGGCCGCCTTCGCCGCCTGGATCACTTCTGCCAGCGTTGCCGTCGGCTTGGCAAAACGGATGTTGTCCAGGATGGTTCCCGAGAACAGGAAGGTCTCCTGCAGTACCACGCCGATCTGGGAATGGAGACTCTCCACCTTCACGTCGCGAAGATCCACACCGTCCAGCATGATCCGTCCCTGATCCGGGTCATAGAGTCGCATGATCAGGTTGATCATGGTGGATTTTCCGGTACCGGATGCGCCCACAAGACCGATCATCTCACCAGGCTTCACCTCAAAATTAACGTCCTCCAGCACGGGCTCATAGGTATTGTATCCGAAGGAAACCTTCTCAAACTGGAAATGACCCTTGATCGCGATTTCCTTGCTGCCGTCACGGTCCTTGATCTTGGGCTCTTCGTCCAGCACGTCATAAATACGGTTCAGGCTTGTCACCATCTGCATGACCATTCTCGGCAGATGCGTCATCCAGCCAAGCGGTCCAAACAGGTATCCGCTGTAAGTCATGAACTGTACGAGCTGACCCATGGTCATCTTGCCAACCAAAACGTTCTGGCCGCCGATCAGCACGGCCACGTAAGTACCGCATCCCAACAAAAACGTCAGGATCGGGAAGAACACTGCCCAGAAGGTCTCGTTCCTGGACTGGGTCTTTGCATAATCCCTGGCTTTTTGGGAAAAGCGCTCCGCCTCGCGATCCTCCGTTCCGAAGGTCTTTACGATCCTCATGCCGGAGATGATGTCCTGAATGCTGTTGGACAGCTCGTCCGACTTCAGCCACTGGCGGTGAAAGATTGTGTGAATGTGATGCCAAAAGACTTTCATCAGGGCAAACACCACCACCACAAACATCAGCGAAAGTCCCGTCATGAGGGGGCTGATCGTCAGCATGACCACCAGGGACACGACCATGGTAAGAAGCGTGGAAAACATGTAGCCAAACACTTCCTCAAAGAATTCGCGGATGCGTCCCGTATCACGCGATACCCTGTTCATCAATTCTCCCGGCTTTCTCTTGTTGATAAAGGAGAGCGAGAGAATCTGGATCTTCACGTAAAGCTTCTCGCGAAGAGACATGGAAAGGGCCGAGCCAAGCTTGATGCAGGCCAGGTTCTTCCATACCTCCAGGAGGATCGCGCCGATCAAAAAAGCAAAGGAAATGCCCACAAAGATCCCGAGATCCGCCCAAGTACCCTTCCCCGTCGATAGGGCGTCATCAATAAACCAGCGCTGTACCATGGGCCTTGCCATGTTCATTCCGGAGATCACCAGCATCGACAAGCTGATCAGCAAAAGCTTTCCGACAAAGCCGCCGCACAGGCTCATAAACTTCTTTGCAACGTCCATCTTGCCCTCACAGTAAGGGCAGCTGCTGGTGCCTGGCATCGCACGGCCGCACTTCTCACAATAGGTCTCATATTCCGAGCTTGTGATCTGCTCTGCCTTCTCCGCGTCACCGCTCTCCTTCAGGGACCGCACGATGGCCTGCGCGCCTCGTATCGCATAGGAGGCACGAACGATCTGCCTCATGGATACCCTTGCAACGCACACGTCGTACCCTTCTCCCATGATGTTTTCATCGCTGTCAACCAAGGTCGTTACCGTGATGATGCCGCAACCCACCTGATGCTCACAGCGCACCTTCTCGCAATCCTTCAGGGCGATCTGGTAGGTCACCTTATCTCCCGCCAAAACAACCAGCCGCTGGTTCGTCACGGCTACGAAAGTGGCGGTCTCATACCGGTCGCTGACGCCCGTCTTCTCTAACCCGCCGGCGCCAGGGTTCCGCGTCCCGTCCGCCTTTGCGCCCGCCCCTGGCAGGTAGGCCAGGTCAGCCGGCACGCAATATACTAATTTCTCGCCAGCCGTAAGCGCCAAGGCTTCCAGCTGACTTCCCGTTAACGTAAATAATAGTTTCATCTTTCTCCCTCAAACTAGATAAACAGATCAAGCTTTTTCTTTTCCTGCACGCCCAGCGCGTAAAAGTCGGGGATCTCGTAGCGGTTGCCGTCAATGTCCTTGACCAAAAGCCTGGAATCACTGAGGGATACCACCACGTCACCGCTCATGTGCGTCGTAAAGCGACAAGCACCAAAGCTCGTCTCCACGTGCCAGTAAGCATATCCGTATTCTTCCTTAATCTCCATGATCTTCTTGATCACGGGCATAAAATAGCGCAGTCTGATCTGATCGCGGATCATCTCCTGCTGATCCTTCGGAAGGCTCTTCAGATCCTCGATCATGCCGATCTCCTTCGCCTTCTCATCCGCCTCCCTGATGGAGATAAACTCCTCAGGATTCGTCAGCGGGAACGTCAGATACACGCCAATCCTTTTATACTCCTTGTCGTCAAACTTCAGGGATACAAATCCCCCCTCCGTCCTTGCGAAAGTCGCATTCTCCTTCGTGAGGAACCGCATCTCCAGAAGCTCTTCCGACTCCTTCTTCAGCTCCTCCTCATTAAACTCATCATCTAAATTCAAATCCAATAAATCCATGTCTTCACTCATGTTCATTCCTCAATCTTTCTTTATGCCAGTTTATGCCAGCCCCCGAGTCTTTCCTTACTCCAGACCCCTCATGGCCAGCGCTTTCGTCTGCAATTCATTCAGCTTGTAATAGGTTCCCTTCTTCGCCATCAGTTCCTCATGGGTTCCGGACTCCGTCAGTCTCCCCTCATCCAACACGATCAGATGGGTTGCGTTGCGCAGCGTGGAGAGTCTGTGGGCGATGGAGATAACGGTTCTGCCCTTCTCCAGCCGCTCCAGCGACTTTTGGATCGCAAGCTCCGTCTCCGTATCCACGGCGGAAGTCGCCTCGTCCAGGATCAGGATCTTCGGATCAGCAAGGATTGCCCTGGCGATGGAAATTCTCTGTTTCTCGCCGCCGGAAAGAGATCTTCCGGAGGAACCAAGGATCGTGTCATATCCTTCCGGCATCTTGCAGATAAAGTCATGCGCGCTCGCCTGCATGGCCGCGGATATGATCTCCTGGCGCGTTGCGTCAGGCCGCGCGTACGCAATGTTCTCTGCCACCGTACCCATAAAGATGTAGGTCTCCTGGCTTACCATTGCCACGTTCTTCCGAAGCTCCTTAAAGCCATATTTCTTTACGTTCACGCCGTCCACCAGCACCTCTCCTTCCTCCACGTCATAGAGTCTGGAGATCAGGTTTACCAGCGTGGATTTTCCCGCGCCGGACCTTCCCACGATGCCAAACACTTCGCCGGCATTCACGTGGAAGCTGATTTCCTTCAGGATCGGCTTATGCGGTTCATATCCAAACGTCACGTTCTTTAACTCAATTTCACCCTGCAGCTTCTCCGGGCGATAGGGATCCTTCACCTCGCGCACTTCCGGCACGGCGTCAATGATCTCAAATAATCTCTGTCCGCAGTTCATGCAGTTCGTGTACCAGCGGATGATGTGCGACATGAACTCCAAGGGTCCCTTCATCTGACCAACGTAGCCAGAGAAGGTCAGCAAAAGTCCCAGGGAAATGTTCTGGGCGCCAAGGAAGCCGCCGTTCGGATTTCCCTGCGCCGCCGCCATAAATCCACTGATCATCAGCGCGCCGCCGACTGCCCACACCAGGAAGGAAATGGTATCCTCCACGGAATAGTACAGAGCAAAAAACTTGTTGTCATAATGTGCAAGATCCACCTCGGAATTCTGCACTCTCTTATTGTTCTTGCCAAAGCGTCCGATCTCCTGCTGTTCGCGGCCAAATGCCTTGACCACGCGGGCACCGGTCAGGTTCTCATTGATCTGGCTGTTCATGCGCCTGTTTGCGCGGTGACGCTTGCCGTAATAATGCCAAAGGTGCGGCAGCATGTTATAGCTCATGATGACAAGCACGGGCATCAAGATCACGCACGCCAATGCCAAAATGGGATTCAGCACAAACATCACCACCGTGGTCACCACGAGGGTCAGCACGTTGATGAAAAAGTACGGAATGCCGTCAATGAAAAAGGACGAAATTTGCTCCGCATCGTCACAAACCCTGGTCATCAGACCGCCCGTCTGGCGTCTCGTAAAGAAGCTGATGGAGAGTCTCCCCATGGCCGTAAAGGTCTGGCTCTTGATGGTTCCCACCACGTGCGGCGCCACGTTCGCCGTCATCACGCCCTGCAAAATGCCAAAGAACTGGCCCAGCATCTTCGCCACGATCATGGCGATCACGACCATCACAAGGGCCGTGACAAAGCTTCCCGCGGGGAGTCTCAAGAATTCCACGAATTCCGGATTCTTCGCCAGCACCTTGTCATACAGGATCGTACCGCTAAGGTAAGGCCACGCAAGGTTTAAGCCCACGTTGCCCAGATAGCAGAGCACCATCACGCACAGCTGCAGGCGGTACGGCTTAAAATATCCCATGATGCGGAAAAGCACCGATCTCTTGTCGAGACACTTCGGGCAAACCTTTCGCTCCTGGTCGGGATACAGCATGCCACACTTCGGGCAAACCTCCTTGCCCTTTTCCACGTCAAGGTCTTCCTCCTTAATCTCTTCCTTGTCTTTGATCTTTTTCAGCAGGTCTGCCAGCTTGTGGAAGTATCCCTGCTTCGTATTGGAGAACTGACAGATAAAACGTTCCGCGCCATCGATCTCTCCCATCAGCACGCCCGTGCTGATCTGGCGAAGGACCGTCAGCTTCTCCACCTTATCCAGCGGATAGATCGTCAGCGCCGGCTTGCCCTCCAGCGCGATGTCCTTATGCAGGCCGCCGTAGCCGCCAAGCCGGAACTCTTCCTTCTCACGATACGGGTATGCCGCCACGAGAAGCTTCTCCTTCGTCAGCGCAACCACCGTATCCGCAAATCTGTACTCCAAGTCAAAATCCGCGATGGCGCCGAATAAAATTTCATCCTTCGGCACCCCATAATCTTTTGCAACTTCATAAAAACTTTCCGGTAATTTCATTTTGTCTCACTTCACTTTCCAACGCGTCTAATGACGCGTTTTCACCTTAAAACCCAATTTCCCGGATTGCCTCCACCAGGTTTCTTCCATAGTTTTCCGTCCCTAGGCAATTCGGATGCAGGTTGTCCAAATAGTATTCTTTCAGATGGGGCACAAGCGTGAACCCATCCACTACGGTTACGTTCTTGTAGCTACCCGCGATTTTCTTGACATTCTCGCAGAAGCTCACAAATTTCTCATAGCCTTCCGGCTGATCGCCGCGCCAGATCGGAGAAATGCACAGGATCGGGATTTCGTTGCCATAAATGCCGGTCAAGGTTTCATAATACTCCTCCACGTCCGTCATGGTCTCCGATCCGTACTGATTCGTTCCAAGCGCAACGATGATCTTGTCGGGCTGATATCCGTCCATCTTCATCAGGGATTTCTTGTCATAGACGTAGCCGCCGATGCCCTGATTGACAATGTCATAATTCAGGATTCTGTTCGCAACGGTGACGTAGGTCTGACCGGAGCGAAGCGGACCAAACCCCTGGGTGATGGAATCCCCAAGCCACAGCACCTTCTCGTTCTTTGCAGGTCTCTCCGCAGGCGCATTCACCTCAAAATTACGCACGACTACGGTAGCATCCGCAGGCAGATAAATCACCACGGACTTTTTGCCCTTAGGAAGCTCCCACTCGATCCTTCCCTCCTTCGGAAGATTCCATCCGGGAAATCCCTTCGAGAAATCAGGCTCAGGCATCCCCTCTTTCATGAAGTCCATCACGTAAGCGATCTTCGTGATCTGCCCGTCCACCTGAAGTTCAAAGGAATCCGGCGAACCCATCCAAATGATCTTGAAATCAAAAGAAACCTTCGTGGCCTCCGTGTTCAGCTCGATCGTCTTCGACGTGGATGCCATGCATCTGTCATACCAGAAATCAAATGCGCCCTGAAAGTAATCCATCTGCGCCTTCGTATACTGGAACGCCTGCAAATAGCCGTCCTCCGTCTCCTCAAAACTATATGCTCCAAAATAATATTTCTTTAACTCTTCATTGGTCATGATCCTTGTCCCCCCTAATCTCATAGTGGCATAAACCCTTAAAAGGTTATTATAACGTTAACGGAATTTTCTCACCAACCATATTTTTCCCTAACGCCTTGTTTTTTGCCATTCCTGCAGGTGCGTTTTGCATCACAAATTCCGTCACCTTGTCTGCCTCTTCCCTTTCGAACGGAAAGACCCTGTGAAAAGCCTTGTGGTAGATCAGCAAAGACCAATATACCTCATATCCGCCAAGGTCATACTCTTCCTTTGTCGGGAAGTAGGAAAGGATGCCGTTCGCATAGCCGTTTAGGTAAAAGAATTCATCCTTAAGACCCTCAGCAACTTCCAAGGCAAACTCCGTCATGAGCTCATATGCCATGCCGCACAGACAAAACCGCGCGATCCGGAAATACTGGACTTCCGCCTTCTCTTCCTGTACGGATATGCCCTGTGCGTGTAGTCTCGAAAGCTCCGCAAGCCAATCAGTGCCATCAATCCGGCACTTCTCCTTTGCTTCCGCAGCGATCTCCTTTGCCCGCTCCATGGATGGAAGAACGCTTCGCAGCGTCAATTCCTTGGAGTACGCCTGAAGGGCCGATCCTTCGTTTGCGTTCGCATTTTCGCCGGAAGTCTCCGGATTTCTTTCCGCAATTGCCTTTTCCACGCTCTTGTATAGTTCTTCCGCCATCATCGCCAGCGCGTTTTCCGCCCTGACAAACTTCGGCCCCTGCGCATCCACCGGCGTATTCCCAGAGCAAAAATATTTCGGTGCGACGTTACCCGCTGCGCCCTGGATCATCATCACCGGGCAACCATACGTTTCCGTAAGCACTTCCCTGACGTCCCCGAAATAATCCGGCGAAACCAGGTAGTTGTCTGCCTTCAAAACGTTTCCATGGGCCGTAACGCGAAGGATCATCAACCTTCTTTCTTCCTGATCCCCAAAGGCTTCCAGGATGCCGACCCTGTCGTCCAGGGCATCGTTCCCAGCGCGCCTGTTGACGCCAATCTGCGCCCTTCCGTTCTCGCATCGCACTTTCACCCATTCCATGCCATCCAATGCCATTTTCGCCGCAGAAAGCACTTTTTTGCACGCAAAGTCAAAATACCCTTCCGCCGCCTCGGCCTCTGGAGCTGCATGGGTGTGGGAAAAACAAACCATGACCTTTTCCCGGGATACGCCGAGCTCTGTGCCAACCTGATCCCGCAGCGCATTCGTAAGTTCCGTCGTAAATCCAATGCTGTCGATCGCGATCAAGACACAGCGCTCTAATAACGTTCCTGCCTCCTCGCCGGATTTTCCGGACCATTCCTCCCAGACGGATACCTGCGCAAGCAATGGTTTCAACACACCCCTGGACATATCGTCCTCCCGGTAAAATCCCACCAAGGGAACTGGCCGCTCCGGCGTTATCTCCTCTTCACAAAACCCTAATCGTAAACTCACTTCCAGCTCACTCCCTCACGTCAGCATTTCATAAATCCGCAGCACCCAAGCTCCGAAAACTCCCGGAAGCCCATCGCCTGATAAAATGCGATCGTCTTCGGCGTATTGTCCGTTGCAAGCTCCACCTGCCGTACGTGACCATAGCGCTCCAGCACTGCCTTAAGGAGCGCCGAGCCAACGCCTTTCCTCTGATGCTCCGGGAATACCAGGATATCCTGGATGAACACGATGGTCGCGCCGTCACCCACCACGCGGATGATCCCCAAGAGCTCCTCCTTTTCATATGCCGCCAGCGTCAGCAGCGAATTCCCGTAGCCTTCCCGAAGCGCCTCCGGATCCTGGGTATAAGCTATCCAGCCCACCTCTGCGTAAAGCTTTAATATCTCTTCTTCGTTATACTTTTGATACTCTTTGATCTCCATTTTTCATTCCTTCGCTATCCATGCTTCGTATGCCTTTTCCCAGGTCTCGACGGTGAAGGGTCTTTGATGGTCGCCCATTTCATTCGCAAACGCATCCGCAAACCATAAGAAAAACATTAGGTGCTCCCTTGCCGTCAGAAGCTCTTGGAAAATCACCTTGCTCCATACGTTTGCTTCCGCGTACTGCGTCGTCTTCTTGACCTCCTCCACGTAATCCGCCATGGAAAAAGGCACCCGGATCTCCTCCAGACGAATTTCCCCATCCTCCGTGACCGTTAGGATCGAGTACGGCAAACTATCCTTAATGGCATCCAGCGGCAGTCCGCAGGAGCCTGGATTGACCAGCAGTACGTTCCTGTCACTCGCCTTGTAGCTCCACTGCACGTGGCTGTGTCCGAAGACGTAAACCCCGTCTTCCAGTGCCGTCACTCTGGCATGGAAATCCTCGTCCGCATCCAAGATGGCATGCACGTCCTTCTGTACGATTTCAGGCGTCGCCTGCACGTTCTCATACTTTTCCGAAAAGATTCCCGGGCCAAAATGCGGGAATTCATACTCCCCGATAAAAGCATCCGAGGAATGCGCCACGTGGATCTTCACGCCATTGCACTCAAACTCCGTCACCTGGGGCAACGACAATACGTAATTCAAATTCTCTTCGCGAACGTTCCGGAAATTCCAATAGGAAATCTGCATCTGTCCATCCGTCCATTTGCTTTGATCCTTCCCGATCAGATTCTCCAAATACCGTTCTTCATTTCCGCGAATGACATGCTTTCCCTGAAACTCTTTTAACGCCATGATGCACTCGTTTGGCCAAGGCCCGCTCAGGCAATAATCTCCCGCGGCGATGAAGTCATCCACGCCGCGGCGCTTCGCATCTTCGAGCACCGCTTTCATTGCCGGGTAATTCCCATGTACGTCCGATAAAACTGCAAATCTCATGCTGATAACTCCCTTATGCCTTATTCTCCGTTGCCATTCCACTCGCCACAAACATGCCGTATTCCTTCGGCACCGAAAGCACGCCGTCCGTCGCATGCTTTGCGAGTACCTCCAACATGGTTTCCCTTGGAACCTGCCGAAGCTGGGACATTCCCGTTAAGGAGTATACGTAGTCTGCCATGTCCTCCAAATTCGTTACGGCCAAAGAATCCTCGTAGTCATATCGCGTAACGTTTGCGAATGCTTTTGAGAGGCTGTCTGCGCCATTTTGCAGCGTAAACGCCCGGTTCGTATGGACATCAAAGCCATATTCTCCAAACAATCCTCCAATATACTCCATGATCCCGTTCTCACCGTAGGTCGCGCAATAGAACTTACCGTCTGCTTTCAGCACCCTGCGGACCTCCCTTAGTCCCTGAAAAAGATCCGGCACGTGATACAGCATCATGTTTGCGATCACGACGTCGAAAGTATTGCTTTCATAGGGGATGTTTTGGATGTCAACAACCTCGTAATGAATGCCTTCCACTCCCCGCAAAGTCTCTTTCGTCTTTTCCAGCATGCCCTCCGAAAAATCAGAGAGGATCAATTTTGAACACTTTTGGATCAGGTCATTTTTCCCTACCCACATGCTGCCGGTACCGCATCCGAGCTCCAGCACGGTCATTCCTTCCTTGATCTCATAATGGGACGTGATCCAATTTCCAAACCCCTGTTTATTGGTCGAATACTTGTCATGAATCGATATGCGCGTATTCAGATTGCCTGAATTTTGATACTGTGCTTCCACTGATGCCTTGTCATTGATTCCCATGTTGTTTCTTTCCTCTCGCATAAAATTTTTTAATCGATTATTGCCAAATGACGTTTCATCTGCCCTTCGTTACTGCGGACAGTTCTCCTTCAGCCAATTCATTGCCCGCTCCGGCCAGCCCTCCATGATCATGCCAATGCCATCCGCGAAGCCATGCCAGCCCTCCGGCCCCAACTCTAACTTGCATGGGATCTTCGCCTCCTCCAGTGCTTTGACAAGCCTCTTGGAATGCTCCGGGTTACACACGTTATCCCCTTCCATGGTCACAACGTACGCAGGCGGAAAGCCTTCCACGTGCTCCGGAATCTCAAAGCAACCGTTACAAGCTTCCTCCATGGAACAACCAACGGTTTCCACGGCACACTCTTCCATTTCGTTTTCATCCTCCCATTCTTCAAAATCTCTGAGAATGCGATAAGAAGTCGCGGAGTAAATGGGAAAGCACCCGCAGGGCTTTGCTTTCGCGTATTTCCGATATCCTATCTCTGAATTCCACAGGCATACGATATATCCGCCGGAAGAGAACCCACAAGTGACGTACTTTGCGGGATCCACATGAAATAGATCTTTTTTCGCCTCTATGATCTCAAAGGCTCTGGCCACGTCGCCCATGGCCACCAACGCCCCCTCGTCCACGTCAACCTGATAGGTCAGGATCACGACGTGATACCCCAGCTCATTAAACGTACAGGCAACCGGCCAGCCTTCCGTCAGATTCCACACGTTGACTAGTCCGCCTCCCGGCACCAAAAAGATAAAGGGCCTATCATTTGCCAAGGCGTCATCCGAAGGGAAAAAGACAATGTGTGCGCTCTCCTTCTCCGGATCTCCCTCGCATTCCTTCGGGTCATAAAGTTTAAAGCAATACTCCCCCTTCGCTGCCACCTCCAACAATCTTTGGAATCCTCTTTCCAGATTCTTCCAACCCATCTTGTCAGCGATCTCCTGAAGCGTCCAAGTATAATACTCCTCCTGGGTAAGATCCATCTTACGGATGGCATCCTTTGCAACCTCAGAAATCAATGGATTCTCCAGCAGCTCCTTCAGTGTCTTATCTTTTAAGCTTTCCTTTGTCATTTTTTCTTCTCCTCCCCAATTTCATTCTTCCGTCCGAAACTCCTCTGCCATCACGGCATTCTTCAATGTGTTCTGCAGGTTCTCGCCACTTCATATGCCACGTATTCATGCGAAAGCTCATAGCCCAGCTTCTCAGCGAGATGAACGGAATTCATGTCGTGCGCGTCCCAGCTGGGATATAGCCCTTCCTCCAAACAATTCAGGATTAGCGCGCTACAACAGATCGTCGCCAGGCCCTTACGCCTTTCCTCCGGTACGGTATCGACTTCAATCTCGATGCCTCCCCGATAACTTGTGTAGGAGGACGCACCTGAAACGATCCTTCCGTTCTTTAGGATGACTACGCCGCGTCCCCATTCCAGAAATTTCTCCTTGCTCTCAAAGGATGAGACAAAGTCTCTGGTCACGGGATCCTGCATACAGAGGTCATACGTGTCTCCATCAATTGTTTTCATCTCATATCCGATGATACCAAACTCTTTGGAAAAACGCGCCCTTTGATCCAATAAGTACCGAATGTTAAACTGCGTGTCCTTCTTGATCGCATATCTTGTGATCCTCTTGGAATCTGGAAAGCACTCCTCGATCACCGCCGACCACGCTTCATTTTGCGGTGTCATGATGATAAAGCCCTTTGGCTTTTCCGCCACAAGCTCCTTGTCGGGCTCGCCTGCATAAAATGCAAAACAGCCCACAAACGCCATGGCCGACTTTGGCCGTTCCAGATCCGTCACAAACACCTTTCCCATCACCTTCTGCAGGCAGGAGTAAACAAGAGTCTCCTCCCAGCCCTCAAAAAGCTCTTTTACCTTTTCCGTGTTTTCTAAAACATAAATCATTATTTCAAGCATCCTCCAATCATCGTGGACGATAACGGATTTCATGTTTCTGCGCTGGAAATCCAATCCGCTGATTCGTTATAACTGCCTAAACAAGTCTTTCTTTTTTAAGCCATTTTTCTTTGCATCCAATGGCCAGCTGGCGTTCGCCGCAAATATGTACATACCCCGCGAAAACTTAAAAGGATCCGCATAAATATCCTCGATTGCCTGCCCAGCATTGATGGCAGCTGCAATCTTCTTTGTGCCTTCCGCCATGTTCTTGGAAGGCCCCTTATCGATATTCTCCGAGCGCATCATCATCTTCAGCATCTCGCCCGCACCAATTGCCAGTCCGCCACAGTACTCCGAACCGCATGCTTCGCACCACGTCTTCACAATACTCAGCAGATGACGGATTTGCTTGCTCTCGTACAGTCCCATGTTTGCAACGACGTAAATCTTCTTTCCTGCCGCCTTGCCGCTCTTTTCCAGTAGTTCCATGATGCGAAGCGGTGCGGAAGGAACGCCGTCCACGTAGAGCGGCATTCCCAGCACGATCCTCTCAGCGGACAGCAGTAATTCCACCAGCTGTTCCGAATGCGCAAGATAGGAAGAGAGATTGATGATCTCTTGTTCTCCATCAAGCAGCGCAAGGACCCTTTTCATGAACTTCTTCGAATTCGCATTGTCCGCCCTGAGACTGCAGTTCAGCATTACTAAGCGCCCTGCTTCCATGGTCTCGCTGACGTCCTGCATGTCTGCAGCCTTCTGCACGCTTGTCGATGCAAGACCGCTCACCGCGGCCTTCTGCACGCTTGTCGGTGCAAGACCATCCTCCGTCCCCTGCGGTTTCGAATCCGCGCTTTCAAGCGTTTCAAAGGTGATGCTCTTAATTATCGCATGGAAATTTCTGCAGGCTGCTTCCACGTATCCGCGGGCCTTCGCCTGATCCTCCTCCGTCAGCCCCGCGCCCCTGAAAATAAAGGACATGGGCTTATCCTCGGGATATCTTTTTTGATGATGCATCTCCCCCTCATAAACTTCAAAATAGGGTGACACCCATCCAATGCTCCTGTCGAAAACGTTTTTCACAAAGCTGCTAAGTCCGCCATAGGTATATTTGCTGATCACAAGTACCTCATCCGCATGATGGATCAGCGCCCCCATCTGGTCATAACCATCCTTGATCACGCACTCTCCCGGGGACTTTACCCAACAACCAAAGCACCCAATGCAGGGCTTGATCGTGCCATTGTCAGATATCACTTTCCAACCGTCATATTTTGATGCAACCTTGCTCCATTCCTCCTGCGTCAGATCATGGATTACTAAATTCATGTTTTCCTCCTTGCGACAACAGATCTTTTATATATTATGTTTCAAGATGATCTCCGCGTTTTCCGCCGCGGAAACCTTGCCATTATCTATGCAAAGATCATATCCTTCCTTCGGCCAAAGATATTTAAGTGAGGCCTCCGCAGATCCAGGGCATCTGTCTCCCCGCTCTTTTTCCCTCTGCCGTAAAACATCAATGTCGCAGACGACTTTTACCGTCAATGCATTTTGCTCCATTCTACTGAGGCATTTTCTGGTTCAATTCATCCAGCAAATGCATCGTCTTAAATGCTTTATCACAGTGCTTGCACTGCCAGTCACAGTCATCCTTCTTTGCCTTCTTATGCAGGAGTTCCAACGGTTCTCCGCACATGGGGCAACTTGCTTTTTCTTCCTTCCAAAGCTTTTTTAAGAATGCCAGAACCTCATTTCTGGAATTCATTTTCAGCTCCTTTAACATAACTCTTTCCATATTTTTCTCCACTTCCTATGCGTCACGTGTGTTTCCCAAAATCAATCTCCATTGTCTGATATTTCTCCGTCTCGTCAAGGAAGCTTCTTATGGCTGAAACGTCATTCTTCAGCTCCATTAATCGCCTAAGCTTACTTCCGCCAAATGGTATCAGACACCGATAGAGACTGAGTGCCAAACTCTTTTCTTCCTCCGAAAAATGATAAAACTCCCTTACGATTTCCAACATGTCAAAAATCATTTTCAGTTCTTTTTCAAACTCGGGATGATGGGTTTCACGGAACAGATAATTCAATACGACCTCTTTTCCGCAAAGGTTAAAATCAAAGACGCCGACAAACCTGTCCTGTTCATCAACCAAGAGATTTGTCGAATTCAAATCTCCTTGAAAAACCGACGTAGGAAGCTTATCGTAATGTTTTTTCAACTCCTCCCTGTTCTCGCTCCATCTGCGAAAAATCCGCTCAGCCTGTTCATGGAATTCCTCAGGAAACTTGTCCACTTCTTTCTTCCAAGTGAGGGCATTTTCCATCACCTCATCCATCTCATCACTGGGACAAAACGTGCGGAATAAGCACATCGCCGACGGATACTCCGTGTAATCAAAATGCCGTTCGGCGACCTTCGCCGTCATCTGCCACATGGCCTTATAATAAATCTCATATGGTTTTCTTTGTGCTTTCGGCGCCTCAACCTGCCCGGCATTTTCTGTCTTTTTTGCGGTCTCTTCCTGCCCGGCATTCCCTGCCTTTTGTGCGGTCTCTTCTTGCCCGGCATCCTCTGACTTTTTTGCGGATTCCGCCAGCTCCAACAGCCTGTCTTCCACTGGCGTATATGGTGCAAATTCCTCTGCATAGGCCACGCACTTTCGCCCCTGATAGGACACGGACGGGAACTTGCCTTCCTTGTCCGTAATAATCCTTGGCGCATAATACCCAAGCTTTCGGTACTCCTCGACCGTCCGCTTCCAAACCTCTATCTTCTCCGGAAACGTGAAGTCATTATCCACGATCTTCAGCACGTATTTCTCGCCCGACGGCGTCTTTCCTATGATCGACTCGCGAAAATCATACTCATCGATCCCCGTGCTGATCCTTTGGCAAACCTCCGTGAGGCCGTCAAAAAACAGATTCCAGATCTGCTCCGTTTCCATTTGTTTCTCCTGACTATCCATCTTTCCACCCTCACGGTCATTCTGCACTAACTTTTTTGTTCATTCCTTTTGCAGTCATACCGCGTTCTCTTTCATGTTCCTTTTAGATCACTCCGCGTTCTCTTTCATGTCCCTTTTAGATCACTCCGCGTTCTCTTTACGGAGATACTTGACGGGCACTTCCTTGGTGAGCCACACGCCGTTCACGGACTTATAAAACTTGAATCCGTCCCTGTGCATGTCGCCGCTTTGCACCAAATAGATCACGGGCTTTCCGTGCCTCTGCCCAACCTTCACGGCTGTCTCTCTTTCATGAGAGAGATGCACGTAAAGCCTTGACTTCGGGAGTAAGCCCTGAGCGTCAATGGATCCCGTATACTTTTCTCCGGTTCCGTGATATAAAACCTCCGGCGGAATGCACTCTTCCAACTCCACGTCCACGGGAATGGAATGTCCCTGGTTTGCGCGGATCAGCGTGTGATCCTCGCTGAACGAGTAACGCTGCTTATTGTCCGTCGCAACGATTTCCTCCAGCATTTCCAGGTTAAACGGGTTTGTCTTGGCTATCCCCTGGATCAGTTCCTCCACGTTCGCCCAACCATGCTCGTCCAAAGTGATTCCGATCTCTTCCGGCTTATGCCGCAAGATCAATGCTACGTATTTACTAATCTCCGTTAAACTCATTTTAATCCTCTTTTTCTTTACACAGTTCCATATATGCGAATCTGTCCGGGTCTTCTCCCATTTCGATCACGTGCTTTGGCATTTCTTTTCGGACAAATCCCAGTCTTTCATATAGGGCTATCGCTTTTCCGTTTTCAGGATGAGGATCCACCCACAGCGTTTCCGCACCATTCTTAAAAGCCTCTTTTATGGCATGGGTTAACGCTTTGGTTGCAATGCCGCGTCCCCTGGCAAACTGAAACAATTTTATGTCCATCGCCGCAGAGCGAGTCGTTTCATCTATCCCATATGCAGTCTCACCACAATATTTCCCATCTTCAAAAATGGAATAGTGGTTGCTCTTAGGTCTGTCCAAAACATATCCGTCCAACCATTCCCGCACGCCCTCTTCCGTTTCCTGCAACCCTCCGGGCCAGACATACTTCATGACGTCCGCATCTGCCCAAAGTCCTTGTATGTTCTTGACGTCATCATACGTTGATTCTCTAATTGTTATCATAAATCCTCCAAATACCTATCCATCTTCTCAACTAAATTGTACTGCATGGATCATTACAAACTGGAAGCTGTTGCTTACCTTGGTGGCCCGCAGGGACGGGGTTAATGGGTCAAAAAATGGCCTGCCAACCCCGTCCCCATGGTCCACTTTAGCCCCACATACCCCGATTTGCGCGCCATGCACACTACGCCTTGACAAAATGCTGCCAATAATGCACGCCCTGGTAACCAATCTTCTTGTAAAACTCATTTCCGCCGCCCGTCATGACTTCAGCGCCCAGAGGCCGCAAGACCTTGTCGTGATGGGACAGTGCTGCTGCCGCAAGGCCCTTATGCTGATGCTCCGGTGCCGTGCAGAGCGGTTCCATGTAAGCAAGATGGTTCTCTGGTACCCACCACATGCCCGAGAAACAAGCATAGTTCTCATGCTCGTCCGCGATAACGGTGGTATAATCGTAGGTCGCATGAGGCGCCGGCGAGATGGTTGCGCCAAGCACGTTCATATAGAGCTCATGAGGGCTCCTGCCAAAATTCTTCTGCGGTACGTCCCAGTCCTTGAACTCCCCGAGTTCTGCCTTGTTAAATCCGTCCCAAAGGCACTTTGCAACCTTCAGCGGATCAATGTTCTTGGGTTCCACAAAGTGATACCCTTCCGGCAACGGATAGTCCAGCTTTCCCTTACGGAAATCAAAGATGCGGTCCGGCTCTTCATATGCCATTTCATAGCCTCGCTCCTTTGCCGCCTTGATCAGCGCCGTCTGTCCGCTGCCAAAGACCAATTCCGTGGGATCCTCGAACTTGGGATAAGCGCTCTCCGCGTATTCGATCATCTCTCCCGCAAGCGCCTCATATCCAGGTCTTAACACAAAATTCAGTTCCGTGGGAACCGACTCATAAAACACAAATCCCACCGGCACGTCGCCATCCAACCACAAGCGGTTCAACCGGACGTAATCCCTGTCATTCCAAGGCGAAGTCACGGAGTACTCAAAAAACGGTGCCGCCGGCCCGTTGGTCTCCTCATGATTATAGACCTCCGTCATGAATTTCCATACCAATTCCGCGTCCGTCAATATTTGAAATTGTTTTGTCGTTATCATTATGTTTCTCCAATGAATTCATCATCCAAACTCCGGAAGTTCCTTCCCGCTAATCTTACATACCTTTCATTGCGCTTTCAAAGAAACCGAAATTCCTTTCATCCCTCGGCGAGCAGTAAATTGCAAACTCGATGGTCTCGAAAGCGTGCAAATAATCCGTAATAACGTTGCTGGCTGCCGTTGCCACCGCCTGGGGATCATTCTCAAATGCACCACATCCAAATGCACCAAGGATGACAACTTCCTCTCCGGCCAAGACCGCAACGTCAAGGATCCTGCGCAGTCTCTTTTCATGCAAAGCGAGCTGCTCCTGACTCGAAAGCTTTACGGAGGCTTGTCCATCGCCGGAATTCATTTGATTGCTGGGACGCTCGCGCAGATTGGGCGCCGCGCAAGTGATGACGTCTACCGAGTACCAATCCTTCTCCTGCATGATCTGCGGAATCGCTTCATCCGTTTTCATTACGATCACGTCAGGCGTGTAAATGCAGTCATCATTATGAATGGGATCCTGCGCCGCCCTGTGGGGATCATAAAAACCGCCCCACGGAATCTCCGTATTGAGGCAAAAATACAAGGTGGAACACCTGCACAGACATTCCTCCTGCGCCGTGGAGCCCTTTGTCACGCCGCCTCCCGGATTCGTGGCCGATGCAAAATTATGAACGCAGACCTTTTTCCCATGATATGCGCTTGCTGCTTCAAAGGATCTTTTCTTTGACACCACAACCTTTGCAGCCCTTTGATAGCGGTTCCTTTCCAAAGCCTTTCCCGGGAACGCGTCCTCAACGCCATCCCCATCCAAGATCAGCTTTTGCTTCGCAACCGAATTTGCGATTCCCTCTTTTAATCTTTGATTTGTTTTACACCTGTGTTCCGTATCCTGAAACACGGCAATGTTTTCTTCTCTACCCATAATTCTCTCCAATATCAACGCTTGTTCACAATGCTTGTGCACAATATTCATTCATGATACTTGCTCACAATACTTACGTGCACTTCCTGTCCCCACGGTTCAGACATTCACGTTCATCTCCTTCATGATCTGCGCAACTTCCGCCACCTCCTGCTCTACGGCCTTTCCCGTATTGTCATAGAGGTGTCCTTGATTTTCCGGAAGATGATCCAATTTGTTTTTTAAGAACAGTGCCCGCTCCACCATCTCCACGTCGCCCCGCTCCTGAATGCGCTTCGTGATTGCCTCTTCCGACGCCGTTAAAACAATATAATACAGCTTTGCATCATGTTCCCTCGCAAGCTTTTGCAATAGCGGCAACTCTTCTTCCACAACATAATCGATCAACACGTCCATCCCGCGCGAGAGCACCTTGCCCGCCACGTCGATGATGCATTCCCAGTTGAACTTCAGGATCTCCAGCCATTCCAGCTGATTCGTAGCCTGTCCGTCTGCCCAGAAATCCCCTTCCTCATAGGCTCTGGTAACAAAGCCCTGATGGAAGTCATCTCCGTGGATCACGTAAACCTGCCTTCGCTTTTCCACCTTCACCATATACCCGGCCAATGCATCCGTGAGGGTCGTTTTCCCACATCCGCAGGGCCCTGAGATAAAATAAACATTCGCCATCATTCTCTCCCTAGTGTCCCACTCCCGCAAACACTGTCTTCACGATTTGTTCTGCGCATTCCTCCGCGGAATGTTTGCTCGTGTCCACGCGCATGCGATACTTGATATCCTTGCTCATCAGCTCCGCCTGTTCCTCGGACTGGCTCTCATAACGGTCACCGCGCTCAATGTTTCTCTGCTTGCAGATCTCCAGCGGACAAAACACCTCAACGATGTCCAGCGGGTTGTCCTTCATGATCTCCATGAGCTGCTGATAATGGGGCTTGATCTCCTCGCGTTCCACAAGAATGCCGTCGATCAGCACGTTCTTCCCCATGTCGGAATATAACTTCGCCGTGTGATACATCATGATGATCACCTCGGAAAGATACTTCCAATAATTTTCCTGTAAGTATTGCTCGCCCACCATCTCCTGGAACAAGTCATTTGCAACCACGTAGAAAAACACGTCCCTGCGCTCCTGCAAAGCCTCTACGATCGTCGTTTTCCCAGAAGAAGTAACGCCATTTAAAAATATGATTTTTCCTTTTTCCACTTTATGCCTCCAACTATAGTTTCTTCGCCATGAACAGCAACAAGTCATCATCATTTACGCAGGGTGCGTATTGGTCCAGCTGTTTCCCCTGGTACCACACGCCGCTGCCGTCCGGCACGTATCCGCGCTTTACGTAAATCCTCTGCGCCGCACCATAACCGGAATGCAGGCCTACCGCAAGAAAAATATGATCCGCATACTTCGCCGCTTCTGCCTCAACCACGTCAAGGATCTTATTTCCGATCCCCTTTTTATGCAGGTGGAAGAACACGCCAAAATCAACGATCTCCGGCCAACCCTTGCCTGCCAGCGGGCCTTCCGAAGGCTTTAGTACCAGCGTGCAGATCCCCGCAACCTTCCCTTCATATTCGGGGATAAACACAATGCGTTCCCCTGCCTCCTGCTCTCTATAATATCCCTCGTAGGTCTCCATCTGCGGATGCCAATTGTATGACAGATACATATCATAAAAAATCTTCGCATCCGCTAGTACCATGCTGCGGATCTTAATCGTCTCGTCTTCGTAATATACTTTTGTTTCCATTTCCCAATTCCTTGTCCTTTCCAGAAACATGTTTACAGCTTTTTACACGTAACGTCTGCTTATTTCAGCACGGTCGTCCATACGTCCCCATCAACCAGATACTGGAACTCCGTGAGATCCGGGTCATCGAAGACCTGTAATAGTTCTTCCAGATCATCCACCGCAGAAATCTTCGAGATCTCGCTCCGGTTCACCCACTCCATCTCACCCTCTCCCGAGGAAACGACTTCGCCCGTGAACTGATCTGCAGTGAACAAAAGCACAACGTATCTGCCTTCTTCGTACCTTCCGTTTTTCATCGGGAATTGCTTGATCCCAACCATCTTTGGCCGGATGATCGTAAGGCCCGTCTCCTCCTTCATCTCGCGTATCACCGCATCCACAAAGGATTCCCCGCACTCCACGTGACCGCCGGGAAGCGTATAGCCCTGCCAATCCTTTTTCACCCTATTTTGCAGCAGGATTCTGTCGCCATCCTTGATCAGGCAAAGCACCGCCAATTCCACTCTCTCACTTCTGTCCATCTTCATAACTCCAATTCTTCCATTCGTCCGTACGTGCGCCGCCGGCACCTCTCTATGTACTCAGCGATTCCTTTTCAAGTTGCTTCGAAAACACTCTTATTTGCGTCACGTGTTCATAGATCGCATGTCATAATGAATTCTTCCTCGTTTTGATCCACCGTCACGAAGCCAACCTTTTCATACATTCGTACCGCATAATTCGCCTTCTGTACGGCAAGGGAAGCTTTCTTGAAACCCTTTGCTTTCAGCAGTTCCAGCATGGCCTGCATTAGGCTTGTCCCATAGCCCTTCCCGCGGTATTCCTTGTAGAGTGAAATGGCAAAGGACGGCGTTTCGTCATCCACGTAGCCATAATCCTTCATGAGGCGCGTCCAAACGGCGCCAACCACCTTCTCACCCGACGCAGGTACGGGACAATCCTTTTTCACCGCTTCTTTATGCGTAGAGTTGCCCTGATCTGCTGCGCCTTCCCCTACCGTGGCAAACAGACAATGATCCGCGACGCCGCTGCCAAAATCCTCATAGTAAATCCGAAGTTCAGGCAGTTCAATGATCTCCCGCGACGGCGGCTCTACGCCCTCCGGAATAAAGATGGCCTCGTATAAAAAATCTTTTAATAGCTCCTCTTCGCCTTTTTTTAATTCTCTGATCTTCACTTTGACCTCGCTACTTTACACGCTGTTCTCGAACGCAAAGTCCTACCATTTAACCTCTTCACCGGAATGCACGTAATCCAATTTTTCTTTCAAAATCCCTTTCATCACGTCATACGCCGTAGTACCGGTGCAGTGACAGGTCACAAACATCGTCGGATAGTTTTTTAACTCCCTCGCGATGTCTTCGATCTCTTTGATCTCCTCATCCTTATAATCCGTCTTCTTCAGCAGATGAAATCCGCTGACTACAAGATCTGGTGCCTTACCATATTTCTCCATAAACGCATCCATGATGCTAAGAATGCCGTTATGCGCGCAGCCTGACGTCAGAACCGTTTTTCCCTCTTCCCTGATCACAAGAAAATGTTCATGCCGGAAATCATCCTTCTGGTATCCATCCTCTTTCTGGATCAGGAGCCTCTTATTGGTAAACGGCAGGTCATGGCTTCTTTGCTTGATGGTAAAGAGCTCTAATTCCTCGTCAATAACAACGTCGCCGCGTAAGAACTGAACCTGCGGAAGCTTTGCGATCTCCCTGTCGATCCCAATATAGCGAAACCGCTCCGGCGCATTCCTTCCGTCATCCGCATAGTACGCATCCGTCGCAGATTCCTGCATGTAGATACGCGCATGATCGTTTATTTTCGAGAAGGGAAGAATCCCTCCGGAATGATCATAATGCCCATGACTTAAGATGACGGTATCCACTCTTGTAAGATCAATGCCAAGCACCTCGGCATTCCGCAGCGTCTCTTCCGATGGCCCAAGGTCTACAAGCAATTTGTGCTTTTTCGTCTCCACGTAAAAGGACAAGCCATGTGCAAATGCACATCCTTCATGGCCTTCCGTATTCTCAATTAGATTTACGATTCTCATGCTTTCAACCCCACGTATTTTCCTACTTCAAATAAGCCTTCACAAATTCGTCCACGCTTGCAAACCGCTCAGGCTCCATCCCAAGCTTCACGTATTCCTGGCGATACTCCTCGATCGCATCATCAAAGATCTTCGCATTCTTCGCAAGGTCGCCCGCGTCAAACTCTTCCAAGACGGAAAACCTAGGAATGGCGTTCTCCGATCGGATCTCTTCAAACATGTACTGCAGGGATGCCAAATTCATGAAAGACGCAAACGCATCTCCGCGCTCCGCCGCCTCAGGCATCTTATTTCTCCAGTTGGAGAACATTTCCTCATAGGTTCCTGCCAGTCTTTCCTGCGTGGGCGCATCCTTTCTCGTCCTGCGCTCCGTAAAGCGCATCACCGTCTTAAACAAGGTTCCCAGCGCGATCCCAAGCTCAATGAAATTCTTCGCCTTTACGATCTTCATGACAATCATCTCAAAACCATCAGGAACGTCGAGTCCCTCCAATTCCTCAAAGGTTCTCTTTACGCCGCGCTTAAAATACGTGCCATTCCACAGCATCACGGCGTCTAAGCTCAACGTGATCATATATGCCGCCCATCCGCGAAGCTGTCCGACAGTCTCCGCCACAAAGGCTCGTCCGTAAATCTTGCAAAGCTCCTCGCGGATTCCTTCAATCGCCTCAAATCTCTTATCAGATCCAAGAATCTCTCGCACCTGATTTTTCAAGCCCTCCAGTCGCTCCGTCACGCTCTCCTCACGCACGTAAAGCACCTGGGAATCCATAAGCTTGCTAAGATGGGCATGCCCGCAATTTGCATCGTCTTCCAAATTCTCCCAGCTGGTGCAATAAACGTCATACCCGATCTCTTCATCATCCAGAATAAATACCTTTGACAGTACGTACCCCTTTGGATCATTGATCAAGATCAGCAGGTCAAGGTCCGAATGCTCATGCACGTCCCCCGTGCAAACCGACCCGTAAATGCCCACCAGATCAACTGCCCCCGGACATTCCTTCTTTGCCTTTTCCATGATTGCATCCACTATTTTCTGACGTACCGCGTTCATGTTTCCACCCCATATCCTTTTCTTAAAAATCTAACTTCTTCCGGTCTAATTTAACGAATCCCCGAATTCCTCCAACAATTCCCGGGAATACTTCTTCTCCCTGTCAGAGTCCCTGACGATCTTCCACAGAGCTGCGGCTGCCTTCAGCCTGTTTTCATAGCCCTTCGTGGCATCATCCGCACAGTCCCTCCGCCAAGTGTTTCGTTTTTGCCTGACTTTCCGCTTGTCTTCGCGGTATTCTTCTCCGGCAATATCTTCTCCCCGGAAAAGTACGCCTCGATGACCTTGTACAACTCGATCTTCCCGCTGGGCGCCTTTAAGCCATGGACCTTGCAGATCTTGATCAATTCCTCGCGATACCAGTAATACCTGCTAAACTCGGCAAAGCTTTTCACGTCATCAAATTCCGGTCTTTCCATTCCCATCCCTCGTTTTTCCCGTTCTTCTTAGAGTTTCAACACGGCCGTGATTTCATCTCCCTCTTCATAATACCCTGGTCCGAGAATCTCCTTAAAGCCAAAGGAAGCATAAAGCTTCTTTGCGACTTCATTTTCCGGCTCATACGACAGTGCACTGTACTCCGCTTTGCCACACGGAAACGTCCTGATGAAATCAAGGGCAAGCTTCATTGCCTCTTTTCCGTACCCACGTCCCTGATACTTTTTGTCGATCATAAAACGCCAGACGTAATAATATTTCTTTCCCTCAAAAAACTTGTAGTCTTCGCTGTTTAACCATGCTTCTCTTTCATAGCCCGTCCAGTCATCGCCATAGTCCATCATAATAAAACCTACCAGGGTTTTCCCATAATATATCCCAAACGGGAATACGGGTTTTCCTTCCGCCAAGGATAAATATGCATCGATCAGGCTCCAATCATTGCTTGCAACAAAACTCTTTTGTTCCTTAGCAACGCGAAGTCTCACAATGCCTCCGACGTTATCCTCCGTCACTTTTTCCAAATGAATCTGCTTCATTTCTTTCCTCACCTCTACGTCCATGGCCTTATGGTCATCTTCCCAGCATGTGTCAACCATGTCTTAAGCCTTTGAAGCATGACGTGGTTCCCTACCATCTGCCGATCCGCTGATCTAGGAAAAATCCGAGATTAAACCGGATCTCATGTCTTTCTATGTCGCGGTTGGTGTAACAGCAAGTGTCAAATCCAATCAGTCGAAATCCCTGCGAGCGATAAAACGCGATCGCATTAACGTTACAGGATTGAGTCTCGAGAATGATGGCCCTGCGGCCCTGTTCCTTTGCGATCTCCTTCGCCTTGTTCATGAGCGCGGTACCAATCCCCTGCCTGTGAAGGGAATCATCCACCCAGAGCTCCGTCACCATCAGGCGGTTGCTCCACTCCTCAGGACAAACCTCGATGCACGCCAGTAAAATCTTCTTTCCTTCTTCCTCGCGATAAATGCCATAGGCCTCCGCCTTCTCCCAATGATCCTGATACAAGCCGTCTGGAAAATCATATTCCTCCGGCGTATGCGTCACCGGTGTCTCAAATTTCTTCTTCACCATCTTTGTTTCAAAAGCGTCCGCGCTCTCCGAAATCTCCAGATCGAAGTATTCCTCCGTCGTATATTTCATCATGATGGGCACGCCCTTCCACTGCTCCTTCGGCAGCGGCACGATTTTATGTTCCATAACTCTTTCTCCTAATTATCTTGGTGGCCCGCAGGGACGGGGTTAATGGGTCAAAAAATGGCCTGCTAACCCCGTCCCCATATCTTCCGTAAGCAATCTGAGTTCCCTATTCTCCACGCGGTAGATTCTTCCGACAATGTCAATCTTCCCATCCTTGATAAAGAATGCGCTCATGTCCTCCATGGCGTAAACCACGCGGTCCTCAGACATTTGGAGCGTCTTTTCGTAGCGCCAGGTATCCTCCGGGTCATGGTGGCAGGTCACGGTCATATTCGTAAATCCCAGTCCCGGAAATGGTTCCATGGACTCAAAGAAATCCACGGTATTCTTTGCCATGTTCATCGAGCCTGCGCTAACGCCGAAAACTGCCGCATGGCAATGAAGCAGCGCCTCGTAACAGCCTTTCTCCTTGATCAGATCAAGCTGCTCCTCACAGACTCCGCCTCCCATAAGAAAGATGCAGTCGGCATGCTCCACAAGTTCTTTTGCCAAAGAAGGTTCGGTTCTCTGATCGATCACCGTATGCTTATCAAATGCCAAATCCTGCTCTGCAAACATTTCATGCATTCCGTCACAGTCATCGTCATTTTGTGCATAATCGAGAGGACGCGCGGTGATAAAAACAATGCTCTTCCTCACCGTCAGTTCCTCCCGTAATCGCTTTGTAATTTCTTCCGAAAAATGACGTTCCGGGAATCCACTAAATACGGCCAAAAATTCTTTTTTCATATATCCCCCATTGTGTCTTCCTACACGCCCGCTACGGGTACGTCCTCAAAGCACATGGCGTATGGACCCACAAAGTCAGCTGATTTCTGGATCTCTTTCGAGAAATGCATGTTGGTCTGTGAATCTAAAATGCTGCCGTTGATGGAACCGCCGGTTACGGGCGTAACCTTTTCTCCGTCATACAGGAAAGCAAGTCTGATCTCACCGCCGAAGTGACCAGTGAAATCATCCATCTGGAAATCCGAGAAATTCACCACCCAAAGATATGGCTGCTTCTTCATGTCCTCAACCGACATCGTTCCAGGAGCCACGTTGACGCAGCCGAAAAATCCCGTCGGCTCAATTCCTAAATATCTTGAGAAACGCAGGCCCCCGTAATAGGTTTTCAGCACGCCATTATCTAACAATTCCAGTTCCCTCTGCCAGATTCCTTCATAGCTCAAAGGCTCGGTGGGCACCAGCGTCATGCTGACCTTGTCGCCCTTTACTTCTGCAACTTCGCCATCCGCATTGAGAGCCTGCACGTTCTGACCAACTTCAAACGTTGAATACCCTGCATAGATATAACCAGCCTGCGCTCTTCCGCTGTAATAGCTAAAGACGTCATTTACGTAGGAATCACTGATGATCACTCTGTATTTTCCAGCCTTGGGAGCTTCCGTCGCCTTTGCCCTGTCAATCGTATATTCAAGAGTTTGGCGAACCTTTGCTTTTAATGACTCGCAGTCAAGATCATTATATCTAAAGTCTTTATACGTTTCTACGTCCTGAGGCTCCTTGCACTGTGCTACAAACTCACCGCTTACGCTTCTCTTTGTATAACCGGACTCAATACCCGTTGACGACAGGATCTCGACGTTTGATTCATAAGCGAATACTTCCGCAGAATTGATAAACACGTCTTCCCTGTTATCTTCCGCAAACAATGCTTCAGCAGTCTTCTCACAGCACTCTTCAAGCGTATAATTGAATAAATCGGATTCCATGGTGATGAACTTGTTTTCGGTGCATTCCATAAGATCATACGTAGGATTGCACACAAAGGATGCTGCAAGATACGCGCGGCTTAAGCTGGCATCGATCTCTGCATCCGTCATGCCGTTATAAACGTATACGGAGGAATTTCCTTTCATCTTTTGGCCGTCTTTCTCAAAGGATCTGTATACGTTTACGTTATAAGTTTTCGTGTTTTCCGCTCTCTTGCAATCCAGGCTCTTTTTCACAAAAAACATTTGCGCACTTTTATAGGACGTTATGCTAATGATATATTCTTCAATGTTAAGCCTCTTCAATGAGGCAATGATTTTATCTTTCATATTGCACCTCTCCATTATTAACCTAATCTGATCCTTGCCTTGATATAAGGGCCGCCGTCCGATACCTTGACCCACTCCTTATAGCCCTTGCCACAGTAACCAGTACCACCAGCCTCGATGCTGTCGGATATCATGGAAATGGACTTTAACAGATCAGGTACGTAACCGGTCAAAACGATTGGCGAGAAGATCTTCCCTGTCAGCTTACCATCCTTGATTTCCCTGGCGATGTCAACCATGAGCTGAATGCCCCAGTTTTTCGGATCCTCCATGCCCGAAGAAGCCTGGCATAGTAAGAATCCATAATCGATGGATGCGATCATGTCCTCAACCTTACTTGTACCAGCTTCAAAAATGGTATTGGTCATTCTGGTATAAGCTTTTCTAGTGGTATCCTGGCGTCTGCCGTTACCAGTGCCTGCCACGCCCAAATGCATTGCCGACTGCGCATCGCAAATTCCAGTCTTCAGGATTCCTTTCTCTATAATGATGGTGTCATGTGCAGCCACGCCTTCATCGTCGAAAAAGTAAGTGGCTACCTGGGGGATGGTGCTTGCGCCGTCATGCATTGTGATCAGTTCAGATGCCACCTGCTTTCCAATAAACTCCTTTGCCTGCGCCCTGTCCTTCACAAACATGTCCATTTCCACGCCGTGTCCGAATGCTTCATGCACGATCATACCAGTCACGTCAGGCTCACAGATACAATCATATTCTCCGGGAATCATGGGTTCTGCCGAAAGAAGCTCTATCGCCGTCTTACATGCATCCGCCAGATTACTCTCCAAGGTATCCAGCACCTCAATGCCACCCAGCATGGATACGGGCTTATACCCATTCTGAATCTCTTCTCCATCCTTTGCCATGGCCACAATGTAGCCACAGGACCACATCACGTTCTGGGTAAGATCCTTATTCCTTGACAAGAATATCTTTGAATATTTCTGATAAGAGAAGGCCACGCTGCAGTCGATGATCTTCTCATCATAAGCACGTCCCTTTTCCGAGATCCGCGTCAAAAGGTCAATGATGTTATTATCTCCCTTTTCTTCGGGATCAACTTCATACTCCGTACTCTCATTGATATACAGCTTCTCGTCCTCAACGCCGTCAAAGCCGAAAGCCGTAACCCCTTCAGGCAAAGTCTTTCCAAGTGTATCCAATCTTTTGGTGATCTCATCAAATACTGCGTCCACGGTATCCTCTTCTATGGCACTGAAGCTGTACTCTGCAGCCTTTCCGTTATCATATACCTTCACGCAAAATCCGCGTTCCGACAACGTTCCATCCTCCGAGATATTGGTCCCCGTCTTAGACACGCGATAGTTGGTGCTCTTTGAGTCATTTGCAAGAATGGATGCGTATTCATACTTCGCAAGAAGCTTCTCGAGCAGCTTTTTCAATATGGGTTTCTTTAGTTTTAAATATTCGCTTTCTTTTACTTTCATATTCTCGTTCTCTCCTGTTGTTTTATGCTTTGATTCGATAAATAACACATAAAGCGAGCAATAGGAAAATGCTCCCCAATCCAACCTTCAAGGCAATGTCCTTCACCTTACCGTCTGCGTCCCGTACTTCGTTCAGGATGATTTTTTCCAACTCCAGCTCCCCATCATAGCTTTGCGTTTGCCTCGCTGCCAAATCATCCTTCATCGTAATCAGTTTGCCGCTGACGTCACCTGCCTTGTTCTCTAAGTCATTATCATCGGCAAGCGTTCTGGCCGCCATCACTACTGGCTCGCCATTCTTATCCAAAAATTGAACCGTGTAACATACATAGGTAAGATCCTCGTAATGCTTAACGGAATTTACCTTGACGGTGTTTTCGTAAAATCTTCCAAGCACCTGGTACTCCCCTGCGGAAAGCACGTAATATGCCGTTCCTGCCTCAGAATTCTCATCACAAAGTTGCCGAATTTCGCTCTTGGAAAGACTCCTGATCTTTATAGGCTTATTCGCAGGAATCAGAATCCAAATTAGAAAACCGCATATCGCGGCGAATCCCAGTGCAAACATCCATCCCTGGAGAATCGTTCTTGTTTTATCCATCCCAGAGCTCCTTTTGTCCGTTAATCCCGGGGCACCAGGGAGGGTTCTCTTTGCCCCATTTTTCTATTTTTTGCAAGCAACCTCCTGTGTGGGTCAAAGAGAACCGTCCCCAGTGACCCTGCCCTGTATGATCATCGAGAGGGGGAATCCGCTGCGATCCACCTCGCCAAAGCCTCCGCTGAGGTCGTAATCAAATTCCTGCAGTCCCGTAATGACGATCCCGTTACGGCACATTCCCGTCATGATCTCGGACATGGAATGGGTATAGTCGGTAAACGTCTTGGACTTATAGCACTTTTGAGTCATGTAGTACATGCCTCCGTTGCTTTCCCATTTATGCTCGAAATAGGAATAATGGCATTCCTTTTTATGCTCCGCTTCATAGGGTTCATCCCCTTCCGTTGCCAGCATGTTCGTGCAGGGATGCTGCTCATTGATCACGATGGCAGCGCCAGGCTTCATGCACTTTGCCACGATGGCAAAGAAGCGATCCAGATCTTCAAACCAACAAAGAGCTCCAATGGTGATGATCACCAAGTCAAACTCTTCCTTATGGCTGTCATCAACGTCATAGACGTTGGCAGCCACAAATTCACAGGGCAGGTTCAGTTCCTTTGCTTTTTCATTGGCAAAAGCCACCTGATTCTCAGCAATGTCAAAGCCGACACCCTTCTTTGCTTTTCCGCTCTTTACAAGGGACAGCAGCTCACGCCCGTTATTGCAGCAAAACTGACCGATCACCTTTCCTTCCAAGTCCATTGATCTAAGGATGTTCTGCGTCTCCTGATTGAAGAACGCGTAATCTTCCTTCCCTATTTTTTCTACAATGTCCGCGCCCCAGGAAGCATCTCTGTTATCAAAGGCTTCCTCCCACGCGGCTTTATTTCCTTCAATGTATTTTTCCATTTCGTTTCATTCCCCTTCTCTTTCTCTAATTACTAATTACAATCCTTTACCAACTTCTTGATCTCAGAAAGCATGAACTGCGCATATCCCTTCGCACGTTCCACGTCATATGCCGGCTCCCCGCCTTGATATTCCCGTAATGCTTCCTGCAACAGTCCATGGTATTCTTGCGGTAAATTCCGAAGGCCCCACTCGCCGCCTTCCCTTTTGGAAAGCACCGTTTTCTCTTTGAGATAGGCCAAGACCCGTGCAAGATTTAGCGTCAGATACATGGTGTTTTCTTCGATCTCATCCGCCGCGCCCTCAACGTCATACCAGATTGAGTCGACGTAATCCTGCTGCGGTACCTCGCCAAACATTTCCACGATGGGCGCTCCGCACAAGCACTTTCCTCTTGCGCGGATCACCGTGAAATGCGCCGCCAGATCCTTGTCCGTGCCATTCATCTTCTGAAGAAAACCCTCCGGATCCTCCAGATACCAATTGAGGCACCCTACGGAGAAATGCAGTTCAAATGGCGTCGGATAGACAAAGGGATCGCAAACCTCACGCTTTACGATGCTCATTTCAATGCCCTTCGCGGGTCCTTCCCCATTCAGCTTTGTGACCATTTCCATAAAGGATTTCTTGCTTGCGTCCGGCACCACGTCCTTCACCACAACGATGAAATCCAGATCGCTCTTCTTTGGCTGAAAGCATCCCATCACGGCGGAGCCATGCAGATAAACGCCAACGAGGTTCTCGCCTAGGATTTCTAAGGATTTCTGCGCGAATTGGTCGATCACCTTTTCATAGGATTCCATTCCCTTATAAGCACTCATTTTCAATAACCCCTCTTCAAACGCCGTCTGACCTAGGACCTCTGATACAAACCGAAGCACCAACTACTCTTCGATGCTTCGACCCTCTAAGAGCGCAATGGCTTCCTCTACGTCAACGGAGTCCACAAAGCGGTTGGGCCATATGAATTCATTGTAATACCGATAGGTCGTCTCGCCGCTCATGTAATCATTGTCGAAGGTGGAATTCGTACCTTCCGGCACGTATACTTTATAGCCTCGTTCAAATGCCGACTTTATGGTTGCGTCGATGCAGAAATTCGTCTGCAAGCCAATGATCATCAAGTCTTTATCCGCCTGCTCTTCCAGGTAAGCAACAAATTCCTTGTTTCCAAAGCAGCTGTTCATCTCTTTTACAAACACCTTTTCGCCATCTTCCGGCGTTACGTGCTCAGAGATTTCGAATGCCTCGTCTCCAAAGGAAAAACCGGAATCCGGACCGTCATCATGCTGGAAATATATGATCTCCACCTGGTTTTTTCTCGCAGTGGCGATCAGCTTCTTAACGTTCTCCAGAAAGCTTTCATATGCATATAATTCCTCGTCCGTAATTCCCTTCTGGACGTCGATCACCAATAATTTCACTTTTGAATTCCCCCTTTTCGTACCAAAACAAACTTACGTCAAAAATGCTCTCCCACAAAAATCTTCTTCTCAACAAATACGCGCCTCAGCATTTCTTCCTTCCCGTTCACGGTCACGTCCTTGCGGAGCATTGCCTCATCCAGATTCAGGCACCCAACCGCCAGCTGTGCCAGCGCGCGTTCATTTAATTCTATGTCCGCCTTCTCTTTCCTGCTCGCCTTAACGCCATCTGCCTGTACGCGATAGGTCGCATTATTCTGCGCGATCAGTTCGTCAGACACCTTGATCGTAAAATCACAATCCGCGGGCTTGCAGATCGCCTCTAAAAGCTTTTTCGCATTGATCACCCTGACCATGAAATTCTGCTGAGGGATCTTCTGAATGTCGTAAGCAAGCGGTGACTGCACGATGCGAAGCAGGTCAATTCCCTTCGGCAGAGTCAGCTTGATCGTACCGTAATCCGCCTCAAATCTTGCAAGGAAGCCCAAGATGGCATGGAAGCCATCCCGCCCCGTCCAAGCACATTCCTCCACCTCCAAAATAGCAGCGGGATCGTGACGGATATCCGTGAAAATAACGTAAGCAATGGGCTTTCCATCCTGCTTCATCACGTAAGAAAACTTTCTGTCAATATAGGCCTTATCAACCTTTAAGTGATTTTGCATTTGCTCCTCGGTGCGCGCCAGCGCCATGTTAAACTGCGGTGCAAACGCATTGTATACCGTCATAAAGTCCGTTACGGGCTCTCCCACGTTCCACTTGCAAACCTCACCGTCAAAGCGGTACTTACAAAGGAGTCCTGGCGTCAGGGAATAATCATTCCATGCCGGCACAACTTCATATCCCTGCTTGCGGTAAAACTCATGCTTGAAGGGATACAGTGCCGAAATGACCTCTCCGTCCTTGTAGGCCGCGGGCAACAACTCCTTGAAGATCGCCTTAATAACGCCCTTGTCGCGATACTCCGGCAGCGTTGCAACGGCTCCAATGCCGCCACATCTCACGGTCTTTCCGTCCAAATAAAAGTCAAACTTATGATTGAGGATCCTGCCCATCAAAGTTCCATTCTCATCAAAGGCGCCCCAATCCTCTTTCACGTCCGCCTCATAGACCGCCCGCTCTGCCTCGGGATCTTCCACCCGCATGTGGAAGCAATAAACGGCAGTCAAGTACGCGTCAAATCTCTCTTTTCCTTCCAGTTTCTTTATCTTCATTTCATTTACCTTTCGTCTCGTCTAAATGAGTTCATATTCCATCATCTCGTATTTGAGCTGGCTTCCCTCATTGATCTCAGCGGGCAAAAGTGCTCTTGCCACAAGCTTTAAATCATCTGATTCCACGTCAGTCCTCTTAAGATTTGCATAATCCCCTTCAATGCTCACGACAACGTAATACTTCGTTTCCATGTCTGCCTCCTTATCTGAAATCTACAAAATTTTCCGGTACCAACTCATAATCCACAAAGGATTGAAGCACGCCAACCTGATCCGTCCAGGAATCCATGCACGTCCGGACCTTTTGAAATCCCAACTGCTCATAAACGTGCTGCGCCCTGGTGTTTTTTAAGTTGGTGTTTAAGATGATCCTTTCATATCCCATCGAAAACAGTTTCGAGATCAGCATGCTGAGGATCTTTTTCCCAAGACCTTTTTCCTGATAGGTTTCGTCGCAGATCTTAATTCCAATCTCCGCAACGTGATCTCCGAGATTATAATAATTCGTCTCGCCGATCGCACTGTTTTGATACTCAATGATCATACGCCTTCTGGTATCATCCGTGTCGCCGGAAACCTTGTCCCAGATTTCCGCAGCCGTCGTTCCCAATCCGTTAGGAAATCCGGCATGTGCCATGACCTTACCGTCATTCCACCAGCTGGCCAACTTTTCACAATCCTCAATCCCGATGTCCCGAATGCGCAGGTCGCCCTCTCTTATCTCCATACTTTTCCTTTCTCACCGTCATTACGAAAAACATACCCTGCCAACCTTAAGAGCCTTCTCAAAAAAGCTCCGGAAACATGCCGCGCAAAAAGAATTGATATTCCGGATGATCCTTTGCGTCCGCATATTCCCGTAACATGGTCTTTTGGATCCACTCCTTCTTTTGCGGCGATAGATTTTCATACCGCAGGATCGTGATCCGTCCCTCCCGCTCAGCGCGAAGAAGTTCCTCGTACGCATCCGCCACGAACTCCGTGCCCGTCACGTCCACGGGAATCTCACTGGTCACCGCATCCGGGATCTGCAAGGTAAACCCGGAATCCACTACTTCCGCCGCCTCATAAACATATCCTGACACGCCCCGATACGTGCTCTCCAAGGCATTGGGATAATATTCCTCGAACCGCAGTCTCCCGTCCTTTTCAAACCCGTACGGACCCCATTTCGACCATGTCCCGTCATACGCAAAACCTTGCTCTTTGCAATACTTTTCAACGGCATTGCTTAAGTAAACCAACACGTTTTCCCTTTTTTTCGAAAAATAGATGAGCGATACGTTATGATTCGAGATTCGCGGCTCTAATTTCCGGATTCCCTGCGTCCTTGATGCATGATAATACATTTTCCGTCCCCCAATGTGTCAACGTAAGGCGCCTTCGTCAATCGCCCAAGACTTAAGCCTTCTTCATATACCAATATGTATAGTCCTTTTGAAAACCCAACTTTTTATATAGGTTCATCGCCACCTGGTTTGACTGAACGACCTGCAGAAATACGTGATCCGCCCCCATCTCTTTTGCCTTTGCAATCATGGCACGGCAGAGCTTTTCACCCAGTCCCTTCCCCCGCATGGAGGAAGTGACGATCACGTTATGCAAGAGCGCATAGCCATGCTCCACCGCGATGGAAGCACATGCCACGGGCTCTCCCTCATAATAAAGTATACCATATGATGCATCGATCATCACCCTCGAAAGCATCTTTTGAAAGGTATTTTTCTTTGTTTCGTCGGTAATGTTTTCAAACGCAAAATAATGGGGAAGCCATTCCGATGGCTCGGAAGAAAACTTGCAATGCACCTCTCCGCATCCGCCGCTCACCTTCCCTGCATTTTCATGGCATAGGGTCTCATTCTCAGCGTCCGTCGCGACAACCTCCATGACGTCCGTCGGCGTTACGATCTGATAACCGCGCCTTGCGAGCAGGTCTGAAAACTCCTTATCCAGGTCCGTCACCTTAAAGATCGTCGGCAAGCCTTGACTGGCATAGCACTTCTCACAGTATGCGATTTTCTCATCCACGGGTCTCGTGGACGGGTAGAGCACGCAAACCGAATTGGCCCTGCTGGTGTAACCATTTGTAAACCGCAGAAGCCACCCGTCATACTGCAATACGTTCAAAGCCACATGGCCGTTTGCTCCGATCTCTTCCAAAAAACGAACCTTCTCCGTCATGTTCCCGTTCCTCCGTTAAAGCTTATGGCCTCTCCCGTTTCCAAACGAAAGCCGGCCTTTACAAATCTACCCCGACGCCTGCGTATGGAATGTCTTCCACCAGGCACTTTACGTAATCTTCCATGTCCTCAGGATCCGGCTCCTCGCCTTCCCTTGCGGCGCACTCAAACTCGTCCACAATGCCTTCGATCAGCACCATGTCGATAAAGAGCGTCAATTTCTCTAGCAGGCTTTCCGGAAGATCCGTCTCACTCCGGTACCCCTCAAGGACCACTGCAAAATACTTCTCCTTCATGTACTTAAGGCGCTCTTCCCCGTCCTCGATCCACGTGCACCAGCCAACGCCGTGGGTCCAAAGGTGTGCGAGGTCAAACATATACCAGCAGTAAATGCAGTTGTCAAAATCAAAGGTTGTGATCGCACCGTCACTATAATCCACGTGATAATTTCCGTCGCTAAAATCAAAATGCACCAGCCCGTAGCTCTCCGGATCCATGGGCAGAGCCTTGAACTTCTCCAAGCGATCCGCAATGGCAGCTTTCAGTTCAGCATAGGTCTCCGGGATTACCTTACCGATATCGTCCACGTTGTACTTGTCAAAATACTGCTGCCTTTTGTGCACCGGCCGATATTGCTTCGAAAGCCTGTGGATCGCTCCGATCGTCTTTCCCATGTTGTAAAACAGCTCAGAGAGCGGCGCCCCCTCACGATAGCGATAGCCTTGATCGGAAAGGAGCACTCCCTTTGCATACGCAAACAGGGAAACAAAACATTCCGTCCCGTTTTCTTCCGTACGTTCCACGAGTTTTCCATTCCTCGAAGGGATCACGTCCGCAACGGATGCCCCGTTTTCCGCAAGGTAATGCACGAACTCCGTCTCCGCCTCATATTCCTCCATGGTCCTGTCACCCAGCGCGGAAATTCTTAATACGTATTTCTTTTCATCCTTTTGTTTGCAGACATAGACAAGATTTCTTCCGCCGTCATGTCCGCCCACCTGTTCTAACTCACAATTCTCTAAATCATAAAAGGCTTTTGCCTTCTCTAAAATACTTGTCAATCCACATGCCCCCTTTTAGAACCTTTTACTTTTTCATTTATGTTTGCCCTTGATCTTAAAGGATTTCCAGAAGCTCTGACAAACTTTCCACGGTAAAATCCGGTGCATTCTCCTTTGCCAAAGCTTCCTGCAATCCTCCCAATCCCTGCTTCACCCAAATGGTCTTCATGCCAATGGACTTCGCCGGGATTACGTCATTGTCAATCCGGTCTCCGATCATGTAAGCCTCCTCCGGCCGGCACTTTGCCAGCTTCAACGCATGCTCAAAGATTCGCACGTCCGGTTTCATCATCTGCACGTCCCAGGAAGAGACCACGTAAGTAAAATACTGCCGGATGCCAAACTCCTCCAGCCTTTTCTCCAGGCCGTCACTCTGGTTCGCTATGACGCCAAGCTCATACTTCCCAGCCAATGTTTTCAGTACTGTCGGCGCATCCTCATAAAGCGTTTCCAGCTCATGCTGATACCGCGCCGTCTCCTTGAAACGGAACTTATCGATGACCGTCCGGTACTGCGGGAGACCGGCGATGGAGGCCTTCTCAACTTCATGATAGAGATCCGCCGCCGTCAGCCCTAATTTCTTCGCTTCTTCCGTTTCCGCCTGCGTTTTGCATCGCTGCTCCCAGACGGCACTCTCATCAACCAGCGTATAGCCAACGTCAAAGAATAACACCTTCATCAAAACCCCTCCACCATAACGATTCTTGCAGAACTGTCAGCAGGTCAGTCTCATCCTTCTTTCCTGCTTTATTATTTTTTACAGATCTAACGTTTCCAACGCGTACTGTTTTGACGTTAATACCACGGCGTGCTCCGGGAATACCTCCCGCAGGATCCGGAGCTCCAAATCTTTCCTGTGCTCCAAATGCTTCACCAGGCCGTCAAAGCCCTTTAATCCATGGCGTTTGCCATAAGGACAATCCTCAAGGAATCCCAGCATCAGCGGGAACCACATTTCATTTCCCTCCGCGTCCACGCGTTCCTTGCGTATGATCTCCAGCGCTCCCGCCACCCATGGCACGTCCAGGTACAGGATCTTATAATTCTCCACCTGGATCACTTGTGCCAACTCCTTGTAGAACTCCACGATCTCATCGTCCGTCATCTCAAAGAACAGGATCTGGTTCTCCACAATGTTTTGAAAGATGGAGCACTCGAAAACCTGATTGTCCCCGTGCCACTTCGCATACCTGGAAAAAATGATCTGCCGGAAGGTCTCTCTGTCCACGCGGCCGTTGTAAATCTCGTATTGCTCCAGATCCTTATGAAATCCGGGAATATCCGTCAGGATTCTCGTGTAAGTAAGCACGTAACGGTCTTCCGCATTCCTGTCCGCGCTCATGCCCTCAGTTGCAAAAACGCGCTCAACGGTGGTATTCGCTCTGATTTCGTCAGCAATCTCCGCATACTTACCGAGCACCGCTTCATATTGTTCTTTTGTCAGGTAAGAGCACCATGCCAGTTCCACGGGATTGTAATCTCCCTCCCGGAACACGTGACAGTCAGGCAGCTTCTCCGCAAGCCTTCCCGTCAAGGTGCTCTTACCGGCGCCTTGAATTCCCTCTATAAAATAATTCAAACGATCACCCCCTCATATAGTGGTTGCCATTCCGCAAAGGTTAGGCGTCTTACGCTTAGATTCCCTTCACGTAAAGACGATCCGTGCCGCCTCCGTAGTTGACCACGTCCTTTACGTAGGAATACCCATATTTTTCATAGAATCCCATAAATTCCGTGGGAACATAGGTTTTCTCAAACCCCAGGGACTTCGCGTATTCGTTGGCCGCGGCGATCATTTTTTCGCTGATGCGCCTGCCACGGCATTCCTTTTCCACAAAGACGCAGGACACCCAAGGGAAGATTTCCGGCAAGGGATAGTAATCCGTCTTTAAGAGTGAAGTCATGCCGACGATCTTACCGTCCGCTACCGCCGCAAACATGGTCTCCCAGTCCGTGAATTCCCAGTTACGGATCAAGCCTGCAATATGGTCTCTGACCTCCGTCCAGGAGCAATTCTCCACGAACTGCAGGAATTCTTCTGCAAAAGGCGTGTCCTTCGTGACCCGTACGATCTGAACGTCTCGCGTCTCCGCCTCATGTCTAAGTACCCCTGCCTTAGCGCCCTCCGTCTCAATTCCAAAATGCTTTGCCACGAGCTCAGCCGTTTCCTCGACGCTCCTTTTGTCATCTCGCTCAAGCCAGAAATACTCGCTCGCCTTTACGTCCTCATAAAACTTTTCATTAAGTGATAACAGCGTCTCGTTGCAGGTTCTCTTGGCCTTTTCCACGTCCGTCGCGCTGTGGATGAAATCGCTAAAGCCCTGATGATCCGCGCGGTTGCAGTACTCATCCACAAGATTTACCGGCTTCTTGATCATAAATGCCATCCGCGAAGGCTCCGTGACCTGCGCCGCTTGTTCCAGCGTCAGATGGCAGTCACAAATGATCTTGCCGTTTTGAGACAGCCGCATTAGATCCAAAAGCACAAAATCCAGCTGCTCCCGCGTGTTCTTCAGCAGCCAGGAGCGGTATTCTTCCACGCTCCGTCCAAAAAACTCATCCGCATCCTTAAACTGCCAGTTCATCGAGGGCTGCGATACGGGATCCGACATGCGCTGATGCTCTTCAAAGCGCTCATCAATGTCATAAACAGGGATCCCATATTTCTTACTGAGGGCCCTTGAGACCGTCGTCTTTCCGCCGCAGGGCGTTCCTGCGATAAAATATACGTTTTCTAAATACTTTTTAATTATATTGTCTTGGAATATCATGATTTTTCTCCTTTTTGATAAATTGTTTCACAGTTCACAAGTTTCTTCATCTTTCGTGAGATCTGCTGGAAACCATTTATCAACGGCTTCCGGCGATCAGATATTCCTAAGTCTTAAAAACATTACCATCTCATCCATCCTCCTGTTATATAGTCAAATTCCAGATGCTTTCTACAATCTGGGATTTACAAAACCTTTCCCATTCCATCTTAGGAACGCCTGATATCCAAGTTTTGCGTACCAATTTGTTTCATAGGTATAATGAATATAACCATAATCATAAAACTCGTCTTTTAGGATCTTCGTGACGTTCCGCACCATGGTCAGGCCGATTCCGCGCTGTCGGTATTCCGGCACGGTACCAACGCACCCGGGACCTCCGATCTTCCACTTCTCGCCATTCACCACGTGTTCGCCAAAGTCCTCGATCATGCAAAAGCTGGCAATTTTTCCGTTCACAAATCCGCAGTATGTGCGGGCTTGCTCAGAAAATAACGGTACCCAATGCGGAATCACTTTGCGAACCGCATCTAATAACTCCTCAAAGCTTCCCTCGTAGTATCCAAAGGTAACTTCCTCCGGGAAAGTCTTCTCATACGTGCTTTCCTCAAATTCCTGCAGACGGAGGATCATTTCCGAAGCCTCCTCCCCTACCGGAATCTTGCGGATATACTCCCTTTCAAAAAAGCCTGGGTGCATCTCCAGAAAGAGCTCCTCACATTGCTTTTCCGTCACCAGGTCCGACCGTAAAACAGAATAATACGCCGTATCATGCATCCCCAGATTATTCTTCTTCGAAGCGCGGAGCACGCCGTCAAAATGCATGCCGGCTTTTTGCATCACGCGCCCGGATTTCTTGTTTCTAACGTCATGGGTGGCAATGATGCGGTTTAAGTCCTTTTCGCCCTCAAACAGATAGGCGATCACGGCCTTCAGTGCCTCCGGCATGATGCCGCGTCCCCAAAAGGCTTTGCCAAGCGCGTAACCGATCTCATAAGAACGGGTTCGCTCCTCGCGCTCCACCACTGCAATGTTTCCGATGACGTGATCCTCGCCCTTTAGGGTAATGCCCCAATTGTAGGTTCGGCCCTCGTCATAATAGGTGACCCACTTCTCCAAAAGGCTCTTGGTGAATTCCGCGTTTGGATGCGTCGGCCAGGAGAGGAACTTCGTCACCTCCGGGTCCCCCGCCCAGTTTCGGTACATGTCCTCCGCATCAGCAGCAACGTACCTTCTTAAAATCAATCTCTCCGTCTCTATTGTCTTCGTTCCAATCTGATTCATATTTCTCCTTCTGGGTCAACGGGGACGGTTCTTGTTGACCCACTTTTTGTCCCCCTTCAAATTATTTTGGGTCACAAAGAACCGTCCCTCTTGACCCGTAATCCTTCCGGCGTCAGGCGATAAACCTTGTCACACACTTCCGAAAGGTATTTCCGGTCATGGGACACGCTGATGATTGCGCCGGGAAATTCCCGCAACATCTTGCGGATCACGGGTCCTGACAATGGTGAAAAGTTTCTCGTCGGCTCATCCAAGATCAACACGTTCGCACCCGACATGCTAAGCTTTAACAATAGCACCTTTGCCTTTTGCCCGCCGGAAAGTTCCCTAATGGGATGCTCCATCTCGTCCGCCGTATATTTTAGTGACCCCAAATAGGTACGGATCCTCGTCCGCTCCTCCTTATCTCCCGTTGTATCGAGAAAATCTACAGGCGTCTCGTTCATGTCCAAAAGTGCCTCATAATTCTGCGGCATGTACTCCGCGTGGAGATCCTTTCTTTCCAATAGCTCCTTGGCAATTTCTGACAGCAGCGTCGTTTTCCCGCATCCATTCGTTCCAATGATCCCAATCTTTTCCGAGCCCTTGATCTTTAGCTCAAGATCCTTAGCTAAAACCCTGCTGCCATCCGCCGTCGGTAATGCCGGGCGCTCATATTGAAGCACCCATTTCCCAGACGGGATCTCGCTGTTTTTGTCCCCAAGCTTAAAGAAAATGGCTTCCTCCTGCTCGGGCATCTCCGTCATGTTCTCATCCATTCTCTCAAAACGCTTTCCCATGGACTTAACAAAATGCATTTTGTCCTTAAGATTTTTCCCCACGGATGGCGCTTGTCTGGATACAGTCCCCTGTGCATGCTCTACTTGCTGCAGAAGCTTACGATATTTGGCTTCACGGATTTCCTTTTCTTTTCGATCCGTGATCGCCATCTGTTCCTGCTTTTCGAAATTATGCAGGCGTTCTTCCACGTATTGCCGATAAGGCACGTTTGCCACGGTATGGCGGCACTTGGTCTTCCTCCGGATCTGCTCAAAATGGATCACCCGGTTAGCCGTATGCTCGATCAGCGTCTCATCATGGGAGATGAACAGCACCGCGTGCTTCCAATCATTCATCAGACTCTCCATGAGCTCCAGCGTCTCGATGTCAATGTCATTGGAGGGTTCATCCAAAAGAAGAATGCTTGGCTTCTCCATCAGGATGCGCATCATCTGCGCCTTCACCCGCTCTCCGCCGGAAAGCGTTTGCATCTCCTGCTCCCGATAGAAAAACTCCGGTTCTACCCCAAAATCCTTTGTCATCTTAGACAGTTCCTTCGGCGTTTGATCCAGGAATTCCGGACAAGCCATAAAATACTCGCAAACCGTTTTCTTCTTTTCAATGTCCGGCAACTCCTGTGGAAGATACCCTAATTTCTCACCGCCGAGTGCCTTTTCCCCCTTGGATTCCACGTAATCCTCCACCAGTTCCGGATCATAGATCCATTTCATCAGGGTGGATTTTCCGTTTCCCTCCTCGCCGATCATCACGGCCTTGTCCCCGTCATTCAAGACGAGAGAAAAATCTTCCAAAATTGTTCTAAGATCTTTTTTATGTATAAGCGTTACGTTTTTAATCTGAAACATAAGCCTCACTCCCTTCCATGTCGCAAAAAAAAGCCCTGATACCTTCCGGTACCAGGGTAAATTAGCGATTTTCTATAGTTTTCCATAGCCATGGAAATCCCATGGGAAATGAAGCCTACCGTGCTATTTTACGCGTCTCCAGGAGGTATAATGATAGCTATAAACGTTGTCAAATCTACGTACGCGAATGAACATCTTATTACCTCCTTTCCCGCCGAATGGCGATGCACGGTTAACAGTTACAAGTCAGCAAACAACTTACGCCGACACAATCAGATTATACAGACAGTTTCCTAATATGTCAATCACTTTTACCAATTTTTGCTATTTTTTAATTTATTCACTATAATTTGTATCGCAGTTGACGTTCACCAAGTATCCCGGATACGCCGTCTCCACTTCCTTTTTGATCGTCTCACTCATCTTGAGTTTGTCCTGAATGCTGAAGTCCATGGTCACGTCAAAGGATAGCCTCTTCTCGCCGAGGTCGATAAAAATGCCATGGCAGTTTAACACGCCCTCGTGACTCTTACTGATTTCCCCGATTTTCTCACGCATGCTCGTTTTTTCTTCATTTTCCTGATCGACTGCATAAATTCCGACGGTCACGAAAATATGAAATTTCTCCAATACGGCGCGCTGCACCTTCTGCGTTAACGCATGGAGCTCCGTTGCAGTCATTTTCCCGTCCACCTCAACGTGGAGGCTGCCAATGGCGGAGTCGGGACCATAGTTATGCAGGATCAGGTCATAGGTTCCAAGCACGCCCGGAATGGCGTTTACCGTCTGCTTGATCTCTCCCGTGATGGCACTCTCGGGGCGCTTCCCGATCACGTGACTGAGTGCCTCCGTCATCATTTCAAAGCCTGCCTTCACGATGAATGCCGAGATGATCGCACCGATGATCCCGTCCACGGAATACTGAAGAAAATAAGTGATCGCCGCGCCAACCAGCGTGGAAGCAGAAATGATGGCATCAAAGCTCGCATCGGAACCGGACGCAACCAACGCGTCCGAAGCATATTTCTCGCCCTGGCCTTTGACAAAGCGGCCAAGGATCAGCTTCGTAATAACGGAAGTAATGATGATAATGACGGTCACAAGGGAATACTCCGGCATGGACGGCGAGATGATTTTCTTCACCGATTCCACCAGGGAAGCAACGCCCGCGGCAAAAACGATCAGCGCGATCAAGATCGTGCTGAAATACTCAATCCTGCCATAGCCGTAAGGGTGATTTTCGTCCGGCTTTTTCTTCGCCAGCTTGATGCCCAAAATGGTGATCACGGAACTAAGGACGTCAGTCAGATTGTTGACGGCATCCAAAACAATGGAGATGGATCCTGCCACCAAGCCTGCTCCCGCCTTAAACGCCGCAAGAAATACGTTGGTGCATATTCCAATGATGCTCGTCCTTGTGATCGCTTTTTCGCGAACCATATTGTCTGCAATCTTTCCCATATCGTTTCCTCCCGTAATTCGTCACAGTGCCGCCGTTTTCAATTTCGGGAAGATCTTTGCCAAGAGAAAGAACAGCAATCCTCCCAACGTGCCACCCAGAAAATTTAAGATAAAATCATCCACGTCCACCTGTCGCTCGATAAAAAGCTGCGTGAACTCAATAAAGATCGGCAAAAGGGCTGCAAAACATAACAGCCTTCCAAAATGGCGGTTCTTCTTCCAGAGGAGCAAAAGTCCAAATCCCCAAGGAACAAACATAAGGACGTTCCCCAGGATATTGATGCCAAACAGATTCCCGCGCACGCCAAAGGTTCTGTAATAATTCCTGATGGTGCGAAACGGAACCAGATTGATCCCCTCTCCGTAAAGGATCCGCTGCTTTACGATCCGGAGCATCACCGCCGGCGAATGGATCGTCCCCTGCCATACAAACACAAGCAGCGCCATCATAAAGACAACAAATAAGCCCAGACACAGTTCTCTGAGCTTATTGAAAGTCAACTTCACTTTGGCGGTACCCGCTTTTTCCCCGAGACGCTTTGCCCTGCGCGAGAGCACTAGATATCGAAACAAAACGTAGACCGGAAGGCTTGCGAGCATCGTAACAAATAAACGGAATGCATAGGCTGCCAAATCAACCTTCCTCCTGCCACTTTAGACGGTGCAGTTCTCCTGCCTGAAGTAAACCTTGAAACTCATTTTGGCGAAGCGCTTCATACAAAACGATCGCCACGGAATTGGATAAGTTCAAGGAACGGATCGTCGGTGCCATGGGAATCCGGATGCACTGCGTGCGGTTCTCCACAAGGATTTCCTCTGGGATTCCCGCGCTTTCCTTCCCAAACATCAGATAATCCTCCGGACCAATTTTCACGTCCGTGTAGGACTTCTCCGCCTTTGTGGTGCAATACCAGATCTTGGCGTCCGGATGCGCTTCAAGGTCTTCCTTGATCTCCTCCAGGAAGGTCTGGTAATTCATGTGCCGGTGGACGTCCAAATGCTCCCAGTAATCCATTCCGGCCCGTTTGATCTCTTTCTCATTCAGCCGGAAACCCAGCGGCTCGATCAGATGTAATGCAGAATTCGTTGCCACGCAGGTCCGCCCGATGTTTCCCGTATTTGCCGGGATTTCCGGCTGATGCAGTACTATTTTCATACTCTGACACTCTCATTCTTCTCAGCCCTGAGCTTCGTGATGAAATGCTCGAGCTTTCCGATCGCAAGCTTCAGCTTCTCCAAAGAATATGCGTAGGAAATGCGAAGGAATCCCTCGCCGCAGTCACCGAATGCCGTGCCGGGAACGACTGCAACCTTCTCCTCCTCAAGGAATCTCGTGGCAAACTCGTCGCTGGTCATGCCAAATTCCTTAATGCAGGGGAAGATGTAAAAGGCGCCAAAGGGCTCAAAGCACTCCAAACCCATCTCCTTAAAGGCATTGATGAGGAATCTTCTTCTTTGGTTGTAGGACTCGCGCATCATTGCCACGTCCGCATCCCCGTTCTTTAACGCTTCCACTGCCGCATACTGGCTGGTCGTGGGTGCGCACATGATCGCAAACTGATGGATCTTGGTCATCTGCTTGATGATGGCTTCCGGTCCGCAGGCATAACCCAGTCTCCAACCCGTCATGGCGTATGCCTTAGAAAAACCATTGATGAGAATGGTGCGCTCCTGCATGCCAGGCAGGCTTGCAATGGATACGTGCTTTCCCTTATAGGTCAGTTCTGCATAGATCTCGTCAGACATGACATAGATGTCATGTTTCTTTACGACCTCAGCCACTGCCTCAAGATCCGATTTTTCCATAATGGCACCCGTCGGATTGTTGGGGAATGGCAGGATCAGGAGCTTCGTCTTCTCCGTGATCGCCTCTTCCAACTCAGCAGCGGTCAAGCGGAATTCGTTTTCCGCCTTTAGGTTAATGATCACGGGCTTTGCGCCAGCCAAAATGGCACAGGGCTCGTAGGAAACGTAGCTGGGCTGAGGGATCAAAACCTCGTCCCCGGGATTGATCATGGCGCGAAATCCGATGTCAATGGCCTCGGAGCCGCCCACCGTGATGATCACTTCCTTCATGGGATCATAAGTAACGTTCTGGCTGCGCTTTAAGTAATTGCAAATCTCCACCCGGAGCTCCTTGATTCCGGAGTTAGAGGTATAGAACGTCTTTCCCTTCTCGAGGGAGTAAATGCCCTCTTCCCTTACGTGCCAAGGGGTATCAAAATCCGGCTCGCCTACGCCAAGGGAAATGGCGTCCTTCATCTCGCTGACAATGTCAAAGAATTTGCGGATGCCGGAGGGTTTGATCTGTACGATCGTATCTGATAACGGATTTCTCATGGCGTGATCATCTCTCTTTCGTCAATTTTTTTGCTGGTCATAATGGTGCCGTGATCCTTGTATTTCTTCAGGATAAAGTGCGTCGTGGTGCTAAGGACCGTATCCATGGTCGCGAGCTTTTCGGAAACAAAGGAGCTCACCTCACGAAGAGTCTTTCCCTCAAGGATAACCATCAGGTCAAAGCCGCCAGACAGCAGATACAGGCTTCTAACCTCGGGATAATTATAGATTCTCTCGGCGATGGAATCAAAGCCCTGACCTCTCTGGGGCGTTACTCGAACCTCGATGAGCGCCGTCACCTTCTCAATGGAGGTCTTCTCCCAGTTGATCAGCGTGTGATACGCACAGATGGTGCCATCCTTCTCCATCTCTTCCATGGCATTTACCACGTCAATTTCCTCGGCGCCAACAAGCACCGCTAATTCCTTTAAGTCTATGCGGCTGTTTCTTTCGATCAGCTTCAAAAGTTCCTCTTTCAATGCTTCATTCATGATAAACTCTCTCCTTTTATTTGAATAATGGGATTCGTTCCCTTTGGTCTGTCTAAGAATCTGATTTCCTCTTCCTTCCGGAGGATCCTGTCCTGCTTGTCCGTCAGTTTTCCGATCACTGCTGCCGGAATTCCGGAAAGCTCCAGCGCATGAACGACCGCCTCCCCGTCATCAGCCGTCACAAGAAGGCTTCCGCCGCTTGGCATCTCGTAGGGATTTACGCCGCAAACCTCGCAAACCTCTACGGTCTCCTGGCGAATGGGGATCTTTTTCAGGTCTACCTCAAGACCAAGCCCAGCCCCTTCAGCGAGCTCCCAAAGGGCACCAAAAACGCCGCCCTGGGACAGGTCATGCATGGCCATTGCGCCATTTTCTCCCGCGACCTTCGCTTCTTCGGCAACGGACAGACACTTTCCAAAGCCTGCAGCTTCCTCAACAAGATAGGCTGGATACCTTTCCAGAAGCTTTTCCCGATAAGTCTTTGCCAAGACCGCCGTTCCTTCCAGTCCGATCCATTTCGTCAGGATCAGATCCTGTCCTGCCTTTGCCATGCTAAGGTCATGCATGTCCTCTGCGCTGGTGATTCCAATGGCCGTCACGGTGATGACCGGAACTGAAACTGCAAAAGTGACGTTCGTGTCACCTCCTGCAATCTCCATTCCAACAGAGACACAGGCCTCAGTCACCGCCGTCATAATTTCCTTTATGACTGCTTCCTCGCATTCCTCCGGAAGCATGATCGATATTTGGGCAGATGCGGGTCTCGCACCGGCCGCTGCCAGATTATTGGCACATTTTTGTACTATGGCAGCCGCTTCTTCCGCACCTGCCTTGCCCGCGACTGCAGCCTCCTGGGCACACCATGCGAGAATTTGCCCGCTGGAAGCCGCAAAAAAAGCGCAGTCCGACCCTATGGCTGCGCCTTTCGTATTTTCTAAAATCTTGTCAGAGAAAGAATGGCTAATCTTATGATTTCCCGTATGAACTTGTTTCAACACGGAGCGCTTTAGAGCACTCTCCGGAAGCTTTCCAGTTCTCATGCCTTACCATCCCGTCATCGGGCATTTCCCGATCCCTCTCTCTATTGTGCCTGCAAAAGTCCGATCACGACTCTTACGTGCTCTAGATCATAGGTGCCAATGGCCGCCATGATCTCCTCATATTTATATGCGGAATCCGTCGCAACTCCCACCACGGCCCTTCTCGGCGACACCGTATACTTGCTGTTGTTGACAACCTCCCGGCTCACTTCCTTGCCGTCCACCGTTACGATCTTCCAAAGTCTGGCCTTGTATCCGATGTGCGCCGCTTCCGTTGACACGTAGCCAAGGGGCTTCGAGGCGTCCGCCGTGATCAGGTCGACCGTCGGTTCGATCTTCTCGAGCATTTCACTCTCATAACGCACCTTACGGTTTTCAGGGCGTTCTTCCTTGCCGTAAATGTTGAACGTGATCTTTTTATCCTTTGTGATCCCTTCAATGTAGATGGGATAATCAAGGTTATTTACAAATCTAAAATCTTTTCCTGCTCCCTCTGCAATGGCTGCGTCCGCAGACAGGTCAACGTAGGTTACGCTCATGGAGTGCGGATTCCTCTCGATCACTTCCAGTTCGGCAAGGAGTACTGCGTTGTACAGCGTGCTGGACACTTGGCAAATGCCGCCGCCCATGCTGTCAACCACCTTACCGTTCAGATAAGCTCCCGCCATGGCATAGCCGTTCGCCGCCGTAAAGGGCGAAACCGTATCCGTTGCCGAAAATACGTCTCCCGGATAAAGCAAGGTTCCATTGATCTTGCTGCAACCATTCGCCACGTTTCCGCTTCGGTTCGCATTGGAAGTCTTGTAGCTCGTGGTAAAACTGCCAAGCAGGTCCCGAACTTCCGCCAGCTGCGCCGCCGTTCCGCGGGGATGCTCCTCCGCCACGTTCAGCGCGATGCGGCAATCCCTACCGTCCCACGAGTTTTCCATGTAATCATAGATCACGTCGATGGAGGACTCCACGTCCAGTTCATAGCCAACCTGGCCTACCGTGATCTGAAATTCGTCACCAACCTTGGCAAGCGTTGCGTCAACTGGCTTTTGATCATATTTTACGCACTCGCTGACCAACAGCTCGTTGATGGCGTTTACGTCAAAATCCAGCTTGATATCATACACTTTATTCTCAAATTGAAGATCCTTGATCGTCTTATAACGCTGGATCACGTTACCTTCCGTGCCAAGGGCAGCCGCTTCCCGGACAAATTCCAAATTTGCCCAGGAGATGCCAAGGGCATCCGCAGTCACCGTGATCTCGTGGCCGCCAGCCGCAACCAGCGTCACTTTGCTGTTCCCCATTTGGGCAACCTTTTCCCGGATCATGGCTTCCGCTTCCTCCTGCGTCATTCCCGCAAGAGAATCCTGCTCGGCATAAATGCCTTCTGGTATGGTAAGGGCTGACGCACGGGAAACGTTTCCCATGCATAACGTCATGGCAACACTGCATAACAGGGCGCCCCACCTAAAAAACTTTTTCATTTCCTGCCTCTTACTTCCATTCCGCGACGAACGTCTTACAAGGCATCCGTCATACAAAAGACAAAATCAGCGGAACAACCATGGCGATCACAAGAAGGATCACGATGACTGTCGCGATAGTCTTCTTCGTTTTTCTGCTGTTGAAATTGATCATCTTTACTCCTTTGCCAAGGATCCGCAAACGATCCTTGCTACTTTTTCCTACGTCCACGTATTCTGAACAGATATTATAGCCGAATTCCTTAGATTTGACAAGTAAAACTTCCCAAGACCTCTGGCTTTCGTTACAAGATCCTTGGGCCGTCCCCGATCTCTACCACGTAGAAATCGGCAGCATAGCCAATCTTTTTCTTGTATGCCTCGCCAACGCCCTGAATAAAGGCATCCACGGCCTCATCCTTCACGATGCTGACGCTGCAGCCTCCAAAGCCGGCGCCCGTCATGCGGGATCCAATGACGCCCGGAATCTTCCACGCCTCTTCCGCGAGGGTATCCAACTCGATTCCCGTCACCTCATAGTCGTCCCGCAGGGAAACGTGGGAAGCATTCATCAGTTCGCCAAATTCTGCCAGATTGCCTGCCTTCAGCGCCGCGACGGCCTTCAAGGTCCTTTGATTCTCATATACGGCATGTTTTGCGCGTTTTCTGCGAACGTCATCCTGAATGGCGTCCTTGTATTTCTCGAACTGCTCTTCGCTTAACTCTCCAAGGCTCTTGATCTGAACGACTTTTTGCAGCTCCGCCAGCGCCGTTTCACACTCGCTTCTTCTTTCGTTATACTTGGAATCCCCGAGTCCGCGCTTTTTATTACTGCAGGAGATCACGATCTTTGCCCCGTCCAGCTTGATGGGTGCGTATTCAAAGCTAAGATCTGCCGTATCAAGGAAAATGGCGTTGTCCTTCTTACCCATGGCGATGGCAAACTGATCCATGATGCCGCAGTTCACCAGGTTATATTTATTCTCCGAGAACTGGCCGATCAACGCCAGATCCTGATTGGTCACGTCAAATCCAAACAGATCCCGCAGGATCGCACCCGTGAGCACTTCCACCGATGCCGAGGAAGAAAGTCCGGAACCATTGGGAATGTTGCCAAACAGGAGCAAGTCCAGACCCGCCGGCATCTTCATGCCCTTTTGCTCAAATGCCCACATCACGCCCTTGGGATACGCCGTCCAGTTCTTATCCCCGCCTGGAACGAACTCTCCTAGGGATGATTCAATGACGCCCAGCTCCCCAAAATTCATGGAATAAAAGCGAAGCTTGTCATCCTCCCGCTTTCTTGCAACGCCGTAAGTGCCGATGGTCAGGGCGCACGGAAAGACGTGACCGCCGTTATAATCCGTGTGCTCCCCTATCAAGTTTACGCGGCCAGGCGCAAAATATGCCTTTGCTCCCTCATCCGCGCCAAAAATTTCCTGAAACTTCTGCAGTACCTGTTCTTTGATCAAACTCATCTCTTTGTTTCCCAGCTTTCGTCATATTTATTTCAAGAACACAAATTCTTCCAATTCACAGATCGCCCTTCCCTCAAAGAAGCTGCTCGTCCAAGCTCCCTTGGGAAGTCCCAGGTCTGCCTTAAAATACAGGGCGTGACGCCCGGTCACGTTCTCCACTCTCGCGCGATAGATTCCGTCCCCAAGTCCGATTTCCACGACGCCGATCTCTTTTCCGAGCTTCTTTTCGCCCTCCGTCGAATACTCGACGATCTCCGTTCCGTCTTCTGCAAACCTTCCGTCATCCGGCGTTAGCTTCGCTTCCGCGCAATCCTTTTCCTCCGTCTCGGTTCCGTCGATCAAGACGTGAAGCTTTCCCTTGCAACCCGTGCCAACGACCTTGACTGCCAGCTCCATGGTCTTCGAGGAATCATCTTCCCCGAAATCAAAATACTTATATCCGATGACGCATCCGTCCTTGACCTGGGTGATCACGCGGCGGAATACGTCCTTCTCCGTCACAAAGCAATCTCCCTTCAGCACGCAGGCAATCTCTGCCTTTACGGGCTCATAGGGCGAAAGCGACTCCTCAAAGCCCAGGGAAGTCATCTCAACGGGAGGGATGGTGCCATCCGGCAGGATCGTCACCTTCTCCACGCAGGCACGCCTTGAAAACATCGTGCCATTTGTCATGCGGTGATAAAAGACGTACCACTGGTCGCCAATCTTACAAAGGGAACCATGGTTATTTCCGCCCGGATAATCCACGCCGTTGTCAATAATATAACCGCGATACGTAAACGGTCCGGTGGGGGAATCCGAAGTGGCATAGTCCAGCCTGCTGCCCTTTCTGGGGGAATAGATCAAGTAATAGGTATCCCCGATCTTTCTGGGAGAGCTTGCCTCATAAAAGCGCTTGGGCGAAGGCACTTCCTGACGGTCGTCGATCACGCTTTTCTTAAGACTGCCGGGAATGACCTTATACATGCTGTCTCCGTCTAATTCATTCATGTTGGAGCCTTCAAACCCATAATATACGTATACCCTTCCGTCATCATCCACCAGAACGCCGGGGTCATTGTAAACGCCGTCATCTCCGGCATCTTCCGGCGCATACTCGTAGGTCGAAAGGAAGCGGAACGGTCCCTCGGGACGGTCGCTCACGCTGACGCAGCCCTTAGATCCCGCAATATAGGTATAGAGATAATATTTTCCATCCTTTGTCACCACGTCCGGTGCATATAATTCATGGTCCGTATGCGGAACGCTGGAGGGATGATCCGTATCAGGCCTAGTCTGGAAAATATGTCCGTGACACGTCCAATGATTTAGGTCATGAATGGATGCGCTCCAAGCCTTTAACTTATAGTCACAAAATTTGTCGCATCCAAAGCGGTCATGCGAACCGTACAGATACACCCTTTCTCCAAATGCTCGCGGCTCCCCGTCAGGTATGCATTCCCAAAGCGGCAAAATAGGATTCGCCATGTTTCTTTCCTCCGTTAATCTTTTTCGTCCAGCACCTCCCGAAGGGCACTGTCATAAATATTTTCATCCGTCACGCCTTCCCGCGTGCGGACGTTCACCGACGCGTTGATCCGCGTCGTGATCGGGTTTCCGTCCACGGAATTCATTGTGGAAAGCTTCTCTTGAAGTTCGTCCTTCAATCCGACAAACTCAGCATCATCCGTAACGGAAGTCAGCACCGCAAAAACGGATCCCTTCACCCTGGCGACCACGCAGTTTTGTCCGACTGCATTTACGATCACCTTTCCCATCTGGCGAAGCACCTGGTTTGCAAACTGTTCCCCGTACGTGTCCACGATCCTGGCATGCTTCTCGTTCCGAAGCAGGATCACGCCGTAATTGCGTCCCCTGTCATGGTATTGGATCGCATAATCGATCAGGGCATCTGCCCACGCATGCGCGTCATTCAACCCCGTCACCGGATCCTTTCTCAGCGCTCCAAGCTCGATCTGCAGGTCTGCAAGTTTCCTGTCCCTGTCGACAATGAAACCTACCAATCCGACGATCAGCCCGCGATTGTGAATGGGCAACTTGGTGGCCAAAATGGTTCTTATTCCGCCCTTGGCTATACACTGATGTGGCTTGTCACCGATGCGAACGCCCCTTTGAAGAACCAACAGGTCATCATTTTTGGACGGCGTTTCATTCACGAACCAGCGTAGCTCTTCATCCGTTTTCCCGATGATCTCATCCATGGACTGAATGCCAAAATAATCCAAAAATGCCTGGCTGGCGCCAAGATACCTTCTCTCCGTATCCTTCCAGAAAAACTTAACGCTGGCATCCCAGAGCATGTTTTCACAGATCAAGCGGAGATAATTTTCCTGCGTGATCGCATTTTCAAGAGCGTGCTTATCATCAGCAAGGAATTGCCCGTCCCCATAGGGACTGCCTGCAAATTTTCCTCCCGCAAAGCGTTCGTCCGCGTCCTGGTTTTCCTTTTCCCGCATGTCAAAATACGGCTTCACGCAGTAAAGGAATTCCTGTCCGTTCGTTCCGGGAATGAGCATCAGGGAAATCTCACCCATCCGGTACGTGCCGTCCTGCTGTTTGATCCTGAATACGTCGGATATGTATCCAAACATGGATTTTTCCACTCTCTCGCGAAGCGTGGAGAAATCCACAAAACTGCGATAACGGTTTCTCTCCGTCGGGAAAATGTTTTGATCGGCAAAAAGTTCATTGTTTGCCTTCACGTTTTCCGTGGTCTGACGGGGTCCCTTCATGTTGGGCGAAGTGCCAAGGAGCGGCGTCAGCGTCTGATTCTTCAGATCGCCCAACAGGATCACGCGGAACAAAAGATTCAGCGTTCTAAGCCTGGAATCCAGCAAATCTCTCTTGTCTGCATTTGGATCAGCCGACACGTTATAGAGGGATGCCTTGAAGACACATCTGTCTTCATTTTGCGTCAAGACCTGCGCGCGCAGGCACATGTAATTGTCGCCATTTGTATAATAAAACGTTTCCGGCTTTTCTGATCTCCTGATCTGTTCCAAAAACTCGCGATACCTTATCTGCAACGGGGAAGCCGTGTGGTAGATGCGTCTGTCGATCTCCTCCAGCGTTAGATTCGTGTTCTCCTCAAAAATCTGTTCCCGGTATGGCTTATTCATGAACAACGTCTTAAAGCCGCTTTCACTCGCCTCCACGATCTCAAGCGGAACGTCCGTCGCCTTCACGCTGAACCCGGCAACTTCATAGAAATGGCGCCACTTGCGGAGCTCGATCGAAACGTTCTTCTCTGCAAGATGCGCAAACATTTCATCGATCGGTTCCGGCTTGCCATAGTAGTATCCCTGGATTTCCTCGCAGCCGATATCCTTTAAGTAATCCAAGTGTTCCTTGGTCTCAACGCCCTCCGCCAGGGTTTTGATCCCCAGATCCTTTGCCATGATGATGGCGGAACGCATAATGTCCTTGGATTTATCCGTGAAGTTCGACAGGAAATTCATGTCGAGCTTCAGCATGTCAAACTGATAGTCCTTGAGGACCGTCAGGGAAGAATATCCACTTCCAAAGTCATCCATCCAGATCTCATAACCTGCGGCACGGAAGCTGTCGATCACGCCCCGCATCAGCTCCTGATCGGATACGATCATGCTCTCAGTGATCTCTACGTGGATATAATCTCTGGGAATGTCATATTTCTTTACTGCATTCTCAACCACGGCAAGCATGTCGCACGTTACAAAATCCAGCCGGGAGAAATTTACGGAGACCGGAACGATGGGCTGATTGTTCAGCACGCGCTCATGCATGGTACGACAGACCTCTTCCACCACAAAGGAATCCAGCTTATGGATCTGGCGGCTCTCCTCCAGCACGCTGATGAAATCGCCAGGGAAGACAAAACCAAACTGCGGATCCTGCCATCTCACCAATGATTCCATGCCGCAGAGTTGCTCCGTGATCGAACGGATCACGGGCTGATAATAAACCTTGATCCAACCCTTTTCCAACGCTTCGTCAAAGGTTCTCGACAGATGCTCCGCCGTATTTCTCTTTTGCGCAAGCTCCTCCGTGTATAGCGCCCAAGTCACGCCGGAATGATACTTAATGTAATCGCAGGCAATCTTCGCGTATGACAAGGCTTTCTCAATGTCAAAATCCCTGTTGGGCACAAAGGGATAAATGCCCCATTTCCCTACTACGCCAAAACGATCCCCATATCTTTCGTTAAAATACTTTCCAAAACGTTCAAGTCTCCCGGCGTGACCTTCCATCTTGTCCACAATGCCAAAATGGTCGTCGGAAAGCCTTGCCAAAAAGGCATCCTCAAATACGTGACCCAACGCATCCGCAACGGCCGTCAGACAATCATCGCCTTCCGCAATGCCCTTGTTGACGTTGAGAAGCTTAAAATTGATCAGATTGAGATACGAGATTGCGTACTCTTCCGAAGTCTTGCCAGTCATTTCACGGTTGAAATCCATGGCGTATCCCTGGAATCTCATTTTTCCGTAAAGACCCGTGATCGGATCATAGTCCGCGCCGCCCGTATCATATTCGCGCGAGATCACGAAACCGTAAACGATCCGTCCTTCCACGGGATCATCCTTGAGAAGCCAATGTTCCTCCGCAAGATACACGTTACCCTTCTTGGTCGTGACGTGATAGAACAGGCGTCCCGTATTCTGACCTTTCTCATAAATCTGCAGTTCCAGCTCCTTGAGCATGCTCTTAAACTGTGCTTCGCTTACCATTCCGTCAAAGCTGCCGCCCACAAATTCCATGAATTCCTCATAGGTTTCACATTCGTACAGGCGTACCATGTTCTGATTGGCATAAAGAAGCTCCCTGCCTCCCAGCGCGCGACAGACAAAGGCCGCCGCGGGCATCTCTTCCACAAATCTCTTGTCGAATGAAATATTATTCACGTCATTCATCATACCTTCACCCTCCCGTGTTCCGTTTCCGGGTTACTAATGCAAGATGCAATCGCCTTACTCCGCGCCTTCTTTCAAACGCAGGGCCGTTTCAACTTCCAACAATCGATATTCGAAATTCTGTCTGTTCTGTTGGCGGATGGTCTGCAGCTGCAAGCCGCCGAAAAAGGAGAGCAGCGCCGCGACCATGATAAATCCGCACGTGATCAGCGTCGGGAACCTGGGAACCAGTCCCGTCTCAACATAAGTGATCAGGATCGGAACCATGCCGATCACCGCCACCAGCGTAAGCAATGCCGCCAATGCACCAAAGAATGCCAACGGCTTGTAATTCTTATAAAGTCTGACGATCATGCCGATCACCTTGATGCCGTCAGGCACCGTGTTCAGCTTCGAGACGCTGCCGTCAGGGCGGTCCCTGTACTCCACCACCACGTTCGCCATGGACATGTTCTTGTCCAAACAATGTATCGTCATTTCCGTCTCGATTTCAAAGCCCTTGGACAAAACGGGGAAGGATTTCACGAACAAATAGCTGAATGCCCTGTATCCTGTCATGATATCCTTTACGTCCGATTTGAATAAGGTGTTAATGCTCTTTCTCACAAAAGAATTCCCGAAATTGTGGAACGGTCTCTTGTTCTCCGTATAGTAGGTGGAGGAAAGTCTGTCCCCGATGACCATGTCTACGTTTTCCTCCAGGACAAGGTTCACCATCTCGCGCCCATACTCTGCCGGATACGTATCGTCGCCGTCTACCATGACGTAAGCCTTCGCGTCAATCTCCCGGAACATCCTGCGGATCACGTTTCCCTTCCCCTGCAGGCGTTCCTTTCGAAGAACGGCTCCGTGCTCCACCGCCTCGGCCGCAGTGTTGTCCGTCGAATTATTGTCATATACGTAGATGACCGCTTCCGGAAGCGCAGCCTTCCAGTCATCTATTACTTTTCCGATGGTTTTTCCCTCGTTATAACAGGGGATCAACACCGCTATCTTGTCCATACGTCCTCCTAATATATTTCTTCGCGATACTGGTTCCATTCGGCTCCATTTGGCGATGAAATTTCGTCTCAAAAGGGTATAAAAGTGCATTCTGCGTTTATTATACCATGAACTTAATGTTTTTACTAGCATTTAATCGCCACAAGCCATAGAAAATCGCGTTTTTTGCGTCAAAAAAGGAACCGCCCTAAAGTGGTTCCTTCCGTCTGCGTCACATAACGGGACTAAAAAATCATTTCTTTCTTGTCCAGGTCTGCCTGAACCTTCTTTAAGTCCTCACGGATTGCCAGATGCTGAGGACATGCCTTCTCACACTTGCCGCACTCCTTACAGTTCTTTGCCTGCTTGCCCTCGCGTCCCATGTTCTCCCACTGCCAATTGACAACGTTGTAATTCTGGTACATGTGATAGCGGTTCCAGCAGCTGAAGTTTCCGGGAATGTCCACGCCGAAAGGACAGGGCATGCAATACCGGCAACCGGTACAGCCGTTCTGGATGCGGCTGTTCATGATCTCCTTTACCTTCTCGATGGCCTGATATTCCTTCTCCTCCATGGGCTCAAAGTCCGTAAAGGTCTTCAGATTGTCTTCCACCTGTTCCATGGTGGACATGCCGCTGAGCACGGTAAGGATGTTGGGCATGGTAGCCACGTAGCGCAGTGCGATGGAAGCAGCGGAAACACCAGGTTTTACGGCGTGGAACACGTCCATGATATCCTGTGAGAAGTTCGCCAAGGAACCACCCTTGATCGGCTCCATGATCGTCAGCGGAACGCCCTTCTCCTCTGCAAGCTTGTAGCCCTTTAAGCCAGCCTGCTCCTCCGTGTCCATGTAGTTCAGCTGGATCTGGCAGAAATCCCAATCCTTGTAGTTAATGATCTCTTCAAAAGCCTCATAGCCGTCATGGAAAGAGAAGCCCAGGTATTTGATCTTGCCCTCTGCCTTCAATTCCTCCAGGCGCTCTACGACGCCAAGTCCAACCATCTTTTCCCAGCTTCCTTTGTTCATGGCATGCATCAGGTAAAAATCAACGTAATCTACCTGAAGCTTTCCAAGCTGTTCATTGAACAGTCTGTCCACGTCGGAGATCTGGTTTACGTTCCAGCAGGGAAGCTTTGTTGCCAAATAAAAGGAATCTCTCGGATATTTCTTCAAAACCTTTCCAACAAAAGTCTCGCTCTCGCCTCCGTGATAGGGATACGCGGTGTCTATGTAATTTACGCCGGCGGCGATGGCCTTGTCCATCATCTGCTCAGCCAGCACCTGATCGATCTTTCCGTCAGGACCCGTGGGAAATCTCATGCATCCAAATCCCAATAGGGAAACGTCAATTCCCAGTTTCTCAAATCTTCTCTTCTCCATGTAATACCCCTTTCTTCTCAAACCAGTTTCCGCCCGTACGCACGAAAACGTTTACCCAAAAGATTACTGATCATATTTTATCATCTTTTTTGAAATTCGTCTCCCTTTCTTCTTAACTTTTTCAATTTTTATTTCCCATTATTTGTCATTTTCGATCTTTTGTCACGGTCATTTTCCTGACTGCGCCTTGCTCAGCCTGCCTTTTCAGTTCCCACAAAATTATAAATCCCAAGGGGCCCTTAATGATTCCCGCTACGCCAAACAACCGGATTCCCACGTACAGACTGATAAGGATCCATATGGGACGAACGCCGATCCTTTTCCCAATTAGCTTAGGCTCCAGCGTCTCACGCAACAAAATGCAGGTCACGTACAAACCCACGCACGCCAGTGCCGCCACCGTCCTTCCTCCCAGGAATTCCACCACGGCAAGCGGCATGAGAACGATCCCCGTGCCAATGAACGGAAGCGCATCAAGCACGCCTGCCAAAAGCCCCCAAAACGCTCCCTGCGCCGTTCCCGCCAGGCTAAGTCCAAGGGCACAAAGTCCGGCGATCATGCTCATAATGACAAACTGGGCCTTGACGTAGACTGCAACGTAGCGGATGACGCCACAGATAACGGACAGCAATAAATGACAATCCTCCCTGTCGAGAAGGCGATTCATCATCTCGTCATAATCCTTCGCAAGCAAGATCACTGCGATCAGAAAAGTGGCCAGATATCCGCCGAGAGCCGCTGCCTTTCCGGCATATCGCAGCATGCCTCCCATCATTCCCTTTTCCAGTTCTGCCGCGTAGCGCCATAGCTCCTGGGAGATCCGGTCCACCCATTCGCCTGCCCAGTCTGGCAATCCGGTCCTCCAGTTTTCCGCCCGCATGGCCATGACGGGCCACTCCTTCCAGAAATAATGCCATAAAATACAAAATACGATCCCCGCCACGGCAAGAGCCGCCAAAAGGAGGGCCACCGCTCCCACCTGGCGATGGATGCGGAGCTTTTGCATTTTCTGTAAAAAGGATCCAAAAATTGTCAAAAATAGCATCGCCGCCAAAATGGGCGAGACAAGGGGCGCCAGATATTTTAAAAACAAAAATACTGCTCCCGTTTCAAGGAGCAGTATGCCCAAACCATTTTGCTTTATCTTCCCAAAAAACGTTTCCATCCCCAGCTCCTTCGTCGTCTCGCTTCAGCGATCCCTTAAGGCTAGTATGGACTATTTTTTGAATAATATTTGTTCTGGCTCGATTTCCCAGCGCATGCTTTTTTTCGTGACGGGATGTCTTAGTTCAAGGTCCTTCGCGATCAGCGCCACGTTCCTTACGTTTCTCGCCCTGCCTGCGGCAAGGGATGCCTCATTTCCGTATTTCTGATCTCCCAGGATGGGAAAACCAGCGTGAGCAAGCTGTGCCCTGATCTGGTGGAACCGGCCGGTTTCAATCTGGATTTCCAAAAGCGCCGTCTCCTCGTCAAACCTAAGGACGCGGTAATGCAATCTGGCTTCCTTTGCGCCCAGGCGCTCCCTGTCGCACTCCCCGGCAACCCGCGCCACGTTCCCGTCCTTCCAAAGATAATCCTTCAGATCTGCTTCCTCCGCCAATGGTTTGCCAAACGTTACGGCCAGGTACGTCTTATTCAAGACGCCCGCCTGCAACTGCTTGGTAAGACCAGCCGCAGCCCGCGGCGTCTTTGCGAAAACCAAAAGCCCTTCCACCGGCTGGTCCAATCTGTGGATCACGCCAAGATACGGTGCCTTCTTCGTCTTTGCCAAGTGGCGTTTCAGCTCACTTACCACGTCCGCCTGCCCTACGCCTGCGCTCTGCGTTGCAAGGCCTGCGGGTTTACGTACTACCAGGATCTCTTCATCCTCATATACGATCTTTAGACTCATAAGATACTCCTGCGCAATTCCGGATACAACGCATAATACTTTTCCTTGTCCGCGTACATTCTCTGGTCAGCGATCTTTAATGCCCTGCGGACGTTCCTTCCGTCCGCCTCATAACAATAACCCACGGAAAAACTAACGTCCTTATAGGCTCCCTCCTGCTTTTTGATCCTTTCGGCCTGCCATTCCAACACCTGTGGCGTGGCGTCCTCGATCAAGACCATGAATTCATCTCCTCCGGCACGATAAATCTCATTTCCCACAAAAACGTTCTGCAACAGCATGGCTGCATTCTTCAAAAGCAAGTCTCCCGCAAGATGACCTTCCGTGTCATTCACGCGCTTCAGGCCATTTAAGTCAGCAAACACAACGCCGATGGGCTTGCTGCTTCCTTCCACTCCGTCGCTCAGACGGTCCACGCGGTTGTTCATTTCGTTTCTGTTATACACGCCCGTCAACATGTCCATGGTGCTTAAGATCCGCAGACGGTCAAACATCTGATAGCTCGAGATTTCCGATGCCAGGAAAAACGTGGTCAATTCCAACGTTTCCTTGATGTTACTCTTGCCATTTACCTCGAAATTAGTCGCCCAAATGTATCCCAAGAGCTCGCCCCTGGCTTTTAACGGGAAAAGAACGATGCTATCCACGCCTGCCTTCATTAGTGAGGCATGCCAATTCGGATTTACTTCCCTGATGCGTTCCATGTCCCTCTGATTCATTGCGATCAGGCTATTGCCTCCGCCAATTATCTCCGCCCAGGAGTTGACCAGCTCAAAGTGCTCTTCATCCTCCCAGTGTTTCATGGGCCTTCTCTCTGCCGTTCCCGAATAAGCATCTGCCAGAACCCTACACTTGCGGTTGTTAAAATCTACCTGAAGCAGGCAACAATGTCTGGCATTACAAATTTTCCGGATGTCATCCATCACTTCCTGGATGGTTTTGTCAAAGTCCGTGGTTCCGCGCAGCTTAATACACGTATTCAAAACGGCTGATGCGGTTTCATATGACGTCTGTGTCATTTTTGCCGCGTTCGTCTCACGGGAAATTTCCCTTGTATAGGTGCAGTATCCAACGTTTTCATCGCCGGACGCAAGCGGCAGCATAAAAAGATTATACCAAAAATCATATTTTTCCGGATGGACGTAATTATGGATCGGATGCTTTAGGATTGCGCACCGGTAACAGGAATCCTCAAAATTTGCGTCCTTCGGAAAGTATTTCTGATATTCACTGTTGGGAATAAACTTTCCCACGCTCGTCACCGGTAAGGAACGGTCCAAGTTCTCCACGGAGTCAACGAACGCTTGATTTACCGCTACAATGCGGATTTTCCCGTAGGTATTTCCATTCTTTTCCACGGAAATGACACAGGTCATTGATTTTATGCCATCAACAAACTTTTGAAAATCCACGTCGTTCCCCCTTTCCCATGCGGATCCTTCCGAAACCGTCACGTATTTGCGAGCGTTTAAATATTATAGCACTTTTGCGATCAAAAATCAAATATTGAGCAAATTCAATTCCCAGAAGGCCAGCGCACTGGCTGCCGCTACGTTCAGGGAATCCACGCCGTGGTACATGGGAATCATCACGCGATAGTCGCACGCCTGCATCACGTCCTTGGGCAGGCCATCCCCTTCCGTACCAAGCACAATGGCAAGTTTCTCCGCTTCCTTCAACCTTTTGTCACGCACGCTGACGCTGTCCTTCGTCAGGGCCATCGCCACCGTTTGATAACCCAAGGTTCCCAACTTTGCAATAAAATCCGGGCCATTGCACTCATCACTTTTTGCGACGGTCCAAGGAATCTGGAACACCGTTCCCATGCTGACCCGCGCCGCCCTCCTAGTCAGAGGATTGACGCTGCCCTTCGTCAAAACCACGCCGTCCATGCCAAGGGCCGCCGCAGACCGGATGATCGCACCCACGTTGGTGGGATTGACCACGTCATAAAGCACCGCCAGCCGCCTCTTTCCCTCACAGAAGCTTGCAAGCTCCGGCAAGGTCTTCCTCTGCATCACGGCCCAGAGCCCACGCACCAGACTGTAACCCGTGAGGAGCGTTACCGTTTCATGCGGCGCAACGTAAATGGGAATGCTCTCCAACTTTTCTTTGCCAAAGAGTTCCTCGATCTTCTCAAATACGGGGGTTCCCTCTTTTTCCACCCTCTGTGCTTCCACAAGAAGGGACAGCGGTTCATATCCCGCCTCCAGCGCCCGCAGGACCACGTTGGCACTCTCCGCAATATAAACTCCAAGCTCCGGCTCAAAATAATGATACAGCTCAGCCTCGGAACTCCTGGCAAACACGTCCAGTTCCGGGGCATTTACGTCCTTGATCTCAATCCAGTTCACGCCATGACACCCCCGTCCTTGCGAAGTCCTTTGGGATAATGATTTTTCATCACGTTACCCGCAAGCTTTCCCCAACCCAGGGAAATGCCGTCGACGCAGATCAGGTACCACCCCTTTGTTCCTTCCGCCGGGAATGTCTGACCTGACAAATACGCCACGGGAAGATATTCCTTTGTGCTCATGCGCCACGCATTTTGCACGTCAGCGGCTCCCAGTGCGAGCGCAAGCGCATGGGACGGTTCAAACCGGTCTTTTTTTATTTCTCCGAGATGTAGTCCCGGTCGCAAAACCTTCAATCCTTTTAGGCCGGGATACTCTTCCGGAACGAGATACAGATTGTCTCCAAAACGAAGGAATCCCGTCGGGACGCCCGCACCAAAAATGCAGTCAGACGCGGCGCGCCGGAGTACGCTTCTTTCAAATTCCTTCCATTCCCTGCAATCCTTTTCACGAAGAAGCTTTGTGCATCCTCCCAGCGGCTGCGGGCGGTAATTCTCTGGCACGTCCCCTTCCTTTTGAAGCACTGCAAGGAAATGTCCCTCACCCCGGATCTGATGCGGGTACAGACGAAGCATTCCGTCAAACGGGATTTGTTTTCCCTCTCCCGCCTGAAAATGCAGGTTTGAAACCAAGGAAAATTCGGGATGCCTAGTAAGGAACCTGCCAATGCTCCCCTCATTTTCCCACTCCGCAAAGGTACAGGTCGAGTAGACCATTCTTCCGCCAGGCCGCAACATTTTAGCCGCCTCGTCCAGGATTCCGTCCTGCCTTTCCCCGCAAAGCCTTACGTTCTCCTCACTCCATTCCGTCAAGGCAATTTCATTTTTGCGGAACATTCCCTCGCCGGAACACGGCGCGTCCACCAGGATCTTGTCAAAATAAGCTGGAAATGCTTCCGCCAGTCTCTCCGGACTTTCATTTGTCACGCAAACTCCCGCGATCCCCATGCGCTCCACGTTCTCCGAGAGGATCCTTGCCCTGGCGGGATGAATCTCATTGCTGACAAGAAGCCCCGTACCGCGAAGGAGTGCGCCGATCTGCGTGCTCTTGCCGCCCGGCGCGGCGCAAAGGTCCAAAACCCGCTCTCCGGGCCGTACGTCCAAAAATCCTGCCGGAGCCATGGCGCTTGGCTCCTGTACGTAATATAGTCCGGCCTCATGATAGGGATGCTTTCCCGGGCCAGTCGTCCCGTCATAATAATATCCGCTTTGTGCCCACGGAACCTTCTCCATGTGAAAAAGAGCGGTCAGGCACTCTTTCATGCTCTCTCCGCTCTCCGTCTTTTTTAATGCGTTCAGGCGCAGTGCCTGATTCTTAGGCCTGTCGTAGCTTGCCAAGAACTCAGCGTACTCAGCGCCCAGCTGCTTTTGCATCCGTTCCAAAAATGCCTCAGGAAGCATTTCCTTCCCCCTTTTCCCACGTTTTCCGAATGCGATCCGGAACCGCGCAAGCTACAGAACCGTATATCCCTTCGTCTTAAGGCACGCCTTGACTTCACCGGTGTCCAGGCAGTGGAACACCATGATGGGCTTCCCGGATTCACGGTTAAAGGAAAGATACAGATAGTCAACGCTGATGTTGCTCTGCTCCAGATCCTTTAACAAATGGTTTAGGTTACCTACCTCGTCTGCAACCTCAACGCCGATCACGTCGGTCAGACGGCAAAGATAACCAGCTGCCGTAAGTGAATCAAATGCCTTCTGGGCATCAGACACCACCATGCGGATGATGCCGTACTCCGCACTGTCGTTAGTGACGGAACCCAAAATGTTAATGTCATTCTCCAAAAGGATACCCGTGATCTTTTGCATGGTACCCTTCTTATTCTCTGCGTAGATCGATACTTGCTTCAACATGTAATTCCATTCCTTCCCTTGCGTAATGATCCATTGCGTAAATATTTTCCCTGCGAACAAGGAATATGCCTTATTATTCTATACGCTGCCCCGACAGACGTCAATCCCTTAGATCTTAAACCGGTAACCAACGCCCCAAATGGTCTCAATGTATTGAGGCTTTGCGGAATCCTTTTCGATCTTCTCACGGATCTTCTTAATGTGCACGGTTACGGTCGCAATGTCGCCCACGGGACCCATGCCCCAGATTTCCTGGAACAGTTCCTCCTTCGTGAACACGTGATTGGGATTCTCCACAAGGAAGGTCAAAAGGTCAAACTCCTTCGTCGTGAATATTTTCTCTTCCCCGTCCACGTATACGCGTCTGGCCGTCTTATCAATGCGAATGCCCTTGATCTCCACAACGTCATTCTGCTGCTTCTGTATCGTTCCTACCAGCCTGTCATAGCGCGCCAAATGTGCCTTCACGCGCGCAACCAGCTCACTCGGGCTGAACGGCTTCGTTATGTAGTCGTCCGCACCAAGACCCAGTCCGCGGATCTTGTCAATGTCGTCCTTTCTGGCAGACACCATAATGATGGGAATATCCTTTTCCTTGCGGATTCTCTTGCAGACCTCAAATCCGTCCATGCCAGGCATCATCAGGTCAAGCACGACCAAGTTGTAATCCTGCTCCAACGCCGCCTTAAGCCCTTGATCTCCCGTATTGCAAATATCCACCTGAAATTCCGAAAGCTCCAGATAATCCTTTTCAAGCTCGGCAATTGCCTCCTCATCTTCCACGATCAAAATTCTGTTCATATATTCTCCTCCATTTACAATTCAATATACTTTCTAAGCACAAAATGCATACAGGTTCCTTTTCCTTCTTCCGAGGTGGCCCATATGTAACCGCCGTGATCCTCTATGATCTTTTTTACGATGGAAAGCCCGATGCCGCTGCCGCCCTGGGCGGAATTTCTGGAAGCATCCGTCCGGTAAAATCTCTCGAAAACCTTCGCGAGATCCTTGGGTGCGATTCCCTTTCCATTATCCTCGATCTCTACCTGGATGGAATCCTCCTGATCCAGGATCCGGATATCAATGCATCCGTTTGTCTTGTCCATGTACTTTACGCTGTTACCGATGATATTATTGATCACCTTTTTCATCTGTTCCGCGTCAGCGATCACAACGGTAGAGGAATCAGCCATATTCGAGTAATTCAGTTTAATGTTCCTGGCATCCAGATCCAAGCCAACCTCTTCCACGCAGTCTCCAAAATAATCCGCAACGTTGATCCGGTGGAAATTATATTGAATGCGATGATTGTCTATGTTGGAATAGGTTGTAAGCTCATTGATCAGCCTGTCCATGTCATTCGCCTTATTGTAGATGGTGCGAATGTACTTATTCATCTTTTCGGGAGAATCCGCCACGCCGTCCATGATTCCCTCCACGTATCCCTTAATGGAGGTGATGGGCGTTTTTAGGTCATGGGAAATGTTACTGATCAGCTCGCGGTTTTGCTTTTCATTGTCCTCTTTTTCTTGGGCCAATTCCTTCAGCCGAAGTCTCATGTCCTCATAATTCCGGTAAAGATCTCCGATTTCTCCCGCCTCGGTAGTTTCCAAGGCGTAATCAAAACTTCCCTCTTTGATCCTTTGCATTGCAATGTTTAATTTCGCCACGGGATTGAATACGCCTTTTTGCATCCAATGCGTAAGCATCAGACTGGTAACGATCAAATTCATTCCGATGGCTATGAACATGTACGCCAAAAACTGTTTAGAGACCAGCGCATGCATCGTTGCGACAATGAACACGCTACCCTGCTCGCCGTCCGGGAACGCAAAATCCATCTGTTTTACGTAGCGGTCCAGATCAAGAAAATAAAAACCACTGTGTTCGTCCATGCGCAGGTTCTGATATTGGGGCAATCTCTTAAATAACTTTTCCGCCTGAGGATTACCTGCATAGAATAGCTCCGATCCTTTTCTTACCAACAAATAGGCTGACTGCCCAGACAGCTCGTCATTCCGTTTTTGTATGTAATCCAAATCTCCAAGAGCTTCCGGATTCTCTTCGGCCAATTGGGAAAACTCATTGTAAGTGAGATCGATCTTGCCGACGAAATCCATAATATTCTCATTCATCAAGACGTAATCCAGCTCATTTGATCCTTTCCCCGCCTGGGCATTTACCAGATATAGCGCAATTGCCAGGTAGGCCACAATTGTCATAATAAGCGGGACCAAAATAATGCTGACAAACGTGACGCGTATTCTTGTCTTAAACTTCATGCCTCTTAACCCGCCTCCCCTATCCATGCAAGCAAGTGATTTTGCTTCATTATAACATAAATTAGTGGAAAAGCGACTTAAAAATATATAAACTCCTTAAAAAAAACGTGAAACCATGGATTTTGGCATCTGAAAACGTGACGTACGTTGACTCCCCTCCGGACAAATGATAAAATGATTGCATTAGTCACACGATAAAATTGCAACGCATGAGGGAATCATTTATGAAAGTCGAATGGAATGCAACGAACGTAAAATATTTAGGCCGCACCTTTTTGTCAAAGGACTGTCTTTACCTTTATCTTTCCGGCTCCGGCGTGGAATTTGAATACGAGGGAAATGGCCTTACGTTAACGCTTCTCGGAGGAAGTGCGGCGGAGCTTCCGGACAATGACCAAAACTATGCCCGCATCGCCGTGTACGTGAACGGCGTCCGTTCCCTTGACCTGCAGCTCTCTGCAAAGGAAACCACTCTCCGCGTTGCAGAAAGTGCTGAGAGAAAAAAATCCGTCATCCGCGTGATCAAGCTCTCCGAATGCGCCATGTCCCTGGCAGGGATCGCTCCTTTGGAAATCGCAGACGGCGAAACCGTAAGGGCCACGCCCGGCAAAGATAGGAAAATCGAGTTCATCGGCGATTCCATCACGTGTGGTTACGGAATCGATACCGAGGATCCCCTGATTCCCTTCCGGACGGCGACGGAGGACGTGACAAGGGCTTATGCCTATAAGACGGCCCGCGCTCTAAACGCTGATTATTCCATGTTCTCCATCAGCGGCTACGGGATCATTTCCGGTTACACAGGCGATCCAACCGTAAAGATGACAAACCAAAGGATTCCTGATTACTATGAATCCATGGGCTTTACCTATGACGCCATGGCGGGTCAGCCTGCTCCTTCGGACGTACCCTGGGACTTTTCACAATATCGCCCGGATGCGGTGGTGATCAATCTTGGCACGAACGACGACAGTTATTGTCAGGAATTTACGGACCGGCAGCAGGAGTACGCTGACTGCTACGCCGCATTCTTAAAGGTAGTCCGCAAGCATAATCCTGATGCCATGCTCATCTGTGTTCTTGGGCTCATGGGTGACAGACTCTACCCTTGGATCTGCAAGGCCGTGAACGCATATTCCGAGGAGACTGGCGATCAGCGGATCACTACTCTCCGTCTTCCCGAGCAGGACGCCTCCGTTGGTTACGTTTCCGACTATCATCCCTTAGAGTCCGCCCACGAAAAGGCGGCAAACGTTTTGATCTCAGGGATGCGCGAAATCATGAATTGGTAATAAAAAAGGACTGGCAAATCTGCCAGTCCATCTTTTTTCTTAACCGTGAAGACCTCTCGCCTGACGATCCATGTCTTCCACGACAATGTCATAAATCTCGCCAAGACTTCTGGCATATTCCAAAAGCTTCCAGGGCTCGTTGGTGTGGAAGTGTACCTTGATCAGTTCGTCGTCGCCAACCGCCAAGAGGCAATCTCCCTGTAAATGCTCCGTGATATAATCCGTGATCTCATCCTCGTCCAATCCGGTTCCCTCGATCAAAAGCTGCGTATCATAACGAAATTCCAGCATTTCTTTTTCTTTCCTCCTTTTGCAATCCTTCCTTACTCGATGATTCCCGCAACTCAGATTATATATGATTGCTTTCTTAACGTAAAGGAAAACCCGTTTTTTTTATTGAAAAAGTTTTTCACTAAAAACCGTTTAGCGGAATAACAAAACTACGTTTCCAATGCAAAGTTCGTCACCGGGCTCAAGCTTTTTTCTCTCATATGGCTGAAGCCGGGTTTTGTTGCAAAACGTCCCGTTGGTGGAATTCTCGTCCTCCAAATAATAATCCTCCTGATCCCGCAAGATCCGCGCATGCATGCGTGATACGGAATCATCTGCCAAATAAAGGTCAACTTTTTCTTTATACTTCCCAATCAACAGATTTGTAGTCGATAGCTCCGACGCCTTTCTTCCGTCCGTAAAATACAGTCGGCGCGTCTGTTCTTTTTTCTCCGGCTTTTGCAACAAAAACGTCGTTCTGCCATAACCCTCCTCGTACTCAGTTTCTTCTGCAACCGCATATCCGCTGATCAGTTGTTGCATGCTCTCTTGGTATTCCTCCCGGCGTTCCCTCTCCTTCGCCTTTCTCCCCTTCATATTTTCAAATAATCCAAATCGTTTTTTGGGAGTCCCGGCATCCGCCGTATCGCTTGGCTCCATTGCCTTCCATGCATCAGCCTGTTCCGTCTTGCGAACCTGTATGGATTCCCCGGCCCTGATCTCTTCTGGTTTTATCTCCTCACGTTTTTTCTCTTCCTTCTTTTTCTCCAAAGCTTTCGCATCTCTAAAAATCTGCTCTTGAAGATACGTTACCCCATTTTTCTCATACTGCTCATACATCTTGTAAACGCACTCCACCAATTCCTGATCGTCATAATTAACCTTTTCCACCAAGAAGGAAAGAAAGCTTAAAAACGAACTCTCTTCCTCACAATAGGGCACGTACATAAAGGAAAACTCTGGATTTTCCAAATCCTGAAATACGTGCCTTGGATCCCAGATGATGTTTTCTTCCCGCAACAGGAAGCGTTCCAATTCCCTTTGCAAACGTCTAAAACTGCCCATGAAATCTAACAGCCACTCCCTTGAAATGCTTCCTTTTTGATAGAACTGCACGAGGTTTTGTTTCGACGTGATGTCGTAATAAAGATAGGCTCCCCCGTCCAGATAACGCAGGCTGCAGGGAAGCAATCCCTTGATCCCACCCCTGCTCAATATGCAATACTGATACTTTTTTTCCTCCGGTTTACCGTCTAACAACAACCTTACGTAATTACTGTGCAAATTTCTGACGTACTCTGCATTCATTTCTTATCCTCCAACGCTATGCTTGTTCTCCTGCACGTTCTCAAAAATGAGGCGACATTCATTCGCAGGGCCGAACCTGACGCTTCAGCTTTCCAGATCCGGTCTCCCAGGATCATCATTCCTTTTTCGCTCAATCTGATCACGTTGCGTTCCCGGGAATACGTGATTCCTTCCCTCATCCAGCCATAGTATTTCTCGGAAAAATTATCACGTTGCCAGTCTCTCAGTTCTCCCAGAAACTGCTCCGGATCCTCAGCGTTCACCTGGGAGGCTTTTACCGCAAGCATGCTTAGATCCTGCTCCATCAGAGACCTGTTATACCAAAACAGCAAAAATCCCATGACAAAAATAATGCTCCCGATCACTATGGGCATCACCAGCGACGCCTCCACGGTGAAATATGCTTTCAAGCCTTTCCAGCGTATATTTCCTTGCTGCAAGCCCTCATGCGTGTTTTCTTTGACTTTTCCCTTCATTCGTTTCTCCTCCCTACGTTATTCCACAGATACAAAGAGCTCCCAGGCATCCAAGCCAGAGAAACGGCATGTATGGAAGTCTTGTATCCTTAGCTCCCTTTTTCAGAAGCAGCAAAGCCGCCGCAAAAATCCCCATCAACGTCAGACTAAGCGCAAACGCGATCACAACCTTGTCCAGCAACAATAGCAGGTTCACTTGCAGTAACACGATCCCGTCGCCGGCTCCCGCCCCGCCTCCAATTCCTGCCAGTGCCAGAAGGATTCCGCCCGGGACCGCGCCCAGCATCAAACCTTCCCACGTCACGCCTTCATTAGCCAAAAACCATACGGCTGCCAAAATTGCCGCTACGCTGCCCGCAAGGAGCAACCACGTGGGCAACTCTCTTTTCCTTGCGTCCATCACGGCCAAAATGCCGAGATAGATCATGGTTCCCAACGCAATCATCATTTTCCCTTTTTCTCCCCACACCTTGAACAAGGCCTGTAATTCTTAGCGACATCCCACGTAACCGCGCGGATCGTTCGTTTCAATCCGGGACAATCCCTTACGTAGTGATAACAGTCTCCCTCCGGAGATACCCAAATCTTCTCAGGCATGGTTCCCCTGGCGCATACGCTGCAGGCCCGGTAGCGACTTCCGTCAGCGTTTCTCGCATTCGCCAGGGCAACCGTCCAAATCTCCTCCGGATTCAGCTTAATATGACTGCACTCCGCGCTCCGGTGGTATACTTCCGCATTTTCCGCAAGATAGAATAAGGCATTGTCCGTCTCCTTGATTTCATATCCCGTCCACAGGCGTCCGTAAAAATGATTCTCCATCCAAAAGCTTTGGAATCCCTGAACGGTCCACTTGGGCTCCGTCTGGTAGCTTACGACAATCTCCACAAGATCATCCTGATTTAGAATGGAACCCTCCCAATAACGCAAACCTGCAGCACCTTTTGCGACTGGCGCCTCCTGCAGATATTCTTTTCCCAGGGCTTCCTCTACCTTTCCCCTCACGTATGCCTGAGAAAACGCCAGATTGCCCACGGTCTCCCAAAGTCCTGACGCCTCCTGTTTTTCTTTCGCTGCGCCAACGCCCCGAAACTCCTCCAACGCCGTTCCATAGAGACAGGTTTCCCTGCCAACGTTCCAGAGGGCCATGGCCATCTTGCCGTGGAACCTCAGAATCTCCACGCTGCTTCCAAGCGTCAGGAAAAAAAGAAGAAACAAGGGCAGTACTAACGAGGCTTCCACGGTCATGGAGGCCTTCCAAAACCTTGAAAAGAAAGAGCGCGGCGACGTCCCCTCCGCGGAAGGAGATACTTTATGGCAAATTAGATCTTGATGGGAAAACAGACTCAGAACGAGTCTGACAGGGTTGTTCGTAAGATTCAAAGAAGGTGCTTGTTTATTTTTTCCTTTTCTATTATTTTGTATGGGATGTTTTTTCCACGGAGAGGACATCGCCGCGCTCCTCCTTTCTTCTAGTATTTTTTCTCTTCCCAAAGTTCCTGTCGGTATCCGTACGCGCTTTCAAATGCTATCCTGGTCTTGATCCCGACGCAGCAGGCATCCATGCGAAAGGCCTTATTTCCCGCCGTTAACCGCAAGTTTGCTTCCATCACGTCCATCGCGCGATAACTCATCTCATGCTTATCTCCCATGAGAAGCAGGATTCGCAAATAATCCTGATAAGACAGCCCTGGCTTTTCTTCATGCGTTCCCTGCAAATCCCACATACCCTGCAAGACGGAATCGAGACCGTAATGCCAAGTGCCAGAGGTCTTCATCAGAGGCACTTTTCCGCCACGGATTAATACGTGGAGGTCATGAACGCTCTCCGCATATGCCCATCCCAAGAGGATTGACGTCTGGAACAGCCCTTGCAATTCCGGAACCCCAAGAAGCGTACTCAACGCCAGGGCCACCAGATCCGCTTCTTCCCGCTTTGTCCCGTCTGAATACAGATACGTCGCATTCGCTGCTTCGCGCAGGGCAAGCAAACGAAGCAACGTGTCATTTAGATTGCTTGCGTCACTGGTTTTTCCGGCGATGACGTACTCCAATTCATAATCCAGTGCGCTGCCCTCCTTAGGATGATCATAACAACCAAAATAGGCACGCAGGTATTCCACAAAAAGAATGTCTTCCGCAAACTCCTGCAACGCGTCTTCCGTCTCCAAGGGAAGGTTTCCAAGGCTTACGTTGCCGTTCTTTCGCCTTTGGCGCACTAGATTTGAGTTGATCACCGCCTTCCCTGAGACAGGTGCTTCCCCCATGACTTGCCAGAGAATTCCTATCCTCTTTTGGTTCTCCACGCTCGCAGTGGGATTCTCAAAATCCAGCGTGACGGTTTCGCCGTCCTGCCCCGTTACTTCCTTCCCCTGATAGGCCGCAATCTGTTCGTCCACTGCACGCTTTTGGGCTTCGACGTCCCAGGAATCCATGTGATAATTTCTAACCAACTTCATCCATTCGATCGCTTCCTGCATCGCCTCAAGTCCCAGATCATCCCGGATGGCCTCTGCCGCCTTTCTCCGGAATACCGCGCCGTCATGGTCCGTCATCAGGGAATACTCCGTGACGTTGGCATTTTCCAGACGCATTCTCAGGAAATCTTTATATCTTGTGTTTACAAACTTTTCCAACTTGTAATTCGCAGGTTTTTGCAGATTCAGGTCCAGATACCACGCGAGCCTGCCTTCCAGATTTGTCCGGCTCACATACTCCGTCCCATAAGACAGGTCTATGGCAAGCAAGTTATAGCGTCGGAACAGTTCCCTGTGGTATTCCGCCATCACGCTGTCCATGCAAGCGTCTGCAATGCAAACGGACTCCAATTGAAAGGCACCGTACCGGCTTCCCTCGATCAAGGCAAGACACAGCGTCGTCATGATTCCCAGCGTCAGCGCGAGGTAAACCGTGAGATATGCCGGTATTCTCTTTGATTTCATCATATCTTTTCCGTTTGTTTCGTGATCTTGTTGAAGATCGAATTGACGATTTTCGTGATCTGTTCCTTAAAGATCAAAACCAATCCCACCAGTACCACGATTATGAGGATCACTTCCACCGTCCCCATCCCTTCTTCGTCATTGATAAGATCTTTCCAATTTCTTAACATATGCTTCCTCCCTTTATAGATTAATCAATAGTTTTATGCGCCCATCATGGAAAAGGCTGGTATCATGATCATGAGCATCACCGCGGCAAGCAACATGACCATGGGAATCAAAAGTTTTGTTTCTGCCTCTTCCCCAAGGCGCTTTCCACTCTGGATCCTGCCCTCCGCCGACAATAAAGCTTCCTCCTCCAACCGGGAAAGCAATGCGTTTGAACCCTTTTTCAGATTCTGGCAAAGAAGCGTGCTTAGCCTTACGTATTCCCGAGGGCCCGCCCTTTTTCCAAAGTGCTCGTATGCCACCCGCTCAGACTGTCCCGCCTGCATTTCCCGGCAGGCATATGCCGCAAGCTCATTTGTCGCTGCCAGCTTTCCAAAGGCCGCGCGAATCGTCATTCCCGCCACGAGGTAGAGTGCCAGTCCGTGCACAAAGTCCGGATATCCCAAGGCAAGCAATTCCCGCCTCTTCTTGACTTGATCCCCCAGATCCTTATCCATCAGGAAAAAGATGCCGGCGGCGGCTGCCGTACTCAAAGCCCAAAGCGTTAGCGGAAGGTTTTCTTCTCCCTGCGCGCCTCCTTTCAGCGCCATGATCAGGGAAAGGCAACTGCCTGTCAGAAAGACCAGAAGCGACAACCCAATCTTTCCGCCATAATACTTTTGCAACAGTTCCTCCTGGTTCTCCTCCGGACACAGGATTTCCAAATTCTTTCGAAGTCTTTCGTCGCCTCGCGCTCTCCTTCCTCCCCAAAAACGCGAAAAAACTTTTTCACCAACGGATGCCGCCTTTCCCAAAATTCCTTCTCTCGATAAGGCTATTGGCTTCGACTGCTTTCCCAATCCTCTCATCTGATTCCAAATCCCCTGAAAAATCTTTTCACCGCTAAAAACCGCCGCGAGATAAAGCACCAGGCAAAACGTCATTATGGCGATTCCTTCCACGTCCTCGTAGAGCGAATCAAAATATCCCGGATAAGCACTTCCCACGTAGAACGTGATCCCAAAGGGCATAAGCCGCATTACGTTCTGCTCCATCTTTCTTCCGGCCAGCATGGTCTGCACCTCCCGCCGGGCCTCGAATCTCTGGCTAATCAGGTTTGCACTGGTCTGGATCATCTCCGTGAGGCTTCCGCCTCCACGCTTAGCGATGGAAAACATTTGTCCAAACTGCCAGATTTCCTCACATCCGCTGCGCTCGCCCAGATCCAGGAGAAGCTCCTCAAGAGACACGTTGATCACCAGCCCCCTGCGCATTCCTTCCAATTCCTCATGGATCATGGATCCTTCCCCATAAAGATTTCTCATGTCCTCCCTGCTCTCCATAAAGGCATTTTCCACGGCGTATCCAGCCTGTAAGGAAGCGGAAGTGGATAAAATGCATTCCTTAAACTGCTCCGTGAGCTCTTCCCTCCGCCTTTCCCCTTTGGTCCTTTTAACGTACCGGACCCATACGTATCCTAATGGCGACAGCAAAATAGCAAACAACAGATTCCGATAGAAAAACCATGCGATAAACAGCGTGATCGCAATGGCCTCCGCGATGGTCACGATCCATTCCTTCCTGCTAAAATCATATTGGTGATAATCCAGCCGTTTTAAGCTTGTCTTCATGCGTGAGTGCTTCTTTTCGCACCAATTTCCCAAGAACCTTTCCATTTTCTTCCTGCCCACTTTCTTCAAAGGAAAACAGCGTCGCCAGCTTCACTTCCCCATCCTGATATCCCAGTACCTCCGAAATCTCCAAAACCTTTCTGGTCTTATCCCGAAGCCTTCCAAGATGCACGATCAGGTCGATCCCTGACGCGATCTGCTGCCTGATGGCGGTAAGCGGCAGCTCCATTCCCATCAAAACCATGTTTTCCAGCCTCGACAGCATGTCCTTCGCACTGTTGGCGTGTCCCGTGGACATGCTGCCGTCATGCCCAGTATTCAAACATTGCAACATGTCAAGCGCCTCTGCGCCGCGAACCTCGCCGACAATGATCCGGTCCGGACGCATTCTCAGGGATGCGCGGATCAGGTCCCGGATCCCAATCTCCCGGCAGCCGGAAACGTTGGCATTTCTGGTTTCAAGCCTCACAAGATTGGTTACGCCCATTAGCTGAAGTTCTGCACTGTCCTCAATCGTCACGATCCTCTCATCCCTTTGAACGTAGGCCGACAATGCGTTGAGAAAGGTCGTCTTGCCGCTTCCCGTTCCCCCACTGACAAATATGTTGTAGTGAGCCCTGACCAGCTTTTCCAAGAACTCCGCTGCCTCATTCGTGATGGACCCAAAGGCAAGAAGCTGCTCCATGGTGATGGGTTTCTTGGGAAATCTCCGGATAGTCACGATCGGCCCGTTGATCGCCACCGGATCCATCACGACGTTGACTCTGGCGCCATCCGGCAAACGCGCGTCCACAATGGGCGACGCATCGTTCACGACGCGGTTACACCCGGCAACTATTTTTTGGATAACGTCCGTCAGCCGTTCCTTGGAATCAAAGGCCAGTTCAAGTTCCGTAAGTTTCCCGCCCCGCTCCACGAAAATGTGCTCCATGCCATTGATCATGATCTCCGTAATGCCCGGATCATCCACAAAAAACTGCAACACGTCAAGCCTTCTCATGGAATCAAACAATTCCTTTTTGAGCCGCAGCCTTTGTTCCACCGTCAAGCGGCAGGTCTCCGGATTTTCCAATAATTCTTCATCGATGAGTTCTCCCACCTCCTCATCACCATAATCCCTCCCATAATCCATTTTTTCTCTTACGTGATCACGCATCTCTTGCTTGATCTTTTGTAAGTCAACCATTTGCGTCCATTCCCTCCCCCCGTGTTTTTGGTTCATCATTCAATAATTCCTCTAACTGTCCGGCGACGTACTCTGCCAGTTCCCCCCGGTCATAGCAATCCAAGTTTGTTGGCAAGTGCCGGATCTTCGGAATCTTTCGCCTCCGCGTCTTTTGGAGCACGTCTTCGTAAGAATACTGCTCCAGCATGTTTTCATACTGCGTCATCTTCCCGCTTGCGACATGATCCTCCACAATGATAGTGTAAACCGTGCTGCAGATCCTCAGGATCTCAAACAAGCCCTGCATGCATTCACTCAGGTCCATGACCACAAATTCATATTCCCTAAGCTCCTGAAGCTTTTTAAGGAACGTAAGCCATTCCTTCACCGTAATGCTCAGAAGATTTTGCCCTGATTTCATGGGCGGCACGTAATCCAGCGTGCCGATCTTCCCCGTCATGCTTTGAAGCCGCAGGGCGAACTTGTCCTGCTCTGCATTTAGGAAATACAAGAGATCCGCCAGATCCCTGGTCTGTTCGCCGGGCAATAGTTCCTGATTGCCTGCAAAGTATTCAAAATTGAGGTACAGCGTCCGGTATTTTTGCGAAAGGAGCTGAGACATGGTGATGGCAAAAGGGGTCTGCATGCATCTCCTGACCGGCGAAAAAAATCCGATAAACCGGGTGTTTCCCTTTGCTTCCAGCTTCGGGAGGGCTTGCTCGCAGATTTCCAGATAAACCGCCAGAAGCTCCCGTATCACTTGATCCGCCTGTTGATACTTATTGACGTAGCGCAGACTCTTATCCCGCACGATCCCGCTTTCATTCAGCACCACCATTCTCTTTGGCATGGCCGCCTTTAATTCCTCCCGCCATGCGGATTCCGCCACCACAAGAAGATCCATTCCTTTCTCCCGCGCAAGAAGCTTTTCCGCATCCGTATATACGTGGACGCTCCACGGGAGATTCTGCTGTTTTTGCATGTACTCCGCCATCAATTGCACGTATTCTTCTTCCCCGTCGCAAAGCGCCAGGACAACTTCATCTAATTGTTTCAATATAAACCTCCCCAGAACATTAATACGCTTAAGAATATGGGCCCCGCGAGGCAGATACCCGCCCTGCGTTTTTCCTGAAGGTCGCTGAAATACAGATGGTACGCGCCACTGTCAGCCACGTCCTTCACGTAGGCAAGCAGATAGGCAAACCGCTCCCTCAGGTCAGCCCTTTTTATAAACCGGATCATGGAAAACAATGCCGCGAAAAGCAGCGAGAAAAAAAGAAAGAAAAGAATTTTGTCTGCCGGAAAGAATCCGCAGCAGACGCCGTATAGCTTCACGTCCCCTCCCCCGATCGTGCCGATCCGGAAAAAAGGATACAACGCCAGCATTAGAATGCCGCCCCAGAAAAGATACTCCGTCACGCCAGACCCGCCTCCCGCAAGGCAAGCCTTTGTCAGGCCAAGCCCCAGCGTCAGCAAGATCAGCCAGTTGGGGATCCTGCAGAACCGGTAATCGTAATAACAGGCGATGCAAAGAAAAATGCAAAGCATCAGATCAAAAAGAAAGTCACCCGTCAATAACGTCACTCCCATACACGTATTTCATTTCATTTACTCGTTTGAAAACTGGAACGAACCGTTCCATTTGAAAGGATCAAGAATGTTTGTAAGTCGGATTATAAATGCACAAAAACAAAATTTCAAGAGGGTTTCGGAAAGTTTTTCGATTTTGTTACTTTTTTACAGAAGCTGATAAAATCCAAGGGCATAAAGTCCCAGAAAGCCTGGAATTCCTAGCGTTGCGGTTGTCAAAAAGGTCACCGCGTTAATGCCGACGTCCACGCTTTGCCCCCATCTTGCCAGGCACAGATTCATCACGCAGATTCCCACGCTGCCCAGCAATCCCCTCATCAAGAAACAAAGAAGATTTTCCATTTCTCCCCTCACCGCGATGGCGATCAACAGGATCAATCCGCCAAGGGCGATCAGGATCATGATACAAATCCGTTCCATTTTTCCACCTGCCTGACCAAGATCATTTTCTAAAACATGATTATGCCTGCTCTTAGGAAAAAAGAACGGGAATACTTTTTTTAGTTGCCGTATATACTGATAATGCAACCCATTTCATTCTGAGAGGACGCAGCCGTGATCCTGTATAAGCAAAACTATGACCCCGTAACCTTGGCGCTGGATCTTGAGGGGGCCAGCCTTAAAAAAGACCTTGAAAAAACCCGAATCGCCCTGGACGTGGCATACTCGGGTTTTAACAATTGTACGGATTTTGATCTGATCGACAGTTACGTCTACGAGATCAGCGCCTTGCAGCGACGCTATCATTACTTAACTTCCCTGTTGGAGGAATCGCGTCCCGTCGCTTCACCAAAAAAGCGGCGATTTATTCTACCTCCGTCACTTTTCCAACGAAAACGATCTCATCATTAACGCTGTCATAGATCATAAATGCGAAGGGTCTGTCCAAATAAACTTCTTTTCTTTCCGGCTCTTCCATGGCTATGCCGTTTGCTCTCATCATGACCGCCGTCACCGCTGCGGCCTTCGTGCCGTTCTCATCCAGTTCAATCTTACATTTCTGGATTATTCTTGAAATATGCAGTTCTTCACCTTCAATGATCTTATCAAACTCTGCTTGATCAGGGTCAAACGGTACCGTAATCCCCTCAGATATCAACAGGTTTTGCAGGTTATCGGCAGTTGTGTCAAAATTCAGCTTTGGCATCAGGGCGGTCACTAAATAATCCGTCGTCCTGGAATTCAGAAGGCTTTCCAAATCCAGATTCAAGACGCTAAAATCGCCTTCTTCCTTGGGCAGGATCCCGATAAACTGGAATCCATTGTAGTAGGCCTTGCTAAAAGCAATCGCCTGATCATTCTCATAATAAGCGTTGCCCTTTCCAATCAGCATTTCCTGCGTTGTTTCCTTGCCGGAAAAGTCCTTAAACGAATGCTCCCTCAGAGACCACTTTTCCGCCCAGGGAGATTCAAAATAAAGGGAATTGATCAAAATCGCCATAAGTTCGGGATCAACGTCTCTCTCCGTAATGATGCTCGGGATCAGACCATGCGTTTTTTCGTTACACCAATCATTGATGGCGTCTACGGTTTGGGCAGGATTATTCGTAAAGTCCGCCGGCGCAGCCTTTGCACGGAAAAGCTTCTCAACGTTGTTGCGGTAATTCTCCTGAAGCCGTTTCTTGTCGTTGACCCATAAAGAGTTCGCGATCTCATAGCGGAACGTGTATTTAGTGCCGCCGATCCTGGTTACTTTCGTTATCATCCCCGTCTCTTCATCCGCTATTATCTCTTCGGGTTCATCCTCCACCGTCAGACTTTCCGCAAACTTCATGTACTCGTCTACGTAGCTTGAATAATCCTCTCTTCCAAAATACTGCGCCAACTCCTTTGCCGTCTTACCGCTCGCGCCTTCTGCCGCAAGACCCAGCGCCAGATTCAGGGACATGGGGCTTACGATCGTATTTCCCGGTGCTTTCAGATAAGCCCAATCTGCAAAATACGCTGCTCTCTCATACGCGGTCTTTAACTGCATGGGATCCACGTTTTCCGTTTTCCGTGCCACGTGTTCCACCGTTTCCTCAGATGCGGATTCCACGTCTTTTTCCGATGTATCTTCAGCAACCTCTTCCTTAGTTGCCTCTTCCTTCCCAGCTTCCTCTGCGCTTTCCTTGCCGTCCACAGTACTTTCCAATACGCTTTCCTCCGTCGGAGCGCCTGCGCTTCCGCAGCCTGCCAGCATGGCTCCCGCACATGCCAGTGCTAAAATCTTCCAGATCATTTTCTTCTTCATGTTTTTTACCTCCGAATTAGTAAAACGACTTTTCAAGCAATAAGACGACGTATTTTTTTAAAAGTTCTTCAAAAAAGAAAAAAACAAATAAAACCGGCAGAAGAATTTCTTCCCCTGCCGATCCACGTTTCCATTTTTCCAAATCCATTCACGCTAAGGCGGCCACGGATCAGAAGATAAATACAAGCGCCGCGTAAGGAGGCAGGTCCACCTCGATGGACTGCTCCTGATAGTGCCAGGGAACGCTCTCCGCCATGATCTCCGCAGGCACCTCGTTGCCAAAGCCGCCGAACCGCTCCTCATCGCTGTTTAGCAAAAGCTTGTACTTCTTGACTGCAGGTACCGGAACGCGATATTTCTCGCGCTTCATGGGCGTCATGTTCAACACGAACAGGAGACTGTTCTTTCCGGTAGATGACTTCCTGACAAAGGAATACACGCTGTTATCCTTGTCGTCGGCGTTCATCCATTCGAATCCGTCCCAGCTGCTGTCAAACTCATACAGCGCGGGATACTTGCGATATGCCTTTAGGAGTTCCTTCACGTAATCCTTGAGGCCTTGATTATTCTTTTCCTGCAAAAGGAACCAGTCCAGCTCCCTCGCCTCGCTCCACTCCCGCTCCTGACCAAAATCCTGGCCCATAAACAAGAGCTTCTTGCCGCAATGTCCGAACATGTAAGTATAGCCCGTGCGCAGGTTTGCATACTTATCGATGGCATACCCCGGCATCTTGTTCACCATGGAGCACTTCAGGTGCACCACCTCGTCGTGCGACAGGGGCAGGACGTATTTCTCACTGCTGTTGTAAGTCATTGCAAAGGTCAGCGCGTAATGATTTCCCTTGCGGTATAAGGGATCCAGCTTCATGTATTCACAGAAGTCATGCATCCATCCCATGTTCCACTTCAAAGAGAAGCCCAGGCTGTCCGTACCGATGGGTCCCGTCACCTTCGGCCATGCCGTGGATTCCTCGGCGATGGTAAGGAACCCGGGATACGTTCCACGCACAACGGAATTCATGTGGCGGAAGAATTCGATGGCATCCAGATTCTCATTGCCGCCAAATTCATTCGGCAACCATTGTCCTTCCTTCTTGCCGTAATCCAAATAGAGCATGGAAGCCACGGCATCCACGCGAATGCCGTCCACGTGGAATTCCCGAAGCCAAAACAGGACGTTAGCGATCAGGAAATTCTTGACTTCCGATTTTGCATAGTTAAAGATCTTCGTGCCCCAATCGGGATGCTCGCCCCTGCGGGGATCCGGATGCTCGTAAATACAGGTTCCGTCAAACTGGCCGAGGCCATGGGCGTCCGTTGCAAAATGTGCGGGTACCCAGTCAAGGATCACGCCAACGCCAATCTTGTGAAGCTCATTCACCAGATACATGAAGTCTTTGGGCGTGCCATAGCGCGACGTGGGCGCATAATAACCCGTCACCTGATATCCCCAGGAACCGTCAAAGGGATGCTCCGCGATCCCCATCAGCTCCACGTGGGTATATTTCATTTCCTTCAGATATTCCACCAGGCGATCCGCAAATTGCCTGTAGTTGTAAAATCCGTCCTCCGTGCCGTCAGGGTGCTTCATAAACGAACCCACGTGGCACTCATAGATGGCGATGGGGCGCTTGTTGTAATCCTCCGCGTCACGCTTCTCCATCCATTTTTGATCCTTCCAGGCAAAGCCCTCAAGGTTCGTGACGATGGATGCCGTCTCAGGGCGCTTCTGTGCGTAATTCGCATAGGGATCTGCCTTGTACAGCTTTCTTCCGTCCTGCGCGGTGATCAAGAATTTGTAGATTCCGCCCTCGCCAACGCCAGGAATAAACAATCCCCAGATGCCAACCTCTCCAAGCTTCGTCATTGGATGGGCAGTCTCGTTCCATCCGCTCCAGGAACCGATCACGTGAACGGCTTCGGCATTGGGTGCCCACGTTGCAAAGTAGGTTCCCTTTACGCCATTTTCCTCGGAAAGATGTGCGCCTAATTTTGTATAAATCTCATAATGCGTTCCCTGGCCAAACAGGTATTGGTCCGTCTTCGAAATAAACACCTTCGCGTTAGAACCTGCCATGTGAAAACCTCCTGCTTTTCCATGCTTTCCTCGCGGCGAAAGACTAAATGAAATCTTTCTCCGTGATGACGATCATGTCTTCGTCGTCATATCTTCTGCCCAAAATAATGTCAAAGAAATGTCCCAAGGTCTTTCTGGAAGCACTGTGGATGGCGTCATCCACGATTTCCTTTACGTCTGCCGTGGTTACGGCATGACTGGCCGTCTGCATTTCGTCAATCTTTGTGTGCAGCGCCAACATTCCGAGATTATCAATGGAGTACTCATTCTCCAGCGCATACTGACGGGCAAAAAGCGCAAGCGCGTCATTGCTCATGGGCTGTACGTCAACTCTCGCGTTAAACAAAGGCTTCAGCTCCTCATGCGCTTTGAGGAATTTATTCACGTTCTTTTTCGTGTCCAAAAGAACTACGATGATGCCAAAGTTCTCGCGTTGCAAGTTCTTGTGAAGGTCTGCTGCCGTCTGGTCCGAAACGTCGGATGCCTTTTCCACGATCAGCGCGCCATTCTTCAGATCATCAAGAAGCTGTGCAATGTCTTTATTATTCAGTGCCTTGCCGGGAATCTTAGCCACTTTTCCCGAGAAATTGCTGTCACTGAGTTTCACCTCATAGATCATCTTCTTGGCAAGATCCAAGGTGTTTGATCCCGGATCACCCGTGATGATCACGTTGCCCGTATATGCCGCCATGCTGACGTTATCAATGGCTTTTGCAAGCTGTGCGCGATCAGAATCATCGTTGATCAAGGATTCATACAGTTCTTCTTCCTCCTTGGTCAATGTACGCGCCTTTTCTTGCTCAGGCTGCTGCTCTGCGGCTTCCTGATTCTCTTCCTCCTCGGGAAGATTATCAAAACTGATCGCGCCCTCTGGAGCTTTGTCTTCTCCGGAATCTTTCGTTATCTCATCATCCTCTAGGCCGTCCTCGCTCCAAGAGAAATCATCCTCCATCACTTCATCCGGCAGAGATTCCCGCATTCTTTCAAATGCAGATTTCACCGGCTTCGCTGCAATTTCTTCCACTGCAGCTTCTTCCGCCGTTTCTTCTTCCTCATGGAAATTTTCCGCAAAGCTTTCTTCCAGTACGGGTTCCTCCTCGTGAGATTCGGAAGGGATCACGCCTTCCATGTCCCAGTCAGATTCAAACTCCATCAGGTTTTGAGACTCGCTCGTCGCCTCTTCTGCAACCTCGGCAGATTCCGTAGTCTCAGTGAATCCGGTAGTTTCCACGGCTTCAGCCGTTTCTGCAATCTCAATAGTTTCCGTGGCCTCGGTTACTTCTACGGCCTCAGTTGCTTCTGCGGTCTCGGCTTCCTCAACGGTCTCGGTTGCTTCTGTGGTCTCGGCTTCCTCAACGGTCTCGGCTTCCTCAACGGTCTCGGTTACTTCTACGGCCTCAGCTTCCTCAACAGTCTCAGTTGCTTCTATGGTCTCGGTCGCTTCAACGGCCTCGATTGCTTCTATGGTCTCGGTCGCTTCAACGGCCTCGATTGCTTCTGCGGCCTCGGTCGCTTCAACGGCCTCGATTGCTTCTGCGGCCTCGGTCGCTTCAGCAGTCTCAGTTTCTTCTGCGGCCTCGGCTGCCCCCGCAGGCTCGGTTACTTCAACGGTTTTTTCCACCTCAACAGGCTCGGCGGCCAATGCAGGCTCGGCGTATGTCTCAACGTTGGCAAAAGTGGCGGGATCGATCGTGTTTTCCATCTGCTTTAAGATGTTGTCACGGATCGCTTCCTCAAATTCCGTAAACATACGTCCCGTCTGGCGCAATACTTGCTGACGAACCTCTTCTTCCTGCTTTTCCTGACTGTCATGCTTCATCCGCTCCCACTCGGCACGAATGTCTTCAATGCTGAGCTGTCCGGTGATCTGCTTTTCCAACTTCTTATTTTCCGGCATCACAAGGCGGAGCTGTCCGTCCGCTTCCTGTGTCAGTACCTTCGCCATGGGTTCAGGCGGCTGTGCCTTCATTGCTTCCTTCTCAAGTACGGACTTACCTTCACGGCGTATCTGTGCGAATGACTTTCCTTGCTCTTCCGCTTTTGCGGCAGGGCGCTCAGTTGCCTCATGGAAGTATCCGTTTTCATCCTGATACATCTCGCCCGGCGTCTCAAAAAAGACTTCGGATTTTTCGATATTTTCAGGAACTCTCTCCTTCGTTTCCCTCTCCTGCTTCTCCAGCTCTTCCTCGTCCTCAACGCCTTCTATGACGGGCAAGTCCAGGGGACCGGAATCCGAATCCGGATCCAACATGGGAGATACGATCACGCGCGTGGCGGAATCCAAATTCCCGTCATGATGCTGCGGCTCATCCTCCTTGGAATCTTTGTCCAAAACCTCCCTTAAGCCTGCCGCGATCTCTGCCTGCAGGTTCATGGTATTGTACTGTCCAACGTCAACGGTTTTCACCTGAATGTCGTCAATGTCTGAGCCAGCTCCGGAATTCTTTAACTGCTGACGCACTTCCTCCACGTTAAACACTCGGGTTGCCCCTAACTGCTCGGCGCTTGCCCGCTCCACGTCGCTAACCTTCCATTCATTGGTCGTTCTGGGAACCAGTTCCTCATTCTGCGTTGCCTGACGCACCGGTTGCGGCTGCTCCTGGGGCTGATACGGAATCTGCTCCTGAGGATGGTACTGCGTTTGCTGCTGGGGCTGAGATTGCCACTGCGGCTCCTCGTCAAACCGATGCTCATATTTTTGCTGCTGGATCGGCGTCAGTGGCTCATGGAGCATCTTCAGCTCCATCGCCATGTTGACGTATTTTCCGGTGCCAAACCAAAGGATCAGTTCGTCACAGACTTCCACGCACTTCGTTCCAAGTCCGCGTCTGTGGTAAAGGCTTGCCAGTTCATACATCCACTTTTCCTGGTATTCTTCCGCCTTTAATTTCTCCAGCACTTCAATCTTTTCGTCAAGCGTTACGTCGTATGCGTCATAAAGCTTATACTTCAAAATATAGCGTCCGGGATCCTTGGGCGCCAGCTTCTCAAATTCCTTGTAAAACTCTGCTGCCTCCACGGGTTCTCCCGTTTTAATGTATAATTCACAGAGCGAATAACAAATCTGCCTGCTTTCAGGCTTTCTGTCATACGCAAGGAGCATGATGTCACGGGCATCCTCATATCTGCAGTTGATCTTATAAAGGTCGCTGATGGTACCAAGGGTCATGACGCTTCTGACCCTTCTCCAATCGATCTTGTCGGCGATGGCTGCCGCTTCCTGGTATTGTCCCTGATCGATCAGGCTCTGAATCTGTTCCACTAAGTGCTTATATTCATATTTGTCCACTGTATTTCGCTCCCTTTGGGTATTTCATCTCACAGTTAACATAAGTGTATCATAGTAGACCCTGCATGTCAAAAGTAAACCGCAAAAAATAAGGCGTTTTCCTAAAATCAAACCTGTTCAAGCAAAAGATTGGACAACTCCGCAAACTGCGCGAGCGTCAAGGTCTCTCCGCGCACGGTGGGGGACAGTCCCATCTTGTCCGTTGCCTGCGTCACGCGTTCGCGCGTAAGGTGCAGCTCCTGCGCGTTGGACAGGCCGTTTGCCAAGGTTTTCCTCCTTTGGTTAAAGGATGCCCGGATCAGTGCAAACATGTGGTGTTCGTCCTTTACGTCCACGGGCGGCACCTGGTGCCTGGTGAGCCGGATCACGGCGCTCCCAACCGTCGGCCTGGGAATAAAACAATTCGGCGGCACGTTCGCAACAATTTCCGGCTTTGCGTAATACTGCACTGCCAGGGAAAGGGCTCCGTAATCCTTTGTTCCGGGGCCAACCTGCATGCGCTCCGCCACTTCCTTTTGCACCATGATGGTGATACTGTCCAGGGGAACGCCGCTCTCAAAGAGACTCATGATGATCGGCGTCGTGATGTAATACGGGAGGTTTGCCACCACCTTGATGGGCTTCCCGTCATTTTTCTCTTCCGCGATCTGCTTGATATCCAGCTTTAGGACGTCAGCATTGATCACGGTCACGTTCTGATAGGCCGAAAGCGTCTCTTCCAGGATCGGGATCAGCGCCTTGTCAATCTCCACGGCCACAACCTGCCCCGCTGACTCTGCAAGGTACTGCGTCATCGTTCCAATGCCGGGGCCAATCTCCAACACGCAATCCTCCGCGGTGATCTGCGCCGCCGCTATGATCCGCTCAAGGACGGTGGTATCGATCAGGAAATTCTGACCAAACTTTTTTTGAAAGTTAAATTTGTATTTTTGTAAGATTTCAATCGTATTCTGAGGAATTCCTAAATTTGCCAATGCCTTATCCCTTTCTCTCTTTCAGCCACTCCCGGACCTGAAACAAATCCGTTAATATCACGCAGCTAAGTTCTTCCATCTCCGGCGTGGGCGGCAACATGTCCGGAACCATGATGGGCATCATTCCCGCCCTGCTTGCCGAACGGATCCCGTTATGGGAATCCTCGATGGCATACGTCTTTTCCGGCACGGCCCCCAGGCCCTTGCACGCCTTTAAGTAGATCTCCGGCTCCGGTTTGGAATGCTCTATCTCCTCACCGCCAATGATGAAGGAAAAATAATCCAAAATGCCTGCGTTTTCCAAATGATTTAGGATCGAGGCCCGCTTTGTCGACGAGGCCAGTCCAATCTTCCATCCATCCTCTTTGAGGAACGAAAGCAACTCCTTTACGCCCTTTTTCTGCGGAAGTCCCTGCTCCCTGATCATTCTCCAAAACTCGTCAGATGCTTGTTGCCGGAACCCCTGATAATCAAAGCCGGCCCCATAATGCTCTTTTATGATCAACTCGTCATCCGCATTGTTTCTACCAATGCACAGGGGAAACACTTCCTTCATCCCCTGCATTCCGCGGCTCTCTGCGACCTTCACCCAGCTCTCCATGCAGACCCGTTCCGTGTCGAAAAGCACGCCGTCCATGTCAAAAACTACTGCCTTCAAAACCCGTTACTCCTTTACGTCAAATAATTCCACGAAATCCAGAACGCCCTGCAGCACAAGATATTCCGTATCTTCTCCCTTTTGTTCCGCAAGAAACTCCATTACGTCTCCCTGATAGTAATTGGGATTGATCAGCCAGATCGTGGAATAGTGCGGCGCCATCAGCGGGATCATAACGTTCGCGTTCAGGTCCCCGATCACGACCAGCTCGTTCTTCCTTTGGCTCTCCGTCTGGATCTTAGCCACCCCAAATTCATCACCGAGGTAATATCCGCAGGGATTCTGCGCGTCCAGATATTCCGGGCGATAATACCCTTCTATCGTCACGCGGTCGTCATAACACACGGTAACCTGCTTTCCTTCCGTCTCCTTCAGGATAAACATTTCTTCGCCCCGGTCTTCCATGCCGACCCTTTTCACAAAAGGCCCCACAAAATGATTTGTCACAAGGATCTTCCGGTCCAGATCATAATAATACGGGAAAAGCTTTCCTGATTTTTCCCACCAGGCATAATAACCGTAATATGCGGCCAGGCTTGTCCAATAAGGGGCCGTTCGGTAATAGATTTCTTCGGACTTATGCTCATTTAACGTCTGCAGCAAGGCCACGTAATGGTCCTCGCCAACGCGTTCCATAACGCTGTCCAAATATTCTTCCTGGTCAAAATATGCCGCATACGCCGGCAAGCGGTCCTTCCAAACCTCATCCGCCGTAGGGATCAGCATGACCTTTGCATCGTAATCCGTCTTGAGCTTCTCCAGGAAATCAAGACTCTCCGCGATTGCCGTCTCCCCAGTCTTTTTGCCGGACCGGCTCTCAAAATACGTATTTTTCCTTCCAAGCAATATCCCTTCAAACTCTCTTTTTCCCAGAATGATCTCCGTTCCCCTCACAAGCTTCGACCACTGGGGACCCTTATAAAAACTCTTCACCGAATATGCGTCATAATCCTCAAAGTACTTTCCGTTCAAAAAGCTCCGCGCCGTAAATACCGGGAGCGGATCCGGCGTTTTTGTCCCGGCCGAATGGATCAGTCCCGCCTGAAAGAGGAGATCCATGACGGCAAAGGTAAGAAGGATCACCGCAATGATCCCAATGGTAAACAGATCGTTTTTCTTGTCTTCCATGCGAAACCTCCTTTCTTCCGGCGGATCCTCCGCCTCCGTTTTTTACGTTCTTTTTTCTACCAGCCTCTTCCAACCAAATACGTCAGCGCCAATAACAGGCAAACTGCCGGATATACTTTTTCCAAAAATCTCGTAGCGGCAATGCTCATGCCGTTTCGTCCATTCTCAAGCTTTGAAAGCAGTCTGCTTACGACGGGCAATGAGAAAAAGGCCCCGAAAACCAACAGCGGAAAATACTCCAAGGTCAAGAACAGGAATCTGCGATCCAGGATTGCGCCCGTGCCCATGCCAAATGCCGACCGGAGGTAGATCATAACGTCCGCCACGTCCTCCAGCGCAAAGAAAACCCAGCCGATCGCAACGACCAGCATGGCATAGATCCAGCGCAAAATGGAGGGAAGAAATCTGAGTACCTTCCCCAAGAAGAGCCTTTCTGCCAAATAAAAAAGTGCCATCCAGAATCCGCAAAGGACGAACGTCCAGTCAGGGCCATACCACAATCCGATCAGTCCCCACGTGAGTACAAATGCGATCGTGTTCCTGATTGCCCCGCTTTTCTCAGGGGCAACGGCCTGGTAAAAATACTCCTTCATCCATCCAGTCAGCGCCATGTTCCATCTGCTAAGAAAATCCGTGACGGAACGGGCCGCATAGGGATGATCAAAGTTTTCCGGGAAGGAAAAGCCCATGCACGCCCCAAGGCCGATGGCCACGTCTGAGTATCCGGAAAAGGTAAAGTAAATCTGGAAGGCAAATGCCAAAATGCCAAGCCACGCCAAAGCAATGCTCATTTCTCCCGGAGCAGTAAGCTGGATCTCACTCCAAAGCTTCCCGGCCGCGTCCGCGATCAAAATCTTCTTTGCAAGGCCAACGCAAATCCTCTTGGCGCCGCCGCTGATCTGATGAAGGTTCATTTTCCGGTTCTTTAGGGCTCCGGAAAGATCCCGGTATCTGACGATTGGTCCGATGGGGAGTTGCGGAAACATGGTCACGTAAGTTGCATACTCCAGAAGATTCCGTCCTGCCGGAATCTTGCCGCGATACACGTCAATGACGTAGGACGTGGTCTGCAGGGTATACACGGTGATGCCCACGGGAAGAGGAAATCCGATCTGGATCAAACGCGTTCCAAACAGGCCATTCGCCGTCTCGATAAAAAAGTCCGCATACCCAAAGAAGAACAAAAGACACATGTCAAAAAACAGGGCACTGGACAGCAGGATCTTCGCCGTCCCCTTCCCCCGGTATTTCTCGATCAGTAATGCGTGGATGAAGTCCGAACAGGCACTGAGCACCATGGGGAGTAGGCAAATGGGCTCCCCCCAGGCATAAAAACAAAGGCTCCCTAAAAGAAGGACAACGTTCTTCGTCCTCCCGGGAGCCAAATAATACAGTATGAAAAAAGCGGGTAAAAACCGCAATATAAACACAACGCTGCCAAATTCCATGGTAAGGATGACCCTTCCTTTGCAACTTTCGCAACCATTCCAACAAGGCTTCGGGACTAATTTCCCACGATAACTACTTTATCATTTTTAGGGTAAATAGTCAATGACCCCGCCACTTGCGCGGCGGGGTCAAAATCTTGTTGTTTTTTTATTAATTGGTGCTGGACGTCGCTACGGAGGTCATGATGACCATGTAGCAAACCTCTTCTGCGATCACCATCGCAAGAGAGCTGCCCAAAACGGATGCATCCATGGCTAGGCTGTTAGGCGCATATGCCTGCACGGCCATCAACGCCGCAAACATCACTCTTGTCTTGCTTCCCATGCCCCAGTCGCCAAAGCCCTTGCGGGTCTTTAAGTATGCGGCCGCCTCCGCGATCTCGCTCGCGATTTCCTCCGGCGTCATGTCAACGTTGACAAGTGCGCCAAGGGAAGCCAGTTCATAGTCCAATCCGTATTTGATCCCCTTAACCAAAAGCGCGTCATAGATGGCGCTGACTTTCGCACATTTCCGCTCCGGATCACCGGGGCAAAGTGCAAGCACGTGGCTTAGGGACTGCACGGAATTGTTGTGGAACGTGAATTTCTTCTTCATGGCATTGTAGCAATATTCCGTCTCATCCACGATCTGGTCAATGCTCTTATTCGTCATGGCAAGAAGTGCCGCAAACGTCGTATCTTCTGCTGAGGTCAGCATCGGATGAACCGCAGACATTCTCTTCATCAGTTCCTTGGTTCTCTCCACAATGAGATCCACGTCTTCCCACATGTTTTCATCACAGATGGCAAGTGCCGTCAAAGCAATGTGTTCCGATCCAAAGATTTTGCCTTTGCTCAGCTTATCATAAATTACGTTCAGACGGGTAAGATACTCTTCCGGATCCTTGGCAAGTGCCATCTTACTGATCACGGGGATTTCCATGTTGCCGCGGAAGTTGGAAAAAACACTCTCACGTTTCTTCAGAATGCTTTTGCACTCCTTCATTCTCTCTATGTCTGCAACCTTTCCCGCGCTCGTAAAGATAACGCTTCCGGCAACGCTCATCAACTCCATGTCCCACGCAAATTTCTTGTGGATCTCGTCCTTATTGTCCGCTAATAATTCACATCCTGCCCTCAGTAAATCTTTCATGCCCTTCCTCACTTTCCGCCGCGGCCATGGTTCTTTGTAAGCTCCGCGGCTCCTTGTTTGATAAAGCAATCATACCATACAATACTTACCTCGTCCATTGGTATTTCTTACGCTTATCTTACAAAAACGTAAGGTTACTGCAGATCCTTTCTGAGGTAGTGCCAGACGGTCAGGATCAGGGAGACAATGATCACGCCGACCGCGATCACAATGCTTGCGGCGGAAAGCTTTACGTCCGTGAAAATGTCGGTGGCGTTACAGTAATAGAAGGGCGTTACGTATTTTGAATCCTCGATGGCGGGGATGACGCGGCAGAGAATGTCCATGGCGAAGAAGATCATGGCGATGCCAAGGCCCGCGCCCATGCGGTTCTTCCTGGAGAATGCGGAGACGCAATAGCAGATCGTCCCAATCTCAAGCATCATCAGAAATTGCGTGGCACCCATGGTCCAAAGGTGTTCTGCTGAGATTTTCTCACCCATGATGGCAAAGCCTCCCAGATAGCAAAGGATCCCGATCACCTGAAAGCAAAGCAGCATGCTCACCATGGCCAGATACTTTTGTACCAGCACCGAAACCCGGCTGAGGGGCAGTACCGCAAGATATTCGATGGTATGCCCAAACTCCTCCTTGCAGAGCAGATTGCTCCCCAAGATCGCCGCAAACATTCCGCCGCCGAGGGCATGCAGCATGGCGATCTCCGTTGCGAAATAACCGCCCATGGTCGCAACGCTGAGTCTGTCCATGCCAAAGGCTTTCGACATGACGCCCATCTTTGCAAAGATGTCACCCATGTCTGACAAGGAGCTCTCCACGCTGGAGTATAAGAGAATGCATCCAAAACACATTCCAACGATCACCAAAAACCAGATCAAAAATCCCTTCAAATTCGATTTCAACTCTTGTTTATATAACACCATTTCAATCTCCCTTCCAGCAGTCATCGTACCTTATCCCCGCGGGGATGCTTCCGCCTCTTGCCATCCCTTAACGGGATGCCCGTCATTCCTTCTCCTCGTAGAAGTGCATGAATACTTCCTCCAGCTCCGGCTCTTCGATGACCACGTCCGACACGTCATGACCCGCAAGATCCCTCAGCAGCTCATTCAGGTTACCGCGATAAATAAAGTCCTCTTCGACGCCGTCCTTGACAAGACGCACGTGCTTCGCGTTCGTCTTGGTCAGATTTTCCACCGTGTCCGTCCTGATCAGCTTTCCCTCCCGGATGATGGAAGCGTGCCTGCAATATTTCTTTATCTCTGAAAGCACGTGGGAGGACAAAAAACAGGTCGTTCCCTTTGCGTTGTATTCCATGACCAGTTTAAAAAACTCCGCTTGCATCAAGGGATCCAGGCCACTGGTCGGCTCGTCAAAAATGAACAGGGAAGGCTTGTGCTGCATGGCGCAGACGATGCTCACCTTCTTGCGGTTTCCAAGCGAAAGCTCCTCGACCTTTTTGTTCACGTCGAGCTGGAGCCTTTCGCAGAGCATCTCGCTCTCCGTCCGGCAATCAAGCTTCCGCACGTCAGCGGCATAGCGGATGGCATCCTTCACCCGCATCTCCGGATAAAACCATGCTTCCGAGGGCATGTAGCCCACCTGTCTCAGGATCTCCACCTGATGCTCCCGCGCATTCATTCCAAGAAGTGTTATCTCCCCTTCCTGATACCGCGCAAGTCCCAGCATGGAGCGGATCGTCGTCGACTTGCCCGCGCCGTTCGGTCCAAGGAACCCGTACACGTCGCCCTCCTCCACCGCCATGGAAAGATTCGTCACGCCCCTATTCTTACCGTAATTCTTTGTCAGATTTTTAATCTCAATGGCATATTTTCCCATAAATCCCGTCTCCTTTATTCCGGCCGCTGCCCCAACTCATTTTTTATTCTTTCGTCTTCTGCGCCTTCTTAAATGCCTCTAACTCCAAGTTCAGTTCCTCCGTGTCCCAATGGCGTCGCACGTAGTAGATCATAAAAATGCTTACGTAGCAAAGCATGGCGTAGCCAAAAAACAAAACCCCGGGAAGCCACTTCCTGTCAAACCAGGAGAGCAAAAAGCTAAGTCCCGCATAGACCAGGGAACATCCGATGGAAGCCAGCAATTCAAAGGCTCCCAGATGATCGGACTCCTCAAAATTCTTTAACAGATATACCTGCACGTAACCCATGACGTAGGTTGCCAGGATCATCTCCGCCATCACGATCATGTCTGCCTGAAAACTCCCCTGGGTGATCCTGTACATGCAGTAAAAAAACAAAAAGGCAAAGAAATACAAACATGCCTTAAACTCTATTCCCACTTCCGCGAGTAAAAACTTCCGAAACTTCTTCATATTCCCACTCCAATCCTTTCCTGGGCTAATCTCTCCATTCCCTTGCGCCCCAGCGCAGCGTAACTTCTTCCCTCGTCCGGCGCTTTCTCTCCATTCCCCTTCGCCCCAGCGCAGCGTAACTTCTTCCCTCGTCCGGCGCTTTCTCTCCATTTCCCTTGCGCCTCATAACTGCTTCGCACCTCCGGCGTTCTCCGCTTGGCCCCGTCACTCCTTGCCTGCCAGGAGTCTTCGCAGCTTCTTTGCATACCGCCTTGAAATGATCACGTGCTCACCGCCCGTCATCTGGGCGTCGATGCGGTTCCCCGCCTCACTCTTTAGCCGCTCCACGTGAAAGACGTTGATCACCATGGACTTGCTGCAGCGAAAGAACCCGTCGTCCGCATACTCAGCCTCCGCGCCTGCAAGCGAGATCCCCGCCTGCAAGACGTCATTCTCCGTATATGCGTAGGTAGTACCGTCAACGCTCTCCAAATAGATCACGTCCCCCGGCTTCACCAGCACGTCCTCCGCGTCCTTCCTGCAAAGTAACGCGCGGCTCCTTTTATTCAGATACGCAAGCAGCTCCTCAACCTCCCGCGTCTTCTCCCGGTATTTGAGAACCACTTCCGTTTCTCCCTCCGAAATCCGTTCGATCCGTATCTTCATGCTTTCCTCTTTCTCCCATCACTGACCGGGCGCACGTCAGGAATCCAAATCCCAACCGTCACTTTCCAAACGCGCCCTTCCGCACCGTAGCTTACCTTCGGCAAGCTTGTTTTGCGAATTTCTTTCCTTGAATCTACCATACAAAAATCCATAAAAAAAAGCAACCCGTCCAAGGACAGGTTGCACTTTTTACGCCTTAAGCGGTCACTTTATGGTTTTGGGGTCTGTTTTTGCGCATCGATCACGGCAAGCACCAGGAAGAGATAATTCGAAGAACCGCCGCCCATGACGTACTCCGCCTGCTGCCACAGGAAAGGATAATCCAAAAGCTCCGGAAGATCCGGCTGGATCAATGCCGTTCCGCTGACCACGCCGCCCGGCACGTAGGACCAATCCGCGCGGTTTATCCCATACGCCACCGTCATGGACCTTGCACCGACGCCGGAAGCAAAGGATGCCGTATTGGAACCCGGATGACATCCCAGAACAAAATTCAGTACGTTCTCCAGAAATTCCTTCCCAAACAAGTCAGGAAAGGCCTTGTGCAGGAAATAATAACGGAAGGCCATGCCCTGAAGGCCCCAGCCGGCGCCGTAAACCATGGAGCGGTACGGAACGCCGTAAGGGCTGGATTCACAATCCTTTTCCTGCTTCTCTTTTACGGAAAGCAAACTTTCCCGGAGCCTTTCAGTGAATCCTTCCTCCTTCATGCGGTCCGCGATCCGGGCACCGACCCAGCCGAGTTCCGCCGCGAACTCAAAGAAGTACTCCTGATTCTCCCGGAGTGCTTCCAGGAAGATCTCATCACCCGTCGTCAGGAAAAGCTCCGCTGCCGCCTGCAATCCCGTGCAGATCATGCCCCAGGAAAAGACTCCCTTCTCCTGTACGGCCACCTTCCCTTCCACCATCTTTCTTCCCGTCTCCGAGCTCAAAAACAGTTCCGTCGCAGCCCGCAACGCTTCCTTCGAAAGCGTGTCGTTAAAGCCCTTCATCACCCGGGACGTGGCTGCCAGATGGGCTGCCGTGCTGAGCTCCCGCCATGGATTTTCCTCCGTAAATACCAGACGGTCATCCTCATCTCCCGGAATCCCGCGCGTCATGCCGGCAGGATCCCCAAGGAGCACATATTGCCGGAGTTCCTTACAGATAATGCCCCGGTAAAGCCTTCCCAGCGACTTGTACCCGCCAACCACGGAGAGGGCACCGTGTTCAATCTGCTCCAGCACGTCATTTCTGCCGTCAGGCTGATGGATCTCCACCAGGTGTGCCCGCTGGTCGATCGTGGAGCAGTCATAATACGTGCCAAACGCCTCGTATGCAAGGGCCAGAATATAACATTCGCCGGACTGTGATTCCACCCGCAGGTCAAAGTCTCCCGCTTCATGCCAGCCGCCCACGTTCAGCCCCGGGACCACGTCCCCGGGCTTAAATTTAGTCAGGGTGGATGAGCCCTGTCTGTAGCCGTCAAAATGATTCCGGGAGACCGGTGCCATTCTCGCGTCATCCGCATGACAATGCCCATGCCAGAGCCGGTACTTCTCGCGCACCTCCATGTGGCACATCTGCACCGGGAGGAAATATTCCAAAACAGGCTGCCAAACGCCCCTGTCATATACGTCCTTTCCAATGCGGAAGATCGCAGACCTTACGCCCTGAAACTCAGCGAAGTACAGTCCCGGCTCCTTCACCTTGGAAAAATCAAACCGGTAATAGCGATAGCGAAGAAAATCTCCCCAAGGCTTTGCCTCGCCCCGCAGGATCTCCTTCTGACCCTCTGCCGTGATCCGGTACAGCTTCACGTCATTCAGCTCTGCCTCGCTAAAAGCTTCCGTTGGATCGGTCTCGATCACCGCGATCTTCGCCTGATCCGGATGATATCCCACCTGAGAGGTTTGCACCACGGGCGGATATTTCCACCCCTCCACGGCATTGGGACGGATCCGCCATACCAGCGCTCCCTTCGTCTTTCCAGCAGGAAGCTCACTGCTCACCGTAAACCATCCGTTATTGTGATTCATCCGCCCGTCATAGAGCTTCAACGGCACTTCCCTGCTCTCGATGGTAATGCGGGCATAAGGATCCTCCGGGCATGCCATAAATACGTGGCCCTCCGCATAGGGCGCCGCAATGACGTCGTCGGCAATGATGGGCTGATAACCGCCTTTGCCTGCCAGCTCCTGCGTCGTCACGCCTTCCTCCACGCCCTCAAAATGACCGGCGTTTTGAAAATTACTCTCCTTCGTGATCGTCGGCCCGTTGGGCTGGCGAGGAAAGATGCCCTGCTGATCATCCATGATCCAGGTCTTTCCAAAAAGATCCCCCGGATAGAATTCCAAATTAAAACAGAGCTTTCCCAGATACTTTTCGGGAATCGCCCTGTCTAAGTCCACAGTGACCAGAACCGCGTCCCCGTCTGCCTTCGCGCTCACCTGATACGTGAATTCAAAATCCGGATAAATGATGGGATTAAAGCCCTTTAGGTGGGCATCCACGTCCGGATAGGCCAGCGTCGTAATGACGGTCTGCGATTTCGGATCTACGTTTCTCTCTAATTTTTTCGGTACCGGCTGCCACTGTCCGGGCGTGGGTTCAAAGCGCACGTCGCCATTCGACGCCACGCGATGACCGTGCATGATCACGCTGATGCCAGACTGTCGCCCTGCGGGATAAAAGTCAGAAAATGCCGTGACCTGTACTCCGCCCTTTTGAAAAAGCTCCTTCTCGTTCAACTGAAATTCCATGTCGCACCCCTCGCCCTTGCTTCATTTAGGTCAATGTAACACGCCTTGATTTACACCGTCAAGGTCATGAAGAAAGGTCAACAAGATACTACATTATAAAGCTAAAATCGCACCGACTTTTTCCCGGGATTCCTCCTTTTTCCGTCAATCCCTGGACGGTTCGTAATACTTATAGCTCTGGTAATATTGGAAAATCCCGCCGCCGTTATCACCGATCTGCGCGACCCATTGATCGATGATAAAGTATTCCTTTCCCTCATGGGAATAATAATATGCGGTGACGGACTTATCATTTTTATTATAAGACTGCTGATAGAAATTCTGATCCGAAATTCCAAGCTCACTGATCTTTTTCTTTTCCTTTCGGAGATAAGTGACGTCCTGAATGCCTCCAAGCTCTCTCGCCTGTTGCATGAAATACTCTATTCTCTCCTCCTCCGCAGTGGAAAAACCGCTTTCTTTCATTGTTCCCAAATAATCCAGTTCCTCGGAATTATAGACTTTTATCTCATAACGATCCATGCCAAGCTCCGGAACCGCTTTGTAAGCACGTACCCGGTCCATCACAAATTGCAGGTCGCCCGCATAATCTTCCGGCGAGGAAACCAGCGTTTTACTCCTTAGGGAAAACTTTTTATTCCCCGGATAGGAAAGGTTCTGGACAAACGAAAGGTCATCGCAAAGCTCAATCCCCTGCTTCGCGAACGTGTCCTTTTCCTGCTCCGTGAAATATGATAAAAATGGCTCCTGATACTCATAATAGACAGAGGCACCGTCATAGTAGAAGTTCGAACCGTCCAAGCCAACGCCATTCGGGCGGGAAGTCACCTGATACGTAAACCCATATTTCTTGTCGCGGAAGGTGAAAGTCCTTCTGTGCTTTTCCTTATTCTCTTCCATGCTGACAAATTCCGCATCCCCGTACCGCTCATCCAAAATCTTTTGCATTTCCTCTTTCGTGTGAAGCTTTACGCTGCTTGCGCTGAGGGTACAGCCAGACAAAAAGAATCCCATTCCCAAAAAGAAAGAGAGTATCGCAAGCACCTTGCGCAAAAGATACGTTACCACGTTACCATTTTCGACTGACATAACCACGCCTCCTCTGACTTCCAGAACCTTTTCTGACTTTATCCTATCGCGAAACGGCTTGGCCGCCAAGTGGAATACGTCATCGTTTTTCCCTGCGTAAATGACGTTTGTCACCCAAATCAAAAAACCCGTCATCTCACGGATAACGGGTTCCATCTGATCATTTTTTCCTTATTCTTTTTCATTTCCCGCCGGAATATGACGCGGATGGTGGCAAAAATGATTTTTATGAAAAAGCAGTCTTTATTTGGCGTTCTGCGAGAGCTCGCCAAGCATCTTCTCCGGATCCTCGGCTGCCTTCACCTTGTCATTGGCGCGGATGATCACGCCCTTCTCATCGATGAGGTAAGTCGTGCGGACCACGCCCATCGAAACCTTTCCGTAATTTTTCTTTTCTTTCCAAACGTCATAAGCCTCGATCACCTTACGCTCCGGATCTGCGAGGATCGTGAACTTCAGACCATACTTTTCCTCAAATTTCTTGTGGGATTCCACGGTGTCCTTGCTGATGCCAAGCACCACGGCTCCCTTCTCCGTAAACTGCGGCATCCTGTCGGAGAATCCGCAGGCCTGTTTCGTGCAGCCGGACGTGTTATCCTTGGGATAAAAGTACAAGATGACCTTCTTCCCTTTGTAATCTTTCAAGGAATGCATTTTTCCATTCTGATCCGGCAACGAAAACGCCGGTGCCTTTGTTCCAACCTCTAACATGTTTTCCTCCTGTTCTCCTCGATCACTTCCATGCTCTCCTATTCTCCTCGATCACTTCCATGTTTCCCTATTCTTCTCGATCACTTCCACAACACGCCGGAGCCCCTTCTCATCTTCCTCCGTGAATCGCCCCTTTACGGGACTGTCGATATCCAAAACGCCAATGATCTTCCCGTTTTCCCGAATGGGAAGGACGATCTCCGACTCCGAGGCACAGTCGCAGGCAATGTGTCCCGGAAAGGCATGCACGTCTGCCACGCGTTGGATCCTTTCCTCCAAGACTGCCGTACCGCAAACTCCTTTTCCTATAGGGATCCGCGTGCAGGCCGTCTTTCCCTGAAATGGCCCAAGCTGCAGTTCTCCCTCGCGAAGCAGGTAAAATCCGGCCCAGTTTACGTCCCTCAGCGCTTCATATAAAAGCGCAGAAATATTAGCATAGAGCGTTACGTCCCAGACTGTTCCCTCCGCCAACGCCTCGGCCTGGGCAATGATCAATTCATAATCTGCCATGAGTTTCTCCTGCCTTATTCCTTCTCTACTTTTACGTTTCCGCTTCCCAGGCCGGCCTGCGCCTCCCCAAGCGGCAGCCAGTCCAACACCTTCTTGATCTGGCTGTCCCAGAAATCCCACTCGTGACCGGCATTGGGTTCCTCGTCCCAAGTCACGTCTGCCCCGCGCTCCGTCAGGAAATCGCGGAAAGACTCATTTGCCGGCATGAGATCATCCTTGCGCCCACAGGACAAATAAAACCTCGGTTGTTTGCGGCCCTCTGCCAGAAGTTCCTCAAACGCAACCTTTACGTTGAGGTTTGTCTTTGCGGCAGCTGCGGGATCTGCAAAGAATCCTTTTGTAAAGTGATCCTCGGACGGATTCTCCAAGAAATGAACGGCGGAAGAAAGTCCTGCCACGTGGCTGAATTTCTCTGAAAAAACAATGCCGTTCCGGATGGCGCCGTAACCACCCATGGAAAGCCCGGCGATAAAGGTATCCTCGCGCTGATCAGAAAGCGGGAACATTCTCCTCGTCACGGTGAGAAGCTCTTCCCCAATAAACCTTTCATAATCATTCATGGGCGCGGGCCCCTTAAAGTAAAAGGAATTGTCTCCCGACGGCATGACGACTGCCAGGTTTTTCTCCTCCGCCCATCTCTGAATGCGCGTGCCGCTCACCCAGTCCGTATAATTGCCCAAAAGTCCATGCAAGAGATACAATGTCTTAAACTTCTGCCCGTCCTTCATAAGATACGTGCCCGTCGCGTAATCAATCTTGTCCGTCGGCAAAATGACGTTCAGCGGCACCGTCCGGAACAGTGCGCAAGACAGATAATTTACTTGTAAAAGTGCCATACGTTATCCCTCCATCCTCTTCCATTAAAAGCCCAGATTCTCGTTAACCAGGATCACGTGGATTCTTCCGGGATGCTTGGAATATCTCGTGATCAGGAACTGACAGCAGATCGTGTCAGGGGACTTGCAATTCATGCAGGCGCCCGTCTTTGCGCAGGGCGTTGCAAGGCCGAAACGCTGCGCGTTGATGGGTGCCGCCACGTTCCTCGCGCGCTTCATCGCACTGTCAACGTCGATGCAGATCTTATTCATGCTCACAATAAAGATGACCTTCTTCGGACCATAGGCGATCGCCGAAACGCGGTTGGCATTGCCGTCAATGTTGACAAGAACGCCGTCTTCCGTCATGGCGTTGGCACTTGCAAGATATACGTCGGCAGAATATGCCTCGCGCTCAGCCGCCTGCTTGTCCGGTGCGGCATACCTGTCAATAAACCGGTACTCCGGCGTCTTTACCGCATCCACCAGACCAATCTCCTGCGCGCTCATGCAACCGCCCATGGTAATGCTGCTGCCCTTCGGGATCAGCTCCAGCGCCTTCTTTAACGCCTCCTCCTTTGTTGCCGCATAATACCCCGACATGTTCCGGGACTCCAGCCCCTTGATCACCTTCTGCGCCCACAACTCATTTCTCTTTACAATATTCTCGTTCATAACCTACCCCTTTCCAAACCGGCCCCACGCCCTTATTCCCAAGAACCCGGGACTTTTATCTCCAAACTCACGTACCTTAAGTGTACCTTTTCCACCCTTCCACGTCAAACGTTTCTCCTCCCCACCTATTGTCCCCCCTTCCCAATTATTTACGCCTCCCCACACGTACCTCTCATCCTGTTACGCATACCTCCCCAGAACCAACATACAATTCCTTGGAACTAACGCCATATGTATCTCTGGTGAACTCCCTCCTCATTCTTCCCCTATTATGCACGCTCCCGTGGAACTAACGCTGCACGTAACTCGAGGCATTTGCAACTTGTTCCACGTTTCAGTGCAACTTGTTTCCAAGGCATTTACTTTTGGCCGACGTCTGTTATGATGGTATTGTAGTAAAAAGGAGGTGCCAAAATGAAGATCCGAATCTCCGTTTCGGCGGAAAATTACGACCTTGTAAAAGAATACCTGGCCAGGCATGGGGTCGAAATCAGTGAAGACGCCGAATACGTGATCTCGGAATCCTCGAGGTTTCCCGAATTTCTAAACGTCCGCGACGAGAAAAAGGAACGGCTCCGGTTGTCCGTGGACGAAGTGATCTACGTGGAAGCCTTTGGAAAGGAAATCGAGATCCATGCGCAGCAAGGAACCTTTTATGCGCTAGACCGAATGTACCAGTTGGAAGAACTGTTGGATCCGCAGAAATTCCTACGCGTCAGCAAATCGGTCATCATCTCAAAAAAACACGTGAAAAAGATCAGGGCGTCCCTGTCCATGAAATACGTGCTGACGCTGTCAGACGGAACGCTCGTCGACGTCACAAGAAGTTACTACGCTGACTTCCGCAGATTTTTTAACATTTAAACTAATACACTTGATGAGACTTTATTATAAAAGCTCCATCCATAAACAGGAGGAATCATATGTCAAAAGCATTATTTTTAGTCATTATTTTAATGATCCTGGCAGCAATCATTATCATTGTCAGCTTTCTTGCATACAACAAAAGATTGAACCGGATCGCAAGCGGCGAGATCAGGGATACCCACAGCAACATCCCGGAGCCCGGAACGACGGCAGGCATTACTTACAAGACCGTACTGATTTGTCTTACGATCTTTACGTTACTTAGCGTCAGCACGCTAACCGGCATCGTCCGCTCCATGAACAACACCATAGACAACATGAAATCATCGCAACATGACATGAACATGAACATTCTGGAGCTTCAGCGCCAGATCGAGCAAAGTAACTCGCTGTTGTCCGACATTTCTTGGGAGATCACCGGGCAAGATGCAGAAAAGAAAACCGTAGACCTGAAATTCACCATTTCCTTAAAGCAATTCTCCGAGAACACCACCGTTACGCTTGGCTTAAAGGACAAGGAATTCCCTCTCACCAAGACGACGCTTGGAAATTACGTTGGACAAATTACCACAAGTCTCTTTGAGGACTATGAGCAGTTGAAGGTCTGCATCACCGAGAATGGCGTTACCAAAGTTGAGTCCGCAAATTTTGACCGTTATCTGTTCTGGGATACGCTTCCCATGCCCAGTATTGAATGCAACTTTACGTCAAAGGATTCCATGGGAAAGATTAAGTGCAACGGATGGTATCGTTTAGTCTTTAACGCACCGGAAAAGATCAAAAAGGTCACCGTTACCTATCTTGCAGACGGTAAGGAACTGAAATCCTTTGACGCCACGAAGGAAGCAAAGGACAACACGCAGATCGATCTGGAAAAGGATCTCACGATAGAAAAGAATCTCGCCCTTCTCATCGAGATCCAAACCGAGGACGGTTACAAGATCTGCCAAAAGACTGTTGTCATTTATAATGCATCACCCGATTCCGTCGACGAGGATTACGAGAGAATCTATGATTCTGCCGGCAATCTCGTATGGGAAAATGAAAAATATAAATAGCTTTGACCAAAGTGACAACTTATGGTACAATGTGCCGGGACTCTGTTCCCGGCATATTTATTTACGGAGAGTATTTATGAGCATCTTAAACGTAGAACACTTGACTCACGGTTTTGGCGACCGTGCGATTTTTAACGACGTATCCTTCCGCCTCTTAAAGGGCGAGCACGTGGGCCTGATCGGCGCCAACGGAGAAGGAAAATCCACCTTCATGAACGTGATCACCGGGACCTTGCAGCCCGACGAGGGAAAGATTGAATGGGCGAAGAACGTGCGCGCCGGTTACCTTGACCAGCATACGGTCTTGACCGCAGGGCAGACCGTTCGCGACGTCCTCTCCTCCGCCTTCGATTTTCTATATGACATGGAAGCGCAGATGAATGAGATCTGTGAGAAGATGGGGGATGCCACGCCGGAGGAATTGGAAAAATATATGGAGGATCTTGGCACCATCCAGGATCTCCTCGACGCCCACGACTTTTACGTCATCGACGCGAAGGTCGAGGAAGTCGCACGCGCCCTCGGCCTTACGGACATTGGCTTAGACCGCGACGTAACGGAGCTTTCGGGCGGTCAGAGAACGAAGGTCCTGCTGGGCAAGCTTCTTCTGGAAAAGCCTGACATCCTGCTTCTCGACGAGCCCACAAACTATCTGGACGCAGAACATATCACGTGGCTCACCCGCTACCTACAGGAATATGAGAATGCCTTTATCCTCATCAGCCATGACATTCCATTCCTTAACAGCGTCGTGAACCTGATCTATCACGTGGAAGGCCAGACGCTCACCCGCTACGTGGGCGATTATGATAAATTCCAGGAAGTTTACGCTATGAAGAAGGCCCAGCTGGAAGCCGCATACAACCGCCAGCAAAAAGAGATCGCGGACCTGAAGGATTTCGTGGCAAGAAACAAGGCCCGCGTCAGCACGAGAAACATGGCAATGTCCCGTCAGAAGAAATTGGATAAGATGGACGTGATCGAACTGGCGGCAGATAAGCCCAAGCCGGAATTTCATTTTCAGGAGGCAAGGACGCCGGGGCGCGTTATCTTCGAAACGAAAGATCTCGTGATCGGTTATGACGATCCGCTATCCAGCCCCTTAAACCTCGTGGTGGAGCGCGGCAACAAGATCGTTCTCACCGGTGCCAACGGCATCGGCAAGACAACGCTCTTAAAAAGTCTCCTCGGTCTGATCCCACCCCTTTCCGGCAGCGTGGAGCAGGGCGATTATCTGGAGATTGGGTATTTCGAGCAGGAAATGAGCGGAAGCGGCTTCAAGAGTTGCTTAGAGGAGCTCTGGGATGAATTCCCGGGCATGTCCCAGTATGAGGTGCGTTCTGCCCTCGCAAAGTGCGGCCTGACGACCAAGCACATTGAGAGCAAAGTAAAGGTTCTCTCCGGCGGAGAACAGGCGAAGGTCCGCCTGTGCAAGCTCATCAACCGCCCCAGCAATCTCCTTCTTTTGGACGAGCCGACGAACCACTTGGACGTGGATGCCAAGGCAGAGCTTCGCCGTGCGCTTGAGGAATACAAGGGCAGCATCCTCATGGTATGTCATGAGCCTGAATTCTATGACGGCCTGGCTACGGCAGTCTGGGATTGCACAAAATGGACCACGAGAATATAACGACAGACTCGAAATTAGAAATTACTGGAAATTGATTTCTTTTTAGCAGAAGCAGTTGAAAATCGAAACGATTTTAGGTATAGTAAAGGGTAGAACAATTTTCAAAAAAAGGAAGCATTCTTCCTAAAAGAGATAAAAGAAAGAGGAACTTACGCATGAGAAAAAAATGGAAACTTGTTGTAGCAGGCATACTGCTGGGCACCATGCTCACCGCCTGCACGGACGCATCTGACGTCCCGGCCACCGGCGGTGCCATAAGCGGCGAACCAATCGTCATTGATGAGCCCACGATTACGCCTCCTCCGTCGAGTGAGGACGCGAACCCTTCCACGGAATCTTCCGAGGCAGAGACCAAACCGCAAAAGACCACTCCTCCCGATAAGGAAAACTGTTATCGAAGCGAGTTGACGGGCGAGTGGATCAGCAAGGACCTCAAGGATCAGCGTCCCGTAGCCATCATGGTTGACAACGAGATACTGACCTATCCCCACTACGGCATCAACCAAGCTGACGTGGTATATGAAATGATGAACTCCACCGCAAACGGACGGATCACCCGTTTCATGTGCATCGTAAAGGATTACGCTCAGATCGAACGCTTTGGCGGCGTTCGTTCCATACGTCCCACCAACTTCCTTGTTGGATTCCCTTACGAAGCAATCTTCTGTCACGACGGCGGTCCGTTCTACATCAACGACTACGTGGCAAAGAAATACTGTGCACACTTCAGCGGCATTTTTGCAAGATTTACCAGACCGACCTCCGAGCGTCCTTCCTGGGCGTCCTCTTATGCGGGAAGAACCTATGCTTCCGAGTTTACGGAGTTCGTCACCTACGAGAATTATAAGAATCCCAATACTGGCAAGAGCTACACTGGTCTGAAGAGTGCCCTTGAGAAAGCAAAGTTTAGCAAGGAATACTCTTCTTCCTACAAGGGAACGGGCTTCAATTTCCTGGAAGACAAAGAGACGGATCTCTCCGACGTAAGCGGCGTAAAATCTGCATCTGAGATCAGCCTTCCCTTCTCCCACACCTCTACCGCACTGAAGTACAACAAGACCACCAAGACCTATGATCTTTACGAGTATGGCAACGCTCATACCGATGCGGCAGACAATGACAACGTTACGACCTTCAAGAACGTGCTGATCCTGAACTGCTCTTTCTCACAGCTTGACGAGCACGGTTACATGATCTACAACTATTACAACTACTACGGTACCAACAAGAAAAAAGCTGACGGTTATTACCTGACCAACGGCAACGTGATCCCCATCAAGTGGACGAAGTCCAACGACGATTCCGATCCCGCCCATTACTATGACGCAAAGACGGGCGAAGAGCTTGTGATGAACGTGGGCAAGATCTACGTCAGCCTGATACCCTCCGATTCCTGGAGCAAGGTAACAATTAAATAAATGCATAAAAAACTGGTCACGCCTTACGCATGACCAGTTTTTTGTTTGTCTCTTTTATTTTCCTGCCTCTTGAATGGCGAGGTAACGGGAGATGTTAAAGTTCCGGATTCCCCGTTCAATAGAGTCTCTCCGGATTTCATCCATGTAATTTATCCACAGATTCGTGGAGGATTCCTTTGGTTTCCAATTGCTCCTGTCCAGCTTCCAATTCGACTTTCCAAAATTCCCACCCTTGTATTTCTCTGCGCCTGCCGTGATCCGGGAAAGATCATATCCCTTTTCCCGAAGGTACGGAAGGATCACTGGGGCTGCATCCGCGGAAAGCTCGCTCAAATAGCGCACGTCGACAGGATCTTTTACGGAGTATTCCAAATTGTACTTTGCAATAATATAATCCGGATGAGAAAATGCAAGTCCTATATAGAATACCGTCACCACCACCATCCCGTACCGGAATAGGGGGAAATCCTGCTTAAATATCTGGATCACGACGCCCAGGAACAGCAGGGACAACACGGCCAGCCCCCAAAGAACAAGGATTCTCAGGAAGGTCAGGTCATAGGTTGATACGTAAAGGATCATGCGCATGGCACTGGATGCGATCATGATAAACGTACACAGGGACATGACCGTCAACACGCCCTTTAATACTTTACTCTCACGGAAGAATGCCATGCAAAACAGCACGATCACCAGATTTGCGATGGATACCGCAAGCAGCTGGAAAAAGCCTTCCCTGGCATACTTCGCGTAAGTATATCCTCCCGGAAGCTTCATTTGGCCAAGGAACAATCCAAAGATCTGTATGGCACTAAAGACCAGATACATCAGGGACAGCATGGAGGTTACCGTGATCGCCAAAACCGGCTCGCCCGTGCGGTGATCCCGTACTTCCTCGCGGATTTTTTTCCGGCAAAGTCTTGCCACCAGCATATAGGTTGCAAAATAGCAGAGCACCACGCGGAAAACCACGCCGAACACGTTGCCAAGATTGATAAACCCAAGTACCGCATCCGTGATCTGACGGAACAGCACGTCCGCACTGCTAAGAAGCGCCGCCATGATCAGAAAGAGAGGAAGGGCAAGCAGTAATCCCAAAAAAACGTAGATCACGCGTCTGGTTCCCTGGGATTGTTCTTTTTTGGCGAAGCCCGCCATATCCTGAATGGGCCGGATCAATTCCTCCAGGGACGACAGCAAGACTTCCGGGATCGTCGCCGCAAATTTACCGAATCCCCATTTCGCCGTATCACAAAACTGCGAGATCAAAAAACTGATCATCAAGAGGAAAATCCCTATTTTATTAAACGTAATGATTCTTTGGTCATCAGTGCAAAAGGTCGCTATGGCAAGCAGCATCACGCTCACCCCGTAAAAGGCACTGCCGCTCTTTAAGGTAAGCTCTAGTTTTTTCAAAGAGTAATAAAAATACAAGAGGCTGCTTGCGACGAAAAAAGGGAAGGTGATCCCCGATTCGTTCTTATACATGCAAAATGCATAAAATAGTGCGTAGGCCGCCGTTGCGGGGCCAAAGAACTGATAATTCTCCTTTAATTTTTTCGTCTCCTCGGTATCCTTAGCACCCGGAATCACCGTCAGGGGAGGCGTCCCCATTGGAGCTCCGGCAGGTACACCCTTATTGTCATTCGGCATTGGTTCCCCGCCGCTTACTAACTGTTCATCCATAGTCCTTTCCTCCTTGCCATATGGTCATGGCATGATCCGCAATCCGCGTGCTTTCCGTACGCGCGGACTGCCGCATGATTAAGCTTGCTTCTCGTCTTTTGGCTCATACGCCAATAGATCACCAGGCTGACAGTTTAGCGCATCGCAGAGCTTTGCAAGCGTTGAAACCTTGATGGCCTTTGCCTTACCCGTCTTTAAGATCGACATGTTCGCAAGCGTGATTCCCACGCGGTTTGCCAGCTCTCCCACGCTCATCTTCCTCTTTGCCAGCATCACGTCTATGTTAAATACAATATTTCCGTTCAATTCATTTAATTCTTCTCTCAATTCTTCTTCCACGGCGTTCTCCCTTCTTCACGCAGATTTCTACGCAATCTCAACAAGTAATGATTTATTGCAAGTTACGGTCAGTTAAATTGTCAGGTCGCTTTGCTCCTGCAAAACAGCTGCCTTGCGCACCAGGTGAGAAAGACAGGCCGCTGCCACCGTGATCGCAATGCCTGCAAAAACAACGATCATGGAAGCAAAAAGAATACCGGGATGATTCATGTTACATATGAGCATAATGACGTTGCCAAGGAAGAATACGGCGCTGTCTCCCGCTGCCATCCATGCCACCCATTTCAACAGATTCGCATTCTCGAAGGAAAAGGATTTATCTTTTCCAATGTTGACCGCGATCTTCCATCCAAATACCAGAACGCAGAAACAGGGAATGGAGCAGATCCACAAAAAGATCAGCCAAGGCCAATACGCATGAGAAAATTCCGGGTACATGTTCGTGAAGATCTGCCCGCATGCCGGAAATACGTAGAAGCAAATGAATAAGCCAAAGATTCCCGTGCCGATGATGATAATTTTTACTAGATTTGCAAAAGTTTTCTGTTCCATAACTACCTCCTAATTCATTGCTTTTTTCTTTTTGAAATCCTGCCAGAATTCCCGATATCCCGGCATATATTGTATTGCGATCAAATCCTCCGGATTGGGCTGCGTCAAATAGAGGACGATCAAAAACATCCACTCTAAGGGTTTCATCAGTATGTACGTCACGTCGCAGGCACCCTCAGTTCGAATCATCTTTGCGATTGGAAATCCATAGTGATCGTAAAAGTTCCTCACCGCTTTATGAAGTCGGGGCGTTTTCTCCTCTAGTACAATCTCAAACGCGTTTGCAATCTCTAACTGTCGGTTGACAATGACTCGGCACCCTCGTCTTTCTCCCATGCGGAGTGGTTTCACCACTCGCTTGTGTCCTCCGGCCGCCACGGTACACAAATAGTGTCCGTCGCTCGGTGCAATTATGTTTGGAGGCCCAACTCTCGTGGACAAGTTCCAGTCTGCCGTCTCGGTCCATGTCTTAATAATCGCATCCGGTTGCTGTCCCCGCAGAATGGAGATCCCAAGCACAATTCCCAAAATGGGTAAAGAAAAAACCAGCGCAAATAATGGCCAATACTTTGATTTTGACAGAACCCTTTGGTACCATTTTTGTTGCTCATCCGGTTCCTTAAGTTCCATGTATTTCTGATACTCCAAGATTTTCTCTCGAATCAGTGAGCAGGCTATAACCACCAAGTTGAGCGGCAATATCATCCAGGTAAACCCTATTTCGCCTTGATCAATGCTGATGCCGAATCCAGGCATCACTTGCGCACAAAACACAAGGCAGGCAGCCATTGCAGGATAAAGTGCCGCCATCGCAAGCACCGTTATCAGCGGTGGCATTTCCCCAGGGTGACTTCGCAAGAGTAACAGGAAACCACAAAACCCCGTAAAAAGAATCCAACCGTATACGTTTCGGTATTCCGTACATGCCAGTTGATGAACCTGGGAATTGTATAATTGTACCGTCCAATGCGCGTCCTTCACAAAGATAAACTGCACGAGTTGATAAAAGAAAACGTTAAACAACATGCCTGTAATCACCGTGAGCTCCCAAAAGAGCTTTTTTCTTTCCACGTCAGGCTTAAACAGGCCAACCACGTTTCTTATGCTAAACCAAAAAGCGATTCCATAACATACTAAAATTGGCATCCGCATTCTCCTTACTTGGCGTACCGCTTGATACTTCACCGGTGATAAAGTGGTATTTACCCCTTCGAACATACAATATCATGCTTCGTTTCGAATGTCAATATAATTTTATCGTATTTCGATAATTTATTTTCGTGAATTTTGTTTAGTCATCAACTGCGTGCGCGTGCGCCATGCAGGCAAGATCCTCACAAAAGTAAATTGCAATTTGAAAAGCGCACAAAAAAGCGGGTGATTTTCATCACCCGCATAAAGCCTTTCTATTATTGTGTCATCAGACACGTCCCCGTGACACGTTATCTGGACAATTGTTTCATGTAGAGTTTGATCTGCTGGTCATTGAGCGGAAGCAGGGAGCCATCCACGTCCAAGCTGGCCACAAAGAAATTACCGTAAATAGACACACTCTTAAAAAGCCCGCCGACATTCCTGTTATACTCCAGGCCGGTACTGTCGCTCGCATAATTCTCGTTTACAACCACGCCTACGTTTCTGTCCTTGAAGGGCCTTAGCAGCAAACGATTGTCACCCATAACCGTTCCCAAAAGAGTGGTTTCGACCTCCGCTTCCATCGGAGGTTTTCCCGGTTCACAAATAATACCACGTACGATCATAGAATACCTCCCAAAACTAACTAACTCTTCCCCTCTTTGTTGCTAATTATATAATACTTTACCCTTTTGTTCAAGTAATTACAGAAAAATTTAATGATTTCCGAAAACTTGTTGAATTTAAGGCAACACTGGGGTCCAATAGGTCTGCTGATAAATGTCTGTTAGCCGATACGTCACGGAAACTTTCGATCCTCTGATCATAATGTTGCCGATCTCGGCACTGCCGTCATAGGTCATGGGATCGCCAAGATAATAGGTGTCCTTGTACTCACCGCGGTAAGTATAGTAGTCACACAGGAAGTCCAGCTGATCCCCCTTCTTCAGCTCGATCAGGTTTTTCGGCTCAACCTGCACTTCTCCGCTCGTGTAAACCTCCCGTGCGCCGGCAACGTAACCGTTTGGTCTCGCGTCGTCAAACACCAGGATCAGCTCGGAGCGAGTGCCATTGATCATCACGGGAACGTAACCGGTGGTGGAATAATGATTCCCCTCCTCCACGGTGTCCAGATGATAATATGCCACGATCTGCCCGTCAAAGGAAAGCCAGGTGCCATCGTATTCTCCGATGAGATTTCCCTTGGAATCCAACTCAAAGGTATTGTCCAAACCGAGATCGATATAGCCTTCCCCGTCATCCACGAACACGTTCAGATCCAGATCCTGCACCAGCTTCCACTGCTGCTCGGAGAGCATGAGCTTTTGCTTTCCGTCGGAATCCTTCTTCCAGGTAAGGGCGGACGCGTCCAGGGAGTTATTGCTAACGTAATTCTGGATCTGCTGCGTCTGCGACCAGTCGCTGGGCGCGGTGCTGGTCGTCGAACCGGTGAGCAGGCCTCCCAGCAGGGAAGCAAGCGGCGAACCGATGGCGGAACCCGTGCCGCTGCCGGTGGAAACGGCATTTGCCTGTCCGGCATAGTTCACGTTGGCAAATTCCTTAATGCACTTCGTATACTCAGAATCCATACCGATCTGCTGATATTCCTTCACGGCAGTATCCACTTTTCCTGACTTTTTATACGGGAAATAGATGGAAATGCCGTTGGCATGGGTCATGTTCGAGGAAGTTCTGTTATATTTTACTGCCTCCAGCACGGCGCTGGCCAATTGCTTGCCTTCCGCGCTGTTCAAGTTCTGCGCGAGGTGCACCAGATCGATCTGATCGATCTTGGAGGACTGTGCAAATTCCCTGGTGTTATGTCTCGCGTCAGAAACCGTCTGATACTCGTTATTCTGAATGAGCTTACTCATGGAGGAAGAGAACGCGCTCATCTTCCCCGGCACGGTATTGCTAAACTCCGCAAGGTCTACCACGGAGAGGGTCGTCTTCTGACCGTTACATCTTCTGTCACAGACCTCAACAAAATCATCGACGATCATCTTGCCGATCTCGATGGTCGGCATGGACGTGTTCTTTCCAAGCGCCGTCAGCCAGTTCACGTAATACCAGCCCACGCCCGGCTCCGTCTCCTCGGAAGCGATCAGGTAGTCCGCATAATCCGACAGCATCACGGCGGTCTCATACGTTGCCATAAGACAAGCGTCAAAACCAATAAAATCATACCGGATGCCGGCATCCCTCAGCGCACCGTCAATCTCCGCCAGACTCATGGAGCCACTGGCCGCGTTCTTCTCGTCATAGCCATAGCCCGACAGGGAGCCGCCGCCGTGATCCCAAAAGATCAGTACGTTTCTGTTGGCAGGATAATTCTTCGAGCAATAATTAATAAACTTGGTCAGGGTTTCCGGCTTCGTCATGGCCGCACTGCCCATGTCCTTCTCCAGGCAGACCAGCTTTCCGTCCTTGATCTGATAGATCTGGTTCTTGTCATTGCTGACAACGTTGTTCTTCCAACGCTTGCATCCGCCGGTGTAGACGATCAGGTTCACGTTACTGCCAAACTGTGCCTTCATCATCTCCTGCAAGTCAGAGGTCGCCATGCCGCCCTTTGACTCAAGGTCCGTGCCGCACAGATACACCATCATGGTGACAACGTCCTTCCCGTCGCCAAGGATCTCCGTGTATTTTTCGCGTGATCCCGTCGCCACGCGGGTATTGAGGTCAGCGGAGCTCAGCTGCAAGTTGCCGACTCCCTGGGAACCAATCTGGAATTCATCCGCAATATTCCCCGCACCGTTTGTCAGATCCGTCAGAACGCTAGCCGCGTTACCGCCGCCCGTCACGGTGTTCAAAATGCTCGAAATTCCACCGGTGCCAGACATGAGCTTCATTCCCACAAACAGAACAACGACAACCACTACAATTCCAATCAGCTTTCCGCCCATGCCGCCGGATGGATATCCGCCGCCAGAGGACCCACTACCGTAGCTACCTCCGCCGGAAGAACCGTAACCACCGGAAGACTTTCTTCCGCCGGTAGTTCCCACGGGGCCCGTTCCCAAACCGCTGCCGCGCTTACGGACAGTGCCGCTGCCGCCAATGACGTTTTTTCTTCTTGATCCAGGTCTGTTATCCATGTCTTTTACCTCACTTTTATTTCACTCCGTCCTGCTCATTCTCAAAAATAACTTTTCTGCGCCGCTCCGCCAGCAACATGATCCCTCGCTCAGGCGCCACGCGAATGGAATGCATGCCGTCCTCCATTTCGAGCATCTCTAAATGTCCAAAATCCCTGAGCGGCGCTTTATGATTTCCAAAATCATTTGATTTTCTGATCATGGAAATTGTGATGCTGCCTGCAAACCCTGCCGCGATCGCAATTCCAAAAAGAACTCCAAGCACGTACCCCATCATCGTTCCTGCCTTTCCGTTGCATACTCCTTCGTCTTCAGCGAAGTGATCATGACCATTTGATCCTGTAGCTTTTCAAACTTTCGGATCACCATCAGCCAAATCGTAAAACAACTGGCAAATGCCAAGCCAACCGGAATCACTTTTAATAACCAATGTAAGTCAATGCTCAAAATCAAATTCAAAAGCACGGCCAGCGCCGGTGCCAAAACCGCGCCAAATAGGGCCGTCAAAACCCCAAACGTAAAATACGCCTTTTTCTTGTCATATGGCAGGGCTCCCACCATCTTTCCCGTCTGACCGTTCATCAGTACGTTGTAAAATTTCCCTTCATGGCCAAATACAAAGAACCATGCGGGCAAAAGGACGTACTCTCGCTTTTTCACGTAATGGGTGGAATTGGTATAACATATCGTGGCGTCCTGAAATTCCAAAGTTTCTTTTATTGCTTCGTCAAATTTTTCCTTTGCCAGGTCAAGCGCCAATTGCTCTCCCTTGTCTCCGTCCAAGTCGAACCGGTCTGCGTAAAAACCGGAGAGATATCTGGGATCAAAAGCTACCGCCTCGTCGAAGAAATAGGGTTCCAGGCGCTGGGACAATGCGTCACAGAATTTTATGGAGCCGTCGATGCCGATGTTTGAATATACGCAATCTGCGGTTCTGTGGCTGTATCGCACTAGCCTTTCACGATCTTCCTGAAACGTATACTTCCAATATTGATCATCCCCGTAATAAATGTCAAACATCCAATAGGGAACGTAAATGCCGATGATCCTGTCCACTTCCAGATCCTTCAATTCCTTCGGGACAAAAAAGCTTCTTGCCGGCCTAAGCTTCTTTTTCATGGCCGCTTCCGCATCTTTCTTTGAAACCTTAAACGGTATCATGCGATCCGGCTCTAAGCACTCGTCAACGCGGTCCAAAACGATCGCGGGCTGTCCACAGTAAGCGCAGAAGGTTGCCGATTCCATTTCGTTCATCACCATTTCCGCGCCACAGGACTTGCAGTGCAAGATCTGCATTTTCATCGTGGCGTTGCGCCACTTATTCTCCTTAAACCGCTTGACAAGACGGACGTCATCCGGCGGCATTAAGTAGCCTTCCTCATCCGGATGGCCCATCATTTTATCCCATGGATCCAGATCGATTGCTTTCTTTGCCACGGCGTTATATTGAGCAACCTTCAGCTCCTCAACCGTCATCGTAACGCCGCAGTATGGGCAATACATTTTACCCGTTTGAGGATAATATTCCATTGTCGCTTCACAGCTTGGGCAACGAAAGTTTTCTGGCATTCTCATTTCCTTTCAAAAAAACTGAACCTATAGTACCCCACCATAAATATTTTATCACGGGGATTGCACCATGACAATATGATATTGTGCGTGTTACGCCCCCTTATCATGCATCTGACGATCCAATAGCCCGGCTCAAAAAAACGTTGACGTACGTGAAATCACGTAGTATGTTATTTTCAATATCCAAAAAGGCAATGAAGAGAAGAGTAGGCGGTTAGATACGGCACAGAGAGTCCGGAATGGTGAGAACGGACGCGGAAGGAACTGCTGAAAATGGTCTCGGAGCTGCGCACCGAAGTCTGTGGACCAAGGCTGCGACGGGTTCACCCGTTATCGTGACAGGCTATCGATGAATCATTTTTCGTCCGTAGCTGATAAGGCCGTTATCGCGAGGTGACGGTAAATTTAGGGTGGTACCGCGAAGCGTAAGCTCTCGTCCCTGAAAAGAAATTTTCAGAGAGGAGGGCTTTTTTGATGCGAAAAATGAGTCAAGTTACCGCAACACGCTGTTAAACCTAAATTGAATGAAACGAGGTGGATATTTATGAGAAAAATTTTAATTGGCGGGGCATGGCCCTATGCAAACGGATCTTTACACATTGGACACGTGGCAGGACTTCTGCCGGGAGACGTGCTGGCAAGATATCACCGCGCCGCCGGTGATCAGGTATATTTTGTTTCAGGAAGCGACTGTCACGGAACGCCCGTGGCGATCCGCGCAAAGCAGGAAGGAAAAACGCCGCGCGAGATCAGCGACCACTATCACGAAGAATTTACGGAATGCTTTGAGAAGCTTGGATTCAGCTACGATTGCTATACCAAGACTTCCTCCCGCGAGCATATTGATTTTATCCAAAGATTTCACAGAAAGCTTTATGAGAGCCCGTACGTTTATGAAAAGGAGTCCCCACAGGCCTTTTGCGAGTGCTGTAACACCTTCCTCGCGGACCGGTTTGTTACGGGACTTTGCCCAAAGTGCGGTGCTCCCGCAAGGGGCGACCAGTGCGACGAGTGCGGAACGGTTTTGGAGCCTGAAAACCTTGAGCAGCCCGTTTGTGCCGTCTGCGGCAAACCCATTCAGTTCAAGACTTCCAAGCACCTCTATATCGCAATTTCAAAGCTTGAGAAAGAACTGAAGGATCTGGTCGACAAGCATCCCGAGTGGCGCAAAAATGCCATCGCTTTCACCAATAAGTATATCTCGGAGGGCCTTCGCGACCGCGCCCTGACGAGGGATTTGGAATGGGGCATCCCCGTACCCAAGGAAGGGTACGAAAACAAGACCATTTACATTTGGGCGGAGAACGTGCTGGGATATCTTTCCGCCAGCGAAGTTGCGGCAAATAAGGTGAATTCAACAACGCCGTCTGGAAATTCAGCGGAACTGCCGGCAGATACAGCGGCCGAGCGTGCAAGGACGGATCATGCCGCACTTTGGGATCCCAAGGATCCTGACAGCATCCATTATTACGTCCACGGAAAGGATAACATTCCCTTCCATACCATCATTCTGCCCGCCCTCCTGATCGCGAACGGGGAAGGATGGCGCCTGCCCGACCGCATCATCTCCAGTGAATACCTGACGCTGGAAGGGCGCAAGATCTCCACAAGCCGCAACTACGCCATCTGGCTGAAGGACCTGCTGGACCAGTTCGACGCAGATTCCATCCGCTACTACTTCCTGGCCAACGGCCCTGAAAAGAGGGACGCGGACTTCTCGTGGAATGATTACGTGTTAAGCCATAACAGCGAATTATTAGGTGCTTACGGGAACTTCGTCAACAGAACCCTCGCGTTTGTAACAAAGTATTATGATGGGATCGTTCCAAGTCCCCTCAGCGGAAATAATGATGCCGCCAGGGATGACGCTGCCCACGATGATGACACGTACAATGATGACGCATACCATGACGCACGCCGGACCATCGATCCTGCCATTCTAACTCTGGCAAAGAACGCTTTCGCCTCCGTCGGCAAACAGATCGAGGCCGGTGCCTTCCGGGATGCCATCCGCGAAGTCTTTGACTTTGTGCACTTTGCAAACAAATACTTTGATGCCGAGCAGCCTTGGATCACAAGGACTGCAGATCCTGCAAAATGTGAGAACACCATCTTCCAGTGCGTTCAGATCATTGCAAATCTCGCCGCCCTGCTGGCTCCGTTCCTGCCCTTTTCTTCAGAAAAAATAAGCCGCTGGCTAGGCACGGACCTGACGTGGGAAATCCATGGCGTTCCCGCAGGTTATGCCTTGCCAGCGACGGAGATTCTGTTCCAACGCATTGACAAGAAAGTGATCGAGGAAGAGACGGCAAAGCTGAAAGAACTGATTTAAACAATCAGCAGCACGTATGCCAATCTCATGCGATAACAATTCGTGGACTCAATAACGCATTTGTGCTATAATACGGGATAAGTTCTGCAACAACGTCGCTCACAAAGGAGTAAACAAATGCACAAATTAATTATCTCTATGTTGATTGGCATTACGTGCGCCAGCTTGGCTGCATGTTCTAATACGAACCAAAACGGCGCCGAGTCGTCTGAAACTTCAAAGAAAAAAACGATTGCGATTGACGAGGAACACTTTCCTGACGAAGCGTTTCGCTCCTTCGTGAAAGATACCGTTGACACTAACGGCGACGACGTCCTTTCATCCAAAGAAATAAAATCAGCCACGGACTTTTACTTTTGTGGATACTTGGCCGATACGGGTTATAACAAATGCTGCTCTTTAGAGGGAATTCAATATTTCACCGAATTACAGAGCTTGCAATTAATAGGGCTTCACGGAATCACTGAATTTGATCTTTCCTTGAATCCCAAGCTAACGATGGCGTATTTCCTAGATTGCGGCTTTAACTCTCTTGACGTTTCCAAATGTTCTAGTTTAAGAATACTCAACATTCATGATGAATGTTTGGAAACTCTCATCCTGGACAACCCAGAACTTCAACAATTTACTTGTTCCTACTGTCCCATAAAAGAATTGGATTTGAGCAAGTGTCCCTCTCTGGAGGAGTTTACGTGCGATAACATGGATCTCACTAGCATTGACTTAAGTCATAATCAAGAATTATGCAGGCTGGAATGCGAAAGCCTTCCCCAAATAACGGCTTTTGACTTTAGCAATAACGGCCATCTCTATTACGTGAAACTTACGGACTTGAGCAACGTTGAAACGCTGGATTTTAGTCATAACTCTGAATTACGATATCTTACCGTTAATAATTTAGGCGTCACGGAGCTGGATTTAAGCAAGAATCCCATCATGGAAGGCCTTTACTGCCATGAATCCTCCATAACTAAGGTGGATATCCGAAATTGCAGTATACTTAAAAATTTGATCGTGAATGATTGCAAACTGGATTCCGTAAATGGACAGATTTGGGATTCCGATACTCTTGGCGGAGGTCAAATGTTTGTCCCCTTTGATTGTGAAATAACATATTAAAACAATATTTATCTGCGGTTGTCCGCATTCATTTTCATGATCTTATATTCGTGTTCCGTGACAAAAATATAGTCCTTTTGCTTGTCCGAAACAGCCCGCACAAAGAAGCCCTTTACGTCCTTGTGGATATGGTTGGTAGCGCGGATCAAAGCATAGTGCACGCACTTCTGTTGTTCCTCCGACCAAAGGTCAACGGCCCGCAGATCTCCGGCATGATACTCCGTCGAAACCACCTCCATTGGAACGATCCCAAAATCATAATAGCCCTTTTGCGGAAATACTTTTGCCAAATACCAACCGATCAGGACAAGCAAAAGGACCGAGAACGCAAATGCCGCAATCCCGGCAATCAGCCCTATAAACAGGTAAAGAGATACGGTGGCCACGATTCCGAGGAGGATTACCATCCCCAAGGCAAAGATCCTGGCTGCCTTATCTCTTTCATTGATCATCCGCAGAACGCGCTGCTGCTCGGCATCCGCCCGTTCATACTCCAATCCCTCCGGTGCCGTCATATACTCCTTATAATCCATGATGCTACCCCCTTTGTTTAATGCCATCCTCTCCTGTTTTCCGCCAACAGAAGGAATTAATAAGTCTTCACCACATGGTCTTTGAAAAACAAAGCATCATTCTTTGAAAGAAGATACACGCAATATTGATTCATGCTAATACCTTCTTCCTTGGAATGGCGTGCGAGTGCCCTGTGAAGACTCCGGGGCATTCTCAACTTAAATTGTCCTGAATAATCATTTAGGCTTTCCGGCTCTTGAATCTCGATCCCATCTTCAATCGCCGCTTCTAACCAAGCTCTCTTTGCATCCATCAAGTTTCTGACTGCACTTTCAATGGTATCGCCACATGAAATACAGCCTGGCAGTTCCGGATAGGAAGCAATAAACCCGCCTTCATCCATATCTTCCATGATTTCCATACGATAGTTTAATTTATCATAATCCTTTATTGTTTTCTTCATGCTCCAACTCTCCTTCCACGATTCGTTTAACCATCTCAACGTAAACCTTTTTAATAGGTTCATGTTTGGGAATGGTTATTGGTCGGCACCCTGGTTTCCTGAACGTGTAATGACTGCTGCCGCTTTTCGGTGCGTTCATAACGTAACCATAGCTTTCTAAGACTTTGCATAGCTCTTCAAATCGAAGATCCTTCGACAACATAGTGATTTTAGTAAGCAGTTTATCCCATTTAGACATTTTTAGTCCCTTTCTTTTATTATATGCGGTGTCATATATGGTGTCAATAGTGTACAAAAACCGTATATCAGTAAAACAACCATAAAAAAATGAAAAGCGGTAGAAAAACCTGTGAAGAAAAGACGTAATAGAAAAGGAACTGATTTCTCAGTTCCTTAAGCAGCGCTACAAGGATTCGAACCTTGAAATGACGGAGTCAGAGTCCAAAGCCCAAAGGCCCAAAAGCACCTGCAATCATCATGCTTTTGAGCTTTGGGCTTTGTCCATGTTACCAATAAATTTACCTATGTTTGGATCGCTGACCCCTGTTTACCTTACCAGCATTATGGACCTGTATTCCCGCAAAATCATCGTCTGGAACCTTTCTAAGACGATGGAGGTCTCCTGCGTTATCGACACCGTATTAATTGATATGCCCCTCGCTTAAATGATAATCAAGGTTATTCATCCATAATCTGTATTTTCCGGCAATCATATAACCATTCTTCCACATAAGGCAGTCCTGTCTCTGGATCCACCCTATTTTCACCATAGGTCACTTGGTTAAGTGTTAACGCCGGGTAGAAATCGCCAATTTTACGCAGGCACTTTAATAACAAGAAGAATGTCTCCTCAAGATCCTTATTATCCGCAAAATATGCTTGTGCCTCTCTTCCACCATCTCACGCGGTCAATTGATTCTAATATCACATATTATTTTCTTTTACATACAATAATACCCTATTTTTTAGGTGGTCAATCAATAAATCCTCACTCTGTTCGCCCGAAAAATATTTAGAAAACTCTTCTTCCAAAATGTTCTTGTAAGGGTCTTGACCTTCATATATAGCAACGGAATTCTTTATAATTTCCAAGAGTTCCACGTAGATTGCCTCATTATCTGGTTGATCAAGGTATCTTCCCAACTCGTAAAATCCTGCGGGACACGACCAAGTTTTACCTTCCACGGCAAATACTTGATCCTTTAGCACGTCCGATCGGATGCTAAGTTGGAAATCATCCTCCTTTGTCATGGCAGTCTGCACCTCTTTTGACAAAAGCATTTTTGCGAACTCCTTAGCCGTCTCTTTGTCCTGATTGTTAGCTGTTTTTCGGATAATGCATATGTGTGAACTGCTGATTAAGTTCTTCGCGCCGTCCTTTCTCGGAAATCCTTTGATCTTTACCTTCTCTCCGTATGTCTGATGATAAAAGATCAAATCCGAAGGCTTGAAAATATAGACTAAATTACCCAAAACTTCACCTTCGTTTATTCCCTCCACGTATGGAATCTGCGTCTGTCCCGGGCCATAAGTCCTGATAATCTGTGCGGCATGTTGCAATGCTTCAACCTTCACTTGCAGTGCTTCTCCATCCAGGTCAAAATAAAAACTGTCCTCTAACCCACCGTCAAGAATGGCACATGCGATCCACTCCTTACTCTCTCCCATTGCATTATCAACGATGTACTTTACGTTATCTTCGCCAATGCATTGAAGGAATGTCTTGTAATCCCAATCTTCTTCATCCGAGGCGGAAAGTAATGTCTGAATGTAAAAATCAAGAACAATCCCATAGTATTTCTCATCAACTGCCCCCAACTTTAACGCTGCCTCATTCAGAATACCCGTCAAGCCAAGCTCGTCATAGATTTCATTTAACGGCTCAAAATATTCCGTATGATCGCGAAAGGACAGAAGCCTTGAATCAATCATGGCTGGACCTTCTCCCGCCATGAGCATTGTCAGCAACTGCGTCTTGTCATAATCATCCTTTATGACAATTTGTCGATCAGGATGCTTCAGATTAAACTCAGACACGGCTGCGTTGTAAGCCTGCACCCCTTTGGGTACTGCTAACTCCGTCACGTGGATCTCCTTCGGTGCAGGTACCAAATATAGAAAAAACATCCCCTGCTGATTTTGGATCAGAAGGGAAACCTTACCTGCCCCATCAACGGATATGTTTGTTACGTCATTTACTTCCATTCCGTACTCCTTAAAGGAATATAGACAGCCCAGCTCCTTCCCTGCATTGTCGCATAAATATAAACCCGCTTGTTTTACAATAAGCCATCGTTCCTGATCCAGTCGGTTTACTGCCCTTATGGTCTCCCATCCCTTGTCATTTTCCTCTGCATATTTGAATAAAATGCATTCCTCACCAGTCTTGACGTTTATCTGCGCAATTTGATGCTGATAACTTTGCTCTCCGTCCTTCATTCTTGAGTCCACGGCCACAGACCCGTCCGACAGCGTGAGCATTCTCCAAAACGCATCCTTAGAAAAGCTTTTACTCCAGATTTTTTCCCCCTCAGGTGAATAGATCTGGTAATCTGAAAAATCATCCCTAAGAGCCTCTCCAGCCAAATGTACGTATCCATCTGCATCGACGGTTACCGTATCCGGACCTAATTCTCCATAGGCCGCTTGAAGATCAAGCACCATGGTCTTCTCCACTTGCCCGTTCTTTCCACGCGTTTCCACATGAAATCCATTCCCGTCAGCCTTACCGCGTTCCATGAGAATGGTTACGAATCCTTCCTTCAATTCAACGTTTCCCGCACCGGTAATGTAGCCCATCTCGTCAAAAGGCCATTTAATGGTTTCCTTCAAACCATTGGCACTTACTCTCAAGACTTCCGTTTCGCTGTCTGAATATTTTTCCGCATAGTAATTCGTAATCTGGCATGCAAAACCGTTTCCCGTTATAAAATAGGTTTTGCCATTTTCGGCTTCAGCTTCTCCTCTTCCTGCTTCCAGTCTGATGTTTGTTGTGCATACATACTTCTCAACATCACCTTGTTTTATCTGCGAAGGCGAGTTCTTTTGAAAACACCCGCCAAGCAAAGAAGTCATCAGCAAAATCCCCAAAGCATATAGTTTTTTGCTTCTTTTCATTTCTCACCCCATTGACAGATTTTAGTGCCGTTCATAAGCCTTTAATACCAATAGCTTTGGTATTTTATCACTTTCTATTAGAATAAATATCGTTCCAGAATTATCTGAAGCAAGATTATAAATATATGAAATCGGAAATCCGTTTTCTTTCCAATCAAATATTTTACATAAGTTTTTCCTTTCTTTATCCGCCAAGTAGATGCCTTCCATGTCTGCTAGTATAACTCGTCCGTCATAATAAATGTTGGCTGCACACAACCAGTCCATTCTATCATCTAATTCATCATATTCCATAATGGTATTTTTATTGTTTTCATCGTTGCCTAATTCCATTATTATGTGTTTAATACTTATTATATCCCCGTTCTTTTGAACAATGCAACATAAATCCATCGCCGCTTTACCATCTGGCAATAATATAAAACGATAAAACTTATAATCAGACGGCATATCGAAAACCTGAAACTCTCCTTTGTTAGATATCTCGTAATAACATTTTTCCCATGCGAAAAAAACAATGTCATCATTTGCTATGATCGCAATAGGCAAATCAATGTCTTTGGGATTCATAAAATCCAAAGTTATTGTCTTTAATATCTTTCCATCATTACTGCATCTTTCCACATAATATTGATAAAAATACTCTCCATTAAGCGTCACGGATGCTACGATCGAGTCAGTAGCGCGAGGTGCATATACTCGCAAGGAACAAGTAGCCGTCGTTCCACTGAAACTCAACCCCGGAAACGCACTGGCACCAGACTCATTTGCAGCCTTTGATGGAAATCCCATCACCATCACGATTGCTAAAACTGATAATATGGCAATAAGTTTTCGCATAAGAATTCCCCTCCTTTCTTCGTTATGTCATATATAACGTTTTGGGAGGGGAAAAAGGGACAGGTTATGTAATTTTAAAGTTTTAAAGTTTTTAAAAGTTAAAAGTTTTTTATATTTCTGATTACATTTCAAAACTATTTTATTTTCTCTGCCAATTCTATCAGTTGGTTTTTATCCAGAAAACCTTGGATGCTAAGCAATATGCCATTTGCACTTTGCCATACAATTATGTTTGATTCGTCAGGCTTTTCAGACAAATATAAATCTGCCTTGATCCCGTTTACATATACCGTTTGACTTTCCATGTTCTCATCAAACAACAAATAAAACTCCTCTTCACGCGTGGAATTCATTGCGGTAAAAATCAACAACTCTCCTTTCTCGCTCGTATATGCTTCGTTAACTGTATCTTCATCCTCATGCCTGTCAACCAACTGATATTCTTCAAATACAATTCCTTCTAAAGTATAAGCAGATAAATTCTCGGTTGCTCCCATATTGTTCTGATATCTATACTCATTATCCATAAAGCGCTCGGCAAACCATCTTATTACTTCTGCCCTTGCTTCTTCACTAAATCCCAGAACCAGTCCACCCGAAATACCGAGCACAACAAGTATTGTTGCGGCTACCCTGCGCACCTGATACAACAGAGGATGTTTTTCCATCGCAATGAGCTGTTTCATTTTTCTGTGAAATTTTGGCGAAAACACACAATCTTTTTCTGCAACGGGGAACTGTGTCAACATATGATCTCGCACTTCAATCAATGCGCTTTTCAATTGTTCATCAGTCAATGCTTTGATCCTCCTTCCCCATGGCTTTTTCAAGTCGCTGTTTAGCCCTTTGTCCTGCCTTCTTGGCTGCTTCCGTTGATATTCCTAAAATCTGACCAATTTCCGAATACTCATATCCGTGCAAATACTTTAACATTATTATGTCCCTGTCACGCGGAGCCAGCCCCTCGATTCGTTTCGCAATTTCACTTTCCCCGTCATACGGCACCAAAGAATCTTCACCGACCAGATCTTCTTCCAGGGACATTTCCTGTTTCCATTGTTTCTTTTTCTTTCTGTATATTTCTCTTGCTGCATTCCTGGTTACTTGCATAACATACCATTTTGTATTTTTATCCTTCGGATCCTGTAGTTTTTTTACATGCTTGCACGCATTTAACATGGCCGTCTGCACCGCGTCTTCAGCATCTTCTTCGCTTCGCAATATGGAGGTTGCGATTATTTTCATGCTCGTAGCATATAGCTCATAAATTTGTTCTATTTTTGTTCTGTCTTCTTTATCTTCAATTGTCGCCAAAAAAATAAACATGCCCTGCCCCCATCCCGAACTTTTGTTCGTTTTCGTGACAAAATAAGCTATCTACTTTATAACATCAGCATGTTATTTTTTCAATCGACAAATATAATAAATTTTCATGGTACATTCCAGACTGACTTAATTGTAAACCAACTGATATAAATTCATCAAAAGTTAAATAAACTAATCTATTCGGTATATCGATTTACCCATTCACAACACTAAGCAAACCACTTTGCATCGTAAATGTGTAGTCGAGTAGACTAGGGGCTCACGCCCCTAGCCCCTCACAGATCCGTGCATGTGGCTTTTCCGCACACGGCTCCTCGCAGTAACGACCGCCCAGACTCCCTCGGCTATGCTTCATTATTATTGCTCATTCACAAAATCAATAGATATAAAATTTCCTTTTTCGCCCTCCCCTGAATAAATTATCATTATTTTAAATTTATTTCCCTCCTTTGATGTTACTATCGCATCCTCTACCTCATACCCCATATTGCGATAATAATTAAAAAACTGAACTAGGTTCGCATAAGTATAGTATGTACAAGCCGTGTCGGATGTTTTATAAGCGAATGCTGTATGTGGAGGAAGTGGAATGGTATATTTTTTCGTGTCATTCTCATTTATGAGATAAGATATGTGCTCCTTCCGCCCGTTAAAATGTGCATCAAACCAGTATCTAAACTCAGGATAGGAAAACCTCAAATATACCAAGATAATTATGGAAAATCCCAAAAATAATATCGCTATCCAAATAATCCGCATGCCCTTTTTCTTGTTCATATGCCATTCAAAATCTCCTTATGCATTTATTATTGTAAAACACCCAAAGTCAAGCGACATTGCTTCCCAATGGATACCTTCCTTTCCATAAAATCAGTTGATCTATAAACTTTGTTTCAAAGCAAGTTACTATCCATTTAATACATTGGAATCCCCCCTTTGTCTAGTATATATGGCTGATATCGCTATTTGCCATATATAACGTTTTAAAATGCTCAAAAGGGACATTTGCCTTGCTATTTTTTTATGGCACTATTTTCTAAATCTTTTAAAAAGATTTTAAAAGTTAAAAAAGTTGAAAATACTAAACGAAAAGCTGAGAATCCGCACAATTCTCAGCTAATTCCTCTAAGCTCTGCAATTCCTTAGGTTATGAAAGAACCCAACCGACCAGCCGCTCTCATTAATCTCTAAATTCTTTCTCCTTAATCCTTTTGAGAAAATCTTTTCTCAAATCATTTCTTGAATGAAACATCAAAAGATCTGAACGCGTAAGACTGTTTGCATCATAACGTTGCTGCAGCAACGCCAAAGTACATAGCAAATCTGCTGCCTGAAACAGGCGATAATTCACTGGATGAACTTTTCTCATTTCAAAATCAGTAAGTTCTGTAGCCAAAACAGCATTTAGCATTCTTGTAATCTGTCTTTGACCATTATCATAATATACGATAACTTTATCGAATTCCTGAAAATAATCCCGATGGTTTCTAAGAAAAAAAGAAAGGTCTTTAGCCATTTTGGCCTGCAACTTCATGTCATCTTCATAATGTATCTTCTCATAAAGAAAAGTCTTGTATTTTATGTCGGAATGAAGCACAAAATAGTATAGCTTCGAAAACAAGGCTCTTCGTTCGTTTGGGGGAACATTCTCATAAATCTCTTCCCTCCGAATCAGCGGTTCCGAGTGAATCGCCGTGTTTCCATATCCTCTGTTTCGCAAATTCTCGTTTAGGATATCTAGCTGCTTGGATATGTCAACACTCTGATCGTGAAAAACCATTGTTACCACATAATACGGCGAATGCTTGGCATAATTGCCAAAATCACCACTTTCATCGACAAAAATACTTAATTCGTGCATTACTTTATCTCCAATAAAAAACGGCGGAGAGACTCCCCGCCTATTCGGTTGGACCAAGATCTTTCGACCAGCCCACAACAGGCATCGCCTGTTATATATAATATAACAAAACCCTCTGGCGTTTGCAAGTGCTTTTGAATAATTATCTTTGGATTATTTTGGGAAATCTCTATTGCTACAATACTTTCATCTGATTTTTCTTACCATCTTTTTCTTGTCCATATTCTTTTGCTGCTTTTCTCCCTTCCTCCAGTTTTTCCTTCAACGTCTTCGGTCTTTCGCTCTCCTCCCATTCCTTGGTGAGTCCCATGCGGGAGACAAACTTCCCGAGTCTGTCAGCCAACCGGTTCACCTTGTCCAGCTTCCTCCTTAACCCTTCAACGGTATCGCGCAGGCTGCCAATCACCTTCTCATATTCCGCCGTCACGTATTCCGCCATGGATGCCTGCCGATATTTTCCAAGAAGCCTCTCAAAAGTTTTCTCCGGGATCTTCACCATTGGCTCCGGATCCAGAATACCCTTGGCCAGTTTTGCTTCCTGCCTGATTCTTTCGATTTCTCGACCAACCTTTCCGTCCGTTCCCGCAAGGGAGTCGGCCATGTCCTTGTAAGACTGAAGCCTCTCCCGTCTTTGTTCGATCTCCTGATTGATCCTTTTCAGTTCTTCCTGGTGCCTTTCCTCTTCGGATTCGCTCTCCGCGATCCGCACCCCCGAAGCCGCAAGCTCTGACTCAAGCTCTTGTTTTTCCGCTCCGAGGATTTCAAGCTGGGACTCCATTTCATCTACTTCCCTCTGTGCCTTTCGGTATTCCGGAAGCATCATGCCGCCGTGGCTTTCTCCCAAAATTTCTGTTTCGATCCCACGCTCCCTGCAAAGTTGTCCCAGGAAATCCCTTTCCCGTTCCTGCCAGTGCATGGTTTCCGTGTCATTTTTGCTGACTGCGGGGGCGATTCCCATTTCCTGCAGTGCCTTCGTCAGGCTGTTTCTGGTTTTCAGCCCGGTTCTGTAACCGTGTGCCACCGGAACGTAATCCAGGTGCAGGTGCGGCGTTGACTCGTCCATGTGAAGAACTGCGTTAAAGAGGTACAGGTTTGGATTTCTCTCCTGAAACGTTCTTGCGTACTCCTCCAGCACTTCCTTCGCAAGCCTTGCCTCCTCGCTCAGGTTTCCCCCCTCGTCCAGCACCCCGGTGTCATCCCTCTTTCCGACCTGCACAACGGTTTCATAAAACGTTTTTTCGTTGTTCCCCGAGTTTTTGATCTTTCCAAGGTAATCGTCAATTTTGCGGTCGCTTCTTTTTTGTTTTTCATTGTATTCCCTCACGGCCTCCCCAAAGATTTGACCATAAGCAGCCTCCAGGGACTGCCTTACGAAAGTTTCATTCCAGGATATTCTTTGCGGGTCCACGTTGGCCGCCACGAACTCCCGGTTATCGTGATTTAGCGATCCCTTTCCCTTTACGAATGAAATGGTTTTCGCCAATGCTTCTTCCTCCTTCCCTGACTGGTTTCGCCCTTTTTCCCTTCCGGTCTTGCTTTTTTCTCTTTCCTGCCCGCGCAAGCGGGTTCCGGCGGCAACGCCGGGGTTCTGTTACTCTTGTCAAGAGTAACGCCTTATTAGTTTTGACACTGCGTATCAAAACATAAGTCGCTCTTCCGAGGGATCCTTCCGGAGGACTCCTGCGGAGGGCATCCGGAACCGAGAAAGCCGGTCCCGGAATTGGTCGCCTGCCCGGACCTGCGGGTTTCCTCCCGTCAGTTCCCCTCTGGCGACCTTCACGGGCGCGTGCCACGCGCCCGTTTATCGTCATCAAGTGAAATCACCACCGAAAATCCTGACGCATCCCGACGGCGTCCAGGTATTTCCGACGGTTTCTTTCCCTTTCTTCCTCCGTCGCTGCGGTCTTCGATTTCGCGTACCATTCGTGCCGCGTCATCGATTCGACCTTCCGCTCCAAAAACCTTACGACGTCCTTTTCTTCCTCCTTCTCCCCCATCAAGTGATAATTGATCATTTTAATGAATATGTCATACGGGATCATTACGTTGTTCATGCCGTCCTCCTTCAAGGCCGCAACGTTGCAATGCGTTTGATTTTTTGCAACCTTGCGGTCTTCATGTCCGCATTCTTAGTGTCATTGCATTGTTGCGGTCTTCCCCTTTATTCCGTCTTCATCCCTCCAAGCTCCCAGTACCAGACGCTGCCAACCTTCCGTGCCTTAATGCCAAGCTGCTTCTTGATCATTTCCATCGTCCTTCTGGAAATGCCTGCCTCCGCTGCGGCTTCAAACACTTCATTGCTCGCCACGGGAGATCCGTCTTCGGCTAACCTTTCCAAAAGTTTCATCGCGGTCTGTTGTTTGCTTTCCCTCGGTGCGTATCCTCCGAGAACCTCATCCGCTGTGATCTCGTAATCCCCGATCCAGGTAAAGCCCTCCTCGGAAAGCCTGAATGCCTTCGCATGTCCGAATGCCGCGAGGTTGTTCTTGATCTGCACCACCGCCCTCAGGGAATCCTCCCCCTGTATCCTTCCGACCAGCAGGACGCTCCTCGCCACCGCATAAAAATCGATGGATCCCATCCCCCGATATGCCGCCTTGTTGCCCGCCGCCTTGTTCATGTGTCCGATCAGAATGATCGCGCACTTGTGTTTGTCCGCCAGGGCTCCCAGGCGTTTCGTCACGTCCCTTGCTTCGTTCGCCCTGTTCATGTCCACGGTTCCGCCGAGGTATGCCTGCATGGGATCCAGGATCAGAACCCTGGCCCCCGTCTCCGTAAGCGCCTGATCCAGCCTGGCGTCACTCATTGAAAGGGACTGATCACCCTCGTCTATGACCATGACGTTTGAGCAGTCGGCCCCCGCGGCTTCGAGTCTTGGCTTTACCGTGTCCGCCAGACCGTCCTCGGCAGTCTGATAAATGATTTTCACGGCTCCTCCGTTCACTTCGCCTTCTTCCAGCCCCTCTCCCCGCGACAGTCTGGCCGCGAGATTGAGGACAAAGGTTGTTTTTCCGTCACCCGGATCCCCCTGAATGATCGTCAGCTTTCCGTACGGAATGAAGGGATGCCACAGCCATGACACTTCCTCCGTCTCCACCTCGGACATTTGAATGATCCTGATGTCCGTCTTTTTGTTACTTTCCATCTTGTCTTCCTTTCCGTAATTTCGCGTTGAAATCTGGAAAAGCCTTTGCTATAATAAATTTACTGGATTCATCAAGGCAAAGGCTTGTTCCTTTGGTTTTGGTGTCAAGAGTCCTCGCCTGCGGCGGGGACTTTTCTTTTGCCGCCGGGCATCGGTACCATCTGCGTGACCGCCTCTCCCACCCTCACTTTTCTTCGCGCCGCTATGTAATACTGCCGCGTCGTGGATTCCAGGTCTCCCACGTAGGCGGCTATGTCCTTTACCTCCGCCCCGCCTTCATAAAGCCTCGTGGCAAAGGTTCTTCGGAACACGTGGAGCCCACTCACCGCTTCGTCAAGTCCCGCGTTTCGGTAGACGGTGTTCATGCAGTGTTCCATCATCGTCGCCGTGTAAGCCCTTCCGTTCCTGGTCCTGCAGATCAGGTCTCCGGGCTTGCCGCGCTTTTCCTCAAAAATCATCCGAAGGTCTTCCACCGCTTCCGGAAACAATTGAATGATCCTTGCTTTCTGGTTCTTGGTCGTTCCCTGAACGGACACGTACTTTCGGTCTCCCCCGTCCCGGTTTCTGGTCACGGACGTGCTTTTGCAGATGGTCAGAAGCCCGTTCTTTTCGTCGTAATCCTCCCACTTAAGGCTGATCATCTCTCCAACCCGCATGCCCGTGTGAAGAAGAAGCCTCCCGTAAAGTCCCCCGGCATATTTGTATTCCCCGTTGTTCGCGTTTCTACGAAGCGTTTCCGCTAGGAACCTTTGCTCCTCTTCCTCCGAAAGCACGATCACGTCAGCTTCGTTGGCTTCCTTTGTTTCCAGCTTTGTAAGCCTTCGCACGATGGTCTTTTTGATCTGCAGCACCGGATTGACGACCAGGTCTCCCCTCGCCACGGCCCACTCATACGCGGCGTTCAGCACGTCCAGCGCTTTCTTGATGGATGAAGTGCTTAATTTCGCTTTCGTCAGTGCCGCCATGTGGTTTTCCACGTCCGACGGCGTTACCGCCCGTACCTGAAAGTGCCCAAACGGATACCTGGCTATTTGGTTCTTTATGGTGTCCTCCCTCCGGTCTATTGACTTTGGCTTGAGTTCGTCGTTTTTTACCTGAAACTCCAGGTGTCTTTGGCAAAGCTCCTCCACCGTGTTTACGTCGGTAATTTCCAGCCGCCTTTGCTCCTTTTCCCAAAGGGCTTCCTTTTCCTTCATAAGCTGTATGCAAGTTGCCTTGGACGATGCCGTAACGGTCAGCACCTTTCTTTTCCCTTGGGAATTATACCCGACACTTTTTCTGTAGAGGTAACGGCCGTTTTTCTGTTCCACAAAGCATCCCTGTCCCTTCACATTTCGCTTGGGTTTTGAATTCTCCATTCTAATCACCTCCCTTCAGCGTTCATTCCTTCAGATTGCGAACTGTTTGTGTTCGTAATCCTTAAGCCATCTCCCCAATGCCTGTTCCGTAACGAAATACCTCTTCCCGATACAGATTGAGGGAAATGCCTTGGATCTCATAAGCGCATAAGCCGTATCTCTCCCGATTTTTAGCCTTCTGCTGAGATCCTTCACCGTCAAAAGCTCCGTGTACTCATTGTCGCTTTCAAAGCCTTCTTTCATGTAGTCCTCCTTTCGTAATTTCTGCGTTTACGATTTCAAGACCATCATAGCATTCTTTTTCGTCTTTGTCAATACTTCGTATTTCTGATATTTACGAAATAAGTTTATATTTTTCTGTTTCATTTTCATCGAATTCGTGATAATATATTTATGAATATCGGAAATTTTGTTTTTACTAAAGGAGGACATATGAGCGACGGTCAGAATCTTAAAAGAATTTTGGATGAAAAGAATACAAATGTGAGAAAAATAGCCAAACTAACCGGCATTAGCGCAACGACGCTCTATTCTGCCATTCAAAAGGATACTCACATACGTTTTGATAATGCCTTGCGTTTGGCGAACGCACTTGGCGTGGATGTCGATGAGATATGCACCTCTGTTCCCTTTTCCGGAGACATACAAAAAGAGGAGATTTATCCATCCGTGCCCGAATGGCTAGGTTCGCTAGACGAAACAAGAGTTAAATCATATACCAAGTATTCGCTATATCCGCTGATGATGCTGTATGGTCCCGTAGCCATGTCAGACGTAGACTATCTGTTGACTTCATTTTATCAGCTTGATGATGAGGCCAGGCAGGAGATCATTGCAACCATAAAACTCAAACTGCAATTTCACAGGGATTCTGAAAGAGCGGAACAGGTAAAACAAATCAAAAAATGGTAATTCTTTTATTACCTATATGTTACCTATTTTTTACCTATCATGCCTTAAAAAACCTGTTTTAACCCCAGATTTACGAATTTCGTTACTGTTTTTTCCGGTTTCGTACAGTCGTAAATTTGGGGTTTTTATTTTACTTCTAATGCTTAAAAACCTTATTTTACGGGCTTTTCAGACATCGAAAAGGGAGCTGAACATCAGCTCCCTTTAGCAGCGCTACAAGGATTCGAACCTTGAAAATGACGGAGTCAGAGTCCGTTGCCTTACCGTTTGGCGATAGCGCTATAAGTATTCATCAAGTAGTCGTTCGAACGGCTACTTGATGAATTATACACTAGTTGTTTTGAAAATGCAAGCCCTAATTTAAAGATTTTTTCTATCCGGACCAGACTATACCTCGAAGATCAGGTCGCCGTAGGTCGGCATGGGCCATACGGACTTGTCGACAAGCATTTCGAGTGCGTCCACGGGGGCGCGGAGGGCTGCCATGGCAACAAATACCTGATCCTTGTAGTAGAAGGCTTTTTCCTTCTCGTCTTTCACGGTTGCCGCCTCTGCCACCTTTTTCTCAAGCGCATGCACTGCTTCCCTTGCCTGGGCAAGCAGTCCGGAAACCTCCTGCAGCATTTCGATCTGAACGGTCGCGTCGGTCACGCCTGCTGCCTTCACGCTCGTCACGGCATCCGCCAGAGTCTTCACGTATCCGTTTACGGCGGGAAGAATCTGCTTCTTTGCCATGTCGATCATGGTCAGGGCCTCGATGTTGATGGTCTTGGAGTAGGTTTCGTACAGGATCTCCTCGCGGGATTCCAGCTCCGTGCGGGTAAAGATTCCAAACTTCTCAAACAGCGCGATGGACTTCTCCGTGGTCAGCGCACAGGACGCCTCCACCATGGATTTGATGTTGGGAAGGCCACGTCTTTCCGCCTCCTTCACCCATGCTTCGGAATAGCCGTCACCGTTGAAGATGATGCGCTGATGCTCAGTCATGTATTCCTTGATAAGGTCATGAACGGCAATGTCAAAGTCCTCTGCCTTTTCCAGGCGGTCAGCCGCGTCGCAGAAGGCTTCTGCCACGATGGCATTCAATACGACGTTGGCATCCGCAACGGAATCGGAACTACCCACGCTACGGAATTCAAATTTATTACCGGTAAATGCAAAAGGTGAGGTACGGTTTCTGTCGGTGGCGTCGCGGTCCATGTTGGGAAGCGTCGAAACGCCGGTCTCCAGCTTACCGCCCTGCAGTGCCCTTGCGGCAACGCCAGTCTCCACAAGCTGCTGTACCACGTCCTCAAGCTGTTCGCCAAGGAACATGGAAATGATGGCGGGCGGCGCCTCGTTGGCACCAAGTCTGTGATCGTTTCCTACGTCGGCAGCACTTTGACGCAACAGGTCGGCATGGGTGTCAACGGCCTTCATGATGCAGGCGAGCACCAACAGGAACTGAATGTTCTCGTTCGGGGTGTCGCCGGGATCGAGCATGTTCACGCCGTTATCCGTGGTCAGGGACCAGTTGTTGTGCTTACCGGAACCGTTCACGCCTGCGAAGGGCTTCTCGTGAAGCAGGCAGTTCAAACCGTGACGGACGGCAACCTTCTTCATGGTCTCCATGATGATCTGGTTGTGGTCCACGGCAATGTTTGCGGTCTCATAGATGGGTGCAAGCTCATGCTGTGCAGGCGCAACCTCATTGTGCTGCGTCTTGGCCGTAACGCCAAGCTTCCAAAGCTCAACGTTGAGGTCCTTCATAAAGGCGCCGATGCGCTCGCGGATCGTACCAAAGTAATGATCCTCAAGCTCCTGTCCCTTGGGTGCGGGTGCGCCAAAGAGCGTGCGTCCTGCAAAGATCAGGTCCTCGCGCTTTAGGTAATTTTCATGATCCACCAGGAAGTATTCCTGCTCAGGTCCCACGCTGGGCGTGACCTTGGTGGCCTCCGTATTTCCAAAGAGTCTAACGATTCTGATGGCCTGCTGGCTGATCGCTTCCATGGAACGCAGAAGCGGCGTCTTCTTGTCCAACGCCTCTCCCTTATAGGAACAGAAAGCCGTGGGAATGCAAAGGATGATGCCTGCTGCACTGTCCTTTAAGAATGCGGGGGACGTAATGTCCCAAGTGGTGTAGCCTCTCGCCTCGAAGGTGGAACGAAGTCCGCCGGAGGGGAAGGAGGATGCATCCGGTTCGCCCTTGATCAGCTCTTTTCCGGAAAACTCCAAGAGCATTTTTCCATCCGCGTCGGGATGGGTCACAAATGCGTCATGCTTTTCCGCCGTGATGCCGGTGAGGGGCTGGAACCAGTGTGTGTAATGGGTTGCCCCATTCTCTACGGCCCAATCCTTCATGGCCTTTGCCACGACGTCAGCCGTTGCAAGCGACAACTCGCCGCCCTGTTCCATGACTCTGCGCACTTCCTTGTACACGTTCTTAGGAAGCCGCTCTCTCATCTTGGTCAGGGTAAAGACTTTACTGCCAAAGATCTCGTCGACTTTCAAAATCTCGCTCATTCCCATCATTCCTTTCAAAAACCTTAATCAACATGCGATTATTTTATACTCTATTGTTAGATTGGTCAATCCATTTTTTTCATCGCATAAAAAAGCCTTCGCCCGCCACCAGGCGCACGAAGAAATATAATCCGCACCAAAGATGCCAGCCATAGACGCAAACGCAGGCCATCTTCACCAAAAGCCATCCTTTCGTCTGCTTCATCTGCATGCATTTCACGCTGCACAGGGCAAAGAGCAAAAACAGGCAAAAGCCATAGCCCCAAAGGAAATTGCCATCCACGGACCTGCTGCCGTTTTCCACCAGGCAAAGGGCCTCCAGGAATCCAAGTGCCGTCATGCCCAGGATAAACTGATATTGCCGCTCCTTCCAATCCCAAAGGGCCGTCGCAGCAACCACCAGAATGCAAAACAGCGCGGAACAGATCACGGCGAGCTTGGGGATCGCCGCATGTAAGGAGAAGGAATACCAAGGCTGGAAACCAATGCCGTTCCCCGTATCCTCCCCAAAGAGCACGGCATTCTGCCACAGGATCACCAGACCGCTGGGAAGAAGGGCCGAGCCAAAGATCAAAATCTTCGAAAACGGAACCTTGCGGAAAAGATCCACGAGTAAATAAATGCCCATGATGGGCGAAAATGCCACGAGAAAGCTGGGCTTGATGCCGGTACAAAGCACGTTCATGAGCATGAACGTGACCCATTCCTTTACGGAAAGGCCTTTATCATAGTGATCAGCCAGCTTGAAATAATACCAGATCGTGATCACGGCAACCAGCTTCATGCAAAGGTAAGTCGAGTTGTGCCACACGTTGGGCGACTGATAACTGACGTAGCGGAATTCACCCACAAAGGAAAGAAACGCGGGCATCACCAGGTTTAAGCTCAGCGCCAGTCCAAGCGTCTGCCAGGTCTTCTCCTTTTCTTTTGCAAAAAGGCAGACCAGATTCTCCGTCGCGTAGACGGTCAAGGTGCTGACCACCGCCAAAAAGAGCGCGATGCCAATGGTGCTTCCGCCGCAGATCCAGCTTAAGATCTGGTAGGCATAGGCCGTAAAGCTGTAATACCAGTGATCCTCCAGCACCATGCTGATATGGAGTGGCAGATCCGACTGATAGGGAATGTTGCCCTCCACGGTCAGGTCCGCGATGGACTGGTGATAATACAGCCAAAGGCACGCCGCGCCGTAGATCGCAACGATCGCATGCGCAATCCACCGAAACGTTATGCTGTTGTTCCTGCTGCCTTCACGGTTCATAAGCTACGTTTTCCTTTTCACAAGCTAGTTGGCATCCTGCCTCAGCACGTCGCCTTCTTCCACGTCCACCGTCCGGAAGGAGACGTCATCCACCAGCCATACCCAAATCTTCTGCTTTGCGTGAGGAGCGCTTTCCATGGGTTCCAATTCCTCATTGTAGATGGCGCCGACCCGTACGGAAAGATCGCGCCCGTCACGCTTCATGATCTCGATATGGTCGCCCACGCAGAATTTGTTGCGCTGCGTGATCCGGATCAATTCCAGGAAACCGGTAAGGCGCTGTTCCCTGTGGCCTGCTTCGGCCGATGCGTCTTCCTCCGTCGGTTCCCCGTCTGCCGGCATCTCCATCCACGCCAGCGTCTCCGCCTCCAGCTGCGCCTGGATCCAAGGTAGGTTCTCTCCCTTTTCATAATCCTTCGTCAGGTCGCTTAGGATCGCCATTTTCTCTTCCACGATCCCCAGGTAAATTGACTCGCTGACGTAGGTGCTGTTGTCATAAATTTGATTCTCAGAAGTGGGCTTTCCAAAGTAAAAACCCGTGGAATACTGACGATAGGTACATTTCGCGATCTCGGCGCGGTACCAGTCCAGATTTTTCTGATAAATCTCCTCGCCAAGGAAATAATCGTCGATGGCCTTGCGATAGGTTCTTGTCACGGATGCCACGTAGAGCGCCGTCTTCATGCGTCCCTCGATCTTAAAGCTGTCGATCCCGGCCGCGATCATCTCCGGCACGTGCTCGATCATGCAAAGATCCTTGGAATTAAAGAGGAACGTACCCCTTTCGTTTTCAAAAACGGGAAGATACTCTCCCGGCCTGCTCTCCTCCATCACCGCGTATTTCCAGCGGCAGGGGTGCGTGCAGTTCCCTTGATTGGCATCCCTTCCCGTAAAATAATTGCTCAAAAGGCATCTTCCGGAATAGGAAATGCACATGGACCCGTGAATAAAGCTCTCGATCTCCATCTCTTCGGGAATGCGGTCGCGGATCTCGCGGATCTCCTGAAGCGACAGCTCCCGCGCGCTCACCACGCGCTTTGCGCCCAGCTTCCACCAGAAAAGATAGGTCTCGTAATTTGTGTTGTTGGCCTGGGTCGACACGTGGATCTCACAATCCGGCCAAACCTCCCGCGCGATCATAAACATGCCGGGATCTGAGATGATCAAAGCGTCTGGCTGCGCCGTCACGGGATCCTGCACCGCATTGGGGCAATCTTCGCACGATGCGGCATTCGCCGGAACGTACTTCAAGTCCCGGAGCGCCGCAAAGTATTCCCGTGCTTCCTCCAAGTCCTCATTATGTGCCAGAATGTTTGCCGTCACGTAGACCTTCACGCCATGCTCATGCGCGAACGCGATTCCCTCCGCCATGTCTTCCATGGAAAAGTTCTTCGCCTTCGCCCGGAGGCTGAAAACCTCCCCTCCGACGTATACCGCGTCCGCCCCGTACAGAACTGCCGTCTTTAACACCTCAAGGCTGCTGGCCGGTATCAGCAATTCGGGTTTTTTACCATTTCTCACTATCATCAGTAATCCTTCTTCTCTCTGACGTTAAACAGGTTTTCCCTGCCAGGCGTCAGCAAAACTCTACGTCATTGAAATTAATGCTTTCGTACTCTTCCGTATCACCGGTAGCGTCGATCTCTACGTAGAAGGTATCGTCAAACGTAATGATCTCACCCGTACAAGTTGCGGTGCTGTCGCTGATAAGCTCGTCACAAGCCTCACTGTATTCATCCTCATCCCCGTACTCACTGCAGGCGATGACCTTCGTAACCGTGCAAGGCACGTACTCTCTCTCATCCACGATCTGAGCGGCATTCGCTCCGACCTCAGGCTTTTCGATCCAAAGGATCCAATCATCGTATTCAGAAGCAAGTCCACCAACAATTTCTTTCGTATTCATGTTTAAGTTCCTCCTTTTATTTATGACAAAGTCTCCTTGGACTTCAGTCTAGCTTGGTTGTCAGCGTGATTCCGTCACCCACGGGCAGGATCACGGTCTCCAGTCCCGGCGCGTGCTTGAGTTCATAAAGGTACTCCCGCATTCTCGCGTGGGTCGTGCGTTTGCGGCGCTCCAGTGCAAAGCGCGACTCGATGACGTCGCCGTCCTGCAGCACGTTATCGGAAAGGAGCAGTCCTCCAGGCGCCAAAAGCCGCAGCACGTCTGGCAGGAAGGCCAGATACTGCCCTTTGGCCGCATCCATAAAGATCAGGTCATAGGGCCCCTCAAGATCCTTTAGGATCTCCGCCGCGTCGCCCTCCAACAGGGTGATCTTCCCTTCCTTCCCGAATTTGCGGAAGTTTTCCTTCGCAATGGGAATCCGCTTTTCATATTTCTCGATGGTCGTGATCTTGCAATCCTCAGGCGCGTATTCGCTCATTAAAATTGCAGAAAAGCCGATGGCCGTCCCGACTTCCAGGATGCTCTTCGGCTTTACGTATTTCAATAAAAATCTAAAAAAGCTCTGTAACGGCTTTCTGATGATCGGTACGTCCCCTGCGATCGCCTCTTTTTCCAGTTCATCTAAATAGGGAGGATTCCCCGGATCCATGGAATCTATAAACGTTGCCATTCTGGGATCGATGATCATTCGTCTCCCTCCTCATGCCCGGCCATGACCGCAAACATGTCCTCCGCCGTCATGGTGGAACGGAGCACGTAAGTTCCGGCTTTTATGTCCTTCCGGTATTCCGAACAATAGTACTGAAGGATAAAGAGCCATTTGTCCCGGATCAGCCCCTTCGCCTCCAAAAGCTCGCCCAAGGAACGGGGGGATACTTCCTCGCCAATGGTGATGGTGATGCTCTTTCCATCTCCCGTTTCAGGATCCGTGACCGCTTGCTCCTTAAATACCCGCAATCCGTATTCATTAAACTTGATGGCATATTTATTAATAAATAAAAGCGCCACGGCGACCATGCCGGCAAGGATCAAAAAACGAAGCATGCCGAACAAAAGATTGTCTCTTTTCATAAAAACTTACTCCTTAATGCCTTTTGTGCCTTATTCGAAGTCAATTCGTCCGACCAGGCGGTTTTCCACGTCCTGTACCATGCGGCAAAACGCCAGCTCTGCCGCCAGGAAATCGGAAACCAGGGGATCATCCCGGAACGTCTGATATTCCCTCTGAAATTGCTCCATTTTGTCAAAAGCATAGTCCGGACTCTGCTGTAATTCATAATTGCGCATGCGGAACTCATCGATCTGACGCTTTAGGTCAGGATACTGTTTCACTTGATCCAGCTTGCTTTTGTATTCTTGATAAATGTCTGAGTTTAGCAAAGCGTCTGCCAGGGCCTCCGCCGCCTCCTCTACCTGGTTCATTGCCTAAACCTCCATAATGATCGGCAGGATCATGGGTCTTCTCTTGGTTTTCTTCCAGACAAAATCTGAAAGCACGTCCTTGGTGGTGCTCTTAAGCTTACCCCAATCCGTAATGCCGCGATCCAGGCAGGCCTGTACCGCTTCATCCACGATCAGCCGGGCTTCTTCGATCAGTTCGTCGGACTCACGCACGTAGACAAAGCCGCGGGAAACAATGTCCGGGCCGGAAAGTAAAAGGCCCGTCTCCCTCTCGAGACTCATGACTACGATCATGATGCCCTCCTCAGACAGGTGCTGGCGATCCCGGAGCACGACGTTGCCCACGTCTCCCACGCCGAGTCCGTCTACCAAAATGCCTCCGGTGACTACCTTGTCCGTCACCTGGGCGCCCTCGTCATTCAATTCCATCACGTCCCCGGAGGACAGGATAAAGATGTTCTCCTTGGGAATGCCAAGGCTCTCGGCGATCCTCGCCTGGGCCTTCAAATGCTTGTATTCACCGTGTACCGGAATGGCGTACTTCGGCTGTACCAGAGTGTAGATCAGCTTGATCTCCTCTTGGCAGGCATGTCCGGATACGTGCACGTCCTGGAAGATCACGTCCGCGCCCTTGCGGAGCAGCTCATTAATGATCTTCGTCACGGATTTCTCATTTCCCGGGATCGGGGAAGACGAAAAGATGACCGTGTCCCCAGGGCCAATGGTGATCTTGCGGTGCATGCCGCTGGCCATGCGGGACAGCGCCGCCATGCTCTCGCCCTGACTGCCCGTGGTGATGATGACCTGCTTTTCCGCAGGCTCGTTCTTCAATGCGTCCAGATCCACCAGCGTATTTTCCGGAATGGTAATGCAGCCCAGTTCGATGGCGGTCTCAATAGTGTTTGTCATGCTGCGGCCTTCGACCGCAACCTTTCTCCCACGCTTATACGCGGAATTGATGATCTGCTGAACGCGATCCACGTTGGAAGCAAACGTCGCAACGAAGATACGCGTATTCTTGTGTTCCTCAAACAACGTGTCGAAGGTTTTTCCCACGGTCTTCTCCGAGGGAGTAAAGCCCGGGCGCTCCGCGTTAGTGGAGTCGCACATCAGGGCAAGCACGCCCTTCCTTCCGATCTCCGCAAAGCGCTGCAGGTCAATGGCATCACCGTAAACCGGCGTAAAGTCCACCTTAAAGTCGCCCGTGTGCACCACGACGCCAGCCGGCGAATAGATGGCCAGCGCAGCCGCGTCAACAATGCTGTGATTCGTCTTGATAAACTCCACGCGGAAGCTCCCAAGATTCACGGACTGTCCAAATTTTACGACCTTCCGCTTCGTTCCCTTCGTCAGGCCGTGCTCCTCAAGCTTGTGCTCGATCAGACCCATGGTAAGACGCGTCGCGTAGACCGGAATGTTTAAGTCCTTCAAAATATAGGGCAGCGCGCCGATGTGATCCTCGTGTCCGTGGGTGATCACAAAGCCCTTGACCCTCTCCTTGTTCTCCTTCAGGTAAGTCACGTCGGGAATCACCAGGTCAATGCCCAGCATGTCGTCCGCCGGAAAAGCCAGCCCGCAATCCACGACAATAATACTGTCTTCATATTCGAAGGCAGTAATGTTCATGCCAATCTGCTCCAAGCCGCCCAAAGGTATGATCTTCAGCCTGGGGCCAGTTATATTCTCTTTTTTCTTTCTCAAGTTAATTCCTCCAAATCAATTCCAAACAATCGAAAACGCACCCCACGGCTTCTTCGCGTGGATGCGCGTCCGATCACGATTCTAAATCCACGTCGTCCAGCATGTTCTCAAACACGCCGGCCACGGCGGCCATCTCATCATCGTCTTCCACGAAGACGTACCTGCCTTCCGCCTCGCCATCCTCGGACAGATCCTTCATGATCCATGCTTCCCCGTCCCCATCTTCAACGTCCGTCACGAGAATGTAGTTGCTCCCCCCAATGCGGGTCTGCTCCAATACGTAAAATTCTACCGGTTCCTCTCCCTCGGGAGTAAATAAAATCTTTTCCATGCGTTTACCTCCAAGGCTTGTCACCTTGCTTTATTTCTCCTGCGCGCCCTCTGCCTTCGCCTGATTTGCCAGATAATCCAAATATCCCTGCAAGATAAAGGTCGCAGCTATCTTGTCCACGTATTCCTTGCGGTGCTCCCTGCGGATCCCCGCCTCCATCATGGCCCGGTCGGCCGCAACGGTGGTCAGTCTCTCGTCCCAAAAGATCACGGGCAGTCCCGTGCGCCGCTCCAGCTTTTCCTTGAACTCCTCCGTGAGTTCCACCCTCACGCCTTCCGTACCGTTCATGTGCTTGGGCTGTCCCAGCACGATCCTGTCAACTTCGTATTCCTGAATAAGCTCTTCGATCCTGGCAAGAGTCTGGCGTAGCTTATTTTCCTCCTTGCGGCGGACGATCTCGATCCCTTGGGCGGTGATCAGCAAGGCGTCACTAATGGCTACTCCCACCGTCTTTGATCCAAAATCCAATCCCATGATCCGCATGGCAGTCCTCCTATTAAAATCGCTTCGTACAGTCCGTTATTGTTCCAGTTTGTTGTCGATGTAAAAGCGCAGCATCTCCTCCACCAGTTCATCCCGCTCAACCTTCATGATCAGGCTTCTCGCGTTTTTATGGCTGGTGATGTAGGTAGGATCGCCGCTCATAATGTATCCAACAATCTGATTGACGGGATTGTACCCCTTCTCCCGCAACGCTTCGTAAACGGCAGACAGCACGATCTGTGCCCCCGTCTCCTGCTCCGTTTCCACGGTAAAATATTGAGTATTTGATAAATCATCCATAATAACCCTCGCTTTCCACGTGCACTCCCGTTTCCTGCACGTTCCGCGCATCCCCAAATGACGCCATTATTCCATTTTAGGTACTAATTATGAACATTTTAATCCATTTTTCAGAAAATTTCAATACCCGCGAAGGGATTGCCTCCAAATGTTTACGACAGTTTTCCGTATTTTTCGCGATAATTATCGATGCAGTGCTCGATCACCTTCACCGCTTCCGCGGCATCCATGATGTCATCCACCTTCGTTTCCTTGCCTTCCAGATTCTTGTAGACGGTAAAAAAGTGCTGGATTTCATCGAACACGTGCTTTGGCAGTTCCGAAACGTCATGATAAGTATTGTAAGTTGGATCACCGAATGGCACCGCGATGATCTTCTCGTCGCCCATCCCGCAGTCCAACATTTTCATAACGCCAATGGGATAGCAGCGGACCAAGGTCATGGGCTGAATGGGCTGGGTGCAGAGCACCAGCACGTCCAGCGGGTCATGATCGTCGCCGAGGGTCTTGGGGATAAAACCATAATTCGCGGGATAGTGGGTCGCCGTGTAGAGAACGCGGTCCAGGCAAAGAACGCCCGTCTCCTTGTCCAGCTCGTATTTCATGTTGCTTCCCTTACTGATTTCAATCACCGACATAAAATCCATGGTCTGGATTCTCTTCTCATCAATGTCATGCCATACGTTCATGCGTTTTCCTCCTTCGCAAATCCCTATAAAACGCCCAGCCAGTCCAGCGCCTTCCATATGCCGTCCGCCATGACGTCCGCCGTCACGTGGTCCGCCATGGAAAGTACCGCCTGCGAAGACTCTCCCATGGCAATGGCGATCCCCGCGTGTTCCAGCATGGGCAGGTCATTATTACTGTCCCCAATGGCCACCGTATCCGCCAGCGTTATCTTTTTCGGATATTTCCCCAAATTGTTTAAGTGCTCCACCAAAAAGTCCATGCAGGTCGCCTTGGAATATCCCTTGGGAACGATCTCAAAATACCCGCGCTCCCGGTCGATCAGATCCAGCAGGTCACCCTGCTCCGCCATAAAATCCCTAACGCTTTGGGGATCGTCCGCAAAGCAATAAAATTTGTCAAACTTCCCCGGCGCCTCGCGGTAGCTCGCCCAGCTTCTGTCCGAATAATGATCCGTTACGTACTTGAGGAAGGTCTCCGTGTGCATCTTGTCCAGATCATTGTGATAATTGTTGTCCTCGCCCTCCAGGATCGCGTCGATCTTATGCTTTTCCAGGCAGCGGATCACGCTCTCTCCCTCTGACTTGGAAAGGGTCTTGTGCATAAGCTCCTTTCCGTGAAAGAAGATCTGCGTGCCGCACCCGCATAAATAGCCATCAAAGGGGGCCAGCTTCGGGAGCCAGTCCATGACGAGACTTGCGGTGCGTCCCGTGTTGACAAGGCACAGATGCCCGTTTTCCCTCGCCTTCCGGATCGCCCGTGCGGCAGACTCCGGCATGTCCCGCCAGTTGCTGATCAGCGTTCCGTCAATGTCAAAAAAGATCAGTTTCACGTCCAAGTAAAATGTCCTCCGTAAGAAATTCCAGTAATTCGAGTCTCAAGATCTCTCCCGCCCGCGCTTTTTTTCCGGCAGTTTCGGGCGCGTCAGTCCCTGCGCCGGGTCGTACCTTTGCTCCGTTACCCGGCAGCGGTAGCGCCACGCGGACGTAGTCCGTCGTGTGTCCCAACAAATAGTTCTTTCCCCCAATTACCTTCTCTTCTTCCATGAGAACTTCCACAACCTGCCCCAGCTTTCGGCTGCGAAACTCCAAGGACTGCTTTCTTTCCAGCTCCAAAAGCACGTCGCTTCTCTGCGCCTTCACGGGCTCCGGCACCTGACCGTCCATCACGGCAGCCCTGGTTCCCTTGCGCTTGGAATACTTGAACACGTGCATCTCATAAAAGCCAACCTTTTCCAAAAAGGCTTTCGTCTCTGCAAATTCTTCCTCCGTCTCTCCGGGGAAGCCCGCGATCACGTCCGTCGTAATGGCGGGAATCCTTGGCGCGTAAGCACTTCGCAGGGCCTCCACGCTCTCAAAATACTGCTGTGCGGTATAATGCCTGTTCATGCGCTTTAAGGTCGCGTCACATCCGCTCTGGAGCGAGAGATGAAAATGTGGGCAAACCTTCGGAAGTGCCGCAAGACGCTTCGCCGTCTCCGGCGTCACGATCCTGGGCTCCAGTGAGCTGATGCGGATCCTTTGCAGTCCTGGGATCTTGTGGATCTCCTCGATCAGGTCAAAGAGCCTCGTCACGCCCCGGTAATCCCTCGCGCCGCTCTCGACTTCATTTGCAAAGTCGATTCCGTAGGAGCTTACGTGAATGCCCGTGAGGACGATCTCCAGATATCCCGCGTCCACGATCCCGCGGATCTCCTTTAATATGTCCTCCTGCTTTCTGCTCCGCACGCGCCCCCTCGCCAGCGGGATCGCGCAATAGGAACAAAACTGATTGCAGCCGTCCTGGATCTTGATATAGGCACGGGTGTGCTCCGCCGTGGTCTTTAACTGCATTTCCTCATATTCTTTTTCATGGGCAATGTCAAGGACCGTCTCGCCGCCGAGGGTTTTGTCCACCACTGCACTAATTTCGTAGCTTTCAGCCTTTCCGCTAATTTCGCCTGGCTCTCCCCCATCAGCCGCGTCACGGTTTATCTCCCTCTCTGCCAGGTACCGTTCCAATATCTCCGCGATGTCCTTCTTGCGGTTGTTTCCGATGGCAAGGTCGATCGCCGGGTCCTTCACCGCGCCCGCAAGGTCCGTCTGCACGTAACAGCCCACCGCCACCACCACCGCCTCTGGGTTCTTTTGCTTTGCCCTGTGCAGCATCTGACGGCTCTTTCTGTCCGCAATGTTTGTCACCGTACACGTGTTGATCACGTAAACGTCGGCTTTTTTGTCAAAAGGGACAATTTCGTACCCTTTCTCACGCATGATTTGTTGCATGACGTCCAACTCATAGGAGTTGACCTTGCATCCCAGATTGTGAAATGCTATGGTTTTCATTCTTTTCTCCGTATTTTTTCTGCTATTATTCCCTGATTTTTTCCCTTGACTTTTCATGAAGCACCAATTATGATGTAGGCAGAAGGTATGACACAGACAAGGAGGTAACATTCATGAAAACTGTTCAAATTTCTTTAAACTCGATCGACAAGGTAAAATCTTTCGTAAACGACATTACTAAGTTTGATTACGATTTCGATCTGGTATCCGGAAGATACGTGATCGATGCCAAGTCCATCATGGGGATCTTCAGCCTGGATCTTTCCAAGCCCATCGACCTGAACATCCATACCGAGGATGGTGCTGAAGAAGTTCTGAAGGTTCTGAAGAACTACGAGGTTTAATCCTCACGCATCCTTGAATCGCATGGCGGTCCAAGGCTTCACAAAAAGAAACGTACGCCCTCCGGAGCAAATGCTTCGGAGGGTGTTTTTATTCTACGATGATCAATTCTTCCGTTTCCAGAGCTTTCTTTACCAGCTCGTCCATTTTCTCCCCAAGCTTTTCCTCATGCCTGCGAATGTACTTGGGATTGGGCTTTGTGACGGGGTGCTTTGCCACAAAGATGGTACAACAATCCTCAAAGGGCTGGATTGAGGTTTCATAGGTACCAATCTTCTCCGAAACGTCAACAATGTCCTGCTTGTCAAAGCCGATGAGGGGCCGGTAAATGGGAAGCTCGCAGACCTCATTGATGACGGCCATGGAAGCCAAAGTCTGGGAAGCCACCTGTCCAATGCTCTCGCCGGTGACCAGTCCAAGGCATTCCGTGTCCAGGGCGAGCTTTTCCGCAAGCCGCATCATGTAACGCTTCATAATGATGGTCAGCTCCTCGTGCGGACACGTTTCATAGATATGGAGTTGTACGTCCGTAAAGTTGATCACGTGAAGGTAGATGGGTCCCGCATATTTTGCAACGATCCTGGCGAGATCCACTACCTTTTGCTTCGCGCGCTCGCTGGTATATGGCGGCGCGTGGAAATAAACCGCGTCAATCTTGACGCCGCGCTTTGCGATCATGTAACCGGCCACGGGGGAATCAATGCCGCCGGAAAGAAGGAGCATGGCCTTTCCGCCAGTCCCCACGGGCATGCCGCCGGGTCCGGGAATAATCTCGGAATAAATATAGATCTTCTCGCGGATCTCCACGTTCAGCATAATATCCGGCTCATGAACGTCCACGGACATCTCCGGATATGCATTCAAAAGCACCTCACCGAGATCCGCGTTGATTTCCATGGATTCCTTGGGATAATCCTTGCGCGCGCGGCGTGCATTCACCTTAAAGGTCTTATTCTTGTCGGGATACACCTTGTCGACGTATTCCACAATGCGCTCAGCCAGCTTGTCAAAGCCCTCATCCTCCGCGTAAACCACGGGACAGATGCCTGAGATTCCAAAGACCTGCTTTAGACACGCAACGGTCTCGTCAAAATCAAATTCGCCTTCCGCCTCCACAAAGATCCTTCCCTGGGTCTTGTGCACGAAAAACTTTCCTTCACAGCGCTTCAGGGCCACCTTGATCTGATGCACCAACGCATCCTCAAACAGATGCCTGTTCTTTCCCTTCACGCCAATTTCCGCGTACTTAATCAAAAATGCCTTAAACATATCTTTCTCCCTTAATGTCTTCCTCTCTGAACGTGCCTTTGTTCAATACCTTCTCCATATAAATGCGTCTGCGTTTAATGCCTTCTCCTTTGAACGTGCCTGCGAAGAAGACGGATAAGGTTTCCTTTTATCGTTTTCTTGTATACATCCGAAGCATTGGCACGATCTCCCGAAGCACTGATAAAGTATACTCCAACTCCTGCTGATTCGTAAAGACCGAAAAACTAAACCGGATGGTAGATCCCAGCAGATCCTGCGAAATCCCCATGGCCTTTAACGTGGCGGACGGCTGGGGCTTTCTTGCGGAGCAGGCGCTGCCCGCCGATACGAAAATCCCCCGTTCCTCCAAAGCGTGAAGCAATACTTCGCTCCGGACTCCCTTGAAGGAAACGCTGACCACGTGGGGTGCCGTGCCCTCACCGTGAGGCATTTCGGGAAGCAGTCCATTAATGCGCGTTCCTTCCATCTGCTGAATGCCGTCGATAAAGAAGCTCTTGCATCCCTCTAATTTTCTGACGTCCTCGTCATAATTATCATATAATTTCTTCGCCGCCATGGCCATGCCGGCAATGCCAGGTACGTTTTCGGTTCCGGACCGGAGGTTCCCCTGCTGCCCGCCGCCAAACAGAATGGGGCGAACCCGCACTTTTTCATCCACATAAAGAAGTCCAACTCCTTTGGGACCATGAATCTTATGGCCGCTTACGCTCATCAGGTCAATATTCATCTTCTTGGGATAGATTTTCGCCTTGCCAAAGCCCTGTACCGCATCCACGTGGAACAGTGTGTTGGGATTCATGCGTTTGATCAATGCGCCCGCCTCGGCGATGGGTTGCTGCGCGCCAACTTCATTGTTTGTATGCATGATAGATACCAAGATCGTGTCCTGCCGCATGCTGCGCTGCAAATCCTCCAGGCGGATGCGTCCGTTAGCGTCCACGGGAAGGTAAGTCACCTGAAATCCCTGTTCTTCCAGATAATGCATGGTCTGCAGGATCGCAGGATGCTCGATCTGCGTCGTGATGAGGTGCCGTCCCCGTCGCTGATAGGCTGAAGCTACGCCCCGGAGCGCCAGATTGTCAGATTCCGTGCCGCCGGAGGTAAATAAAAGCTCCTTCTCATTTACCTTCAATATTTTCGCCAGGGTTTCCTTTGCGCTGCGAAGAATCTGCTCCGCCTCCATTCCCTTTAAGTGCAGGCTGGAGGGATTGCCATATTGCTGACACATGATCTGCGTCATATAAGCCGCAACTTCAGGAAAAACCTGTGTGGTTGCGGAATTGTCCAAATAAACTTCCATGGGACCTCCTAAATACTTTCCTATACTATCATATTCCCAAAATTCTTGCCGCGTTCCAACATCCTTAGGCTTCCAGCTGGTAGCCGAGCCATGCGAGGATGGCGAGGGGGGCCGTCTCGGTGCGGAGGATGCGGCGTCCAAGGGTGATGGGCTCGATGCCGGCCTCCTGGGCTGCCTGGATTTCGGCTTCATCAAAGCCGCCCTCCGGGCCAATAAAAATGGCAATCGACTGGCCGGGCTTGATGCTCTCTATGAGCTGACGCGTCTTCTCCATCCCTTCCGCAAGCTCATAAGGAATGAGCTTCACGTCCATTTCCTTCGCAAGCTCCAGCGCTTTCTTAAAGCTCACGGGTTCCTTCACTTCCGGGATGATGCCGCGCTTGCTCTGCTTTGCGGCAGCCTCGGAAATCTGCTGCCATCTGGCCGTCTTTGCCTTCGCTTTTTTCTCATCGAGTTTTACCACGGAGCGCTTTGTCTCCACGGGGATCACTTGATAAACGCCAAGCTCCACGGACTTTTGAATGATGAGCTCAAGTTTGTCCGCCTTGGGAAGTCCCTGAAACAAGTAAATCTTGGAGGGAAGCTCCACGCCATCCTCCTTGATAAAGCGAAGTTCGCACTCGACTGTAGCTTCCTGCCACACACCGCCTGCAATCCCGATCCCACAGGCTTCCGCATGCTCACCTTTCTCATGAAAGGCCCGAATGGCGCAGCGGTACTCCTTCCCGTCCTGCCCATTGCTGACGGCAAGCTCTTCGCCACTCTTCATCCGCAACACGTTTTTGATATGATTTACGTCCGCGCCCGTGATCGTCACCGTCTTATTTAGGGCGTCAATTTGCGCTTGATCCACAAAAAACTGATACATTTCGATTCCTCTTCAGGATGCCTTATCCGCAACTCTTTCCGTTCTACGTGAGAAAGGTTAATTTGTGCGCAGGCGTTTGTTTCATGGTTTTTTCTATCATGTTGTATAAAAGAAGCGTGGTGTTTTCATTCTCTCCACCCAAAATCTTCTGTAGATACACCATGCACGGGTTCACCCAGTTTTCATCCGGGGATACGACACAAAATACTGCGTCTTCAGCCGTACTTCCTACTCCCTTCCACTTCCAGCCGTAACCGGTTACCAGGGCATGTCCATAAAGGCATCCAAGCCCAATGGCGACGTCCGCAACGTCCCCATACTGTCTGGGATATCGCCCGGTACGTATCACCTTATCCACAGCCTTGTAAACTCGCGCCGCCAGATCCTTACCCTCAGAATACTTGGGGATCCAAAACAGCTTTCTTGCGTAGGCAATCTCACTGTTGATCTCCGACGTCACCTCGTCATCCAGATCACCGACATACGCTAATCCCTCCGCTTCGGGAGAAGACTGTTCATTCGGTATGCCCGCTGCATCAGCATGATTCTTCTCACCCGCAGCTGCAGGCGCTGCCTGTTCCTGAACCGACTGTTCCTCACTGTCCCAGACCAGTTCAAATTCAAAACCGGTCAGGCCGTTCTCTTCCACTGCCTGTTTGAATGCATCCGAAACGAAAGGCCATCTTCTTCTCTCGTCTACAATCTTGAAAATGTGATGATTCTTTAATTCATCGCACTCTCGAAAAGAGTATTTGATAAACCTCATGATTCCACCATCACTATATGTTTTGTATATCGACTCTTTGTAATCAACGACATCCAAAATGGCCGTTATGTTGACTGCCACAAATTTCCTCTCACTAAACACCAGTTCCAATTCTTCTGATGAGTTCTCAATTAATGGCCTTAATATCCGTAAAGCATTTTCACTTAGCACGGGAATTGTAAATCCAGGATAATCACTCCATTTTGGTCTCTTTTTTTTCTCCAATGGCTCAACGGGTAAGGGAATCCATTCAGACTTTAGGGATCGTCCGTCAAAGGCCTGAAGTTCATCTGCAGTAAAATCTTTTACTGGACATAAATTCTCATACTTATTAACTTCCGCACATAGTTTCCATATCTTCATAACACATTGTCACCTTTCTCGAAATTAATTTGGGAATGTTCCGTTTAATAACATAGTAGCAATATCTTCCAGAATTTCCCGCGCTCGTTTTTCGCTTGTTGCATCTTGCAGTAATCTATTTACGGTCTCATAGTACTTGTTTGTGTGCAAACTGGGATGGTATGCTGCGGGCGAAACATTCTTTACAGTTGGTAGAAACACTCCATTAACCGCATCATTTATATCTATCCCATATTTTAACAAAATCGCTCTAGCCTCCCTAGCTCCTTTTGCCCTCCCTGCAACAATATGATGCGTTGCAAACGGAAAATTAGGTGTTACCTTTCCAAGTTTTTTTATCATGTTGTCTCTTAATACTCTTGCACTTGGTTTGGATCCCTTTTCCAAAATCTTTATTGCATTGTCAGCATACCCTGCTTTCTTTAGCAGTTTTGCAAGCCCTTTCCTTTCTATATCCGTCATTCTTGTAAGGTCGGATTTTGCAAGTTTCATAATTGCTGCATCAAATTCGTCACTTTTGGATACCTGTTTCGCCAAATCAGGAAAGTTTTTTTCCAAAAACTCAACAAGCTCGATTATTAATGATGGATTATCTGCATTCTTCGCAATAAACTTAACACACTTTCCTGAAGAACCAGCAATATCACCGAAAACGGGAAATAATCCCACCATGCTTAGTCCCGTCATCAGAGGTCTTCCGTAATATGTATTTGCTGCAACGTCACGAATGTCAATTAGCGGAAGAAAACTACCTACAATCTGACCGGCCATTGTAGGAAAATCCTGCGGATCCTTAATGAAATCTCCTTTAAGAGCTCCATTCAAAAAAGCGAGCAGATATTCATCCCATGTCATGTCATAAACATAAGGACTAGTACCTTCGGCCATTTCTTGTTTATCAAGTCTTCCGTCATGATCCGCATCTTCCTCAAGCGGATCATATCCCAAATCCACCTCAAATCCATCTCTAAGTCCGTCATAATCGGTATCCTGACGCTTAGCCGCCGTTCCCCAGACATACAACTCATCTTCATCCCACAAGCCATCATGATCTGTATCCTGATCGCATGGATTGCAAACAAAATGTGCAAGTATTCGCACTTTTGTTTTATCTTCATTTAATTCATAAGAACATCCGGTAACTTCATCTCCGTCGAAAATACCATCATCATCCGTATCTTTGTCATTCTCATCTAAATGAATGGGTTTATTTCCATAAGCTACAATATTTCTCTCATAAAAATCAGCCAGACCGTCTTCGTCCGTATCCGTTTTATCATCAACGCGATAGTATACTTGCTCATATAACCAATTTATCAGATCATTTGGGCTGTCCGGATTTCTGGTTTCACTAAGATAATCCCCATTTACTTTAAGCAAGTAATTTGTTTCTTTTCTTATATCATCATCTGAATAACTTCCATTGTTGTTCCAAATATTATAATATGCGAAAGATACCGTGCTTTTCTTTACGTTATGCTCCCATAGCTGAATCGCATTCACTTGCGAAACATCTTTTTCCATTATGCCATCATCAATAAAGAAAACCATATGTTTCTCTTTATCATGATCATCCGTATCCAACATGGAATACGCTAATCTTGAGCCCTTAGAATATCCGGTAGCCCCTTCAGATTTAAAATACTCAGACGTTAAAAATGATTTTAATAATTCTTTGTCATTGGTTAATTCTTCCGTAAAGCTTTCGGCAACATCTGCACACCTAATGATTCCCATCTTACAACCATCAGGCATTTTATCAATCAAATCCTTGGCATATTGTAATCTTTTATAAAGAGGATCTCTATTTCCCATGGAAAGTGAGTCTTCTATTACCAACACCACTTCGGTCTCAGCTTGACCCCAAAATTGATCGGCATCTCTCCACACCTGTTTTTCATAATACCATCCGTTAAACATGAATTTACTGAAAAACAAAAGATAGGTAGAAAAATGCTTAACCTTTGCAATAGCAACATTATTAATCACGGTAGTTTCTATTGCTTCAAGTTCCTGTGTTTCTTGATTAAAATAACATATAATTGGATCAAACTCAGGATCATTTAATAATTCTTCCGGAAACTCGAATCTAATAGTTGCTTCAGATATGTCTCCTCGTACTGAAAAATCGTATGCGCCGCCTACATACTCTTTTGCATCCTCTGGAATATAATACGAATCGTCCTTATGAACTGAAAGACTATCTGCCTGCTCTCCAGTTAATTCAGCTTCAACGGAAACCCTTACATTATCTTCATCCTGCGATACGACAATGACGCGAACGCGAGCATCATATCCATTGGGATCTGACCCTAACGTAATTTCCAACCCATCCCAAATCTTATCACCATCAGAGTCCTTATTTGTTGGATTTGTATTATGGATGCGAAGTTCCTCTTCATCCTGTAAACCATCTTCATCCGTATCTTTATTTTGCGGATTCGTAGAAAGCAATATCTCATCATAATTTGATAATCCATCGCCGTCTTCGTCATCCTGCGCATCGCCAATTCCATCGCCATCTGAATCTGGATTCGTAGGATTAGTTAGCGTAAAGAACACCTCTTCATAGTCACTTAATCCATCACCATCTGAATCCGGCAAATCCTTCCTTGTTCCTAAATACTCCTCATAATAATTTGGTAAACCGTCCTCATCGTCATCATTTCGGTCAAGTTCAGTTTGTGAATTATCATCGTTTTGCCATATTATTACTATGTCATCTTTGATTATGACGCCTGACTTTTCCCTAGCAAAAACTTCTATGGTATTTCGGCCTTCCGACAACTCTAGGGCTTGTGTCGTCCATTCAGAAGCAACAGGGATGGCATATCGCTTAGAACCACCTTCCTCGTTTATTTCAAGCCACAACTCATCTATTAACTCCGCTCCCGAAAGAGTACCGTGCAGAACAATCTCGCTATTTGACGATCTTACTTCGTTCGGTATTTCCGTACCCTCAAAATCAAATTTATCTATCTGCAAAATGCATTCTTGTACTGCTTCTATTTGATTTACGTCATATAAAACAATATTCGTGGGTTCACTTTTATCGCCTACGGCATTAAACCCAAATAAAATCGTTTGCCCGGGCAAAATATTAGCATTATAACCATTATTTTGTATTACGTAATGATTGTTTTCATGTTTTATAGTCGATGCATTCCAAATATCATATATCTCACCGCCAAAATCAAATTCAATTACCCAATCTTCTAAGCTAGATCTGTCTAATCTGTTCGAGACAGCGATTTCAGCCGTATATCCATCATCCCACTGACTATTTATTCTAAAATCAACTGAATAGATTTCTTGATCAACCTGATCTAAATTTCCTAAAAACAGATAACGAACTGGAAAATTCGTAAAATCGCCTTGTCCTCTAAATCCAAAACTGACTTTTTCCCCCACATTAATATCTTGGTTCCATCCTGCATTTTTAATCTTGTATCCCGTTTCCGTTTTTTCATCAATGGCAGCATTCCATATATCAACCACACTTCCAGCCCATGTCATATCCAAACACCAATTTTGAATCGACTCGGAACTCTCATTAGCGATAATTACCTCAGCAATATATCCATCATCCCACTGATCCAGGAGGCTAAACTGCACGTGACACCCCACTGCGTTAGATACCTCCAAGCATGCACTTTGGGACATATTATTATTTTCAATACTCTGCGCCGCTATTATGCCAGTTTGTCCAGAAAGCTGCTCGGAATATGCGGTGACTTGAGAATCCACACATAAAACCAGCAAAGCCACCGTAAGGAACCACGCCAAACTCTTCATCAATTCTCTTCTCATTTTCCCCTCCTGAAACAATCGATATTTTTAACTCTTACTTCCTCGCGGTCACGCTGACCCACTCGCCCTGATACGTTACCTCAAGCACTTCCATGCCTGCTGCTTTCACTGCCTCGACAACGGTCTGCTCCTTGTCATCAATAATTCCGGAAGTAATATAGATTCCGCCGGGTTTTAGCTGATGGAGGATGACGGGCGTCAGGGGCACGAGAACGTCCGCAAGAATATTTGCGACAACAATGTCATATTTTTCATAACCCACCTGATCCTGGACTTCCTTCTCCGTGATAATATTGCCGATCATCATGGTAAACTGCTCGGGGCGGATCCCGTTATTTGCGCAATTATCCTCCACGGCAGGCACGGCACAGGGATCCAGGTCCGTTCCCACCACGTGCTTCGCGCCAAACATGAGGGAGAGAATGCCAAGGATGCCGCTTCCGGTGCCCACGTCGAGAAGCTCCGTCTCCGGGGTGATGAACTTGCGAAGCTGGCGGATGCAAAGCTGCGTGGTCTCGTGCATGCCCGTTCCAAAGGCCGTGCCGGGATCGATGTGCAGCACCATGCGCTCGCCATCCTCTGGCTTTACGTCCTCCCAGGAAGGAATGACAAGTATGTCATCTATATAGAATTGGTGGAAATATTGTTTCCAGTTGTTGATCCAGTCAATGTCCTCGGTCTCGTCCACGGTGATGGTACCCTCACCGATCTCGCAGAATGCGCGAAGATCGTCAAGCTCCCGCCTCACGTCCTCCAAAATGGATTCCCTCGTGCGCTCCTCGCCCTGTACCAAAAGCGTTCCGTCCTCCTGCTCCTCCACGAAGAAGCTCAGGTACGCCACGCCGTCATCCGCAGGTCCCTCCGGCAGGATGTCCACAAACATCTGCTCCTTCTCCAGCGCCGTGAGCGGAACCTTATCCTCGATCTGCGCGCCCTCCAGACCGATGTCATAAAGGGTGCTGATGATAATGTCCTCCGCGTCCGTAACCGTCTTTATCTTAAACTTTGTCCACTTCACTTTCCATACCCTCCTTGGACCTATTGCATTCTTCCGATCTCCAAAATCCAAACGTATTGCCGCGTAAATCCGCACATCGCCGTCGTTTCACGCAATCACCCAAATTATATACGCAAATGCTCCCTTTTGTCAAAAGAAAACCACCCCCCATCCTCCCGAAAACGTTCATTTCGCCGCTTTTTGTCTATTGCGTTAGCACGTAACAGGTTTTATAATAAAATTGATTCCACGGAAACCCATACTACAAGGAGAATCGTTATGAAAAGATTGCGAACCTATCTGTTCCTTCTGTTTCCCTTGCTTCTCTGCCTTGCCGCATGCGGCAATAAGGGAAAACTTGACGAGGGAGACTGTGCCGGCGTTGTCACCTTTAGCAACATTCCCAAAGAGTTTTCACTGTTGGATGAGAATCTCCAGAAGGAATACGCGATTCACGTAACGCTAAAGAATCTCACGACGGAAAAAGAATACAGTATCCACTTAAATCAGAAAAATGATTTTAAGAAAACCGTATCGCTTCATCCTGGAAAATACTCCGTTCGCGTAAGTGCTTCCCTGGATTCCCTGGTACACCTTCAGGTAAAAGCCACGGAAGAGATCGTCACCTTTGATCGCGGCGTGGAAGCAAACGTGATCGTTATCCCCGAGAATGCGGAGGAGTTTTCCAATTACTGGATGCAAACGCATCCGCAGGCGGAGATCCTGACGGCGGACAAATTCTCCAGACTCATTCAGGTCAACCGCAAAATCATGACCATCAAGGACATTGTCACGGAGTTGGATCTGTCCGACATGGATAAGGTTCTCGAGGGCGCTCAAAAGACGACTCTTACTGACAACGAACGCGGCGTGTCTATTACGTTATTGAATACCATGTCTACGCCTCAACCCCTTTCCAAATGTGAAGTGGTTAGCCTTTCCGTGACCAAGAACACCGTGGTCTTCCCTGATGGCGTAACGTTAGGCCTTGCTCCCGATAAGGTTTGTCACAAGCAGACCGGACTGTACGGCGAGCCCACGAGATTTGAGGGAATGTATCTCTTCGGCTGGGGACTGGATGAGACAAAGGCCATTTATTGGGATCCCATCAGCAATGATCAGATTACAATTGAATTTTCGCCGTCCGGTGACAGCATCACGCGAATCACCTACGAGATACTGGCAACTAAGTAGGAAGGGAGGGCAAACGAATGAATGCAGCAATAAAAATACTGAAGATTAACGGAATGTCCCTGCTCGCCCTACCCCTTTTGCTTGTGGCAACGTTTTTTAAGCTTCTGGCCAAGGCATTTGAAAAGATCACGATCTTCCTGGCGATGGGGTTCTTTGCTCTGGTACTGATTGTCTTGTTGACAGCGGGGCTCACGCCAAAGGATCTCGTGGGATTCCTTGTCGTGATCGTCGGAGTCATAGCGGTCTTTGGCATCAGCATTCTGATTTTCAGCTGGATCCTCTCGCTGATCTCCAGCGTTATGATGGTGATCTGGAACGCGATCATCTCCCTGTTCGACAATCTGTACGAGATTTCCTATAACTGGTATCTCTCCCTGTTTACGTCGTGCGAGGCGGATTACCGCATCCTTTCGATTAACGGAAAGAAGGTTCCAAATGCCATCGCCTGCATCTTTTTCACGATTCTGAAGGGCGTGAGCTGGTGCATCACGATGCTGGTTTCCCTGTCCTATATCATCGCCAGCATCTTCAGCGTTGGCCTTGTGCTCCTTACTCTCATCAGTGAAAACAGAACCCTGAAACATGACTTTGGAATGAACCTGATCCAATATACGCAGCATTGTCAGTTGCATTCCGTTTTGTTCGGCATTTTCCTCTATATCGTGATCGTAGGCATTATCATCGTTGGCGTCATGGCACTGGCATCGGAATGGTATGAATGGGGTCAGGAGCTCAGAATGACGAGCAAGGAGATTTCGAAGGAAGTGACTGATCTTGTAAAGAGTGACCTGAAGATGGCCACTGGTTCATCTGATGAGGTGGAAGGAAATCTTACTTACCTGAAAAAACTGGAGGAACATCTGGATTCGCTGGAGCCTCTAAGCGCGCAGGTAACTTCCGTGTTAGACCAGAAGGACAATCCCCTTCTCCGGAGCTACTGGGGCATTTACATGCGCAACTTAAATCCCCTGGTTGACGAATGCTCTGACAAGAAGTCCATCGACATCCGCCGCTTCAAGCAGTTGATCCCCCAGATCCAGATGCTGGACAGGCAGCGCGATGACGTGCAAAAGCTGGTAAAAAAACTGGCATCCGAATTGGAAAAGCCTTCCGGAGTCGCCGTATTTTTCTCCGGCTGTGACACTCTGGACAAGCTGGAAAAGCGTTACAAGAACCTCTGCAAGGCTTATCACCCCGACATTGCCGAGGGTGACACGGAGACCTTCCAGAAAATGCAATCCGAATACCATGCATTAAAGGCATCCCTTAGCACTCCCGTAAAATCTAAAAAGTCATAAAATAAAAAGTCAAAAAAAGGGTCATGGGGACGTGTCTGTTGACACGCTTTCCATGACCCTTTCTTAATTATTTCTCCCAGAATTTCTTTTTCTTTCCGCCATGTCCGCCGCCGTCATCTTTCTTGTCATCACTGGATCCAGAAGCTCTCTGCACGGCCGTCAGGGAATCATCGCTGGCCTCATCAAACTTGCGAAGCAGTTCCTTCGCCTCGTTGCTCAGCTTGTCAGGCACCTGTACCACAAGCGTTACGTAATGGTCACCGCGGATTTCCTTATTCCGCAGGGAAGGAACACCCTTGCCCTTTAAGCGGACTCTCGTATCCGTCTGCGTGCCGGCCTTAACGTCGTAAATCACCTTGCCGTCTACGGTGTCGATAAAGATCTCACCGCCAAGCGTTGCCACCGCAAAGGAGATGGGCACGGTGGAAAAGATGTTCACGTCCTGACGCTGGAAGATGGGATGGCGTCCAACGATTACTTCTACAAGCACGTCGCCGCGCGCTCCGCCATTGATGCCAGGCTCGCCAAGACCAGGCATTCTGATGGCCTGACCGTTATCAATACCTGCAGGAATGTCTGCGGAATAACGCTTCTTCATAGGGATAAAGCCTGATCCGCGACAATCCGAACACTTCTCTTTAATGATCTTACCCGTTCCCTGACAGTTGGGACACGTCGACCTGTTGCGGACGGTTCCAAAGAAGGTCTGCTGCGTGATCGTGATCTGTCCGCTGCCATTACATTTAGAACAGGTCTCGGGCTTCGTACCAGGCTTTGCGCCGTTGCCGCCACAGGTCTTACAGGTTTCCTTTACCGTCAGTTCTATCTCTTTCTTCGTACCAAATACGGCCTCTTCAAAGGTTACGCGCACGCTGGTGCGAATGTTGGCACCCTTCATGGGTCCATTGCTTGCGCCCCTGGATCTGCCGCCACCAAAAATGTCGCCGAAGATGTCGCCGAAGATGTCGCCGAAATCCATGTTGCCAAAGTCGAATCCGCCCGCGCCGCCGGCACCGCCGTCAAATGCGGCGTGGCCAAACTGATCGTACTGACGTCTCTTCTCGGGATCACTCAATACGGCATATGCCTCGGAAGCTTCCTTAAATTTTTTCTCTGCTTCCGCGTCACCGGGATTTACGTCCGGGTGATATTTTTTGGCCAAGACACGGTATGCCTTCTTAATGGCCGCCTCGTCAGCAGTTTTATCTACGCCAAGAACCTCATAATAATCTCGCTTTTGTTCTGCCATGATACGTTAGCCTTTCTTCACATGCTAATACATTACATTAGGGAATGATCTAGGATTAGACCATTCCCTGATAATAGGCTGCGCCCTATTCGCTCCGCGCAATGCTGCGCCCTATTCGCTTACTCGGTATAGCCATGCGCGTGACTGCGCCCTATAGTTCAACGAATCTTCAAGCGGTTTCTCGTGCAAGCACGAAACCGCTTTTGCTTCGTCGAACTGCATGGCTTATACCTCGCGGAAGTCTCCGTCAATAACATCGTCATTATTGTTGTTATTGGAGGTGTTGGAGCTGGTGGAGCCGCCTGCGAAGCCGCCCATGTCGGGACCAGTCTGAGCGCCGGCACCCTGACCCTGCTGCATGCTCTCATACACCTTGGTGAACAGGGACTGTGCGGAATTCGTTAACTTCTCCTTCGCTGCCCTGATCTCATCAAGCTCGCTGTCGCTAAGCTCACGATCCTTGGTTCTCTCAAGGATGGACTTCACGTTCTGGAGGTCAGCCTCTACCTGGCTCTTGTCGCTGTCGGTGATCTTGTCGCCTACGTCCTTCAATGCCTTCTCGGTCTGGAATACGAAAGCGTCTGCATCGTTTCTAACCTCGATGGCTTCCTTACGCTTCTTATCCTGTGCCTCGAACTCAGCTGCTTCCTTGACAGCCTTCTCGATGTCTGCGTCAGACATGTTGGAACCGGCGGTAATGGTGATGTGCTGCTCCTTGCCGGTGCCCAGATCCTTTGCGGATACGTTTACGATGCCGTTCGCATCGATGTCGAAGGTAACCTCGATCTGAGGTACTCCTCTGGGTGCAGGAGCGATGCCGTCCAGGTTGAACTGTCCAAGGGACTTATTGTCACGGGCGAACTGACGCTCACCCTGTACTACGTTGATGGTAACTGCACTCTGATTGTCAGCAGCGGTGGAGAAGATCTGGCTCTTCTTCGTAGGGATCGTGGTGTTTCTCTCGATCAGTCTGGTTGCAACGCCGCCCAAGGTCTCGATGGACAGGGAAAGAGGCGTTACGTCCAACAGAAGGATGTCGCCGGCACCTGCATCGCCTGCAAGCTTACCACCCTGTACGGATGCACCGATTGCAACGCACTCATCAGGGTTCAGGGACTTGGAAGGCTCCTTGCCGGTCAACTGTCTAACCTTATCCTGTACGGCAGGGATTCTGGTGGAACCACCAACCAAAAGCACCTGGCCAAGGTCTGCATTGGTAAGTCCTGCATCTCTCATGGCGTTCTGAACGGGGATCGCGGTCTTCTCAACCAGGTCTCTGGTCAGCTCGTCAAACTGTGCTCTGGAAAGGTTCACGTCAAAGTGCTTAGGTCCATCTGCAGTAGCAGTGATGAAAGGAAGGTTAATATTGGTGGTCATGGCGCTGGAAAGCTCTTTCTTTGCCTTCTCTGCTGCCTCTTTCAGTCTCTGCATTGCGATCTTGTCGCCGGAGAGGTCTACGCCCTCTGCCTTCTTGAACTCGGAGATCATCCAATCAATGATCTTGTTATCAAAATCATCACCGCCAAGGTGCGTGTCGCCGTTGGTGGAAAGCACTTCGATGACGCCGTCACCGATCTCGATGATGGATACGTCGAAGGTACCGCCGCCAAGGTCGTATACCATGATCTTCTGCTCTTTCTCATTGTCCAGGCCGTATGCCAAAGCGGCTGCGGTGGGCTCGTTGATGATACGCTTTACTTCCAGGCCTGCGATCTTACCTGCATCCTTGGTTGCCTGACGCTGTGCGTCATTGAAGTATGCGGGAACGGTGATAACCGCCTCCGTAACCTTCTCACCCAGATAGCTCTCTGCATCTGCCTTCAGCTTCTGAAGGATCATTGCGGAAATCTGCTGAGGAGAATACTTCTTGCCGTCGATGGTACGGCCATTGTCAGTACCCATGTCTCTCTTGATGGAGGAGATGGTCTTCTCCGCATTCGTTACTGCCTGACGCTTTGCAGGCTCACCAACCAGTCTCTCACCGGTCTTCGTAAATGCCACAACGGACGGCGTGGTCCGTGCGCCTTCTGCGTTTGCGATGACGGTGGGCTTACCACCTTCCATAACTGCCACGCAGCTATTTGTCGTACCCAAGTCAATACCAATAATCTTGCTCATGTCTTCTTCCTCCTAATAAAATCCGCTTCGCGGATAAATTATGCTCCGTTTGCTCGAACCCCGGTAACAACGAAGAAAATTCTGCCTCAAATACTGCGTCAGTATTTTCTTCGGGGGTTCTTCGCTTCACTTCGCTTTATTATTGCACTACGGAGACCATGCTGTGGCGAACCACCACGTCTCTATAGGTATAACCCTTTTGTAATTCCTGAGCCACGATTCCTGACTCATATTCCTCGCTCTCCACCTGCATCACTGCATTGTGAAGGTTGGGATCAAATTCCTTGCCCACGGCCTCGATCGGCTTCACGCCAATGTTCTCAAGCTCCGTAACCAGCTGCTTGTAAACCTTGTTCATGCCATCCACAAAGGGATCGTCCTGATTCTCGGCAGGTACGGTGGCAAGTCCTCTTTCGAAGTTGTCAACCACGGGAAGGATCTTTTCGATCACGCTTCTCGCGCCGGTCTCGAACATTGCTGCCTTTTCTCTTTCGCTTCTGTTTCTGAAATTCTCAAATTCCGCCAGCTGACGCTTTACCTTGTCCTCAAGCTGGTCGATCTGTTCCTTCATGGCATCCGCTTTTTTATCATGCTTCGCCTGCTTCTTCTCAGCCCTTCTCTCGGCCCAGGACTTTTTCCCTTCAGCCGTTGCGCCCTCGGCCTCTTCCTCAGATGCCTCCGTGGCATCCTCCTCGTCGCCTTCCTCTTCGTGCGTCTCCTCCGTCTCAGGATTCTCATCCTGAGGCTCATCCGTCACGCCGTCCGGGGTTTCTTCCAGGTTCTCTGCAACTTCCGCTGCTTCCGTTTCCTCCCCGCCCTGCGTCATTTCCTTTTCAAGATCTGCCATGTTACCATTTCCCTTCTTTGTCTGCCTTATGCCCTGTCGCCTTCAGCAGCTCATTCCTTCTTGTATAATTCATCCAGCTTCGACTGAATGGTCCGAAGCGTTCCGATGACCTTATCGTAATCCATTCGCTTGGGTCCCACGATTCCTATGGTTCCCTTCATGCCCTCGCCCAATTCATACGTGGCGGTTACGACGCTGCAATCCTTCATGCTCTTTATGGGAGCCTCGTCACCAATGTAGACTTGGATTCCCGTGCCTGGATCCGCTTCCAGGCTTTCCTGGATCAGACTGCCAAGCTGTTGCTTCTCTTCAAAGGTTCCCACCAGCTCGCTGGCCCTTCCGTTGTCCGTCAGTTCCGGATAGCGGAAGATGTTGTTGGTTCCGCTGGTGTAGATCTCAGGATCGTCATCTGCCTTGATGGCATCCCCAACGGCATCAATAACCTCTCCGATCAGACTGCCGTGCACGCCTGCCTGCTGCTTTAACGCAGCGATGATGCCGAGATTGATCTCCTCCATGGTAAGTCCGTTCAGCTGCGTATTCAAAAGAATGTTGAGCTTTAACAAATTCTCATCGGAGATATCGTCAGCTATGGGAATGATGTTATTCTTGATCACGTTCCCTTCCACCACGATCACCGCCAGGAGCTGTTCCGGATTCAGTCTGGAAAGCTGAATGAACTTCACCTTGTTGCGATGCGTGGACGGCGCTGAGATCATGGCTGCGTACTGGGTATTCTGTGCAACCACCTTCGCCACCTGCTTTAGCAGCGTCTCCATCTTATCCTGACGCTCCAAAAGCATTTCCTTCAGTTCCACAAACTCCCGGTCCTTCTCCTCCATCATGGTGTCCACGTAAAACCGATAACCCTGATCGGAAGGAATTCTTCCGGCAGAAGTATGGGGCTGCAGGATGTAGCCCATTTCCTCCAGATCCGCCATCTCATTGCGGATGGTGGCGGAGCTAAGGTTCAAGTCCGTGTACTTTGAGATCGTGCGGCTGCCAACCGGCTCTCCCGTTTCCAGGTAATTCCGGATCACTGCTTTTAGGATTATCTTTTTCCTCTCATCTAATTCCACGGGAAATCACCTCTTTTGGACTTGTTAGCACTCAACTCGAAGGAGTGCTAACACCTTATGCACTTAACATACACCCATGCCCTTTTCTTGTCAACGTCTTTTCTGATAAAACTTTATAAAATAATTATAAAAATCCCGCCTTTCTGCCTTAGAAAGACGGGATTCCTTAATTTTTTACTTTATATTATGGATAAATTACAGAACAAAGCTTCCGGAGGTCTCGCCGTTAACAACGAAGTAAGCCATGTTCTCTTCAGGCTTAACGTAGATCTCAACGGTCTTGAAATCTTCAGCCTTCTTGTTCATGTCATACTGCCATACGTCCTGAGCGATCTTAACGAGCTCATCCTGAGAGAAGGACTTGCCAGCGAACTGAACGAATACGTTAGCCTTTGCTGCTACCTTCTTAGCTGCTGCCTTCTTTGCAGGAGCCTTCTTCTCAGCTACTGCCTTCTCTGCCTTCTTAGCGGGAGCCTTCTTCTCAGCTACTGCCTTCTCTGCCTTCTTAGCGGGAGCCTTCTTCTCAGCTACTGCCTTCTCTGCCTTCTTTGCAGGAGCCTTCTTCTCAGCTACTGCCTTCTCTGCAGCGGGCTTCTTTGCTACGGGCTTCTTTGCTACTGCCTTCTTAACTTCTTCCTTCTTTACTTCCTCGGTCTTAACTGCTGCAACTACCTTTTCGTCTGCCATGGTTAATTCTCCCTTCTTAATTGCCTACTTGCGCCCTTGGCGCCTTCCATTTCAAGCATTCTGCGCATTTATTGCGCTTTTCGCCTAATAATATAGCGTGTTTCTGACAGCTTGTCAACCTTTCTAACGAAAAAATTCACAAAATTTGGTAAAAATATTTGTGAATTTTTAATTCTTGACAAGCTTTTTAAAGGTAAAACGGTTTAATTACCCTTCGCCAGACCAAAGTAGAGAAGGACGATCACACCCAAAACGATGCGGTACCAACCAAAGATTTTAAAGTTATGTTTCTTAATGAATGCCATTAGGAAACGGACGATAAACAGAGAAACAAAGAAGGCAACGAGAGTTCCGATCATCAATAAGGCAAATTCCAGTGCCGTGAAATGGAAACCGAATTTCAAAATCTTCAAAAGGCTTGCCCCGAACATGACGGGAATCGCAAGGAAAAACGTAAATTCAGCGGCTATCGTGCGGCTCACGCCGATGAGTAACGCACCGACTATGGTCGCTCCGGAGCGGGAAGTTCCGGGAAAAATGGCTGCGATCAGCTGGAAAATGCCAATGAGGAGAGCCGTTTTGAAGGTAATGTCATCAAGTCTTCTTATGGCAGGTCTGCGCGACTTGTTCCAGTTTTCCACGACAATAAATGCAATGCCGAAAACGATCAGCGCGATGGACACGCAAACGGGATTATAAAACCATTTGTCAAACCAATCATCAAAGAGAACGCCGATAACGGCGGCCGGAACGCAGGCCACGGCAATCTTGATCCAGAGGATGATCTTATCCATCTTGACAAATCCCATGATGCCGGGGGCCGGATCCTCTTGGTTTTGGGGCAGTTGAAACGGCCAGATCTTATTCCAGAACAGGATCACGATCGCCAGGATCGCGCCCAGCTGGATCACCACGTCGAACATGTCAAAAAATCCTTCGCTGACGTTGTTAAAAGGAAGAAACTCTTCCACCAGGATCAAGTGTCCCGTGCTGCTGACGGGAAGCCATTCCGTCACTCCCTCCACAATTCCGTAGATGATCGCCTTGATTACGTCAAAAAACTTATCCATGCTAGTTTGATTCCTTTCCCAGATACTCCATCAGGCTTTCATAATGATCTGCCGCTTCTTCGTAGCCCTGGCGGTACAGTGCCAAAAGGTTTTCCTTATTTTTCTCGATCCGTCCCACCTTGCCTGGATGCTTCGGTCGGATCACGTAGGCCTGGCCGTTCTCCACCTGGCGGTAAAGGTAATCCAGCGTCTCATTATAATTTGTATGGCGCTGAGCCATCATTTCATATATTTTAGGATATTTCAGGTATCTGGCTTTTATGAGCGCCAGGGATAGCTTATCCGTTGGCTTTCTCACGAACCCTTCTTCCTTGGTCAGGATGACAACGTTCTTGCGGTTGCCGTCCAAGATGGATTTTGCGATGGGAATGGGATCCGCGATGCCGCCGTCCAAGTATAATTTCCCGCCAATCTCCACGTTCCTCGCCATCAAGGGCAGCGATGCCGACGCACGAATGGCGTCTATGTCATCCTTCAAATCCCTGATCCGGAGGTATTCCGGCTGTCCGGTGACAATGTTGGTCACGACTGCATAGGCCTTGCCTTGGTATTTGTGATAGGTCTCATGGTCAAACGGATTCAGGTAGTTGGGGATCAAATTGTACGCAACGTCCACGTTAAACAGATCACCCGTCAGGATCAGGCTTCTCGCACTGCAGTACATCTTATTGTCAAGATAATCCACTGACACGTCGCGGGCGCGGCCCTTTTGTCCTGACAAGTAACTGCACATGTGACAAGCTCCTGCAGACACGCCGTATACGCTTGACAGCAGGACGTTCTTCTCTATTAAAAAGTCCAGTACGCCGGCGGTGTAGACTCCTCGCATTCCTCCGCCTTCCAAAACCAATCCAGCCTGGTACATGTTGTCTCCTTTCGCATTGCCGCCCCTCTAATTACCATAATCCGTCCCGGCGGCAGCTCCTCCTTCACGGGCTTGCAGATTTGCCACCCACTAATTACCATAATCCGTCCCGGCGGCAGCTCCTCCTTCACGGGCTTGCAGATTTGCCGTCTCGTAGGTTACCGCAATCCGTCCCGGCGGCAGCTCCTCCTTCGCAGACGGGCAGATTTGCCGTCTCGCAGGTTACCGCAATCCGTCCCGGCGGCAGCTCCTCCTTCACGGGCTGGCAGATTTGCCACCCACTAATTACCATAATCCGTCCCGACGGCAGCTCCTCCTTCGCAGACGGGCAGATTTGCCGTCTCGTAGGTTACCGCAATCCGTCCCGGCGGCAGACCTGATCCACAGGGACGATAGCGGATTTTCCGTCGAGAGGCTTGCGCTTAGCCGCCGCCACCGAGCGCGTGCCTGCGTCAGCAGGCAAATAGCGCGAATGGCGGCAAATAAGGCGCGCGAGCCGAACAGGAAAATTCGCGTGTCCCGTGGACAGACTGCCGCCGGGACGGATCGTCCTAAATTATTGACGGGCAAATCTGCCCGCCCGAATCTTACTTAGCGTACTCCTCGGCCACGAATTTGCGCAGGGCCTCAAGGGAGCGCTTCACCTTCTCGGTGGAGATGCAGTAGGCCATGCGGAAGAATCCGGGTGCTCCAAAGTTGTCGGCAGGCACGAGGATGAGGTCATATTTCTTTGCCTTGTTGCAGAACGACACCGCATCCGGCTCGAGAGCCTTCGGGAAGATATAGAAGGTTCCGCCCGGCTTTACGACCGTGAAGCCAAGCTCCACAAGACAATCATAGATCAAGTTCATGTTGGTCTCATAGACGGAAAGATCCGCCGTCTTATCGAGTACGTCGGCAACCGCCAGCTGAATGATCGAAGGAGGGCAGTTGTGACCGATGCCGCGAGAAATCTGACCGCACATCACGATCATGTCCTCAGCGTCCTTGCAGGCCGGATTGATCGCCACGTAACCGATACGCTCTCCGGGCAGGGACAAAGACTTCGAGAAGGAATAACACATAATGGTATTGTCATAGAACTTGGACACACAAGGCGCGTCAACGCCCGCAAATACGATCTCACGGTACGGTTCGTCGGAGATCAGATAGATCTCATGCCCAAATTCCTCAGATTTCTTTCTCATGATATCCGTCAACTTCTGGATCGTCTCCGTGGAATACACGATGCCGGAAGGATTATTCGGCGTGTTGACAAGCACCGCCATAACCTTCTCCGTCAGCATCTCCTCGAAGGCGGGGAAATTGATCTGGAAGGTTTCCGTATTGGGCGGAACCACCTTCAAAACGGCTCCCGTCAGATTCACGTAAGGCCCGTATTCCGGAAAATAAGGCGCAAACGTAAGGATCTCGTCGCCAGGCTCCGTCACCAGACGAAAAGCATGCGCCAAAGCGCCTGCCGCACCTGTTGCCATAAAGATATGCTCCTTGCGATAGGGAATGCCAAAGCGCTGTTCCAGGGAAGCAGCCACCGCCTCGCGAACGGAGGTGATGCCAAGACTTGGACTGTAACCGTGAAGCTCCATGGGATCTCTCGTTGCCAGCATTTGGATCATCCTGTCCGTAAACGCCTTGGGAACAGGCACCGACGGATTTCCCAAACTGTAATCAAATACGTTTTCATAGCCAATCTCCTGGCCCCGTGCCGTGGCAAACTCCGAGAGCTCGCGGATCACCGATTTCTTCGAAAGCATGTCCTTGTACTTTTGAACTAACATATGCTTTTCCCCTTTCCAATCTTAACTTACTTTCACGTAAGCGCATATCTATTTTAATCAAAAATCCTTCGCATGGCAAGAGAAAGAAACTCCGTCACGCGTTGCTTCCGCATATTAAGTGGAATGTTAGATCCACAAGAAACGCAGCCAACAGCAGGCACGCCAGGACCAAATACGCCCGGGGGAATTTTCCACGGATCTTTTGGATGATCTTTTTCAGGATCGGACGCACCACGTAGACCGCCGCCATCCCGATCAATCCAAACTGCAGACTCGAGCGCACTGCAATCCGCCCCTCAAAGGTCGGTCCGTAACCCGTATTCCGATAGTCCCACAGGAAAAACCCAAGCCACCACTGCATCAGATAACTCGCCAAGAGTTCAGCGCCCGTTGTCAGCAGGCAAACGACCAGAAAACAGATCAGCGGGTGCTTTTTCACCCTTCTCGTGACAAGCAAAACAATCAGACCGCCAACCCCATAAATCGGCAGGCAGGGCCCATACAAAAACCCCCGGTTTACAAAACCCTCTTTCATTTCAAACCACATAATGCCGACCTCATACAGCCAGCCAATGCAGCTAAATGCCAAAAACACGAGAAACCATTCCAGGCCAGCCTGCGCGATCTCGTCCTTTCGCCCCTTCAAGTCCGCCATCCCAAAACTCCCATCCGGCTCTTCGTCTATTCCTTCGCCTGCGCTTCCATTTCCTTCATTTCACGAAGGAAGCCCACCACGAAAGGCACTGCCACAAACATCGTCAGCACGTCCGCAATCCCCTGTGAACACTGAATGCCCGTAAGTCCAAACAGCTTTGATGAGACGAGCAGCACCGGCAGAAAGAAAAGGCCGCTTCTCAGCATGGACATGAGCGTGGCGATCCCAACCCGCCCGACGCTTTGGAAGAGCATGTTGGTACATACGGAAAGCGGCTGAAATACCTGCCCGATAAATTGAACCGTCAAGGCAAGCGCTCCGATCCGCACAACCTCCGGATCATCCCGGAAGATCCGCACCAAAGGCTCCGTAAACCATACGCCCGCCAGGGCCACGGTTCCAAGGAAGACCTCTCCGATTAAAAACGTAAACAAAAATGCCTTACGGACACGCCCATATTTCTTCGCGCCGTAGTTAAACGCACATACCGGCTGAAAGCCCTGCCCGATGCCCAGCGCCGTCGCAAAGGTAAAGAAGCAAATGCGGTTTACGATGGACATGGCCGCCACCGCCGCATCCCCATACAAACCCGCACGGTCATTCAAAAGCATGCCGGAAATGCTGGTCAGTCCCTGTCTCACAAGGCTGGGAAGACCTGTTTCGCAGATCAGCGACAGATCCTGCAAGTCCTTCGATACGTTCCGGAGGGCAATCTTTCCGGACGTTTTCCCGCGAAGGAACATGGACAACAACAGCCCAAAGCTAATAAGCTGGGAAACTGCCGTGGAAATGCCGGCGCCTTGGATTCCCATCTGGAACTGGCTCATGAGAAGCCAGTCACCAAAAATGTTAATAATGCCGCCGGAGGCAAGTCCCACCATGGCAAAGGCCGCCTGTCCCTCAAACCGCAGTACGTTGTTCAGCACGCAGCTTGCGCACATAAACGGCGCTGCCAGCAATATGTAAAAACCATAAGTTCTGGCGTACGGCAAGATGGTTTCCGTACTGCCAAGGAGCCTCATCAAGGGATCGAGCAAAAGCAGGCCAAACACCGTCATCAGGCTGCCCGTGGCCAGTGCCGCGAAGAACCCCGTGGAGGAATACTTGGACGCCTTGTCCACCTCTTTTGCGCCAAGGGCGCGGGAGGAAATGCTTCCGCTCCCCTGCCCATACATAAATCCAAATGCCTGAATGATCGCCATCAGGACGAACACCACGCCAACCGCGCCGGACGCGCTCGTGCTCGCCGCACTTACGTCCGTGACCGTCTCATCCACGATGCCAATGCCGTACTGGCCGATGAAAAACGTGTCAGCCATGTTGTAAATGCTTGTCACCAACATGCTGATCGTCGTTGGGATCCCCAGCTTTATTACCAGCGGCGCGATGGGAGTCTCCGTCATCTTTATGAATTGTGCTCTTTGTCTGTCTGCCATTTCCTGATCGTTCATTTTATTCATCCCATCCGTCTGCGGTCACCGCCAGCGACTTCGTCAAGCCATCTCCGCGATTTTGTCAACGACTTCCTTCACGTAGTCTGCAAGCTTTTTGTCCGCAACGCCTGCAACCTTCGCGTTACACTTTCCCATGGGGATCAGGAAAATGGGAACCTCCGCTCCCGAGACCGCCGTCGCCATGGCAGGCGAGATCTCGCCCAGCATGGCATTCGTCATCAGGATTCCCATGGGCCCGCAAATGGCATCCACTCGCGCACTGTTATAGATCACGGCATTTTCACCGGTAGCTCCAAGTGCCGTGCCGCCCTTCATCATGTTCGCCGTGGCAGTGGCATTCGTCCCCACTGCAATGACTTCCACTCCGGGGATCGTCGCCAAAAGCGTTTCCACCAAAAGCTTTCCAACGCCGCCGCCCTGTCCGTCCATCACCATTACGCGCATTTGTTTTCTCCTTTGATTAACTGACAAAGATGCCTAAGGGGAATCCCCAAAGGCATCTCACGATCTAATCGACTCTTTCGTCTCCCCAGAAGAAGATGGAAATGGTCCCGGGACCCGTATGACTTCCAATGGTTGCCCCAATGGGATAAATCTGAACCTTACCGTTCAAATGAGGAAACTCTTTTTCAATCATTTCTGCTAATTGTTTTGCGTCATCCATGCACAGGGACTCACACATGAAACACTTTCCGGAGTAATCCGTTCCTCCCTGAGCGTGCTCCTTCATCTTTTCCACCGTGCGGATCATGACCTTTTTCTTTCCGCGGATCTTTTCCCTCGGCGTCAAATGCCCCAGTTGATCCATGTTCAGCAGGGGACATATGTTCAACATTTGTCCTACCAGGCCGGCACCCTTGGACACCCTGCCGCCGCGAATGTAATAAGTAAGATCCGTGGAGAAGAACCAGTGATGCATTTTCAGACGGTTCTTTTCCGCCCAGTCACACAATTCGTCGAAGGGCGTTCCCGCATCCCGCATGTCTGCGAGCGTATCAACAAAAAGACCGTAGCCGCTGGACGCTCCCAGGGAATCGATCACACAGATCTTCTGATCCGGAAACTCCCTTTCCAGATCCGCCTTTGCGATCATTGCGGACTGGTAACTTCCAGACAGTCCGGAAGAAAGCGTCACGTGGATAACGTTCAGACCCTTTACTAAATACTTTCTCCAAAACTCCAAATATTCGCCAACGGACACCTGTGACGTATGCGTAGACGCACCCGCATCCATTCTCCGGAACAGTTCCTCCGAGGAAATGCTAACGCCGCAGTCATCCAGATAATTCACTCCGTCTAGCTCAAAGTGATAAAAGACAACGGGAATCTGTCGTTTCTCAAAATATTCCTTAGAAAGATCTGCCGTGGAACAACAGCATAATACGTACTCCCCCATGTCCAGTTTCCCTCCTGCTTCTCTCTATGTGATCACTCACAGCTCTATTCTAACAAATAATTGAAAAGGTTACAAGACAAAAAATAAGCCGCCCGGCTCACGTGATCCATCGGCCACGCAAGGCGGACGGCTTATCGCCAATCCATTATGAACTTCTTTTATTTCTTTTTGATAAATCTTACCACGGCAATCAGGATGCACGCACCGATCACGCTGAAAAGGATATCGCCTACCCATGAAAGTAATCCACCAGTTAAAGTTCCAAATATCAGTTTTCCAACAAATCCTCCTGCCAGGCCTAGGATAATATTAATAAGAATACCATTCTTACTCTTCATAATAATTCCTGCCAGCCAACCAATAATGGCACCTACAATTATACTAATAATAAAATGAATCATGTTTTTCACGTTCCTTTCTTTTTATTTAGTTTCTTTCATCTATATTCGAAGCCTTGAAGCTTTCGCCTCAAGACAACTATAAAATATCACAATATACCTCGCCTGTCAAGGTATATTTTTTAAATTTCTTCTTCAGCCCAGACTCTGGCACATTTCACTGCCCGCTTCCAGCCCTTCAGAAGCGCTTCACGCCTCTCCCACGACATGGAGGGCACGAATTCCGCCCCAAGGCTCCAGTTTTCGCGGATTTCATCCTTTCCAGACCAATAGCCCGTCGCCAATCCGGCGAGATAAGCCGCGCCCAGCGCCGTAGTCTCAATGCAGCGGGGCCTTAGCACCACCGTTCCGATCACGTCCGCCTGGAACTGCATGAGGAAATCATTCGCGCTCGCGCCGCCGTCCACGGTAAGGCTCTTTAACTTCATGCCGCTGTCCTCTTCCATGGCGGTAAGGACGTCTGCGGTCTGATACGCGATGGATTCCAGCGTCGCCCTGACAAAATGATCTTTGGTACAGCCGCGCGTTATGCCCACGACGGTTCCCCTCGCATACTGGTCCCAATAGGGAGCACCCATGCCCGCAAAGGCCGGCACCACGTAAACCCCTGCCGTATCCTTTACTCTTCTGGCATATTCCTCAGACTGGGAAGCCTTTTGGAACATTCTCATGCCGTCGCGCAGCCATTGGATCGCCGCACCGGCCACAAAAACGCTTCCCTCCAGCGCATATTCGATCCCGCCTTCCCCGCTGGCGGCGATGGTGGTAAGAAGGCCTGCCTTTGAGGCGATGGCCTGATTTCCCGTGTTCATCAACAAAAAGCAACCCGTGCCGTAGGTGTTCTTCACCTGACCCTGCTCAAAGCAACACTGTCCGAACAGCGCCGCCTGCTGGTCACCGGCCGCTCCCGCGATCTGAATGCGCCCGCCCAATACGGAGGGATCCGTTGCCCCGTAAACGAAGCTGGAGGGACATACCTTTGGAAGCATCGCGCCTGGGATCTGGAAATACTGCAAAAGCTCTTCATCCCAGCAAAGCTTGTGAATGTCAAACAACATGGTTCTCGACGCATTCGTGTAATCCGTCACGTGTACCGCGCCCTTTGTCAGATTCCAGATCAGCCAGGAATCCACGGTTCCGAAGAGCAGTTCCCCCTTCTCGGCCCGTTCCCGCGCACCCGGCACGTTGTCCAGGATCCACGCGATCTTCGTGGCGCTAAAATATGCGTCCGGGATCAGTCCCGTATGCTCGCGGACAAGATTCTCCATGCCGTCCGCCTTCAGCTGCTCAATGCGGTCCGCGGTTCTGCGGCACTGCCACACGATGGCATTGTAAACCGGCTCGCCCGTCGCCTTGTCCCAGACAATGGTCGTCTCTCTCTGATTCGTGATGCCAATTGCGCAAATGCTGTCCGCTCCCGCGCCAATCCTGGCCATGGCTTCGATGGCCACCGCCAGCTGGCTGGACCAGATCTCCTTCGGGTCATGCTCCACCCAGCCCGGCTTCGGATAGATCTGTCCGAATTCCTTTTGTGCCATGGAACAAATATTCCCGCCCTTGTCAAATAATATACATCTGGAGCTCGTGGTTCCCTGATCCAATGCCATTACGTACTTTTGCATGCCTTACTCCTCCCCAATGATCTGAAATACCAAAAAGAGCCCGTCTCCGCGAAAGCGAAAACAGACTCCTTCCCATCTTATCCCTATAGGATGCCCTAGTCGCGATAGGGTTTCTTGCCGTCACATTCCTCGGAATGGAACCTTGAACAGTGCTTGTCTCTGTACTTCTTACAAAGAGCGAGCCTCCAGTGATCATCATATCCGGACTCGGCCAATTCAATCTCCCAATACTCCTGATACAGTACCGGCTGGCACGGAGGATTATTGATCCACCAGTCAGGATATGGAAATTGCTTTACGTACTCATAAATTTCATTAGGACTCTTTTGATTCATCATGCGCTTGAACATGTCCGCATAGGAACTTGCGATTCCCTCTTTCCAGTCAGGAGCTTCCGGCTCCAGCCAAGGGAACACCATAAACGGAGGTAAAATGTTCATGTCTTTCAAGATATATACAACTTCCGGATTTGCCTTAATGTACAGGAACAGGTCTTCTGAAGCCTTTGCATACGATTCCAGTGCTGCTACTTCCTTCGGGAAATGATTTCTCATTGCTTCCGTCTGTGCGGAATCTCCCAGTGAAATACTTTGACTGATCTTTTGCGTATCACTTTGCATTTTCTTGATTTTCGCTAACTTTTTGTTAGCGAATACGTCTTTCAGACCCATTACCAACTGCCCCCTTTTAACCCCTTTATTGCCAATTGCGCTTACGTAACTTCTCAGCGCAGGTATTTATTATATACCAAAATCAAAATTTAGTAAAGAGACGCACTTAATTAATTTCCGCCAGCGTTCATCAAATTTCTCTCAACGCCATACGTATATGGCCTCATTTACGTAAACGCCTAAATTTTGATTTATTATAACATAATTTTGCGCAAAAATAAAGGACACTTCACAAATAAAGTGTCCTTTTTTTTGTTACTTTTTCCGTATCTCAACCTATTGTGCTTCTCATTTATTTACCCACAATCTATTGTATGTCAGTCACCTTTCCGGCAAAAACTACTTGATCATTTCTGCTGTCATAGATCAAAAATGCGAAGGGTCTGTCCAAATTAACTTCCTTAATTTCCTTTTCAACGGGCATGCACGCAGCTTCCATCGCGAAAATTGCAGTCACTGCGGCAGCCTTGGTTCCCTGCTCGTCCAGCTCGATCTTACACTTTTGGATAATGTCTCCAACGTACAAAGGCTTTCCTTCCAGCATCTTGTCAAATTCCATGCAAAACGGATCGAAAATCTTTTCAACGCCCTGCGCCTTTAACGCGTCAACGATGCAGGTTGACGTCGTGTCGTAATTTAACTTGGGCATGATCGCGTGAACCTCATAATCGTTCGACTTGGATTCCATCAGACTCTTTAAGTCCAGATCGCTCAGCTGGAACTCTCCCTCGTCCTTGGGAAGAATGCCGATGAACTGGAATCCGTTGTAATAATTCTTTGCGAAGGCGGTACACTTGTCATTTTCGAAGTAAACGCCATTTTCATTATAATCAAACAGCATGTCCTGCTTGGTCGTTTTTCCCTCAAGGTTGGTGAACTCATGCTCACGTACGATCCATTCATCCGCCCAGGGCGATTCAAAGTAAAGGGAATTCACCAAAACGGATGCAAGACCCGGATTTTTCAGCATTTCCGGCGTTACGATCTCCGGGATAAGGCCATTCGTGTGTTCGTCACACCAGGAATTGATCCTGTCAGCCGTCCCCTCCGGATCCCCAAAGAAATTCACGTTCGCGGCTTCCGCGCGGAAAAGCTTCTTCACGTTGTCCTGATACGCTTTCTGAAGCGTGTCACCCTCTCTCACCCAAATGGAGTTCGCAAGCTTGTAGCAGAAAGTATACTTCTGATATTCCTCGTTCACGTCGGCCTTCAGGCCTTCCGCATACGACATGTACTGATCCACCCATTTGGCATATTCCTCCGTGCCAAGGTAGCGATACAATTCCTTCGCCGTCTCGCCGGTCGTGCCTTCGGCCACCATGCCCAGAGCCACGTTCAGGGACAACGGGCTTACCAAAACATTACCGCCATTCTCCAGATAAGACTGATCCGTAAAGTATGCAGCCTTCGCCCATGCGTCCCGAAGTTCCACCGGAACGATCTCACGGCCGGAGGGTGCTCCGAGCTGCTTTACTTCTCCTGATCCGCCCTGGCTTGGGTTCTCGCTGCCGCCCTGGCTGGGATCCTCGCTGCTGCCTTGGCTGGGATCCTCGTTGCCGCCTTGGCTGGGATCCTCGTTGCCGCCTTGGCTGGGATCCTCCGGATCCCCCGTGCCGCCCTGACAAACCTCCTGACTCTCGGGTTCCTCATACTTTACCGTGCCATTGTCAGAGCACCCGCCCAACATCATGCACGCACACAACAAAACCAATAATTTTCTCTTCATCTTTCGATTCTCCTCTCAAAACTCTTTTTTATCTAAGATCATATATTTTATCATGCTTTCTTATCAAGTTTTCTATCATTTCTTCACGTATACCCCATGAGCGAATTATCTTTATCTAGTTAATTAACGGGTAAAGGAAGCTTTTTCCCTCTAAATTACCCACTTCTCTGCACTTTGTGGGTATATCAACAATTTCTTCGTTTTTTACCCAGGTTTCTCACAATCCTTGGGTTTTTTCGAATCATCTTTTCACATATACCCAACTGCCGTACCATCGTGGGCAATTTTATCAAAGTATTGTCCCTATACCCACGGTTTCAAAACATAATCTGCTTCCTGCTTTCTTACGTCCTACAAACCTTAAGACGAAATCTTCCATGCAAAGGTTCTTCCAAAACGTAAATCTTTTTTCGAAATTCTCTCCTCTTTCGTCTCATACTTCATCTCACCGCCCGCCCATTTCCATTATCCACAATTCTTCAATGCTTTTATGGCGATCCGGAAACCAATAAATTGCCAACTTGTCATATACTTCTTCCGACGGCATGATTCTATTCCATCTCACCATCTGATACGTCAAGGCAGTATATCCCCTTGTCCCGCCGTCATCCATGGATGCTTCACTGTCTGGAATGGGAAATAGCAAGATCAGCAGAATCGCAACGATTCCTATCAGCACGGCTTTCATTTTCCTAGATTTAAGCATGGCGTTTTACCTCCAAATGCGGTATAATGAATCAAAATTATGGTTTACAAAATGAGACCAGCCATTTCCAAAGGAGGAATTCATCATGGAGAATCAAAAATTAGTAGCCCTAACCTTTGACGACGGCCCTTCCAACATTACTGAGAAGGTTCTCGACATATTAGAAACCGAGGGAATTGTAGGCACGTTTTTCCTGATCGGCCAAAACATTACCCCCGACAAAAAGCCGACGCTGGAGCGTCAGCTTGCACTTGGCTGCGAAATTGCCAATCATTCCTTTACCCACGGCGACATGAGCAAGATGTCTGCCGAAGTGATCCGCGAGGAGATCGACAAGACCTCTGACGTGATCCGTGACATGGTCGGCATAGAGACCAGATTCTTCCGTCCTCCTTACATCGCGCTGAGCGACGTCATGTATGCCAATATTAACATGCCCTTTATCTGCGGCGCCGACAGCCGCGACTGGGATCCTTCCACCACGGCGCAGGACCGCGTAGACCGCGTTCTCGCACAGGTGACCGATGGTTCTCTCGTTCTCATGCACGACATGCAAAATAATGAGAAGACCCTTGAGGCCCTTCCCCAGATCATTGCAAAGCTTCGTGAGAAAGGCTTTGCGTTTGCCACCGCCAGCCAGATCTTCGAGGCCAAGGGCATCGATCCCCACGTTCCCCACAAGATCTGGTCAAACACGTTCGACTGAGCAAAGACATGCATCGCTAAATAAATGACCGCCTTCGAATGCATGCACGGCCCTACGCAATGATGCAGGGCAATCCATACTCCTCCAGCTGAATGTCGATTTCGATCATGTCGTAGATTTCATTTTCGATAAAATACGAAAAGATCACGTCCGTCTTATCACAGGGCGACAGCGCATAGCCCGCCCGCGCCAGAAGGTCCCTGGTCTCATCCAGGTTGAGCTTCGCGCCCACGCAAAGGCAGAGCGCCGTCATCTTCTTGGGATGATAATCCGGATTGGCCTTGATCTTCGCAAAGACTTTTTTATCTACAATGGCACGCTTGTAAACTTCAGCATTACTCATACCCTTGCTCTCGATCAGATAGAAAAGGTATTGCTGATAGGTATCTGACAAGTGTGTCATTCTTTCGTTTATGGCAGATTCATGCGCCAAAACGTCCCATTCCGCTTCGGCTTCGCACAGATCATAATCTGTTCTTTCTGCCTTCTTAGCATATTCGCGAACCTCTTCGCATAAGACGGAATCCCGTGCCGCACTCTTCTTCGCCGTCTTTGCCTCAAAGTTTACCTTGGGCATCGCAGCCGGCTTTTCAGCAGCTTTGCGGAATAAACCGAAAGTTTTCTTCTTTGGCGGTGTCTTTTCCTCATCCTCCGCGGTCTCATCCCTAAAGGCATTTACGGCTATGCCTACGCTCGCCTTCATGGCGTCCGGACGGGGAGCGCCCATCATCGCGTTAGGTTTTGCTCCGGCGGCGGCACCCGCCATCCCATCAGGCCTTGCTCCAGCAGCACCCGCCATCCCATCAAGCCTTGCTCCGGCGGCGGCACCCGCCGTCCCACCAACCATCATCTGTGAGGCCAAGGGCTGTCCACCGTTCCGCTCCGGAAGGAAATGCCTGCGAACGTAATCCTCCAGCGCCGGGATCAATCGTCTTGGAAAGCTTTCCTTGCGCTTTCTTCGTTCCTCCAGGAAATCACTCACGTCAAAATCTGACGATGTTGTCACATTTTCCTGATCCTCATCAAAACTCATGATCCAGCCCTCCTTCCGCCACGTCATAGTAATCCATGATCATCTGCACCACGCCGTCATAACTGTTCTCCTTCAAGATTTCGGCCTGCGTGTTCCAACCCACGTCAGCCACCTGGGCAGATACCGTTTCAAACTGCTGTGCCGGATGACTTACGGCTTCATATTTTTTCCTGCTCGCATCCCATGCTTCCAAGCGATCCAGCTTCACGAGTTCACTTACCGCCGGTTGCTGTTTCAGGTGCTCTGTCGCGTCAGCCGAATCCATGCACGCAAAAATCGCTTCCACGTATGCCTCGTTAAGGTATTCATACGCATCCTCATATCCAGAATAACGAACCAATGGATCTTCACTCTGCGTACATGCCAGGAACGCAATAAAATTCGCTTCATTTTCCTGATAATAGCCCTGATGATGTGAAGATTCATGCGCCAAAAGCGTCGGATAAAAAAGATCCGTACAGTATACGTTCCACGTAACCTCCATGGTATAGGGATACGTATACCCGCCAATGTTCATCCAATCGAGGAAATCCGAGCAGATGGCATCCTTCATGGGCGGATAGAATCCCGCCAGAAGTGGATAGTCCTTCGCCTGCTCCTGCATGGCCTTGAAGGTTGCCTGCGTCATTTTCTCACGATCATAGATCACGTGACCATACTCATCCCGCGCAACCTTTTCCGCACACGCATTTAACTGATTCACAAGATGATTCCTGACGTTCTCGATTTCCTTGATGGAATACGTACGGTCCTTCGCGCCCTTTACCTTCAAAATCGGTCCGCTGAACGGAATGATCCAGTTCACCGTATATATGAAAAATACGATCACAAGAGTGAGAAAAATCCCTTTCCAAAACGTAGCCGTAAACTTACGGAATGTTGGCCTTTCCCTGAAAAAAAGAAGAAGCGGCAAAAGGATTACGCCAATAATCAGCGCAATAGCTCCAAGATACCCCAGGATTTCTCCCAAAGGAAACGGAATCCCTGCCGTCAATTTTCCGAGGACATCGCTGATTACACTATAGACCGTTAATTTATACCAATCACAAAAGTAACCGTTCACGCAACAAAAATTCAAGGCAGCCGTCACTGCCAGCAAAATCACCACGAGCTTTCCGTACAATCCCATTTTCTGGGCCGGCTCCTGCTTTTCTGATTTCTGCGGCTCCTGCTTCGGGCTTTCTTTCTTCTTGGCCTCTTCCTTCTTGGCTTCTTCCTTCTTGGAATCTTCCTTCTTGGCTTCTTCCTTCTTGGAATCTTCCTTCTTGGCTTCTTCCTTCTTGGTCTCTTCCTTCTTGGCTTATTCCTTCTTGGCTTCTTCCTTCTTGGAATCTTC
>JAFZNO010000014.1 GCA_017552985.1 Lachnospiraceae bacterium
GGCCGGTTGCGTTACCGGTGCAGACGGAGATCCTCCCGCTGCCTGCGCGGGAGCCACGGTCGCCGATACCATGCACGCCGCCAAAGCAATCGCGTACGATTTGCGTCTCATTTCTTTTGCCTTCAATTCTCTACCTCCCTCTCTCTATTGTTGATGGTTCTGCGCGTATTCTGCTGCGGAATTGCCGTAACGCATCATTGCCCGGAGCAGATTGTCCAAATCCCTTCCACCCTTTCCCAGCATGGAGTTCACGTAGGATTCAATGCTGTAGCGGTAGGTGTTGCTAACCTTCTTATTCCCCTTCATCACCGTGGCATATACCGTCTTCTTCATCTGCCCTGCATTCAGTCCGTCAAAGTTCACGCAATATCTTCCGTTGCCGTCCTTATTGTTCGGATCAGGAACGTATTCGCCGAGCTCGTTGGCTCCGTCGGTCACGACCACACGCAGGCCGTCAAGATTCGCTGCAGTGATCTTAAACTGAATGTTGACCGTTCCTTCAAGATACAGCGCTACTGACGATATCTCTGCCAGCATGGCGGAATCGCTTATGGTTCCGTAGTACTTGTTCTTTACGGTTTTAAACGACATTGCCGCTGAGGGATTCGTTCCCTGCTGTCTCTGGGCATCCGTCAGGTCGGCACTTGCAAGCGCGTTCTTCTTGTAACCCGCATAGATCTGCGCCGCATCGCCGTATGCGAGCATGTCCACGCAAAGCTTGCGGAGATCTGCATAATCGCTGCCAGCGAAAGCAGGTTTGGTAAGAATGTTCATGCAATACGTCTTTACGGAATACCTCAAACGCTGGCCCACCACTTCTTTTCCCTGCGCGTCCATGGCGTGCGGCTCAACGAGAATCTCATCCCCGAGCATGTGAGGTCCCACGTTCAGCGTGAAGACCAGCAAATCATCTTTCCGCGTCGGATAAATGACGGACTCTTTTCCATTCATCTTCACAAGCAGATACTGATCCGTATAATTGTCATACGATACCGCTGCCGGCAACTTAAATTCAATGGCAATGTTGTCATACAGCGTCAGGGATTTGTTTGTGATGCCGTAATCCTGATCCTGCATAAGGGCTTCGTCACCGTTTGCCAATCTGACGATATTCTCCATCTCGACGTGATTCTTGTCGATCAGTTCAGCGATGGAAGGTCCACCTTTTTTGATTTCCGTAGTCACGTTGTAAGCAATTTCCATGCCAGGGAACAAGTCCTGGCAAGATACGACTCCCTCAACCGGTATGGAAAGTGTCTCCCGAAGCGTCCTTTCGTCTGCCAGATCCTCAAATCCCTTTTTCCATTCTTCACTGTCATCATAGTCGTAGGTCTCGTCCGTAAACAAATCCCACGCAAAGGCGATCTTCCAAGCGCGATCCTCGTCATAGCAACTGGGAATAACCACGGCCGTGCTGATTACGCCGTCCGCGTAATTCTCGCCCCTGGGGCCCTTCGGGAACATAACAAACCCTAACTCCCCAGTTCCAAAGTAATTCCAATAAGGGGAATACACCGACATGTATTCACCTGGCATAAATGCGATTTCCCTGTTGCAAAACGCATCATAATAATCGTCCCACTCGGCGCCTGCCGGATCTGGTCTCCAAAAATCACTTTCCACTAGCTTTTTGGTAAACTCCAGTGCTTCCAACGTCCCTTCATCTTCTACGTCGTAAGAAAACCTGTCATTTTCATCCTTACCTGCATAGACTCCTCCGTTTGAATAAATGGCAAAGTCCGCTACCGAACGGGGATTACCTTCACAACCGTATACGTCAATGACACCGTCATTATTTCGGTCCCTGGTCGCTTTTTTACACAGTTCTTCAAACTTGTCCCAAGTCCACGTGCCATCCGCCTGCATGTCGTAAATTTCATCCGGACTAATTCCCGCGTCAATAAGAAGCTGTTTGTTAAAGAGTACGCCGCCTCTAGAGTCTATGCGATCCGCATACATTCCGTAAATTTCGTCCTCGTAACTCCAGCGCAAGTGTGTGTTGCTCTCCTGGAACTTCTTCTTTGAAAAGTCAAGACAATCCAGCGTCGAAAGGTCATAAAACTTTCCGGCTTTCATTTCATCCAGGATGGTATAGTCAGTATGAACGGAAAATAAGTAATTCTTGTCATCCCCGCCTGCATTGACGTAATTCAACGCCATTTCATTTGCATCGCTCCACTCACATATTCTTTGCCTGGAAATCTTGAAATTGTAGGTTGCTTGGATCCAATCGAGGTAATCTTGTCTGGCTATTTCCGCAACCGTTTCCGCCGGCCTTTCCGGCTCAGACCACCAGTCGGCAACAATGATCTCCATGCCTCCAAGGTCATAAGGTTTTCCGCTTGCATCCTTCTTGACTTCCGGGAACTGCACTTCACCATTCTCTCTCTTTACGAGATAATCCCAATTCTTGATAGTGGTTTCGATCAATTCATCAAGGTTATCGTCATGAGGGGAAACGTTCCAAGAAAGATCTCTGCCCAAGGCCATTTCGGGGATTTCGGAAACACAGGTGACGGTTCCCTTTTCGCGCATCATATTAAGAGTCTCGTTGATTGCGCGATCGTCAAAGTTTTTATACATTACTTTCCACTCTTCATTATTCTCGTACCCCGGAACCTCGTCTGTATACAAATTCCACGCAAAGGCAATCTTCCAAGTGCGATCCGCGTCATAATTTGACGGAATGCATGAGAAATTATTGCTCCAACAATTGACGTAATCCGTAGCCTGCGGTCCCTTAGGGAACATGACAAATCCAACGGGATCACTCATGCCGGGAGAAACGAGTTCGTTGGTATCCTCATCATACTTAGGCATTAACTCACCATTCATCACGTAGGCTTGATCGATAAGGAATACGTACTCACCATTGAGGTAAGCATTTCTATAGTAATCCCACTCAACACCCTCCGGCTCCACCTGCCAGTACTCGTCCAACAACTTCTGCGCAAACCGTAAGCCCTCAATGGACTTTTCATCTCTCAGCACATTCAAAAACTTGCCGTTTTCATCCTTGGAAATAAAATTGCCTCCGTTTGAAAGAACAGCCTGCTCGACCATCAAACTGTTATTTGCATTACACGCATAAACGTCAATCACGCCGTCATTGTCCGTATCCCGCGCAACCTTTTTGCAAAGCTGTTCAAACGCATCCCAGGTCCAGGTTCCGTTCGCCTGCATGTCATAAATACTCTCAGGATCCACTCCCGCTTCCTGAAGGAGTTTTTTATTAAAATAGACGCCCGCACGCGGCTCTGAATATCCGGCATACATTGCATAAACGGCATCTCCAAAGGTGTAAGCCTCATGAGTTAGATTTGACTGAAACTTCTGCTCGCTAAAGTCAAGACAACTTAGCTTACTTAAGTCCGCGCACAAACCAGTTTTAAAAGCTTTCGCCATTACTTGATCATCACGAAGCATAAAGACGTAGTTTTTGTCATCTGCAGGCGCGGAAGCATAATCATAAAAGTCCTGGGGCGCACTGGTCCAATTAGAAATTGCCTGGCATTTGATCGTGAAATTATATGTCTCCTGAATCCAGTCAAGATATTCATCTCTTGCCAGATCGTACTCTGATTTTTCTGCATTCGGATCTCCGGTCTCGGTCCACCAGTCGCGCACAATGATCTCCATGCCGCCCAGGTCATACGTGTGGCCACTTGCATCCTTCAAAATCTCCGGTGCCGTGAATCTGGTCGGTTGCGTTACCGGTGCAGATGGGGATTTACCCGCTGCCTGCGCGGGAGCCATGGTCATGGACGTCATGCACGCTACCAAAGCGATCGCATACACCTTGCGTCTAATCTCTTTTGCTTTCAATTACCTACCTCCTCTTTAACTCATCCTCATAAGTTTATGTTTAAGTTTTCTTAGTTACCGTTAACAAAAGCTTTCGCGGAATCACCGTAGCGCATCATTGCATCCAGAAGATTGTCGAGCTTCTTGTCGCCTTTGCCTTTCATGGAGGCAACGTAGGACTCAATGCTGTAACGATAGGTATTGCTGACCTTCTTTCTCCCCAGCATTGCCGTCGCATAAATTGTCTTCCTCATCTGACCCGCGTTCAATGCACCGAAGGTTACGTAATACAATCCGTTGCCATCGATCAGTTCCTGTTTTGCAGCCAATTCACCTATGACGTTCGTTCCTGCCTCGTCATCCGTGATCACCACGCGAAGTCCCGTAAGATCTCCCGCCGTAAACTTAAACCGTACGTTCACCGCCGCTTCCAGGTAGAGCGTTGCCTTTTCAATGCTGGCCATGGCATCTTCTTCGTCCACTACTGCAAAATCTTTGAGCTTTACGTTTTCATAAGTCATTTCTTTGGTTACGTCCGTTCCCATGGCGAGTTGTGCCGCCGTCAGGCGCGAACTTGCCAGCGCGTCCGTCTTGTAATTCACGTATTGCTGTGCTGCAGAGCCATAGAGCAAAATGTCCACCAGCAGCCTTCGAAGAGATGCATATTCTGGTTTCTGATACTGTTCCTTGTTAAGCATGTTATAACAATAATCCGTCACGGAATACGTTAATGCCACGCCCGTTACGTCCTCGTCATAGGCATTTAGCGCGTGAGGAACTGCCGTCACCGCATCATCCATCATCTGCGGTACCACGCGGTAGGTAAAGATCATAAGGTCGCCCTCAACCCTGTAATCCGTTATCGTGCCCTTCTCATTATTCTGAGTCACAAGAAGATACGGGTCGTGATATGCTTCCATCGCTGCCACCGGCACCTTAAAATCAATAGCGATCGTGTCATACAGCGTCAAAGACTTCTTTGAAATCGTCAGCCTCTCATCCGTCAGCGGTTCTTCACTCACCTCAGCCATGATCGCCACGTCATCCAGGTTCAGGCGGTACATGTCCGTTGAATCGTAGTGACGGAATCCAAGGTAGACCGTTTGCCCGGCATACGAGGCGAGATCCACCTCATATCGCACGTACGTCGGCGTCGCCGTATAATCGCCGCCAACCTTTCTCATGGCCTTCACGTTGTTGGTCGTTCCAACGTAAACTGCCATTTTCTCATTTGGATACTCCGGGTCATCCGCCTTGATCCAGAAGGACAGTTTTGCCTTAGGCGGGATCGATATGGCAGGGCTAACGGCCCAGTTATTAGGGTGGAGTGCTTCGTTGTTATACGAAGCGGAAGTCAATGCCTGGGTTTCCGAATGATAATAAGTGTTTCCGTTCTTATCCAGAGTCTGATTGCTGGCCAGAACGTACCAAGTCTGTCCGTCACCGTCCCAGTCCTCCAAAGACCAGCCCTCAGGAACGTGACCATCTTCAAAATCTTCGTAAAAGGAAAGTCCCTTGGGCAACTCAAACTTTGCGTCTACGGTAACGTTGCCCTCCGGCATGACAAAATTATACTGTGTTTCACTCGTTTTCTTCACCGTGATGCGTTCATTTCCGCACTTTACGTTCAAGGAGTCCAGCTCCCGTATGCCATCCGGCGCAATCGTAAGGGTCACGATGTTTCCAGCCTCGGCATATTCCTTATCCGCAGTGATCTTACCATAGGTTAGGGTATTGGAGATCATAACGGAGTACTGCTCATTCGCCAAAAGCACCACGTCGTCCAAGGCCACGCCGCGTCCATACCAGTCGAGGGCCACAAAACCAATCTGTACGTTTTTCTTCCTCGCGGCATTAGGCAGATAAACCGTCTGCGTCGTCCACTGATCGTGCACCTTCGTCACGTAAAACAATTCCTGCCACGTACCGCCGTTTACGCGCCAATATACGCCAAACTCATCGACGCTGCTTCCCCATCTCCGGTTCATGTAGGCGAAGCTCAAACTGGGTATGTTGGGTACGCTGCTAAGGTCAAGCATGGGCGAGATTAGCCATCCCTTGCTGTTATTATAGTATCCGTGGGTGATCATCGCATTGTAGTTCCCTGAGTATGCTCCCATAAAGGATTCATAATCGCCGGTTCCTACTCTCCACTGATAGTAAGAATCATCGGTCTCCAACGTCCACCCTTCCGGAATGACGCCTCCCTCAAATCCTTCCCTGAGGCTCGTAAGGGCCGTGGTTCCAGTCCCTGCGGGATTCGGTCCGGCAGCCTGCGCTTCCAAGCCCGTAAAGGAGATTGTCAAAGCGATTGCCAATAATAAAATATATGATTTACGTATCTTTATTTTCATCGGCGCACCTCCCGTTATTTTTTACAAAAATTATAGCAGATTTCCCCAAAAATCGCAACAAAATGACGTAACGTTGCCATGATGTTGCTCCATTTTTTTATACAAAAAAGAAGCACGGATCCCACAGGATCCCGTGCCTCTTTTTCATTATCTTATCGTGCAAATACTGCCGCGGAGTCGCCGTAACGCATCATCGCGTCGAGCAACTTGTCAAGCGGCGTACCGTTATTGGTCCTCATCGATTCCACGTAGGACTCGATGCTGTAACGGTACGTGTTGCTGACCTTCACGTCACCCTTCATCACCGTAGCGTAAACCGTCTTCCTCATCTGGCCCGCGTTCAGTCCGCCAAAGGTTACGTAGTAGCGTCCCTTGGCATCGATCAGGCTCCCGTCCGCCGCGTACTCGCCAAGCACGTGCGTTCCAGCCTCGTCATCCGTTACCACCACGCGAAGGCCCGTAAGGTCGTTCGCCAGATACTTAAACTGAATGTTTACTGCTGCCTCAAGATAAAGCGCCGCAGCCTCCACGCTCGCCAGTGCGTCCTCATCGCTTACCGTTGCAAAAAGCTTTTCCTTTACCGTCTCATAATTCATCGCCGCGGTTACGTCAGTTCCCATGGCACGTTGCGCGTCAGAGAGGAATTCGCTCGCGAGCTGATCCGTCTTATAATTCGCGAAGACCTGCGCCGCGTCTCCATAGAGCAGAATGTCAACCAAAAGCCTTCTGAAGGTTGCATACTCATCAATCTGATAATCTGGCTTGTTTAACATGTTTCTGCAGTAATCCACAACGGAATACTCCATGTCCACGCCCGTCGCGTCAATTCCGTACGCGTTCAGCGCATGCGGAACTGCCGTCACCGTATCTCTCATGTTATGCGGCGCCACCCTGTACGAGAAGATCAACAGGGACCCGTCATCGCTTGTCGCATACTCGGTGATCCTTTCCGTAGCGCCATTTTGCGTTACGACAAGATAAGGATCATGATATCCCTCCAGCGCCGCCGTCGGTACCTTAAAGTCGATGGTGATGGTGTCATAGAGCGTCAGGGACTTCTTTGCTATCGTCAGGTTCTCGTCAATAAAGATAAACTCGTCCGCAAACTCTGCCACCAGATTCCGGTTCTTATCAGCCGCAAAGACGTACGTTGCATCTTTGGAAACAACTTCGCCGTTATCCTTCCACGCAATAAAGATGCAGCCAGCCGCCGGCGTTGCCGTCACGGTCACCTTGTCCGCCTGGATCCACGTGTTTGACGCGATGGAAACGGAACCTAGCGTCGTATCACACTGCACGGTGATGGTGTAACGTGCCGGCGTCGTCTCATAAACAATGACGCCTTCATCCACGCGCAGTTCTCCTCCGCCGCCCTTCTTTAGCTTGTCACAATTGCTCACGTCAAGAACCGTTAACTGATTCTCTTGACAATCCAAATAATTCAGTTCCGGATTCATGGATATGTCGAGCTGGCTAATGGCATTGTTTTTTAGATATAATGTCTTAAGATTTGGCAACATCGAAACGTCAATCTCGGATAATTGGCAACTACCCGCATACAAATATTCCATCGCCGTGTGATTACTTAAATCCAGATTATTTAGTGGAATACCCCAACAATTTAGCGTGGTCAAAAGTGTACAATTGCTGATATCTAATTCTGTCACCCCACAGCCACCAACCCATAAGTCCGTCAGTGTCGGATAAATACTAGCATTAAACGATTTTAAATTTAAGTCTGGATTAGCGGCACAATTTAATTCAACAAGAGGGGATGTGCCCAATTTCAACTCCGTTAACTGACAATTCTGGCACACAAGGCGTCTTAAATTATTCATACCGCTAACGTCAAGTGTCCGAATCGGATTATCTTGGCAATACAGTTGTGATAACTTACCACTTGAAGGCAATCTTAGATCATCAATGTTATTTCCTTTACAGGAAAGTATCCATAATTTTGAGTTTTGTTGCAAATTCAACTTTGTCAGCTGATTATAGCCACACTCAAGCGTAGATAAATTTTCGTTTCTTCTTACGTCCAAAAATGTCAAATTGTTTGATTCACAAGATAGGTACTCCAGGTTATATAAATACTGGATACCTTCCAAGCTTGATATTCCAGCGTTGTTACACTTTACCTCTTTCACCTTGGATAAATCATTGATTCTCTCATCGCCATCCTTGTCATACCTATTCTTTAGGTATTGTCTGAACGTATCATCCGGAATAAGCTCCTTCACCAGCGGCAGCTCCGTATATTCCCACTGCGCGGTAACCGTCACGTTATCCGTAAACCGGAACTGCTTTCCAGCCCGGTAGATCGTCGAATCCACGCTGTCACCATAGGCGACCGTCCAACCGATGAAGGTTGCATATTCGTTAGTAAATCCGCACTCGGGAAGCGCGTAAAGGGAATCGTATTCCACCTTCTGATCTGCCATAGTGCCTTGTCCGTAATTGCCCTCAAAGTGGATGGTTACTCTCTTTGTCTGAAATACGGGTGTCAGAGTGCGATCCCCGTCTACGGCAAAGGTGTAGCTAGGCAAGCTGTAGAGTCCTTGCCCATTCTCTCTCCATTCCCTAAATTCATAACCCGTAAACGGCACTGCCGTCAGGGTCAAAATAGTTCCATAATCATAGAATCCTGCCGTCCCATTGAATCCCTTACCGGTCACTTCGCCCATTTGCTCTGAACTCGAGCCAAGATCTACCATGATCAGGCACGTGGAAAGCTTCCACTGCGCGCGAAGCGTGACATTCCCCGCAATGTCAATGCTACTACCCGGCTGATAAACTTCCGTTCCGTCATTCACGGTCCAGCCGATGAAGTCATGTCCCGTCCAGGTGAACTTACATGCAGGCAACAGATATTTTTCAAACGGCTGCACCCGCTTATTTCCCATGGTTCCCTCACCGCCGTTTGCGTCAAAGGAAATCACGTACGAAATGGGCTTATCCCTAAACACGGGAGAAAGATTAACCACGCAGGCAACCATGCAATTTTCCGATTTGCAGGCAGCTTTCACCGCCGCCTGATCACCTGCGCTCAGCTTCGTGGGATCAATTTCACTAAAGAAAGTCTCATTGAACGTATCCTCATAGGAATATACCGGATTATTTGTGTTACCAAGCGAAGTCGTTGGCATAACGACGAATTGCACCGTAACGTTCCAGTGATCCAACTCCTGATCCGAACTGGGAATGCTTGGCCTTAAAAGGACGTACTTTCCAGGTCTCCAATCCGTGATTGTCGCGGAATACTGCGCATTTAAGGCCGGCCTCTCCAACGGATCATTCACGGTAAGGCCCACTCCATTATTGATCTTTACGCCATACCTGCTAAAGTTCCAGTCCTTCGCCTCCGGGACGACGTACGTGAACTCAAATACTGCATGAGTCGCCGTGCATTGCGCCGCAACCCTCGTTGCCTCCAGGTCCGATCCGTTTACTCTCTTTACCGTGCAGGTGACGTCATTCGCGAATTCGTATCCATCCGTCAGATCCACGTTGATCCACAGGGTCATGACCTCATCCTTTACCAACTTTCCTTCATATAACGTTCCGTCCGACGTATGCCACTGAACGGATCCAGACTGATAGTCTGCCGCGCATCCGTTGAAATCACGCAGTCTTACGTTCGTATAGGCATTGGCGCTTCTTCCCGCCACGGCCTTGTTTAGGTTCGCGATTTCCGCAGAGATATCCTTCACCTTTTTGGCTACGTGAATCTCAGCGCTGTCACTCGTAATGGTATATCCGCCGCCCTTGATCTTGCAGTAAACCTTCATGCCGTCAAGGTCAGCCGTCACGTTGGAAAATACCATCTTGTGCGTGTTTCCGCTATTCTTGAATTCCACGTCTGCCCAGCCCTGCTCCATGATGTAGTCGCTCTTATATCGATTCCCGTCGTCATCCACTACGTACCAGGTGCCGTCTTCCGCGTTCTCCGCGGTGATGCTGAAGGCATGCTCTGCCCCGAGGTAAGGGAAGGTGTAAGACTCAAGCTGCTGAGTGATCTTCGGCTTATTCGGGTCGGTGATGACAATATGCCCCTCTAAAGATTGTGAAGGCAAACTTGTTACCACGGAATCATCGACTGTCACCACGGAAGTTGATTGAATCACGTTCCGTAGCGTAATGTCACTGGAAACCGATAATTTGCTCGTGATTTCACATTCTTTGATAAGGCATTTTCCGTTCATGTCAAGAAATAATTCGTTAAAAATGCCTCCGTTTACGTAGAAATCCGTAGTTCCTTCACCTGGTTGTTTTTCTATCCGAGTTCTATAATTAAAATTACCGCCATTGATTGTAATCCTTCCATTGATGTTAGCGGCATCAAAAACACTATCATTCCTTCCGTTAAATTTCCCGCCATTAATTGTGAGCGCAACAACTTCTTGCTCATCATGCTCATAATGTGAAGGGAACGTAAACACAGAACTACGTTCTCCACCATATAATTCCGAGTGAACAACGCCTCCGCCAATACTATCATCAATAATCAATTCCCCACCGCAAATTTTAAAAAGACCCCTATCCGTCGTCGTTGCGATTCTAATGATACAATGCCCCGCCAAGTCAAGATGCATCGTCACGGGGTTAGAAACCGTTCCAACAAGGATTTGAAGATCGCCATTTATATTATCTTCAGATTGGAGATTTTTCCCTAGCTGAAACCACCATTCTCCGCCAGATTGGCGGATGATTCGGGATAAATCGGCAAGTTCTTGATATGTCTTAATCACGTACGGATTCTCTTCCGTACCCGTGCCCGTATACGCCAAGGCCTTTGCATTCATCACCAGGAACACGAACGCCATACTCGCAATCGTTAGTACTGCTCTGAGCTTCTTCAACATGTTTTCTCCTCCCGCTGCCATTTTTGAAATACCTAATTCTTGCTCAAAAACACTTTCTCACATACTATTTTATCACGATGCGCGCAACAAAAAAATGTGCCAATCGGCACATTTTTTCATATTTATTTTCATTTTCTCCTTTTCACCCGTAGCCTTTTCCAATTTCCTACGGGTGGTTTTCACTCTTCCGCCCTTTCACCCGTAGCCTTTCGTCTGGCTTCCTTTTTCCAATCCCCGGCGGTACGATCCTCGCGCTTTACTACCATTCTCCAACAAACTACCGCCCACAAGTTAGAAGCGCATCACGATCCCGAGTCTTCCGGCCTCGGCAACGAGTTCGGTTCTTGTGTGGAAGCCAGTCTTTTTTAGCATGTTCTCCACGTGGCGCTTGATGGTTCCGGCGGAAATGCCAAGCCGCGCTCCGATCTCCGCGTTGCTGTCGCCCGTGATCAATTCCTTCAAGATCTGCAGCTCGCGATCCGTAAAGTCATGATTTGTCACCGCTCCGATGGATACGCAGGGCGTCTCGTCAGGATAGATGCGCTCTCCTGCCATGGTGCGGTCGCAGACGTTCAGGATTGTGTCCTTCTGCGCCTCCTTGTACCAAAACGAATCCACGCCAATCCGCTGCGCCCTTTCCAGCCAGGAAAATTCCGGCATGGAAGTCACGATGATCACCTTGATCTGCGGGAATTCCCTCTTGATCTCTTCCGCAGCGTCGAGTCCATTGCTTCCAAGGGCCGTGCAAACGTCCATCAACACCAGGTCGATCCCGCCGGCCCTGCAAAGATCCACTGCCAGTGAAGCATTGGTCAGCGTGCCTGCAAGCTCATAGCTTTCACTCGATTGAATATAGATTTCAAAGAGTTGTCTTGGCATCTCCTGATCTTCCACGATCAACACCCGATACGCCATCTTTCATCCTCCGTACGCAATATAATCCCATAGTCCTCACTCATCCGTGCAAGCAATTTCATTCGCTCCGACGACCTTGTGTTTTCCCCCAAACCGGATCATCCGCGTGGGCAATTTCATCTACGCCTGCGGTATCCGCACCGTGAGGCAAAACTCCGGCTGCGACGCGATCTCCATGCTTCCGCCTGCCTTTTCCAACCTCTGCCGCAAATTGACAAGTCCTCCGGCCGCCCGCACGGGCTCCGCGGGGGGAATGCCGTCATTTTTATAAATGACAGTCTTCGTCCCGTCAGTCTCTGCCTTCGCCGTGACAAAGAGTCTTTGCGCCTTGGCATGCTTTACGGCATTGACCATCGCCTCTCGCGTCGCCGCCACAAAGAGTGCCAAAGCTTCCTGCGTCATTGTAAGGTCCCCATCCGTTAACAATTCGATTCCCATGGATGCCGCGATGACGTGAAGATCCCTTAGTGCTTCCGCGTCCGAAGCCCCCTGCGCTTCCCGGCACAGGAGCAATGCATTGTTTTTCCAGGAAAGAAGCACCTTCTTTCCTTCCTCCACGTCACCCCTGGCCATGGCGGTTCTGGTCGCCAAAAGAAGCCTGTTCATCTCGTCATGAATACTCATTTTGGCAGAGAGGATCTCCTCCCTGCGAACGGTATCCCGCTGTTCTGTATGATATTCCGTCAAATGCTTTTGGAATTCCCGTAGCCTTTCGTTTTCTGCCTGAAGCTGCCTCGTTTTCCCATAAAGCTCCGTCAGGTCAGCCGCCAGGATCTCCCATACTTCCTCGCCCGCAAACGATACCCTTCGCTTGGAAAAGCCTTTCGTCTGACCATTCTCCATGGTGATGATCTTCGATTCATCCTTCCCCAAAACCGCACCGGCAAATTCTTCCCCATTGCGCAGGGCCCTTCCCGTCAGCATCCTGCAGATCTCCTGCATGCTTCCGTTCACCAGAATGCACTGTCCGCCCTCGCGATAATAACAAATTCCTTCCGTCAGTTTTTCAAAACTCTCCTGAATGGACAAAGGCGTAACGTGCATTTGATTCCAGCGGAGATTCCCGTAGGAATTCCAGACTGCGATCCCCCAAAGGGGCAAGAATGCCAGCCAAAGCTGCCACGGTCTTATCGAAGTCTCGAAGCCCTTAAGCACCGCATTGGCGAAGCTCAGGATCACCGTACCGGCACAGACCAGGCACAGGGAAATGATAAAGAATAACCTCTTTTTTTGCCGCAGCGAAAGCACCAGATTACATATGCCCAGCAGGAACAGGAAAATGCTTACCGCACCGATTCCGTTCCACTGCCAAAGAGTTTCCGCGTTTCCATTGATCACCGGACTTCACCCCCTTCCGAAAGGGAAAGCCTTGCGTAGCATGCGTCATCCTCCCATTGCAGGGAAACTGCAGACGTCACGTCCTCCGGGAAATTAATCCTTACACCTTCCAGGATCACCTTGCACTCAGCCTTTGTAAGACGCACGTAGACGCCGCGTAAGTTTTCGCCCATGCACTCAAGCATTCTCTGCAGCGTCTCATAAGCGTTCAGGGCCGTGCGCGAAGCGATCTCGCCTTCCGATTCATCCCTTTTGGACACACTGATGCCAAGCTCCGAAAGGGCATGCAACGTTTCAGACGTTGCAAGGCTCAGTTCCCCGACGGGGAGGGTTTCGTGCCCCTCCGCCAAGAGCATCAGATTGGCAAATCTCTTTAAGAAAGTGCCGTAAAAGCAGATCCAGCGCATGCTCTCCTGATACCCCGCATTTTCTGCCAACTGCTCCTCCGCCTTCTGCGCAAGCGAAGCTATTTTCTGCGACCTTGTCCGTACCGCTTCCGCAATCTTGTCATATACCCGGTTCTTCTCATCTATGGCGGCTCTTTTGATCTGATCCTCATTCTTTAACCGGATCAATTCCGTTTCCTCCGACAGCCGCTCTTCCAATTCCTTCAATTCCTCATTCAGTGCGTTTAGCTTGGAGACGTCGCTCTGCCAATAGACGAACCCCCCACGGATCGGCGCACGCCGGAGCACCGTATTTTCATTGAGTTGCACGTCCGCGTTCATTTGCTCCTTGGTGAGTCTGACTGCCGTTGCGGATGAGAATTTTACGTTTCCGTCCGCGTCCGTGATCTGTACGGCAAGGTCACTGTTGTTGAACAGCTCGTCATAGCCCTCGTTCGACGGGATCAGGCCAATGCATATGCAACATTCCCAAAAACATGCCACGACAAAACTGGCGACTTCTGGAAACTCAACTATGTTAATTCCGTTCCATTGCGGCGGCATTCCGAGAACGTAAAGAAAAGAATACAGGAAACCCAGACCAATTGGGATCAACGGCACCCAGAACATGCTCTTCCCAAGGGAGACGTGACATTTCTTTGTCAACACGGCCACGGATCCCGCAAACATAAGGATCGTCCATGCCGCAACCGCGTAATAGGCCAAACCATACTGATAATCCGAATCCCAGTTTTGAAGTCCGGGCAAAAACCGGAAAACCATTTGATGAAGGTCATTGGTCAACACACATGCCAAAAGTCCCCCGGAAACAATTCCCGTGAGCGCGCGCAGTCTCTCAAAAATCTTTTTTCCGTCGGCGTCCATGGCCAGAGCCGCCCAGAAGGATATCGTCGGCAAAAAGAGCACGGGGAAATAGTAGAGATACCAAAGCATCCTCACCGCCAGGTCGTTTCCGTGAAAGGCATAGTACTTCAGACATCGCAATAAAAAAAAGATGACGATCATCCACGCGACTGCCGTAAGCAATCTGCGCATCCTACCGTCAGCGATCCGGTTCGACAGTCTGCCCGCATAAGCGACGGCAAGACTGACGTAATATACGGACGTCAAGGTTTGCATGGGCGTATTCCTGCCCAGCACGTCAAAAAGACCTCCCAAAAAGAGAAGCAGCAAAAACAAGATCATATGGCGAAACGTTTTCTTGACTGGTTTCCTCATGTTTCTCCAACGCAAAAAGGCCCGCGGATGCTTTTCCCCGAGCCAAAGTTGCAAATTTTCTAAGCGATGAATCTATCTTTCATCAATCATCATCCGGAAGTGTAATACCGCTAGTGGTAATAACGTCCTCTGCATCAAACCGGATAACTTCTACTGCAATTTCCTCAAATGCTTCCTTGTTCACAATAGAACCTCCTTACTCATAAAGAATTATTACAACTGGTTTTATTATATTATAGCTTTTCTTGTTTGTAAAGAATTTTTTAATGTTTTTTCACGTCTTTCCGCCCTTGCAGTCCGTCCTGTCGTCCTCGTGAACGACAAGTCCCAATGCTTTTGCGTTGACCGCAAGCTCCAGCCTGTTCACGTAGCCTGTCTTGTTAAGCATGTTCTGGACGTGACGTTTGACCGTGTTGAGGGAGATTCCGTACTTTTCGGCAATCTCCTCGTTAGAACGGTTTGTTGTCAGTTCCCTTAGGATTTCCAGTTCCCGTTCCGTAAGGCTGGATTTCATCGTGTCGCCAAACTCCGGATCCGGCGCCTCACCGGGATAGACGGACTCGCCCCGCATGGTACGGTCCATCACCTCCAAGAGCGAACTTTCATCATATTCCTTAAACCAAAAACTATCGATCCTTGCCTTCTTCGCCTTTTCGATCCACTGGTACTCCGCGGTCGAAGTCGCGAGAATGACCCGTATCTTCGGATCATTATTCTTGATGGTCTCCGCGCACGTCAGGCCATCCAGCCCGCGCTTCATCATGACGTCCATGATGACAAGGTCCACCGGATTTCCCCTGCAGTAATTCACGGCCTGCTCCGCCGTGGCAAGGGACGCCGCAAGCTCATACTCCGAGGACATCTTTACGTACATCTCGAAAAAGCCTCGCGCAACGTACTGATCATCCGCAATTACCACCCTGATCTTATTGCCCACTTCTCCACCTCCTCTAAGATCATTATACACAAAATGCGGGTGATTTACATCACCCGCAGGAACCATTTTTAATGATTTATTTCACTGATTTCGCGAACAATGCTGCGGAATCACCGTAACGCATCATGGCGTTGAGCAGGTTGTCGAGATTTGCGATCTCCCTGCCCCTCATGGATGCGACGTAGGACTCGATGCTGTAGCGGTAAGTGTTGCTGACCTTATTGCCTCCCTTGATCACGGTTGCATAAATGGGTTTTCTCATCTGACCTGCGTTAAGGACGGCAAACCTCACGACGTAACGTCCATTCTCGTCTACGTTGCTCGCTTTAACCGGAGCTGCGCCGATCACGTTCTGACCATCCTCATCGTCCGTGATCACCACGCGCAGACCCGTCGTATCTCTTGCCATGACCTTAAACTGTACGTTGACTGCCGCCTCAAGGTACAATGCCGCCGACTCAATGCTTGCCAACCCATTCGTAGCATTCGCGTTCCTAAAGTCCTTGTCCTTTATGCTGTTACACTCCACTGCCGTATTTACGTCCGTCCCCATGCTTCTTTGCTCATCCGAGAGGAAGGCGCTGACTAGGCGGTCCGTCCTATAGTTCGCATAGATCTGCGCCGCGTCGCCATAGTACAAAATGTCTACCAACAATCTGCGGAAGTCTGCCCACTCATCGCTTTGATAATTTTCGTTGCCAAGCATGTTCTTACAATAATCTGCAACGGAATACTCCATGGACCTTCCCTCAACCACTTTGCGGTCGGAGTCATAAGCGCATGGTACCACCTGGATCACGTCGCCCATCACGTGCGGTGCCACTCTGACGCTAAATACCAAGTATTCCCCGTCACTGCTAACGGTATAATTCCGGTTCTCGCTCTCCTCGCCGTCCTGCGTCACCAAAAGGAAGGGATCCTCATACCATTCCGCCACTGCTGCCGGCACCTTAAAATCTATTGCAATGGTGTCATATAACGTCAGGGATTTTTTCGCGATCACGAGCCTGTCATCAAATCGTGATTCTCTAGTGCGGAACCATCTGCTGACCATGATCTGCCCGTCGTCAACGGGGATGCATTCGTAATGATACGCGGCGCAATTATATTCCAGTTCCTTCTCATCATCTCCGGAAATGGAAGCAAGATACTCACTGTCAATCGCCTGCGCAATCTCTCCGTTGACCTTGATCTTTCCCTTATACATTTCCTCGTCAGTTACGAGTACGTAGGGAGAAACCGGTCGCAAGAAGCCTATGTAATAATACAGGCAGCCTGCTTCAAACTCCGTTCCCGGATCGCAGATGCTTTGGGGTTTGCCGTCTAACGAATACTTTACCCACATTTCGCCGGCGAGTTCGTAATTCACGTTTGCCGGAACGCTCGCGGCAGTGACAACTTCTCCAACCTTAGGCTTCTTTAGGTTACAAATTTCCAAATCTCCAAAGTATTCGATGACCCAGCCTTCCGCCTTAAACGCGCCAGTGATCCATATGGTGCCGTCCGCATCCCGGTATCGCTCGGTGACGCACTCGGAATCCCCATTGATAAATACCGGCAATTCCTCCGCCGACAAATTTCCCGCGTCCGCAGCGCTGGGGAATTCATATCCCTGCTTTGCCTGCAAATGAACCCTGTAATAATATGTTTTTCCCCTGACAAAAGTATTAACCGGGCTTTCGCCGTTACTCTTTGCATACCAGCCCTGGCTTAGGATCTCATAACGCTTCTCATCCACCACAAATACCTTGCCGTTTGCGTTCGAACCAGACTCTTTATCATAGGGAAGAGTCAGGGAATCGATGGACACGTGCTTGATCTTATAGCCCCCCACGTGGCAATCAATGCACATGTGTGGAAGCGTCTCACCGTAATGATCCCGGTCCGTCCAACCCAGTGTCCCCGTATACGTCGTCATCGGACCGGCATAGATCTTATTATGGTCTCCGTCATAATAGGTGATCCCGTCCTCCGTCTCAGTAAACACGTAACCCGTCTTTGGAATAAACACCCCCACAAGACGGTAATCCTCATTGCGTGCCACGGTCGCGCCGTCATCCCTGTGAATGGATTGATCTTTCTCCCGGATCCAGTAGGCATCCAAAATCTCATACGCCGAGTCCGACGTCTTGATCTCACTTGTCGCCGGGAGCGGCTCTCCCGCCTCCAATGCGGGAAGCTTGCCCTGAATGGAAATATTGGATACGGGATTGTCCTCGATAACGTACTCTGGTGAGCGCACGGTGATCCAGCAATCCAGATACGTTCCCATGACGTTCACGTCAAGCACCTGCCATTTTACGCCATTAACCTTAACCGTAGGGCGGTCAGGCGTTTCATAAAAGAACGGAAAGCGATAGTCCGAAGTATCCTTGATCCGCACCGGAACGGTATAGCGGTACGTTCCTCTTTGGAAGGAACCCTGCATCTTTACGCTGACCCACTTGTCCCCTTCCTTGCGCTCCCACTTTACGTTGTTGTTATCAAACTCATAGAGGGCATCTTCCGCCACGGTAAACTTGGGCCAGCCGACCGTGCCATACATATAGTATTTGTCATGGTCTACTTCCGCGTTGATCTCCGTCACTGCCGTTCTGTAATGTCCCCAAACATCCACGTCGGTCTCCGGGAAATCCGCGTGTCTGTAAATCGTATAGACCCTGGGTCCCTCCTTTACCGTCCATTTCCCGATCTTCTTGTCATTATAGGTAAATCCCGGCTTCACGTCATCGTAGGACCGGCAGACTAAAATCATGGTATTGACACGCTTCAGCGCCAAGGAATTTTCTTCAACAAATGCTCCATACCACCGGACCGGAGTCGCCGACGTAGCATTAACAACGCTGCGCAGATCCACGGTAACGTTACCCGCGGTATCAATGATCAAACCTTCCTTCACGTTACTAAGGCAATCCGAATAAAGTCCGATGACCATGTTGTAGAATCCATCCGTTTCCGTCTTCACGTTAATGGACGCGGAATCCAGGATCTGGAGGACTCCATCCGAATAAACGCCGTAAACGTTGCTCTTATTGCTGCCGGATTCATTCTTCAGGTTGATCGTCAGGTCCGCGTTACCCTTCAACGTAAATCCGCCATTTGCGTGCTCTGACTTTTCCGACTCTATGCCATAGGTAGTTACCTTGCCAGCCCCATCCGTCTGAGTGGTTACGTTGACCACAAGGCTGCCATTTGCCGTTGAATCGATGGTAAGAACGCCGGGATCGCATTTCACGCCAAATAATACGCTGTCATTCTTACCCGTGTTCGTGATCACGCTCGACCCCTCCAGCACAATGGTCAGGTCATGGAGCGTTTCGTGATCTGAATCATCCGGCACCTCAATGGGACCGCCGCTGTAATCCACAAGCCACAGGGTCCCTGATCCGGCGTCAAAATAAGCCGTACACCCGTCCAGACCAAACTCGGCGTTTTTCACCAGCCGGCCGTACTGTACGTATTTCGTTTTCGAGTCAAGCTTTCCCAGAAGGTTTCCGTCCTCGTCGTACACGTTGACCTGCGTCGCACAGTCCGCATATGCCCTCGCAGCCGTCTGAGGCAACAAGGCTACCGCAACGCAGATCATCGCCAGAAAGCCCAAAATCCTTGCAATTAATTTATTCATGACATTGTTTTCCTCCCCTCCGCAAGGCTTAATTCCCTGAAGCGTATGCTGCAGCGGAATCTCCGTAGCGCATCATCGCGTCCAGCAGATTGTCCAGATTCGGAACGCCCTTGCCCTTCATGGATGCGGCGTAGGATTCGATGCTGTAGCGATACGTGTTGCTGACTTTTTTATTCCCCTTCATCATCGTTGCATAGACCGTTTTTCGCATCTGGCCTGCATTCAAGCCTCCAAACGTGACGTAGTATCGTCCCTTGTCATCGATCAGGTTTGCTTTTACCGTAAGCTTTTCCATCACGTTCGTTCCGTTCTCGTCGTCCGTGACCACCACGCAAAGTCCCGAAAGATTATCAGCCGTATACTTAAACTGAATGTTGACTGCTGCTTCCAGGTAAAGTGCCGCCGCCTCGAGACTTGCCAGTTGGTCTTCCTCATCCACCGTTGCAAAGGCCTTATCCTTTACGCTCTGATAATTCATGGCCACGTTAACGTTGGTGCCCATGCTCCTCTGCGCATCCGTAAGGAACGCGCTGACAAGGCTGTCCGTCTTATATTCCGCATAGACCTGCGCCGCGTCGCCGTAGAGCAAAATGTCCACGAGAAGTCTTCTGAAGGTTGCCCATGCAGCATCCTGATACTTCTCATTGTTCAACATGTTTTTGCAGTACTCCGCCACGGAGTAATCTATGGACGTACCCTTTACTTCCTCACCGTATTCGTTATACGCGCAAGGCAAAACCGTAAGAACGTCCCCCAACTCATGCGGCGCCACCCTGACGCTAAAAACGTAATACTTATCGTCCGAACTGTCCTTACAGGTCGTTAACTGACTCTCCACGCCATTGTGGGTCACTATAAGGTATGGATTCTCATACTTTCCTTCCAGTGCCGCCTCCTCAATCTTGAAATCAATGGCGATGGTATCATAGAGCGTTAAGGATTTCTTGCTGATCTTCACCTCTGGTGCAAACTGTTGGCTCTTAATGACGTGGCCCCATTTGATCTTGCCACAGATCTCACAAACGAAATCACCGGAATAACCATCCTGACCGTTATGCGGTGGCTCGTACTCCCTCACTCCATACCGCTGCTGCAGATTCTTCCTGGTCTTCTCGTCAAAAAGGTTGAGCAGCTGATAAGAATGTTCTTTTTCCACGTACTTTCCTTTTACCAGAACCTCCTTACACTTCGGACAGATCAAGTCCCCGGTGTAGCTTCCGCGATAATCAGAGTCGTCACAGGAAACGGTTTCCGCCATATGGATCGTATATAATTTATAACCGTCCCTGTCCCTGGCGATTTCACCTTTGGCATTCGATGCGTACACGTCCTCCGTTGCAGGAACGGCTTCGTCATGTCCGGTCGGCGCTATGAATTCTCCCTTTCTGATCAGATGCTCACAGAACCTGCAAACACTGTCTCCGCTGTAACCGATCTCCGTACAGGTCGCGTTAACGCGGTTGATCGTCTTCCTCTCAGCGTGAGTGCACGTCTCATAGACAAATTCTATTTCCACGTAATTCCCCTGATAATCATTCCTGTCATCGGAAACGGGTACGGTAAACGCGTATGCCAATCCTGCCTTCAGTTCCGTCACGTCCAAAGTTTGCGTATATACGTCATTATATCCTTTTATACTTAAGTCTATGGTTACGTTGACGCTCTTAACCTTCTTCCCCTCCACTGGGTCAGGAAGAATCAGGACCGTGCTTCCCTCCTCCGCAATGTCATATTCTTCCAGTTTATTTGCCTTTAATATTATCTGATTAATGATTCGGCTCAGGACAGCCTCGTCCTGCAGGAGCGCTCCGTCCATTTCCTTCACGTGTCCGTTTTTGATATTGATGGGATGCGTATGCCACCAGTATCCCTGCTTGTTCCAAGTCTCCTGCATTTCGCAAACGGAGCAAGTGCGGTAGATTGCACCCGGTGCCTTCGCGGAACATGGATTTACGACGGACCAACTCGACCAGTCATGTTTTTCCTGCATCGCAAAATGGCAGCCCGCCACGCTGCAGGTGATGGAATGATAGAGCGGCGTAAATTCACCGCGTATGGTATGCCCGTCCTGCTCATACTCATAAATATAAATATTCCGTACCGTGTCTTCCTTAACCCTGGTCACTTCATCTCTATAGATGGCATCAAGCATGGCCACGTAATCATATTGATGCTCATGTGCTTCAAAGGTTTCCCGATAGCCGCAAACCGTACATTCGCGGTACGCGTAATCCTGCGTTCCGTCGGCCTTTAAAACCCATTTGTAATCTCCATATTCATGAGGCTGAAGCTTGCTTACGCTGGGGCACCCGTCACCAACGCAGCATAATACGTGACCCTGTTCATTCTTCAGATTGTCACTAAACCAAAGAAGATGATCATGCTTCACCAGCATTTTTCCGCTTTCACTCGTGACGGAATTTCCGTTGTCATCCGTGATCACGCAATAGAACTCATAGGGTTCTCCGTAATCCGTGAGATAGCAGGCATCCGTAATAACATTGATGGTCAGAACGGGCAACTGCGCACCGCGGCAAAAACCTTCAGAATATATTCCCGTTCCCTCCTGCACGATCTTCGCACTCGATCCCGCACGCTTGCAATACCATTGATAGTGCAAATCCTTCTTCGCATTTTTACCATATGCCGTTACTGCAAATTTTACCGTGTTTTCTTCATCGGGAACGGCTTCTAAGTAACTGGGACCCCATCCGATATAATGTATCTTGGCATGGCAATCCTTGGGCTGCGAAGTGATCACGATCTCCGCGTTTGCGCTGTAACCACAGACGGTACAAACCCCAAACTCATTATAGGAATGCTTCGCCTTGTCCGTAATATGACTGCTCTCCACGCAAATGCGGCAGTCATGCCAATGGTAAGTATCATCCAAAGACCATGCATTGCTTGCCGTTGCCGAATGTCCCGCAAACGTAATGCCGTGGATTGACGCCATGTGTTCGTAATAAGACGGATCACACACGCAGACCGGCGAAGTACAATTACATCCTTCCAGTCTTGCAAGCGCCTCACAACATTCCACGCAGCGAATCTCATCTGCAAGCATGCAGCCGTCACACTGATCCGCCTCTCCAAAACACCTTCCGCAATCTACGCAGAAATGCTCTTCGTAAGCCGGATCCATCTCGCAGATGCCACAGAGTCTGCATTGATTCTCCGCGCAACATTCCTCACAACGCTCACAGTATACGCAGGCATCTTCTCCTGCTTCAATAAAGCACTTTCCACATTCCGGGCAAAGCTCGCAACACTCTTTGCAGTGGTCTCCCCCATCCGCGCAGCGGTAAACGTCCTCGTAACAATTCTCACACTCAGGGCAATGCAGGCCGATCACCATCGCGCATTCATTACAAAAACCACATCCTTCACACAACGCCACGCAATTTTCACAATAACCGCACTCACGGCAGAATTCCCGCCCGTCAGCCTTACATTCTTCACAGCCGGGACAAGGCGCTTTCTCGTCTGTCGGATCCCCCATTATTAGCTCGCCGCATTCCATACACGTCTCGTGACAGATATTGCAAAGTTCCGTGCAATCCTCGCACCGTCCGCATTCATGGCAATAATACACGCCCTCCTTGCACCTGCCGCAATCAGGACAAGCTTCATACTCCTCTGTTCCAGGATATTCTTCATGACATAACAGACACCTTTCTCCGCAGCGGTCGCACATTGTCACGCACTCTGCACATCTTCCACAATTTAAGCAATAATCTACGCCCTCCTTACACTTCCCACAATCAGGGCAGGGGGCGTATTCTTCTACTCCCGGATGATCCCTATGACACCCTAAACATGTTTCACCGCAACGATCGCAGATTTCGACGCAATCCTCACAGCCCATGCACCAAATGCAATAATCAACCCCATCTTCCTTCCATTCATCACAGATGCTGCACTTAAACTTGTCAGCCTTCGCCTGCGCCGAAAACGCAAAAACAGTCAGGATCATGATGACAAGAAAGCCCAATGTCCTCACAAATGCTTTTTTACTACTTTTTCTCACGCCTCTCCCTCCTACGAATTGATTTCTAAACTCCCCCACCATGACCATTTTACAAAAAATTGCGGGTGACTTTCATCACCCGCAAGAACCATTTTTTCTATTTCCAAAAATTTTTTCTCCGGCGCCGACTGGTCAAGCGCCACGCGCTTAAATCCGGATCGTCAGCGTAAAATCTGGCAAAGCAGTCACTTCCATGCTGCCGTTCGCATTCTCGACAAGCGTCCTGAGAGAGGACAGTCCGCCCGATTCCGTGACAGGTTTTTCCGAGGGTTCTCCATTTCCTGAGAGCCGGAACGTCCATTTCCCTCCGCTCTCTTCCACGTTCACCAAGAGAAGATCCCCGTCCGCGTGCTTCTTGGTGTTGGTCGCGCACTCACTGATGGCCGCCGCGAGAATGGTCCTGGGCGTCCCGTCTTCCGGGATCATTCCCGTCAGTTTGACCGTCACGTCAATCTCTCCCGCCATTTCGATCGCTTCCGAAAGTGTGTCGCGCTCCGTGTCATCCTCCTCGTATTCCTTTAGCAGATGGGCATTGGTGAGCTTCAGGGTTTGAAGCAGCGCCTCCTCGTCTATGGCACTTGGATGATCCATGTAATGCCTGCTGGCAAGAAGAACGTGTCCCGTCTCATTATGCACCTGCATGCGGGCATTCAAGAGTTCCTGCGAGATAATGATCTGCTCCGCCGTGCGGTTATAGATTTCCAGACGCCTCTTAAGCTCGCGGAGCTTTTTGTTTTTTCCCTGCAGCTCCTCGTTGATCCGGACCTGCGCCGTGACGTCCGTTGCCGTCAGCTGAAGATACGACTGTCCGCTCTCCGTGATCTTCCCAGGCGTTAGCTGCCAAACCTTCGAGCCGTCTGGCAAGGCAACCTGTAAGGCCCCCTCGTTCGGCCGTGCCTTTCCATCGCCTACTTGCGGATCTCCGGCACTCACCCGCGGCTTTCCATCGCTCGCCCGTAATTCTCCGCTTTCTGGTTCTTCCTTCCCGCGGGAGCGCTCCCTTGCGCTCTCCATCATAGGTTCCAGATTCGTAAGGATCTTTCCCGTCAGGGAATTCGCAATCTCCTTCATCGTCATGTTTGAGAACACCACGTTCCCGTCCTCCTGGGCGAACGCTACGCCCGCGGGAAGCAGGTCTACCGTCTCCTTGACGGACCAGGGAGTCAGGTGTGACTCGCGGAAACGCCGGGATACGTGAAACTGCCAAAGGAGATACCCAAAGGACAAAAGCTCAAAGCATGCCACTGCTGCCGCCGGCAGGGAACAAAACATGGTCGTTACGACTGGCCAAGTCCGCGGGTACGCAGGTTCTTCGAAATGGAAGATGCCATCCAGCAGAAGATAAAACGTCGCAAAAAGAACGGAAAAATGAAGAAACGCCAGGACCGTAAGCCATCCCTTGTTCTTGTTCCTCAAATGCGCCAGGCAGAGATACCCTTGCAGAAGCGCCAGCAGCATGGCACAAGTGACCAGCACCTCCCTGAGCGGCGTTCGCATGGCGTCCCAGACGGTGGAGCCGACCAGTGACGCATTTACGATTCCTAAAACGTTCACGTTAATCACCGCCTTTCTTTGCCAAAATGGTCAGATAGGCAATGCCTTCTTGTGAAACGCATCTTACGGGAAGCACGGTCTCCACCGCATTCTCCGCCTCCGCGTCCGTTGCAAGCTTCAGTCCCTCATCACCTAGGGACACCATGAGAAGGGACCCACGGCCGATCAGCCATTCCGCCAGCACTTCAAAGCTGTCATACAGTGCAATGATCGTCTCATCCGTGAGACTCATTCCTTCCTCCTTGAATCCGCTCTCGTCCACGGAGGTCTTCAGGCCCACGTAGGACAGGTAGCGTCCCGACTCGGAAACGGCGAGCAAAAGCTCCTTCACGGGAATGCCCTCCTTCTCCGACGCCATCAGCAGCAGATTGGTTTTGCGCTTTACGTACGCATTTAGAACGGAGACCTCGGCGATCCGGTTCTTGAAATTTTCCTCTCCGGGTTTTATCAAATTCAGCAATTCCTCTATGCGCTTTTGGTAGGGATACATCTTCTCCGCGATCTCGTGGTAAATGTGATGACGGGAACGATAATAAGCATTCTGCTCTTTCTGACGGTTCTCATACCCGATCAGCGTATTCTCGCTCTCGAGAAGGTCATTTGCCTCCAAAAGCCTCTCATTCGCCTTCCGCACCTCCCTCTCATCCTCCATCCAAAAGGCATATCCGCCGCGGATCTGCCTTCCGGAAAGCTTTTGATCGGGAATGGGATAGGTCGGCTCCGTAAGGGCCTTTTCTAAACTCTTTTGGTCTGCCGTGATCTCGTTTGCCGACCGGAATACGGGCCGGAATTTCGCGTCCGTGACCATAACGGGCATGGGAAGCGTCGAAAAGAATCCGGCATAGTTTTCATTGTGTGGGATCAAGCCAACGCGAATGCAAAACTCAAAGATCGCCAGCATGGAGAAAATATGGATCTCCGGCGATTCATAGGGCGGGATAAATTCAACGTAAGCCTTGATCTTGTGCAGTTCGATCAGGAAATACCAGATCGCGGCAATTCCCGCCACGTAAAGCAGCTTTTTCTTGCTTCTTCTCATGCCGCAGGCTCTGACCAGAAATCCAATCCCGACAAGGATCGTCAGGATCATCCATGCGTACGTCAGGTAGAACGTAATCCCGTAAGTATAGGTTCCCGCCTTGCCATAAAATTCTCCGATCCCTTCCTTTGGCCGAAAGACCACGTGATGCAGGTCATTTGTAAGGATGAGACCAGAAAGAAAACCTGCCGGCAGAAGAAGCAAGCGCTCGTCCCACTTGGCAGGCTTTTCCTCCCTTCCGATCTGAATGCAGACCATCAGAAACATCGTCGGTATCAGCGTCATCGGGAGATAATAGGAATACCAGCACAGCCGAAGTGACGGCGCATCACTGGCGATGCGATACTTGAAGGCGCGCTCGGAAAGATACAGGATCATCAGGATCGCGATCACGATCATGTAGGATCTGGCCTTGGATGGCAAGAGCCTATTGTGAACGGACTGGATCCACGAGATCAAAAGAACCGTATAGATCATGAATACCATGCAGAAAAGCATGGTGACAACGGAATAATCCGGGGAGGGCACGTTATGGCAGAAATCTTCCAAAACGTGAAGCACGCCTGCCAGTACCAGAAAAACAACAAACCATACCACGTTCTTTGACTTCCCGCGCACGACCGCTCCCCTCCTTCCGCTGAATCATTATAAGTTACTACTTTACCATCCTTATTGCATGGCACAGGATTTCAATGCCTATTTTTTATTCGCGAAATCACATGCGGAATCCCCATAGCGCATCATCGCGTCGATCAGTTCTTCCAGCTTTCCGTCACCGCCGTCCTTCTTGGATGCTGCATAGGACTCAATGCTGTAACGATAAGTGTTGCTGACCTTTTGGTCTCCCTTCATTACCGTCGCGTAAATCGTCTTTCTCATCTGGGCCGCGTTTAGGGCGTCCACGTTGACGTAATATAGTCCCCCGTCCATCTGCTGCGCGATTGCGGGATACTCGCCAATCACGTTCGTGCATGCCGCATTGTCCGTGATCACCACGCGAAGGTCCGTGGGAGCGTTCGCGCTAAACTTGAACTGAACGTTCACCGCTGCCTCAAGATACAGTGCCGCCCTTTCGATGA
>JAFZNO010000015.1 GCA_017552985.1 Lachnospiraceae bacterium
TGCACCCGTAGGCGAACGGAGAAAACTACGGGCGGAAAGGCAAAAGAAGAAAATGCACCCGTAGGCGAACGGAGAAAACTACGGGCGGAAAGGCAAAAGAAGAAAATGCACCCGTAGGCGAACGGTGAAAACTACGGGAGGAAAGGTATGAAGCCAAGTTTTGCATATGGAAATGTCATGCCTTAGAAACATGAAAATCCGCTTGCAACTTTGACCTGCAAAGTATATAATTTTTTTAGAGTAAAACCGCTATGCACGAAGGCGTAGCGGTTATTTTTGTAGCGAGGAAGGAAACCAAGCACCTGCGAAGCAGGTATTTGGTTTCACCCGAGCGTACACGAAATAAAAGCAGAAGCTGCGAAGCAGCGGCGGCTGCCAAAGGCAGACGGCTTTTATGAGTGAAAGAGGAAGGAAACCAATCCCTAAACCAATAAAGATGAGGATGACAAAATGAGCGAAACGAAGATGATGAGACCGCCCATGGAGGTGCAATATCGTGAGGAACTGGAGGCGCTGGCAGCAAATGACGCGGCGAGAAAGCCCATTGGCTGGAAGCTTTCACCGCAGGCCGTGCGGACGTTTATTCTTGGCAGTAAGAAACCACTGTCATATAACGGAAAAGAGATCACGATAAAGAAAAAGTATTATGGCAACGACACGCTGATCGAGCGCTGCATCGTGACGCTCGCGGGGAACCGCGGACTCATGCTGGTCGGGGAACCGGGCACGGCGAAATCCATGCTCTCGGAGCTTTTGTCTGCAGCCATTTCCGGCTGCAGCACAAACACGATCCAGGGCACGGCGGGAACGACGGAGGACATGATCAAGTATTCCTGGAACTACGCGATGCTCCTTGACCGCGGTCCCGTAAGGGAAGCGCTGGTGCCGTCACCGCTGTACGTGGGAATGGAGAAGGGCATCCTCACCCGTTTTGAAGAGATCACGAGAACGCCCGCGCAGATCCAGGACAGCCTGATCAGCGTGCTCAGTGACAAGGTGCTCAACGTGCCGGAACTGGGCGACGGCGGTCTCCTGTTCGCAAAGCAGGGCTTTAACGTCATCGGCACGGCAAACACGAGAGACAAGGGCGTGAACGAGATGAGCTCCGCCCTCAAGCGCCGTTTCAATTTCGAGACGGTCCTGCCCGTGCGCGAAGTGGCGTTGGAGAAGCAGATCATCCTTCAGGAAGTGGAGAAGCTGACGAAGGAGAATCAGATTGAGATGTCGGTGGATGAGGCAGCGGCAGAGGTGCTGGCTTCCACCTATCATGAGCTGCGCGAAGGCGTTTCCTCCATGGGACATCAGATTGACAGGCCTTCCGCCGTCATGAGCACGGCAGAGGCAGTGTCCGTCTATTATCAGACCATGATGAACGCGTACTATTACGGCGACTCCAGGATCAGCATGGACGCGATGGTACAGAATCTTGTGGGTGCGGTGGCGAAGGAGAACGGCGACGACCTGCCGAAGGTCCGCAGCTATTTCCAGACGGTCATTCGCGATAAGAGTGCAAAAGAGGGCGGCATATGGAACGCGTATTACGAGGCGAAGAAATATCTAGGCTGATGAACGCAGCCTGCAGCCTGGAGGGAAACGTCTTTTATTTCCCGGTAAGGCATCACAGCCCCGCCTGTTCCCTGCACCTCAAAAGGGTCATTGCCAGTTATCAGCCGGATTGCATTCTGATCGAAGGCCCGGAAAATGCAAATGACCTTACGGACGACATGACGGATCCGGCGACCCAGGCACCTTTTTGTATCTATTATTCCTACCGGGATAAAAAGGGCCTGATCGATGAAAACAATGGGGACTACCGCTGTTATTATCCATTTTTGGACACGTCGCCTGAGCTTGTGGCCCTCAGGGAAGGAAGGGCGGCAGGCATTCCCGCGCGGTTCATGGATCTTCCCTTTGAGGAGATTTTGATCGCCGAGAAGGAAGGCAAGGGGCTTAGAAAACAGGACGAAAAGAATAGCTATAATGATGACGCGTACCTTTCGGAGAATGCCTTTATCCAAGGCGTCGTGGAGCGTAGCGGGTTTCGCAGCTTTGACGAATTTTGGGAGCGCCATTTTGAAATGCAGGGCATGATCGGGGAGACGGAGGAGTTTCTTGCGGACGTGCTCCATTACTGCGTGCTTTCACGCGCCAACACAGGCGTAGAAACCATGGAGGAGGATGGGTGCCTTGCCAGGGAAGCTTACATGCGCACGCAGATTGCGGATGCGCTTGGAAACCATCAAAAAGTGCTTGTGGTGACGGGTGGCTTCCACGTGGCAGGACTTGTGGATCCCGTGCGGTGGCTACTGCGTGAGGAAGAAAACGCGATTGCCATCGGCGGCGATTTGTTTGGCAACGAGATTCCACAAGGGCTTCTTGCCAGGCATGCTGAGAATAAGCTTCACTCCATCGATGCGCAGGATAAGGGCGTGTATCTCATGTCCTATTCCATGGAGGCGGCGGATCGCCTAAACGGGTATTGCAGCGGCATGCCCCATCCAATGTTCTATCAAAGAATCTGGGAAGAATTGCAGGAGTGCCAGCGAGAAGCTGATTCTGAGAAGGTGCGAAAGCTCCAAGCGTCTGGTGAACGTCAAGCTTCTGTGGAAAATGAGCTTCAGGAAAAAGAATTCCGGGAAAATGACAACGACGTCAGAAATATATATGAGCAGGTGATCCTGCAGTTCCTGGTGGAGGTCGGAAAGCGCGTGCGCCAAAAGGAAGGATATCCTTCCACGTTTGACGAGATCTGCGCCCTGACCATGTGCCTAAACCTGGCACGCCTTCGCGGAAAGCCGTTCCCGGGCGTTTATGAGCTCACGGATGCCGTGCTGTCCAATTACGTAAAGGGAGAGTATCAGCTCGCCACGGACCGCCCCATGCGCGTGCTCCGGGAGAGGCTTACGGGCAATCGCATCGGAAAGCTTTTGGAGAGTGCGAAACTGCCTCCACTTTGCAATGATTTTGAGAAGCTCTGTCATACGTATCGCTTGGACGTGCACGCATCGACGAGGAAGGAGCTGACGCTTTCCCTCTTTGGGAAAAAACGGCATCGTGAAATCAGCGCCTTCTTGTATCGCATGGATTTCCTTGGAACGGATTTTGCCGTCCGGAAGAAGGGGCCGAATCTTCGGCTCCGAAAGGACCGTAACCTGATCCGTGAGATTTGGGAATACAATTACAAGCCCCAGGTGACAAGCACCCTGATCGAGGCTTCCGTCTATGGCGGAACCCTCGAGGAGGCATGCAGGTCCCTTGTGGATAAGCAGTTTCAGGAGGAGACGGACGCCGGCGCGGCTTCTTCCCTGGTGGTGAGAATGTTTGAGATGGACCTGGATTTTGGCAAGGCCGGGATCTGGGAAAAGCTCAGTGAGATCATACAGGCCAGCGAGGATTTCTTCTCGCTGACCAAGACCTTTTCCAACCTTGGGATGCTCATTGACGTAAAAGAGCTCTATGGGTATGAAACGGATCTGATCCCCTTGCGGGATCTTGTCGTGCAAAAGCTTTTGGCACTTTTGGGACACCTTACGAACGTGAAGGATGAGGATGCGCAAAAGGTGCTGGAAGCATTGAAGGAGCTCTACCGCACATTCCTTCGGAGCCATATGGCGGAGGAGCAGGGCTATTTCATCGAGATCCTTGGGAAGATGTCGAAGTCGGCTGACCTAAATGCCTTGCTTTCCGGCGGCGTGAACGGACTGCTCTTTGCCTATGGAGAGCTCTCCTCCGAGGAGATCGCGGAGACGACGAGGGGATATCTTTTGGCGTCCGGAGAAAAGGCGGGAAAGGCGGCGGATTTCGTGCGCGGTCTGTTCTACGTGGCCCGCGACGTGATCTTTGCGTGGGAAGGCATGATCGACATGCTGGATGACTTTTTGCTTCGGACGGAGTATGAGGATTTTCTGAAAATATTGCCGCAGCTCCGCCTGGCATTTAGCTTTTTTACGCCCACGGAAATGGACCGCCTTGCATCCAAAGTGGCGAGGAAATACGGCCTTAAGACGGCGGAATTTGAGGACCTGAAAGCAGTCAGCGCCGAGGAGTTTGCCTACGGGAAAGCGCTGGAAGAACGCATATTACAAAAGCATATGGCGTAATAAGCCGGAAGGTGAGTTTGGAAAGATGGAGAATGCCCGGAATACCGAACAACTGAATAAATGGCGGCTGATGCTTGGACGCTATGCGGACGGGCAGATTTCCTTTGGCGAGGATAGCCAGACGTTCCAGGACATGGACAACGTGCTGGACTATCTGTATTCCCGCGAGTACGGGGAGGACGAGGGCGTGCGCGATCCCAAGGAGCTCATGGGCGGAAGCGGACAGTCCCAGCTGACGGTGTCCAAGTGGATCAACGAGGTGAACCGCCTCTTTCCCAAAGAGACGATCGAGGTGCTTGAGAAGGAAGCCCTGGACCGCTATGGCATGACGGAGCTCTTGACGGATGAATCCGTTCTGGAAAAGCTGGAGCCCAATCAGGAACTCTTAAAACTGATCATTCAGTTAAAGGGACTGATGAATCCTAAGGTCCTGCAGGCGGCAAAGGAGATCGTCCGGAGGGTCGTAGAGGAGCTTCGCAAGAAGTTTGAGCAGGAAATCCGGCAGAGCCTTACGGGAAGGATCGACAAAAATCATGAAAACCCCATTGCCACGGCCAGAAATCTCGACGTGAAGACGACGATCCTTCGGAACTTAAAGAATTATGACAAGGAAAAGCAAAGACTCGTCCTGGAGAAGGTATACTTTTTTTCCAGGGTGAAGCACAGCGTTACGTGGGACGTGGTGATCTGCGTGGACGAAAGTGGATCCATGCTGGATTCCGTCATTCACAGCTCCGTCATGGCGGGCATTTTTGCATCCCTTCCCATGTTGGAGACAAAGCTTGTGATCTTTGATACGAACATGGTGGATCTGAGCGAATCCGTGGACGACGCGGTTGAGACGCTGATGAGCGTCCAGCTTGGCGGCGGCACGGACATCGGAAAGGCCATGCGCTACTGTGAGACGCTGGTAAAGAATCCCGAGAGAACAATCTTTGTGCTTGTGACGGATCTTTACGAAGGAGGCAGGCCGCAGGAGATGTTTGCCTGTGCCAGGGGCCTTGTGGAAGCAGGCGTGAAGCTGATGATCCTCACGGCATTGGATAAAGAGGCCAATCCCAACTACAACAGGTCGGCTGCCGCAAAGATGGCGTCCCTCGGGGCGCACGTGGGAGCCATGACGCCGGGAGAATTGGCCGCGTGGGTGGGAGGTATCATCCATGAGTAACGTTCTGCAGTTTTTGAAAACAATCGATGATGAATATCTGACTGGTCTGTCAAATAAAGGTATTGTAAAGCGTTCCTACAAGGATTTGGAGACCACGGACGTGCAGGTCACGGAGCAGGGCGAAGAGATCCTGGGACAGTGTGGCGACGCGCAGGTCACGCTCAAACTGCCCATCACAAACAGCACCTGCAGCTGCCCCTCCACCAGCATCTGCAAGCACGTGATCATGACGATCCTCGCGGCGCAGAAGCTGGGAGACGTAAGCCAGGAGAATGCGAACGTCACGGCGAGTGCCGCAGCGAGCGTTGGAGATGCAGGTTCGGAAAACGGAGCCGCAAGTCCGGAGAACGCTAATACCACGGCGAATGCCGGAAATGCAAGCAAGGAGAACGTGACAGCCGGAGAACCCTTGGGAAACAAAGTTGCGGAACCCAAGGATGAACTCCTCGAAGTTCCCGCGGAGCGCATGAAAAAGAGCGTTGGCAATAAGGATTGGATCAAGCTCTTAACGCAGACGGACTTCGAACAGGACTTTGAGATGACTGAGGGGAAGATGCTCACCGTGCGCAACCTAAAAACGGAAGTGACGGTAAAGCTCTGTTACCCGTTGGAATTATCTACCTGCAGTGCCTGCCATGATGACAAGCTCTGCGTTCACAAGGCGGCTGCGCTCCTGGCGTATCAGGTGAAAAAGGGTGCGGCGGCCGTGGAAGAATTGATGGACGCGGCAGCACAGCAGACGGAAGAGTTTGATGAAGAGAGTGTGCCGGATACCCTTGCGGACCTCCGGATCTTTCTGGAGGATCTCCTGATGGCGGGAAGCGCAAGGCTTTCGACCGAAACGCCCCTTGGCTTGGAACGCTTGGCACTCCGGGCCCACAATGCGAAGCTCCCGGATCTGGAGGAAAAGCTTCGCGTCCTTGCGGAGAGCGTTGCCGGTTATCTGGGAAGGAAGGCAAAGATCACGGCATCGGACCTGATGCGTAAGATCGCGGAGTGCTATGGACTGACGGAGCGCATGGAAAACATGATCGCAGGGGGAAAGTCCGTTTATTCCCTTGCGGGAACCTTCCGCTCGGATTACGTGGACGTTCCGGAGCTTTTGCTCCACGGCGTCGGAATGCGCGCCTTCGAAAGCGCATCCGGTTATGCGGGAAAGACGCTCTACTTCTTCGAAGAAAAATCAAAAACGTTTTATACTTATACAGTTGCAAGGCCGACAATCTATGAGAAGGGGACGAGGAGAAGCCATGCGGCGGAGACGGTTCCCTGGGGGCTGAATTGTTCGCTCTCACAGCTTTCCACGGCAACGGTACGGCTTCGCGGCGGCAAGGCCAACGCAGGCAGGCGCCTGTCCTCCACCAGTACGGCGCATGCGGATCTGATCACGGTAAGCGGCGCGCTGCCGGAAGGGATCGGCGAGACGATCTACGATGATTTTGAAGCACTCTGGAAAGCTTACCTTGCAAAGACAAAGGAGACGGAGGAAGAGCTTCCGGAGGCTGACAAGCTTTTTCTTATAAGACCTGGTGAGATGCTGGACGTGCATTATGATGAGGTGAACCAAAAGCTTGTCTTTTGGCTGGAAGATCTCGGCGGAAGGCGGCTCCGGGGCGAACTTGCTTATTCCAAACAGGAGGAAATGGCCATCCGAAGTTTGGAAAGGCTGGAGAAAAAGCTTCAGCGAAAGGAAGAAGAAATGCCGGTATTCCTGGGCGTTTTCTATGCGTCGGAGGGTGAGTGCTGCTTCTATCCCATAGAGACCATAGAGGGGAAGAGGCTTGCGGAATAAGGCATTGGAAAGGATCGAAGAGAAGGTGAAGGAGAGGCGGATCAGGGAAGAACTGACGAACGTAAGGGAACTATTGGCAGATCTGTTCCAGAGCGGACTGATGAACGCGCCGGAGAGCCTGCAAAAGCGGCTTAGCCTTGAGGGAACTTACGTAAGGCAATATGGCATGGACTGGCTGGCAGACAGAATTGCGGAGCTGTCGGAACAATTGGAGAAACGAAGACACGTGATCGGCAATGAGAATGCGACGGAGGTCTGCAGCCTGTTTAGTGAGATCTCTGCCTACGTGGAAGAGGGAATCCGGCAGAGCGGCCTTGACGAGGCCGGGATCCGGATCAGTCAAAAAGAATGGGAACAGGAAGACTAAGAAGGGGAGGAAAATCAAATGAGAAATCCAGACGAAGAACGGAAGGACTCAGTGATCAGCAGCTTGGAGGAGTGTGGACTGTCAGAGCAGCAGGTGGAGCTTGCGAAACAGTACCTGGACGGAAAGACGGCAACGTGCGATCTTGGGGTTCAAACGAAGCTTGTCTATACGGCGGGAAGCGGGGCTTCCCCCAGAGACCAAAAGCTGGAAAAGTGCGTGGAGAAACTTGAAAAACACAAGGAAAATGAAATGGCCGGGCGGTACGTTGAATTACTGTTCCAGATCTTTGGCGTGAGCCTTATGCCGCTTTATTATCACACCTACGGTGCCCGCAAATACGTACCGGAGGTGACGCGCATTGCATTGGAGGCGTCGCATGCCTATCGCGGCGTAAGGAGCATTTTGCAGATCACCGACGACAGGGAGGTACTGCGCGCGGCCATGAAGTATACGGAAAAGGTGCCGGACGGGGCTGATTTTGCCATCCTTACGGCAATGTTCTTAGACGGCTCCCAGGGCAAGGCGTGGGATGGCAAGCCGATCGGAACGTCTCCTGCCTCTGCAGAAAACAAGCAGGCGGAAAAGGGCGTGCTTGGATTTCTTGGTAATCTACTTGGCCTGAATTCCGGCAATGAGCAGGCGCACGGCGCAGCGGTTTCCCAATTTGAAACCAACGTTTACGCCCAAAAGTACCCGCAGGAATTCCAGCGCTACGTGGGAATGTTCCCGGAACTTTTGCCCCTATTGTACGCCAACGCGATCCCTCCCGTGGTAAAGCAGGTCATGACCGCATTCCTTCTGGAAAAAGACCTGCAAAAGCCGGTTCCCGTTGGAATCACGAACTTTACCGCAACTACGGATCTGAATGACCGTAAGGCGGATTACCTGATCGGCAGCGCAGCGGCGACCTACAGGCTCTCTCCCGTGATCTTCCAGTTCCTTCGGATCGCCCTGAGCGGAAAGAGCGTATACCGGATTTTGGATCACATGTACGCAGGCGTGGAGTACAAAAAAGGCGTGGCAGAGGAGATGAAGCGCTGGCGAGTTGATTTTGGCCTAAATGACGTTGTTTTCCTCCATTGGCTTGCAAGCAAGCAAAAAAATGCCAACTATACGGTGGCAGAGAGCACCGTGACCAACGTTGGAAAGGTTATGGCATACATGACGCAGGTAAGTCCCGATGCCTATCTGGAGGCAATTAAATCGGCCAATGCCGTCAGCTATCAGGTTCTGGTGAGTGCGGCAAAAGCCAGCGGAAACAACACGTTTATCCAAGGTAAATTACAGCCGCTGTTAAGCGCGGAGCGCACGAATTACCGCCAAAAGATCATTGAGGAAATCATGCCGAAGACGCATGAAGGCTCCGAGCTCCGCACGGACTGCATCTCTTACCTGACGGGAACGAATGGAATCGAAGCGGCGCTGAAATGGGAGAATAATCTGAGTCAAAGTAACGGTTATCAGGATCTGAGCCGCTACGTGATCAATTACGGCGCGACCTACGGCACGGATGATTTCTATGCCCGCGCGGTTACCTTCCTTGGGCTTAGGCAGATGGAGTACTCCATTTTGCCATTCTGCGGTGAGGGCTACGGCATCAGTCTGGATCACGTGAAGGCCTTGCTGGGTGTGATGGCAAGTGGCGGCATGCCCATTCTGCAAAGGCTCCGGGTCGCTGCCATCATTTATGAATCCTATCGCGGAAAGAAGGAAGAAAAGAGAAAGGCGCTGGAGGAGTATTTTGCAAAGGAGCTTGAGGAGCATCGCGAGGAAGCACTTGCAGCATTCCTGGCAGCGCCGGTGGACGGGAGACTCTTTGGCGTCAGCATTCTGAACAGGGACGGCCAGGGCAATAAGGAAGAGCTTTTGAAGTACGTAGGCGAGAGCTCCAAGCAGGTGAAGGAAGAACTGGTAAAGATTTATGCTTCGCACGAGGATTGGCTGGAGGATTTCCTCCGGATCCTGAAGACCTCCAAGAAATCAGCGGAGCGTGAGCTCGCTGCAACCGTTCTGGCAAATTATAAGGATGCGGCAAGCCATAAGGAGGAACTGCTTGCCCTGATCGAACAGGAAAAGAGCAAGAAGGTTATAGACATTCTTCGCAGCATTCTTATGGACGGCGGCGCACAGGGTGCTGAGTCGGCCGGCGGCGCGGCAGGCGGCGAACAGCCGGTATTGACGGCGGACGCTTACGTAAAGGAATGCCATAAGGGCGGAAAGAAGCGTGGCCTGGCATGGATCTACGAAACGCCCATGCCGGAAGTGCATTTTAAGACAGGGGAAGATTCTGCAGAAAATGCCGGCGCACAAGCCGTATCAGAAGTTGCCGCGGAAAATGCAGGCGATGAGGTAGCGGCGGCAGGTGAGGCTAGGGTTGCATCAGAGGAGTATCTCCAGGCAATATTGCTGGCTTATGCAAGCATGCCCATTCCCGGAATCTGCAAGGAAGTGCGGATTCTTTCAGATTCCCTGAACAAATCAGAACTGGCAGCCTACGTATGCGAGGTTTATAACAGATTTATGGCATCAGGCGCTGAGGCGAAGAAGAAGTGGGTATTGTACGCGACTTCGATCCATGGTGGCGCAAAGATTGTTCCCATTTTCCAGCATCAGATCGCCGAGTGGGCGGAGAATGCCAGGGGAGCCATCGCCGCGGAGGCAGTGAAGGCACTCGCCCTGAACGACAGCCCCACGGCACTCCTGATCGTGGACGGCATGGCGAGAAAGTATAAATTCAAACAAGTGCGCAAGGCGGCGCAGGATGCCATGGCCTTTGCGGCAGCGCAGCTTGGCCTTTCCGTGGAAGAGCTTGCGGACCGCATCGTTCCGGATCTTGGATTTGACGAGAGATTAGAGCGCCATTTCGATTATGGCACCCGAAGCTTTACCGTCAGGATCTCCCCGAGCCTTGACATAGAGGTGAAGGATGAGAGCGGTAAGAAATTAAAGTCCCTTCCGGCCGTTGGAAAGAGCGATGACGAGGCGAAGGCAACGGCTGCCCTTGAGGAATTCAAGGAGCTGAAGAAGCAGATGAAGACGACGGTGAAAACCCAGGCGCTTCGTTTGGAACTCGCCATGTCACTGGACAGAAAGTGGACGGCGGAAAACTGGAAAAAGCTCTTTGTCAAGAATCCCCTGATGCATCAGTTCGCCATCAGCCTGATCTGGGGCACCTACAAGGACGGAAAGCTGGAGCAAACCTTCCGTTATCTCGAGGACGGCACGTTCAACACGGTGGAGGAAGAAGAGTATGAGCTTTCGGAGGATGGTCTCATCGGACTTGTTCATCCCATTGAGCTTGAGAAGGAAACCATTGATGCCTGGAAGGAGCAGCTCTCCGACTATGAGATCACCCAGGCCGTGGAGCAGCTGGACAGACCCGTATTCAAGCTTGCGGAGGAAGAGAAGGGACAAATGACTCTCGACCGCTTTGGCGGAAAGCTCTTAAATGGTCTGTCCCTGGCCGGAAAGCTTGTCGGACTAGGATGGAACAAGGGAACGCCGCAGGATGCGGGCGTTTATTATAGCTACTGGCGAAAGGACGTGGAGGCGGGATATGGCGCCGAACTGCTCTTCTCCGGTGCTTACGTTGCGGATGAAAACGATGAAGTGACGGTATATGACGCCGCCTTCTACAAGGCAGAAGACGTCGACAAGAACTGTGGTTACACCTTTTTGAAACATAAGAATGACAAGATGCTTAAGCTGGGCGACGTACCCGTAAGATACATGAGTGAAATTCTTTACCAGCTCACGAAGGCGACGGCTTCCAGTACGGAGACGGATGAAAAGTGGCGCGACGAGAGATAAGGAATTAAAGGGTTTGGAGAATTTGACATGAAGGAAAAACGGCTTGTGATCGGAATATTGGCTCACGTGGACGCGGGAAAGACGACCCTGGCGGAAGCTTTTCTGTACCTGTCAGGGGCGCTGCGCAAAGCGGGAAGGGTGGATCATCAGGATGCCTTTCTGGATCACTTTGCGCTGGAGCGTCAGCGCGGGATCACGATCTTTTCGAAGCAGGCACTGTTTCGGTGGGGCAGGCCTGAAGCGGAAGAGGAGCTTCAGGTAACGCTTCTGGATACCCCCGGGCACGTGGACTTCTCGGCGGAGATGGAGCGTACCCTTCAGGTGCTGGATCTCGCCGTGCTTGTGGTGAGCGGCGCGGACGGCGTACAGGGTCATACGCTGACGCTCTGGGGACTCTTAAAGCGCTATGGGATTCCTGCCTTCCTTTTTGTCAACAAGATGGATCAGGCCGGCACGGACCGCGAAAAGCTGATGGCGCAGCTTCATGAGAAGCTTGACGCGTCTTGCGTGGACTTTGGCGCAGCGCCGGTCAGTAACGATTCCGGATCAAATGATCCTGCCGGAAGGAATGAGTTTTACGAGAACGTCTCTATATGCAGTGAAGCCTTGCTGGAGGAATATCTGGAGACGGGAGCGATCTCGAGAGAGAGCATGGAGGATGCGATCGCTGACAGAATCCTTTTTCCCGTATTCTTTGGATCTGCGCTCCGCATGGAGGGCGTGGACGCACTGCTTGACGCCATGGCGGCATATGCGCCGGAGCCAGAATACCCGGAAACGTTTGGCGCAAGAGTGTTTAAGATCAGCCGTGACAAGCAGGGAAACCGCCTAACCCACGTCAAGGTGACGGGCGGAAAGCTCCTGGCAAAACAGATCCTCAGCGCAGAGGAAAAGGTAGATCAGATCCGCATTTACAATGGTCTCTCCTTCGAGACGCTGCAGGAGGCAAATGCGGGAGGAGTCTATGCGCTGGCAGGCCTAAAGGAGACCTTTGTCGGGCAGGGACTTGGAATGGAGGAAGAGGATGCGCAGCCGAGCCTTGAACCGGTACTTAATTATGGCGTGAAATTGCCGGAGGACTATGATCCGGTGACGGCGCTGGGCCTCTTCCGGCAGTTGGAGGAAGAGGAGCCACTCCTTCGCGTCCGCTGGCTGGAGCGGGCAAAGGAGATCCACGTGTCCGTCATGGGCGAGGTGCAGATCGAGATCTTAAAGAGTCTTATGATGGAGCGGTACGGTCTTGACGTATCGTTTGAAAATGGCAGTATCGTATACAAAGAGACCCTTGCAGAGCCAGTGATCGGCGTAGGCCATTATGAGCCCCTTAGGCACTATGCCGAGGTACAACTGTTGTTGGAGCCCATCGAGCGCGGGAGCGGACTGCAGTTTGCATCTTACGTCAGCGAGGATGACTTGGACAAAAACTGGCAGCGGCTGATCTTGACGCATTTGGAGGAGAGGACCCATCCCGGCGTGCTCACGGGGAGCGAGGTCACGGACCTTCGCATCAGCATCTTGGATGGCCGCGCCCATGAAAAGCACACGGAGGGCGGAGACTTCCGCCAGGCGACCTACCGTGCCGTCCGTCAGGGCCTAAGAAACGGCAGGTGCATCTTGCTTGAACCGGTTTATTCCTTCCGGCTGGAGCTCCCACAGGAATGCGTGGGCCGGGCCATGTCGGACGTGACGAGAAAGGGCGGGAGCTTTGAACCTCCGGAAATATACGGGGATACTGCCACCCTTACGGGAACGGCATCCGTGGCGTCGATGTGGGATTACGCAAGAGAGGTTGTCTCTTACACCAAGGGCATGGGAAAGCTTGCCTTGACGGTCAAGGGATACGAACCCTGTCAGAATCCGGAGGAAGTGATCGCAAGGATTGGTTATGACCCGGAAGGGGACTTGGACAATCCGACGGGCTCCGTATTTTGTTCCCATGGTGCAGGAACTTTGGTGCCCTGGAATGAGACGTGCGGCTGGGCGCATTTGCCGCTCCGCACGGAGTATCTCGAGGCCGCAAAAAGATGGCAGGAGAAGGGGATGGATGCCGCATCAGATTTGGGAGAAGGCGAGGGTGATGCCAATTCTGGAAATCGCGACGAGCGAGTGACTGGCGAGGCAGCAGTGTTTACCTCCAGGCCCCGGGAAACGTCAGATACAGGATACATTAGTCAGGAGGAAATTGACGCCATTTTCGCCCAAGGCCGGAAGAATTCCAACAAGAAACAAAATGACAAGCGGGGATATCGCAGATACCATCGCGGAAACCGCAGACCGCCGGAGTATGGATCGCAAGGGGAAAGCCAGACGGGTCAAGGCACAAAAACCGTCAGCGCGGACGGCGCCAAGAACGCGCAAAGCTGCAAAAAGGCTCCCGTGCAGAAGGAAAGCTGCATCCTTGTGGATGGTTACAACGTCATTTTTTCCTGGCCGGAGCTCAGGGATCTGATGAAGATGAACGTGGGCAGCGCCAGGGACCGCCTCATCCATGAGATGAGTGATTACCAAGGCTACGTCGGCGGGACGCTGATCTTAGTCTTTGACGCGTACAAGGTCAAGGGAAACGTTGGAACCATTGACAAGTCTGGCAACGTCTTTGTCGTGTACACGAAGGAGGCGGAGACCGCCGATCAATACATCGAAAAGACGGTGCACCAGATGGCCTCGAAATATCAGATTACCGTTGCCACCTCCGACGGCCTTGAACAGATGATCATCTGGGGCGACGGCGCCATGCGCATGTCCTCCTTAGGCCTCAAGGCAGATCTTGAGACGCGCAGGAAACAGGCCAAGGAAAGCTACGGCATCATGGGCGAGGACGCATGATTTACTGACTGGATCAAGCATTCTGACACGAAAAGTTTCCATTGTAAAAAACGATTTGTTGTGATAGAATTCATGTTGTACCATGTGGTCCTGATTGAAAATGCAGACTCTGATTATTTATGGAATATGAGACTAAAAGTTTCCAAAAAGGGGGGAGGAATTTACGAAAAGTCAGATCATTAAATGGGACCAAGACAAGCATGCACTGAATTTGAAAAAAGAAAAATTTTAAGGGGGTTATGAATGAAAAAGATTTTAAAGCGATTAGTTTTGGCGACTCTGCTTGTTGTAATGTTTACTTTGACGTTCAAGAGTTCTACGCCAATCCAAGCGGCTACGCCAACCGTAACCATTACTTATAACGCCAATGGAGGTGTTTATAATACCGGTTCGAAGGGTGCAAAACAGACAGTAGTAAAAGATGCCAACGTGATATTGCTTCCTCCTTCGGTAGAACGAAGTGGTTACATATTTTTAGGTTATGCGCAGAATAATAGGGCTTCATATCCCGGCTATTTGCTGGGCAGTAAACAATATAAGTTTTCATATAACATAACACTATATGCCGTATGGGTAAAAAGAGCCGAGATATACGACCGGTATGGCGATGAATTCAAATTTGGGGTTAACAAGGATCAGGTTAAGGACACCTTGACTCTGTTTTCAGCTTCGAGTTGGGCCGGGGCACATCCACTTGTTAAAAACGTGGCAGTAACTACGTTAGCTGTGCAATTGACTGGCATGTACGGAATTAAAAAAATGCCTTCAATTGTTAAAGGTCTTCCAAGAGGTGCTGATCCATCAACAACTATGGGGGGGTATGTAGATGCCAATAATACTTTATACTTAAATCCGAAGCTATATGAGAACGGATATTTAGTGTCAGAAGATGGAAAGCGTACGCCGGCATGTCATGAACTTGCACTTACCATTGCTCATGAACTGCGTCATGCATATCAACATCAAAGGGCTAAAAATCCTCAGGGGAAAACAGACTATCTTTATGCATATAATTTTGGAGAGCTTGGTTATAGCAGAGCTAATTATATTGCACCTATAAAGAACGCAAGTGGGAAGTACGTAAATTATAATGAGTATCAAGATCAACTTGTCGAGGCGGAAGCGTTTGGCATAGAAGAATTGTTTAAAGAATTTTTGAAGTGATGAGTTGTATGTTCGAAAGGCGTTAATAATGAGTAATTTGATAAGAGAGTATTACGAAAAAGCGGATCTTTCTGCCGACCTGCTAACGGAAAAGCTGGAGAAATTTGAACGAAACCCCGATATTGCTAAGGAATTTGAATATTGGATAAAGAATGGAGAATTCAAATGCAACGGGATTGAGGAAAAGGGATACACTGCGGAGAAGTTAGCGTCCCTGTCTGATTTAATAAATGGGGAAGGGGCATTCATTTTACTTATCGAGCTAAGAGAAAAACCGGAAAAAGCTCTTAAAAGAATAAATGGCAGGTTCGTAATTCGTTGAAATTACAATACGCCCATTGTCAGGAGCCTAAGGAAGCACTGCGGTGCATCCTTAGGCTTTTTTCAACTAACAATATAAGGCAAACACCGTTTTGGATCTTTTCCTTGACTTCCCCTGCGATACATTTTATAATCTAATTCATCTTGGAAAAATCATTCAAGACTTTTCCAATCATTACGGCAGTTCTGCCGATTATCCACAAATTGGTCAAATTGAAATTGAATTGAAAAAATAAAGGTCAAATTGCTTTCCATCATTTTATTGACAATATGGCATATATGCCATATACTTGAGAGAGGAGATAAATGGGTAAATTGACGGTTATTGCTTACGAAAAAAGGAATGGGGAAAGGCCCGTCGAAGATTTTATAAATGGCCTTGATCTAAAAATGCGCGTTAAAACATATGGTCTGTTAGTTATTCTGCAGGATAAAGGCAATATGCTTAAAGAGCCATACAGTAAGTGCTTGGATGATGGCATTTTTGAATTGAAATGCAAGTTTGGTAACGAAATAGTTAGGGTGTTGTATTTTTTCAGTCATGATGGGACAATTGTAATGACGAATGGTTTTGTGAAAAAGACTCGGAAGACGCCTCCGAAAGAAATACGACTTGCCAAGGAACGAAGAGCGGATTATTTGGAAAGGATGCGAGGAAAATGAGAACACTAAATGACATGCTCTCGGAGCAGATGGAGAATCAGGATTTTTGTAAGGAGTACGAACGGATACAGCCGGAAATGGACGTGATCAGGGCCATTATTGACGCGCGCACTTCTCAAAATCTTACCCAGAAGGAACTGGCGGAACGCACGGGCATCCATCAGTCAGACATTAGTAAGTTAGAAAATGGAACCAGGAATCCTTCCGTAAATCTTTTGAGACGCTTGGCAGAAGGAATGGATATGACGCTTAAGATTGAGTTTGTGCCAAAACAAAAAGCATGAATTTCAAATAACAATATCAGACAAACACAAGGCAATATTATCTCTTGTCAAGAGAAGGAATCCTAGATACAATGATATTGTGAGAGTATTTGAGGATCGTTAGAAAACGATGAATGGGATGAGTTGGATGGAGGGGAACCTATGGAGATCGCGAAGAACAAGGAAAAAGTGCAGGAATACCGCGAACGGGCAAAGCAGCTTGTAGCGCAGATGACACTGGAGGAGAAGGTAGGGCAAACGCTGAACTGGGCGCCTGCGGTAGAACGGCTTGGCATTAAGGCATACAACTGGTGGAATGAGGCACTGCACGGCGTTGCGCGCGCAGGGGTGGCAACGGTTTTCCCGCAGTCCATTGGTCTTGCCGCAACCTTTGACGAGGACCTGATCGAGGAAGTGGCTGACGCCATCTCCACCGAGGGCCGCGCAAAGTTCAACATGCAGCAAAAATATGGCGATACCGACATTTATAAGGGTTTGACCTTCTGGTCTCCCAACGTAAATATTTTCCGTGACCCCCGTTGGGGCCGCGGCCACGAGACCTTGGGAGAGGATCCCTATCTGACCTCCCGCCTTGGCGTGCGTTTCGTGGAAGGCATTCAGGGGCATGACGAAAATTACCTGAAGGCAGCGGCATGTGCGAAGCACTTTGCGGTGCACAGCGGTCCCGAGGACATACGTCACAGCTTTGATGCCATTGCAACCAAGCAGGACATGGCGGAGACTTATCTGCCTGCGTTCAAGGCCTGTGTTCAGGAGGCTGGCGTGGAAGCGGTCATGGGCGCGTACAACCGTACCAACGGCGAGCCTTGCTGCGGCAGCAAGACGTTGCTAAAGGACATCCTTCGCGATGAGTGGGGCTTTAACGGTCACGTGACCAGCGATTGCTGGGCGATCAAGGATTTCCACGAGGGACATCACGTAACCGAGACCCCCGTGGAATCCGTGGCACTTGCCATGAACAACGGCTGTGACCTCAACTGCGGTAACCTCTTTGCCTATCTGAAGCAGGCGGTGGAGGAAGGCATGGTGGATGAGAGCCGTCTGGACGAGGCTCTGGTAAATCTCTTTACCACCCGCATGAAGCTTGGCGTATTTGACGAAAAGGGAAAGAATCCCTTTGACGAGATTGATTATACGGAAGTTGACACAAGGGAGATGCAGGCACTCAACAGAAAGGTTGCCGAAAAGTGCGTTGTCCTTTTGAAGAATGAGAATCAGACGCTTCCCCTTGACAAGAAGGCAATCAAGACCGTTGGCGTGATCGGACCGAATGCCAACAACAGAAGGGCTTTGGTCGGCAACTACGAGGGAACCGCTTCCCGTTACTGGACGGTTCTGGAAGGTATCCAGGAGTACCTTGGGGATGACGTCCGCGTGATGGCCAGCGAGGGTTGCCACCTTTGCCATAAGAAGTCCCAGGGACTTGGCCAGGAGGATGACAGAATCTCGGAAGTAAAGGGCGTTTGTGAGGCAAGTGACGTGATCATCGCCGTGATGGGTCTGGATTCCGGACTGGAAGGCGAAGAGGGCGACCAGGGCAACGAATATGCGTCCGGCGACAAGCCGAATTTGGAGCTTCCCGGCCTGCAGCAGCACGTGCTTGAGACCATCTGCTCCTTTGGAAAACCCGTGGTTCTCGTGCTTCTCTCTGGTTCCGCGCTTGCGGTAAATTGGGCAGACCAGAACGTACCCGCGATCATTCAGGGCTGGTATCCCGGTGCACAGGGCGGCCGCGCGATCGCGGACCTGCTCTTTGGCGAAAAGAACCCTGAAGGAAAGCTTCCCGTGACCTTCTACAAGTCCACGGATGACCTTCCTGAGTTTACGGATTATTCCATGAAGGGCAGAACCTACCGCTACATGCAGCAGGATGCACTGTATCCCTTCGGATATGGCTTGTCCTATACGGATTTCGAATATTCGAACGTAAGCGTGACCGCAGAGAATGCGGGCGCGGACGGTGCTACCGTCACCGCCACCGTGAAGAACGTTGGCAAGATGGCCGGCGGCGAGACCGTTCAAGTTTACGTAAAGGTTTGCAAGGATGGAACGCCCAACGCACAGTTAAAGGGCATCAAGAAGCTTCACCTGCAGCCCGGCGAGAGCGCAGACGTAAAGATCAAGCTTTCCCGCGAAGCGCTGGGGGCATTTGATGAGAACGGCGTTCTACAGGTTGGCGGCGAGGTGAAGGTTTACGTGGGCGGTCAGGCTCCTGACGCCAGAAGCGAAAAGCTCACCGGCAAAAAGGATGCGGAATTTGTGCTGACCATCTGCTAAAACCGGATAATGAAAGAAAAACCAGAGGCGTCTGACGATGGGTCAGGCGCCTTTTTTCGTGCCGGGGAGCCCTCCAGAGTAGACGTAAACGCCGAAAGTGACTATTGAGACGGATATTTTTTTGTGCTACAATGTACAATATCGAAGATCAAAATGACTGATCGAGGACTCAAGATGGGGTGGGGATGACGCATGAAAAAAATAGGCAAGCACGTTCTTGCGTTTTTTAAGCTCATACATTTGCATACAATTTTGCTGATCCTTGCGATGTATCTTTTGCTCTGTTTTTTCTGCTTTCTGGTGCTGAAAAACGAGGGCATGGAAACACCTTTTTGGGACATCGTCGTGTTCAATCTCCTGGCGGTGACTGGCAATGATTACATGTACGTGGACAGTCCCTGGACCAGGGTGGCGGGCATTTTTGTCCTGATCCTTGGCATGATCGGACTATCCTCCGTCACTGGTTACGTATCGTCAGCTTTTGTGGCCAGACGGCTCAACATGGAGAGAGGGGTAAAAAAGATGCAGAACATGAAAGGACACATTATCATCTGTGGCTGGAAGAATGACGTAAAGATCCTCATCCAGGGGATCATGCGAAAGAATAAAGACCTGAAGCTTTCCGACATTATTTTGATCAATAATGCGGATGACGTAAAGCTGCAAAGCCTGCGCGACGATCAGGAATTGAAGGGCTTAAACCTTCTGCGCGGTGACTTTACCGAGGAACAAACCCTCTTGAACGCAAACGTGAAGGAAGCCTCCAAGATCCTGATCATCGGTGAAAATCAGGATAACTTAGATGACGAGCTGGTGGACTCCCGCGTGTTTGTCGGAGCGCTTTTGGTCCGGAAGCTCAATGCAAAATGTCATATCTGCGCAGAGGTGAAAACGGAGCGCTACAAGAATTATCTGGAGAGCCAGAATTGCGCTGAAGTGGTATACGTGGACGAGTATACCAGATATATTTTAACAACCTCCACGAATTACAGCGGCATGTCCAAGGTCATGTCCTCCTTCCTGGATAACGGTGACGGCGTGTCCGTGCAGATCGCGCCCATCACGGAAAAATGGTTTGGAAAGACCTACGGCGAGCTGTTCCAGTGGTATAAGAAAGAACAAAACATCCTGCTCCTCGGCATCCTGGAGAACATGGGCGTCGAGAAGGAGTTAAAGCATCAGATCCTTTCTGAGGCACAAAAATCCACGAACTATGGTGAGATCATTCAGCGGCTGAAATCCGTAAAGACCATGGAGACGAATTGTCCGCACTTGAATCCTTCGGACGATTACGTGCTTGACCGCAACATGGGGGCCATTATCCTTGGCGATGAAATTTAGCGGATGAAACGGAGAGAAATTAGCGCGAAGCAATCTGGTTTCAGAAAGGAAAGGACATGGATTACTTAAAAAAACTTCGGGAATTTCCCCTTTTGGCGAAGATCAGGGATGAAGACATAAAGATTCTGTCAGGGCTCCTTCAGGTGCATAAAACGCAGGCTGGAGAGGACGTGATCACGGAGGGCGACACGGGCTCGGAAATGTACATTTTGATCGAGGGCACCGTGGACGTCATCAAGACGACGGTCTTTGGAGACAAGTTTGTCGTTGCGACGTTGTCCGCGGAGAATCATTGCGTATTCGGCGAGATGGCCATGGTGGACAATGACAAACGATCCGCCACCGTCAAGGCAAAAACGGCTTGCACGACGCTTTCCATTGATCACAAAAGCTTTGAAAAGTTTTGTGACGAGCACCCCCAGAGCGGCGTGGAACTGCTTCGCCTCATCAGCACGAATCTGGTGAGAAACATCCGCACGGAAAACAATAACCTAAAGATGGTTTATCAGGCATTGATCGAAGAGATAGAGACAAATTAAACGCGCGGTGCGTTACGGATCCTAAGATAAAATGACGGAAGGAAAGGAGAAAAGGTAGCATGGCGATCATTCAGATGACGGACGAAGAAAAGGCACTTCTGGATTTGGCATATACGGACGGGGAACGCATTTTGGAGGGAAAGCTTTTTGACTATCAGGAAAAGGCGCTGGCGGAGCTTCGCGCCTGCAAGGAATACCTTAAGAGCAGATATCCCAAGGAAGAATTCAGGATCATTTCTTTTCAGCCTTCTTCGCAGAAGGGATGTGTTGCGTTGCAGTTTGTCCAGCCGGGATTGGAGTCGACGGAATATCTTCTGAAATACGAAAACGGACAGTACGTGGATAATTTTTATGACGTGCCCTTCGAGAGGGAATATGACGCCTTAGTCGAGGAAATCTTGAAGGAGGGCGGCATTGACGCAAGGGTTTATACGACCTTTCCCTTCCTGATTGGTGAAGAAATTCACTCGGGACGGGATCTGATGGAGCATCGCCCGCATCTCGGACGAATCATGCAACTCTTTCTGCCCGTGGACAAGCTGCCAAGCTATGAAGAGGCTGAGGCCATGGCAGGGAGGGTACAAAGACTTTTTGAAGAGAAGGACGTCTATGGAAGCGGCATTGTTTTCTATCTCCGCGGCCTGGATGACGCGGAAACAAAAAACGTGCTGGAATTGAATGCTTACGCGAGAAACCGGAAAAATGCAGGCAACATTATCAGTGCCGGATTCCGATGCTTTCACGTGAAGGAATAAGCGAGGAGAAAAAAACGATGCTGTACAAGATGGATGAATTGCTTCTTTTGGAGCTGTTAACCTACCTGCCGGATAAATTTCCCTTTGTCTCCGTGCTGGGCGCGGATGACCGTACCGTCAGGGAATACATTTACGGAATTGACGTTGCAAAGATCGAGGATGACGTGGTCTATAATTCCTGCATGAATGGTTTTGATTGGAAAAACATCATCATGGCTTGGGAGAAAAAACCAAACATCCTGGACGCATATATCGTTGAGCCGCATTTGGATACCGCATACGGCGGCGGAGGAGGTATTTCTGCCGTTTTCATCAATGAAAAGACCAAGGAGGCCGTGGTTGCCTTCCGCGGTACGGCAAGCAATGAGTGGGTCGATGATTTTGTCGGGGCGAATCAGGTGGATTCCCTCCAGCAGATCAATGCCATGGAGTGGTATAAGAGCGTCTATGAAAAGCTCCACTTGGAAGACTATACGGTGACCATCATCGGACACTCCAAGGGTGGAAACAAAGCGAAATACATCACCATCCTAAACGATACGCCGGAGCGCTGCGTATCCTTTGACGGCCAGGGTTTTTCGGATGAATTCATCGAGCATTACAAGAAGAGGATCCAAAAGCGCCAGGGCATCATCGAGAACCATAACATTGACTTTGACTACGTTAACATTCTCATGAATGACGTGGGAAAGAGAACCTATTACGTGGGTTATGACTACGGCAAGTTTGGATTTGCCGAGAGCCACAGCCCCAACACGTTCTTTGACTTTGGCGAGAACGGGGAATATAAGATGCGCGTGAATCCCAATGGACAGCGCCCGGAGATGCAGATCATGGATCAGTTTATCAACAGCATGATCCGTTCCGGCGTCAGCGCGAAGGAACAGGCGGAGACGAACCGTTTGGTCGGCATTCTCGTGGAGAAGGCCTTTGCCATTGGCAAGGAAAACACCGTTACGGAGTATATCAATCTTCTTTGCGACCTGGTGGGAGACCCCACGTACTCCGACAACACCGCTTACCTGTTGGCCTTTGTCATCAAGTATTCCCGCCAGAATACGGATTTCCTGAAGGCATTGAAGGACATCATGCTGAACTTCAAGATGGAGGGCGCGGTCAAGGTCATTGAAATGTTTGACGATCTCGTGACCTCGAAGAAACTGAATGCCATCATCGATCTTTCCAACTTCTTGATCATGCACGTCAATGGCATCGTGGTGAAGCAGGTCCAGAACGTATGCAAAAAGAAATATGGCATTGAGCTTACGGCGGAGCAGGTTCGCGGCGTGCTGCAGATCGTGTGCATGACGAAGGAAATGCTGGGGACCCTCGAGCTTCAGATGGACGGTTCCGACGTGGTGGTCGAGGATGCGGTCGAAGAAACGAAATATGAACTGCCGGCGAACATGAACGTGGTGGTTCTTGCGGGCGGTCTCTCCAACGAGAGAAACCTGTCGCTCAAGAGCGGTTACGTGGTTTCGAAGGTGCTGGCGGAGAAAGGGCATAACGTGATCCTGCTGGATGCCTACATGGGTTATGACGAGCAGGAGATGATCATTCCGAATGCGTTTGAGGATCCCGTAAAATATTCCCTGGAGCCCCAGAACATTCCGGACGACATCCCGGACCTCTGGGCAGTCAGAAAGCGCAGAAAGGATCAGTCCGGTGCTTACTTTGGACCGAACGTGCTTCAGATCTGCCGTCAGGCCGACCTGGTATTTATTGCGCTGCACGGTGCCAGCGGCGAGAACGGAAAGGTCCAGGCGACGTTTGATCTCTTGGGCATTCAGTATACCGGATGTGATTACTTCTCCTCGGCAGTATCCTCCAATAAGTCCGTGGCGAAGCAGCTTTTGGAAGAGGCGGGCATTCCCGTGCCGAAGGGCTTCTGTGCCTATAAGAATGAGGAAATTGGCGATCCGGAGGAATTTGGACTTTCCTATCCCGTGATCGTAAAGCCCAACAACGGAGGCATTGGTCTTGGCATCTCCGTTGCCAATGACAAGAATTCCTACCTGAAGGCCCTGAAGGAAGCATTCCGTTGGGAGGGCGAGATCATTGTGGAAGAGTACGTGGCGGGCCGTGAGTTTGCCGTGGGTAGCGTTGCCGGCAAGGCATTCCCCGTGATCGAAGTGCTTCCGCTGGAGACCAGAAACAAGGAAGTGGGCATGACCCTTCGGGGCGAAGAACTGCAAAAGTGTCCCGCAGACATTCCGGAAGAGCTTGCCAAGAAGCTTCGCGAGACGGCGGAGAAGGTTTCAAGCGTGTTGGGCGTACTGGCATATTCCAAGGTGGATTTCATCGTCAGGGAGGACGGTTCCTTCGTATGTCTGGAATGCGATTCCCTGCCCCAGCTCTATCAGGACGCGCACTTAGTTTTGGAGGCAAAGGCAGCAGGCGTATCCTTCGGGGATCTGTGTGACAAGATCATGGAGCTGAGCCTTCGGAAGAAGTAAAAATAAATATTTTTCAAAAAATGAAAAGGTCGCTTTCCGGGCGACCTTTTTTTTCTTGCCTCGTGATATGATGAGCTCAGAAACAAGGAAGGACGTCCCGAAAGGCTAAGAGGACTAAGGTACCCGGCCGGGGACGGAAAGTGAAAATCAGAAAGGAGAACAAATTTATGAAGAATTTAACTGAGCTCGTATTTGTACTGGACAGAAGCGGATCCATGAGAGGTTTGGAGAAGGATACCATCGGCGGGTTTAACGGCATGATCGAGAAGCAGAAGAAGGAGGAGGGCGACGTGCTGGTTTCCGCAGTGCTTTTCGACGACAGGACGGAGGTTTTGTACGATCGCGTGGACATTAAGACCATCGAGCCCATGAATGAGAAGCAGTACTACGTGCGCGGCTGTACGGCCCTTCTCGATGCGGTGGGCGGAGCCATCGAGCATATCAAGGAGGTGCGCAAGGAGGTTCCGAAGGAAGACCGCCCGGAAAAGACCATCTTCATCATCACGACGGATGGCATGGAGAACGCCAGCCAGAAGTATTCCTACGATAAGGTAAAGAGCATGATCGAAAAGCGCAGGGCGAAGAATTGGGAGTTCATCTTCCTTGGCGCCAACATTGACGCTGCAAAGGAAGCGGGCCGCATGGGCATCCAGGCGAGCCGCGCCGTGAATTACAAGTGTGACGCCATGGGTACGGCGCTCAATTACTCCGTTCTGGAAAAGGCTGTCAGCAAAATGCGCAAATGTGGAAGCGCTCCTGCCATGAGTGCCATGATGGATGCGGAGGATTGCTTCCAGGAGATCCGCGAAGACTGTGCGAAGAGAAGCTGAAACTTAATAGGGACATGACGTCATGGAGTCAATTTACGGAAGCAAAAGAGGGAAACCGGAATGGTTTCCCTTTTTTGACGTATCAGGAAATGCGTGGTATAATTGATTTACCAATGCGGTAAATCAAATTTGGCGCCGCTTAGCTGAAAACGCTTGGCGCCGCGAAAACTTGGATTAGAAGGAAATGCCAGGGATGAAGAAGGAAAAAGACAGTGCTGATAAGGTGAACGAGAGTTCAAAAAATAACGCGAAAGAACTGCAGGACGTGCAGGTAAAGGCGCCTGGAAGCAAGATCCGCGAGGAGCTGCTTAGCCGAGGCATGTTGCAAAAGGAATTTGCCGTGCGCATGGGGATCACGGAAAAGCATCTGAGTAAGCTGATCAACGGAGAGGTTCTGCTCACGCCCAACATAGCGACAAGACTCGCCACGGTGCTTGGGATCCCTGCATCCGTCTGGAGCGCGCTGGAGGCAGAGTATCGGGAAAGCCTTCTCCGCGCCCAGGCAGAGGAAGGATTGGAAAAGGACGTTGCGCTGGCGCAGTGCTTCCCCTATGCGGAAATGGCAAAGCTTGGCTGGGTTCCTGAGACAAGGTCCGCAAAGGAGAAGGCGAGAAACCTCCGCAACTTTTTTGAGGTGGTGGAGCTGTCGCTGGTTGAAAACTGGCAGCTGACCGGGTTTGCCGGAAAAGCATTGTCGGTGAGGGACGACGATGACCTGACGCTGATGGCCTGGATGCAGGCGGCGAGGAAGATGTCGAGAAGTACGCCGTCCCAGCCCTTGAATCTAAAGGGCTTGGCTGATCTGGTGCAAAGGATTCCAGAGTGGACCACGGAGCGGATCAATGCCTTTATGCCGAAACTGGAAAAGGAGCTCGCCCAGATGGGCGTTGTGCTGGTCTTCCTGCCAAGGCTTCGCGGATTGACGATCCAATCCGCCACGTTTCCTTCCGGCAACAGGATCGTCATTGCCCTCACGGAAAAGAAAATGGACGATCATGAATTTTGTTCCAGATTGTTTCATGAATTAGCCCACGTGATCCTGGGACACGTATGGCAGGAGGAAGGGACCGTGGAACAGGATGAGCGCGACGCAAACCTGTGGGCGAGAAATACCCTTCTTCCACGAAAAGAATTTGATGCCTTCCGGCATGCAGGGAAGTTTACGGAGCAGAGCATCCTAAGCTTTGCCGCCGGGCAGGGGATCGCGCCCGGCATCCTGGTGGGAAGGCTTCAGTATGAGGGACTGATTGGCGGAGGAACGCTGAACCGCTTAAAACGAGAGATCGACGTACGGAAAGGGTAAGAAAATGCGAGCCGTCAATATCTATGCACTGACCAGAAAAGTACAAAATGACGTGAAGCCCTTGTTTGAAAAAGCCTTGTCCCATCGAGAGGAAAAGCTTCGGATCAAGGAGCAGGAGTTTGACCAGATCTCGCAGATCGTCGAAGAACTGCAGAAAGCGGGAGCCGGGGAGGATTGCTTTGAGGATTGGTTTTATTCCTTTACGATCCCCCATATCTCCAGGGAATTTGACCTTCTTAAGGCAGGGCGGAACGGGTGCGTCGTCAACGTGGAGCTAAAAAGCGTCAGCCCCAGCGTCACCCAGGCGAGGATCAAAAAACAGCTGGAGCGTAACGCGTATTACCTGTCGCTTATCGGGAAGAGGATCTATAGTTTTACTTACGTAAGTGACGGTAAGAGGCGTGGTAAGCTCTACGCCCTTGGCAAGGATGGCCTTAGGATCTGTACCTTCCGCGAGTTGGTCCGGCGCCTGGGCATGGTAAAACAATCCATCCGGGAAGGAATCGAGGATCTGTTCCGCCCCGGGGACTACCTGATCTCTCCATTCAGTGAACCGGAGCGCTTTTGTAACGGGCAGTACTTCCTGACGGAGCATCAGCAGCAGATGAAGGAAAAGGTTTTGTCCGGCATCCGAAAGTCCACGGCGACGCTTTGGGGGATCACGGGGGAAGCCGGCACGGGAAAAACGCTTCTCCTGTATGACGTTGCAAAGTCCCTGGCAGGAGATTACAGGATCTGCGTGATCCACTGCGGAAAGCTCTCCGAAGGGCATGAACGGCTTAAGAACATGCTGGAGGGAATCGACGTGATCGAGGCCGGAGATGCCAGGATCGGCGCGCTCTGCTCGGCGGAAAGCACGGATGATTATGACGTGGTCTGCGTGGATGAGACGCAGCGTCTTTCCCAAGAGGAACTCGAGATTGTTCTGGAAGCGTACGGAAGCGGCAGGATCAAGGCATGCCTCTTTGTGTATGACCTAAAACAGGTGCTTTCCAAATCGGAGAGGTCACGGAATAATCCGGAAAGACTTCATCAGATATTGAACTTTCAAGAGCTTAGGCTGGCAAAGACCATCCGCACCAGCAAGGAGATATACGCATTTATCAATGCGATGCTGGATCTCAAGAAGCATTCCAATCTTTCCTTCCCGAACATTGACGTTCTCTGGGCGGGAAATGAGAGGGAAAAAGAGCAGCTGGTGGCCGTTTGCCAGAGGCGGGGATACCGCTACATTCCCCCGGAATATGAGGATTCCCATGACGTGATCGGGTTGGAATTTGACAGGGTGCAGGTAGTGCTCGACCAAAGATTTTATTACGATGAGGCAGGAATTCTTCTCGGGGAGGAGTCGCCGGACGCGGATTATCTCTACGTACAGCTCCTGTATCAGAACGTCTCCCGCGCAAAGGAAAGGCTGTGCGTCATCGTACGGGAAAACGCTCCCGTCTTCCGCGAACTGGTCACCGTCGTCAACCGCAATTCCTGACGTAGGGATGCCGGAGAGAGACGTAAGTTCAAAGAATTACGGCCTGGAATAGAATTACCACGCGGAAAATAATGACATCGCAGTGCAAAAGTGATATAATATTTTGAAACGTTTTAAAAGTAATAACCTCGAGGAGATGCCCCGAGTCATTCCATAAAACAAAACGGAGGAACAAGACATGAAGGACACGTTAAGTGGATCTGCCTTTGGTAACGTAGGCAACTACACTCTGGAGGAGATCGAAGCAGCGCAGAAGTTGAAGAAAAAGAACGGCGGTACCCTGATGGAAAACCTGGCGAAGGTGTCAAACAAGGGTTCATCGCCTACCATGGATTTTGACAGCCTGACGAGTGCGGCAAACGCAGCCACCGCACAGATGGAGGCCATGCTCAAGGCAGCGCAGGCAAGGATGAAGAGCACCCAGAAAAAGACGAGCGACGTAAGTGCCGTCAACGAGCAGCTCTTCAAGAATCAGGCAGCCTTAAATCAGGAGCTTACGAGCCTGACCAAGAACCTGCAGGATGACTTCGGCATCGGCGCAGGCGTTTCTTCCACCTCCGCACTGGACCGCCTTGAGACGGCGCCTGCCCAGGCGGAAGCTACCAGGGAAGAGATCCTCGAGAAATTTAACGGTCTTTCTGCAGAGATCGAAAAGACGGTGTTTGGCCAGGAGGAGTTTATCAAGAAACTGGTGATCGCGTTTAAGCGTCCCTTCGTTATGCCTCCCGCTGAGCCCAAGGCGCTCAACTGCGTATTCCTCTCCGGAAAGAATGACACGGGTAAGCATTTCGCCTTGTTTGAGACGGCGAAGGAGCTTGCAAAGCGCGGCGTATTTAAGAATTCCGACGTCAAGGTGATGGACCTTGGCATTTACACGGACGCCTCCATGGAAAAGCTGTTCCTGCAGGACATGTATTCCGCGTTGTCCAGCAATTCTAAGGTTTTGTTGTTTGAGAACTTTGAGAATTGCCATCCTTCCTTCCTGACCCACGTGGCATCCCTCGTGATCGACGGACAGCTCCGCCTGTCAGAGCGTTACGTGATGCAAAAGGGCCAGCTCGTGAACGTACAGAATTCCTTGGCATCCGAGGTGGTCAGCACCTTTACGGCATCCGGAAAGTATCTGATCTTTGTGACGGAGAAACCCATTGACAAGGTGGCAGGCATCATGGGCGCACCCTTTATCAATGCCCTTGGCGACGTTTGCGTTACGGCAAAGCTGGATGAGGCTGCCATTCGCAAGATCGCGGAGGGAGAGCTTGCAGACCTGAAGGAAAATGCAAAGGAAAGATTTTTCTTTGACGTTGAGGTGTCTGAAGACTTTTTGGATTACAGCGTATCTAAGTCAGAGCGCCAGGCGGGACTCAAGGGCGTGAGTGACTTTTATGAAGGCGTGCTGAGGGCACTTGCCCAGGCGAAGCTGGAAAATGATTATCCCAAGGATGCCAAGATGCTGCTTCGCATTGACGGCGGCAGGGTCATGGCAAAGCATGAGGAGAGCGAGATCGACCTGACCGCACTCCTTCCGGAGGGCTATCGCGGAGAGATCGATGAGATCCGTCAGGAGATGGATGCAATCGTTGGCCTTGCAAAGGTCAAGGAATACGTAATGGGTCTCGAAGAGTATTACAAGGTGCAAAAGAGAAGATCCGAGGAAGGACTTAAGGTCAGCGAACTGAGCAAGCACATGATCTTCACGGGCAATCCTGGTACCGGTAAGACTACCATCGCCCGCATTATCAGTAAGTACTTAAAGTCCATCGGCGTCCTGACCGGCGGACAGCTCGTCGAGGTTTCCAGGGCGGATCTGGTGGGCCGCTACGTAGGCCATACGGCGCCCCTGACCAACAAGGTGATTTCCTCCGCCATCGGCGGCGTGCTGTTTATCGACGAGGCATACAGCCTCTATCGCGGACGCGATGACAACTTTGGTCTGGAGGCTATCGACACGCTCGTAAAGGGCATCGAGGATAACCGTGAGAACCTGATTGTTATTCTGGCCGGTTACTCAAAGGAGATGGAGCAGTTCCTGACCTCAAACTCAGGACTGAAGAGCCGTTTCCCGAATGTGATCCATTTCCCGGATTACACGGGAGAAGAGCTTTTGCTGATCTCCAAGTCCATTGCCAAGTCCAAGGGCTACACTATCGACGAGGGCGCAGATCCCGCGCTTTTGGCTTACTTTAATGCCGTACAGGCGGTTCGCGCCGCTGACGCGGGTAATGGACGTCTCGCAAGAAACAAGATCGAGGAAGCCATTCTGAATCAGTCCAAGCGCCTGGTTGCAGAGCCGGAGGCAGAGCTTTCCGTACTGCTCTCCAAGGATTTTGACCTGAATGACGTCATGAGCGACGAGAAATAATGCGTTTTTGACTTGACAGAAAGGAATGTCGCCTAATGAAAAAGAGTAAATTTATGGGCGCAGCCGTGCTGCTTACGTTTGGATTATCCATAGGGGCATGCGTGCCTCGTGAAACGCCTCCGACGATGGATCCGTACTATGAATCCCAGCTGGAAGAGGAGAGAAAGTCATTGGAAGCAGAGATGGCAAGTAAGGAGGCCGAAGAGGAATCCGCCCCGAAAGAGGAAGAACTCAGCGTAGAGGCCTTACAGTTATTTGATACCATCAAAGGCTGGAGGTTTTGTTTCGAGAGTGGCGCCGGCGCGTGGGAGACGAATCTGACGATAGATGAACAGGGGCATTTTTCCGGCGAGTATTATGACAATGACCCCGGAGACATGGGAGAAGGCTACGAAGGAGGTACCGTTGGAAGGTGCAATTTTACTGGGCGTTTTGTTGACGTCGTTAGGACGGCGAATGGCGCATATGAGGCCACGGTGAAGGATCTTACGTATGAAAAAGAGCCCGGCGAAGAAGAAATTATGGGCGGCACAAGGTACGTATACAGGGAAGCTTACGGCATCAGCGGCACGGAAAAGGTGGAAATCTATCTTCCGGGCGCTAAGACGGCAAAGCTCCCGAAGGAATACGTTGACTGGATCAAGGACATGCATTTTGGAGTCAGCGTGAATGACCAATATTATCTCAACGTGCCTTCGGAACTTCCTTTTTGCGGAATCTATAATCCTGCGATGAAATATGGGTTTTCTTCCGAGAACGTGTCGGGCAGAAATCTTACGTACCTGGTGAACCGGGCGTCTTTCCCGGGACTATCGTCCATCCGCGCGGATTTTTATGACTGGAACGGGACGTACTATTATCAGGACTTGTCGGCGGATGGTCTGTATATGGTTAGCAATCTTTGTTTTATTGACGAGAAGAAATTCAATCCAATGATCCGTCAGGATGAATTTGTCAATGACTGCATTTCGCATTTTATGGAGGGACAATCCTATCGCGACGTCAGTTACCTTGACCCGTCGGACGCGGATTACGCGCCGGATCTGTCGTACGTGAATGGCGGCGGGATCTCCGTGGTGGCAAGCTGGCTTGCCGGAAACAATGAGGACACAAGGTTCTACGTTGCGAGATTTACGAAACTTGGACGGTTTGTCTATGCCTACGGGTATTCCTCCAGCGAGTATGACGAACTGATGCAGGGCGAGGCGGGTTCCTTTTTCCTTTCTTCGCTTACGTTCTCGGGAGACCGGGAAAAGATTTCATCTGCCAACTCCGACAAAGTGGTGAAAAAAATCCATGCGATCGTGATCAATAACGGATCGGATGCATCCCAGATCTTTGCGGATGAGGTGACCTGGATCAATTCCGGGGACGAGGAGTTAATGGCGAAATATCATTTGACGGAGGAGGATCTGACGGACGATTACGCCATTGCAAATGACGTGGAAGAATACAAGGCGTACGTCCTGAGCGAATCCTGTCCCGTCTACGTGCAGTTCCCGGAGGAGGGACCGTTTGCGGAGCTTCAAACTAAGAGCGCGTTCCACAAAAAACTGATGGAATCAGGCCGCTCCTATCTGATGGAACTGTATTTGGATGAAAACAATAACGTGACCTTTATGTATGAGCCGTACAGACCTTAGCGCGTAAGCGTGCGGCAAAGGGAAGGAGTCAAAGATGAAAAAACTGAAACTCAAAATCGCATTAAATGCCAAGGCCGTGTTGATCTTTGTTTTGCTGTGCTTTATTGCGACCGTCTTGGGAATCGTTACCAAGAGTAACGCCACAAAGCTATTGTTTGCAACGTACCGGTCCTCATGGCTCAGTCCCTTGACCTACGTGCGCCTTTTTTCACACGTGCTGGGACATTCCGGCTGGGAGCACTTTTTGGGGAATGCTTCCATGCTGCTGATCCTTGGACCAATGCTAGAGGAAAAGCATGGATCGAAAGTTATCGTGGAGATCATTCTGATCACGGGATTCATCACGGGAATCGTCAATTTCATCTTTTTCCCGAGCGTGGCCCTTTGCGGTGCCAGCGGCGTCGTGTTTGCGTTTATCCTGCTGGCGTCCTTTACGGGATTCCGCGAGGGTGAGATTCCCCTGACGTTTATTCTGGTGGCGATCATCTACATTGGACAGCAGATTGTCCAGGGTCTTACGTTAAATGACAATATTTCCAATCTGGGGCACATCATCGGCGGATTGGTAGGTGCGGTCGTTGGATATGCGCTGAATAAAAAGGGAAGACGTTCTTACTGATTTAGGTTCGTGGCTTTGCGGCGAAAAAGTTACAAAGGAGGGACCGGCATGGAGAAGCAAGATCACAGATTATTAAAAAAGACCCACAATAATAAGGTTATGTGGATTGTTGTCATGTGTCTGTTTGGATTCGCGCTGAACGTAATCTGTAACCTCCTGGTGACGATGGTTCACGTACCGCTCTACCTTGATACGATCGGAACCATATTTACCGCAAGGCTTGGAGGCGCCCTTCCCGGCATTTTCGTGGCGCTCTTTACCAATCTGGTGCTTGGCTTTGGAGAGGCCGAGACCATTTATTTTGGCGTTCTCAACGTTTTGATCGCCGTGATCACCGCATTTTGGGTGAAGAAGAAAAAACGCAGGCACCATCCTGCATGGGTTGCCCTGTTTATTTTGATCATTGCCCTGGTCGGGGGTGGCATTGGCGCCATTCAGACCTGGGTGTTTAGCGGATTTTCCATGGAAGATAACGATGGCTTTATCATTCGTTTCTTTTACGAGGATTGCCACTGGACGCCATTCTGGTCACAGTTTGCCGCAGCCATGGTCTGTGACCTGGTGGACAAGACCATCACGACGCTTGGCGCAATCTGGTTGCTGCGGCGCATGCCGGAGAACGCAAAGGAAAAACTCCGTTTTACCAGCTGGCGCCAAAAGCCCTTAAAAGGCGAAGAACTGGCGGAAGTAAAGGCGATGAAAAGCGTCTCTGTTTCTTTGGGAACCAAGATCATCTCCGTGCTGATGCTTGCTTTCTTTACCATTGCCATTGTTGTTACCAGCATTAGTCTTATGTTATTCCGCGATTTCTCCAAGGACCAGCATGCCATTCTCACGAAGGGCGTGGCGAAAATGGCGGCAGAGGTGATCGATCCTGACATGGTGGACGTTTATCTGCGGGAGGGAGAAGCGGCCGAAGGTTATGCAGAGACAAAGCAATTGCTTACGAAGATCCGGGAAACTTACTCGGACGTGGAATACGTTTACGTGTATCGCATCGAAGAGGACGGCTGCCACGTGGTGTTTGACCTGGACACGGCAGAACTGCCCGGAGAAAAACCGGGAACCGTGATCGAATTTGATCCATCGTTTCTTCCTCATCTTGATCAGTTGCTTAAGGGGGAGAAGATCGAGACGATCGTTTCGAATGACAAGTACGGATGGCTCCTCACGGAATATGAGCCCGTGTACGATCAAAGCGGGAAATGCGTTTGCTATGCCGCTGCGGACGTATCGATGAGTGACATCCAGCATTATGAAAATGATTTCCTGGTGAAGCTTGCGTCACTGTTCCTGGGATTCTTCGCATTGCTTTTGGCCATTGGGCTGTGGCTTTCCAACTATCATTTGATTTATCCGATCAATACCATGGCCCACGCGGCAAACATCTTTGCGTATAACAGTGAGGAGGCCCGGGAGAAAAACGTTGAACGGATCAAGGCACTGGACGTACATACCGGAGATGAATTGGAGAATCTGTATCACGCGTTTGTAAAGACGACGGAGGACAGCGAGAAATATTTCTCCGAAATGCAGCACAAGACGGAAATGATCTCCATGCTGCAAAGTGGCCTGATCATGGTGCTTGCCGACATGGTGGAGAACCGGGATCAGTCCACGGGCGATCATATCAAAAAGACGGCGGCCTACGTGCGGATCATCCTGGAAAAGATGCGGAAGATGGGGTATCACGCGGAGGAGCTGACGGACGAATACGTGCAGGACGTGGTAAAATCCGCGCCGCTGCACGACATTGGCAAGATCCAGGTGTCGGATGCCATCCTGAATAAGCCGGGGAAACTGACGGATGAAGAATTTGAGATCATGAAGTCTCATACAAAGGCTGGACAAAAGATCATCCAGCAGACGATCCAGACCATGCCGGAGGCGGATTACCTAAAGGAAGCAATGAATCTTGCCACGTATCATCATGAAAAATGGAACGGAAAAGGTTATCCTTACGGGCTGGCGGGTGAAGACATTCCCCTCTCGGCCAGGGTCATGGCAGTTGCGGACGTATTTGACGCTTTGGTATCCAGAAGATGTTATAAGGAACCGTTTTCGTATGAGAAGGCCATCAGCATCATAGCTGAGGGCGCTGGACAACATTTTGACCCGCAGGTGGCGGAAGCGTTTTTGGCGTCAGAGGAAGAAGTAAAGGAAGTGCTTTACCAGTTTGAGGGTCAGACCGTTCCGAAAGAGGAAAAACCATAAGAAAAAATTGTTTGGGGAAAGAAAAGTGAGAGAAAAATTACCGATTTTTTACTTGTTGGAAATACCGTGTGAGATATTGTTGTACGTGATCGTCGTCGAACTGGGGGCCATACTCAATAATCTGATCCTTGGGAAAGATAATTTTCCTTTCATAGCGCTACTCATCATGTTGGTGGCGTCCATGGGATTATTTCTCTTGATCCTGCTGTCGATCGTCAATTTCATCAAGTATACCGTCAAGAGAAACAAGAAGAAACAGGCCGCGAAGGAAGCCATGAAGGTACCGGTGGAACCAGAGAAAAAGGCTTGAATAAAACTGGGTCAGTAGGACGTGTCTGGTGACGCGGCCTACTGACCCAGTTTATTATATTATCGCTCGCAGCCCAAGATGATGCCGCCCCTCTCGGCATAAAAACTGCAAAGTCCTCTGGCAGGTATGATGCTAAGGTCGACGTTTCCGAAGAACTCCCGGATTTTTTCGGCAATCGCGTTGGCAAGCTCCAAGTTCTCCACGTGGCAGATGCGGATCTTACCGCCATGGTACCCACAGGCGCGGATCTCCTCGATCAGTTTCTCCAAAACTCTCTTGTCGCCGCGGCATTTTGCAATGGGATCAATGGTTCCCTCAGGACTTGCGGTTCCGAGGATCCGGATGTTCATAATGCCGATGGCGGAAGCCACAAGCTTATTGACCCTGCCGTTTACGGCGAGGTTGTGGAGGGATTGGAGTGCAAAGTATAGTTTTAAGGATTTCTGGTAGAGCACAATATCCTTTTCAATTTCTTCAAAGGCTTTGCCCTGCGCCTTGTACTCGGCAATCTTCTCGATGAGAAGTACGAGCCCGGGACCAGTGGAAAGGGAATCCACGACGCAGATCTTTACCTCGGGGTGCTCGGAAAGATATTGTTCCTTTGCAACGTTCGCAGCAGAAAAGGTTCCGGAGAGACCGCTGGTGATGGTGACCACGTAGATCTCGTCTGCGCCCTCAAATGCATCCAGCCAACTCTGGGTGGATGGACAGGCGGTATAGGAACGGCCGTGATGGGAATAAAGATAATCGAGAACTTCCGTTACGTTTAAGTCCTCCTGATCCACGTAGGACCTTTCATCCGTGGAAAGTGAGAGGGGAACCGTTACGAAAGGGGCGTCCGGAAAGGATTTCAAGTCGCAGGAAGAATCAGCTACTATTTTATACATGGGCTCTCCTTTGGGGTGTTTTTCTACATAGTTTTCATAACCACATGATATTGTATTACAAAACCAAAAATGTTACAATAGACAAAAATGCCGTTTTTGTCTATTTTAGGCATTGCAATATTTCGAAAAATAAGAGAAACTGAAAGAGTAGGGTGGAGTGCGGACGTCGTCCGCTGTTGAGAAAGACGTGGGGGAAGAACATGATCATAAGCTCAAACGTAAATCAAAAAACCAAGTTTACCAGGGCATGCATTGGCGAAGCCATCCTGTCCCTTCTTCAGGAAACAGACTTTACGAGACTGAGGGTTTCTGAGGTTGTAAAGAAGGCGGGCGTCGCGCGCGCCAGCTTTTACAAGTATTACAATTCCCTGTATGAAGCGCTGGAGGATTACTTACAGATCATCATTGCGGATTACGTGGAAAAGAATCAGGGAAACCAGCCAAGGGACACCTACATGGAACGGGATCACATTTTGTATTCCCTGAATTATTTTGATCAATATGCAGATTGTTTTTTGACGTTGGCAAAGCATGGGCTTCATGGTATTATGTTAGAGGGCGTAAATCGTTTTATGGAAGAAAACGTGCAGACGGCCCAAAAGATTTCCGTTTATGAACTGTATTCCTATGCCGGCGGTCTTCTGAACACCTTCCTCAAATGGGAGGAAGAGGGGAAGCAGGACAGCGCCGAGGACGTGGCGGACATGCTGTATGACCTGTATTCTTACGGCAGGCATGCGAAAGAGGCGTGACGGGATCTGAATGATGATTGGCGGAGGAAAAAAGATGAGCTTTGAAGAGGAAGTACGGGAACTGATCGCGAAGGGCCCCGGTGAACTTAAGGATCCAGCGTGGCGCTTTGACGCATTTACGAACGGAGAAGTGCTCCATGACAAGAAAAAAGGACATTTGCCTGCCATGGGCTGGAACAGCTGGAATGCCTTTGGCAGCGGGAATACGGAGGCCCTGACCATTGCCATGGCGGAGAAGCTCCGCGAGCTTGGACTGGATCAATTGGGATATCAGTACGTGGTTCTGGATGACGGCTGCTATCAGCCCTATCGCAAAGACGGCAAGATCCAAAATGAGGAGACAAAATTCCCCTCGGGATTTCGCGCGCTTGCGGACAGGCTACATCAGATGGGTCTTAAATTTGGCATGTATAACGACATTGGAACGAACCTTTGCGCCGGAGCTGCAGTGGGTACCTGCGGACATGAGAAGACCGACGCGGCTTCTTACGCGGAATGGGACGTGGATTTCCTAAAGGTGGATAATTGCTATTATCTCTGGGACAACGCGACCTTTTCAGATGCGGCGAACGCAAGGTACGTATATGCTCCAAACGTGACCGGGATCAGCGTAAAGGGTGAGGGACTGAACCTTACGCTTTCTGCCGTGAAGGATGGAGAGATCTTTGGGGAACGCGCGGAGAAGAAAGAAAATTACGTTACGTGTATCGGAACCTTTGACGGAACGGGGCCTGCGGCATCTCCCGTGGGCATGCGGAGCGGTGAGCTTAGGTTCGTGATCCGTGCGCCGAAGGAGATGGAATGCGATCTCACGATCGATTACGCAACCGGTAAGGAAGAGGGCGTTGGTTCCTGGCTTCAGCTGGCACTTGGAGAGGGAAGCGGGGCAGAGCTTGTCTGGGACGGATTTGTTCCAGAGACGGACGGCCCTGAGAGCTTTGTGACTTCAAAGCCTTTCCGGCTTCACTTGAAGGCGGGCGAGAATCTTCTGCGCGTCATGAACCACAGGAGACAGGAGAATACGCTGCATTCCTATGCTGCAATGTTGGAGGGATTAAACCTGGCGCAGCCCGGAAGGGACGTGATACTGTCCATCTGCGAGTGGGGCAAGACGCATCCCCAGAACTGGGGTTGGAAGGTTGGAGACTCCTGGAGAATCTTAAATGACATTACGTTCCGCGTTGGAGCGGACGGGGATCCCGGACACGGCGCGTGGGAGAGTGATTATACGACCAGCGTGACCTCCCAGTATAACAAGGCCGTGATCATGGATGAATTTGCCGGACTGGACAAGGGTTGGAATGATCCCGACATGATGATGATCGGCATGGATGACCTCACGGAGACCATGTGCAAGACCCACTTTACCATGTGGTCGATGATGAATTCGCCCTTGATGCTGGGCATGGACCTGCGCAGGATGGAAAAGGGAGACGCGTACTGGCGCATTGTGTCCAACGAGGAGATCATTGCGCTGAATCAGGATGCGCTCGGCGTGCAGGCAAAGAGGATTTACGCGTCAAAAATGACGGAAGAATCCGGCAAGGCTGGAACGAGGCCGGATCAGACCTACGTAAGGGACAATGACCGGGTGGACGTTCTTGCGAAGCCTTTGGCGGACGGAAGCGTGGCACTTTCGTTTATCAACGTAAGCCAGAACGAAAAGACGGAAGAAACCGCAGTCGACGTTGCCCTAATCCTACAGTATCTGGGAGAGAAGATGGCTGGCCGCGACGCGTTCGCGAAGGCAAAGAGCTTTACGGTAAAGGATCTCTGGACCGGCGAGACCACGGTCAGTGAAACCGGCCGTTTTGCCGTATCGCGTCTGGAGGCCTGCGACAACGTCACCGTAAAGGTTACGCCGAATGTTTGAGAATCGGTTGGATGATCAGGAATTGAGCATCCGTGAGTTCGCGGAAGGTTTGTGGGCGGCTTTTTCAAAGTGGCGTGAAGGACAGGGAAAGGGCATGCCGCAGACTGGCGGAGACGGAATGGAGACTGGGCTTTTGCATGGCTGGCTGGAACCCCAGGACGCCTTGAGAAAAGAAGAATTCATCTGTCGCGGTGATGCGGCGAGGATCCTGCATGAGTTTATGCGGCGGGAGCTGGGAGAAGCGGATGAAGAGGACTGGGGCGCGGCAAAGGAGATCAAGGATCTGTATGACTGCCGGGTTTGCGTAAAGCACGTTGCCCAGATGGTCTGCAAGGGGATCATGACGGCTAAGGACGGCGTTTTCGCCAGAGGGAAGCACGTGACGTGCCTGGAGGCGAGAGAAGCGTTTCAAAGGCTTTGGGATCACGGGACACGACTTGCGGCAGACAAAAAGATGGTGCTTTTTCGGGAGTTGGAGAATACTCCAAAGAAGCTTACGGAGGAAGAAGCACTCCGCACGTTAAAGGAATGCGGCAACGTGCAGTTTTGGGACGTGCGCACTCCAGGGGAGTTTGCGGCGGGATCCCCCGAAGGAGCGAGGAATTTTCCGCTACTACAGCTTATTGCCCATCCGGAACAGGCAGCTTCCGATCTGGAAACGCCCATCCTTCTGGGATGTGACGGCGGATACCGGAGTGAAATGGCTGCGCTGCGGCTGAAGGACGCAGGCTACGTAAACGTTTCGTATTTCGGCTGGAAATCGTAACGGATTTACGTCTTGTTTCACGTGTCAGATTTTGTTATAATGTTTGAATGGTTTTGAAGTTTCTTTTTTGGGAAGAAATATAATAAAATGAAACAGAAAGATGAGGCATGCGGATGATACGGATTTCTCTTTGCATGATCGTAAAAAATGAGGAAAAAGTACTGGAAAGATGTCTTGATTCCGTTGCGGACATGATGGATGAGATCGTGATCGTTGACACGGGCTCTACGGACCGTACGAAAGAGATCGCGAAAAAGTATACGGACAAGATTTTTGATTTCAAGTGGGTGGATGATTTTAGTGCCGCCAGGAACTTTGCATTTTCCCATGCCACCAAGGATTACGTGATGACCATGGATGCGGACGAGGTGCTGGAGGAGAGTGAGAAAAAGCATTTCCGCCTCTTGAAGGAGTGCCTCCTGCCTGAGATCGAGATCGTGCGCATGAAGTACGTGACCCGCATGGAAAAGGACGTGGATCATATTTTTGACGAGGAATTCCGTCTGAAATTGTTCAAGCGCATAAGACAGTTTACGTGGGAGGGTTCCATTCACGAGATGATCCGTCTGGACCCCATTATTTATGACAGCGACGTCACAATTACGCATTTCCCTCATGAGGCGCATGAGGCAAGAAATCTGCAGAATTTCCGCAATCAGATCCGCAGGGGCATCCACTTGAATAAGCGTCTTCACGACATGTATGCCAAGGAACTGTATCTCCTTGGAAAGGAGTCGGATCTTGAGGAAGGCATGGCGTATTTCATGGATTCCGCCATGGACGAGCGAAGGGACAAGGAAGAGATCACAAAGGCGTGCTGCGTAGTCGCAAGAGCTGCCAGAATGACGGAAGAACCCGTGATCTTTTTTAAGTATGCATCGAAGGTGATCGCGGAGAAGGCATGTTCCGAGATCTGTTGTGAACTGGGACATTTTTATGAGGACGCCGGTGATCTGGAGGAAGCCGTTACCTGGTATTATAAGGCGGCATACAAGGCGAAACCGATCCTTAGCGTGGCAAGCGGTAAGCTGGAGCCGTTAAGGGGTTTGGTCAACTGCTATCAGTCCATGGGGCTGGAGGACCGTGCCGCGCAGTATCTTGGCGCATTGGAAAAACTAGAAAAATAAGACGGAAAACGCGAGGTTGAGCGATGAGCGTGATGGAACAAAGTTGGGAGAAAAATATTAGAAAATGCGTGCCCTACGTGGCAGGGGAACAGCCCGAGAAGGCGAAGATGATCAAGCTGAACACGAATGAGTGTCCTTATCCGCCGGCCCCCGGGGTGAAGAAAGCTGAGGAAGAAATGAATCTGGGGAACCTGCGGCTCTATCCGGACCAGAACGTGACTTCCCTTGTAAACGCGCTGGCAGAGTATTATCACGTAAATCCAAAGCAGGTGTTTGTCGGCGTAGGTTCTGACGACGTTTTGGCGACGTCGTTTTTGACCTTTTTTAACAGTGACAAGCCGATCCTGTTCCCGGACGTAACGTATTCTTTTTATGACGTATGGGCAAATCTGTATCGTATTCCATTTAAGACCTGTCCTTTGGATGACGAATGGAAGATCGTGGCAGAGGATTACAAGCAGCCAAATGGCGGCGTGATCTTCCCGAATCCAAACGCACCCACCGGCGTGTTTGAGCCGTTGGAAAAGGTGGAGGAGATCATCAGGGCCAACAGGGACGTGGTTGTGATCGTCGATGAGGCTTACGTGGATTTTGGCGGCGAGAGCGCACTGCCTCTCGTGGAGAAATATGACAACCTGCTCGTGGTTCAGACCTTTTCAAAATCGAGATCCATGGCGGGCCTGCGCATCGGTTTTTGCATCGGCAGCGAGAAGCTGATCAAGTATCTGAATGACGTGAAGTTTTCCATCAATTCCTACACCATGAACCGCCCCGCACTGGCACTTGGCGTGGAAGCGGTGAAGGATGACGCGTACTTTAAGATGGTGACGGGAAAGATCATCGCGACGAGGGAGAGAGTAAAGAAGGAGCTGGCAGAGCTTGGCTTTACGTTCCCGGATTCTAAGACAAACTTCATTTTTGCCTCCCATAAGACGGTTCCCGCAAAGGAGATCTTTGAGGCCTTGCGCGAGCAGGACATTTACGTCAGACATTGGAACAAACCCAGGATCGACAACAGTCTCCGCATTACCATCGGTACGGATGAAGAAATGGACGTTCTGATCAGCTTTTTGAAAAAATATTTGGCAGGAAAATAAACTAGAAATTGGAGTAGTAGATTTATGTCTGAAACGTTATTGCATTATCTCATCGTGTTCTTTATTTCCATGGTGCCGCTGATCGAGCTTAGGGTGGCGGTGCCCATGGCGATCAACGCTTATCATTTGCCCGTGCTTTGGTCCTACGTGGTCTGCATCATCGGCAACATGCTGCCGGTGCCCGTGATCTTTTTCTTTGCAAGAAAGGTTTTGGAATGGGGCGCGGACAAGAAATATACCAGAAAGTTCTTTACCTTCTGTTTGGAGAAGGGACACAGGGGAGGAGCGAAGCTTCAAGAGAAAGCGGGCAAGGGCCTGTATTTTGCGCTCTTTCTGTTTGTCGGGATTCCGGTTCCGGGCACCGGAGCGTGGACGGGAACCCTGGCGGCGAGTCTTTTGGACATGGACTTTAAGAAGAGCATCATTGCCGTGATGCTGGGCGTGATCCTGGCCGGCCTGATCATGGGCGTTGGCGTCACGGGCATCGTTGAGCTGTACAAACAGCTGGTTTCCTAGGATCGGGAGGATGAAACATGGCAGAGGCGTATTCAGATTTTGCATCCGTCTATGATGAACTGATGGATGCAACGCCTTATGAAGAATGGACGGAGCGGATCGTGAAACTGATCCGTGAATATGGCAAGTCAAAGCCCCATGGGCGCCCCGAAAGCCAAGAGACGGCATCTGGTGAGAATGCAGGAGAACAGGCTGCGCAGGCGCAGGATGAGCTGGATGAAGAAGCTATTTTGGCGTCGGAACGCGACCTCGTCGTGGATCTTGGGTGCGGCACGGGAACGCTCTCGGAAATGCTTTATCAAAAAGGTTTTGACGTGATCGGCGTTGACAATTCCGAGGCCATGCTGGAGAAGGCCATGGAGAAGCGGGATGCGAGTGGATCGGAGATTTTGTATCTCCTGCAGGACATGCGGGAACTTTCTTTGTACAGCACCGTTGGAACCGTGGTCAGCGTTTGCGACTCCGTCAATTACGTCCTGGAAGAGGAGGAACTCTTGCAGGTTTTTTCATTGGTGAACAATTACCTCTTTCCCGGAGGTGTTTTTATTTTTGACTTTAATACCGATTACAAGTACCGCGAAGTCATCGGGGATGCGGTGATCGCAGAGAATCGGGAGGATTGTAGTTTTATCTGGGAGAACTACTATGATCCGGAGGGTAGGATCAACGAGTATGACCTTACCATGTTTCTTCGCCGCGAGGGTGAACTGTTTGAGAGAGTGACGGAGACGCATTTGCAGAGAGGCTACGAGCCCGCTGAGATCCAGGCGCTGCTTGAGGAGGCAGGACTTGAAGTCGTTTTGATGCGCGACGCGGATATGGATGCGGACGTAAGCGACGTTTCCGAGCGCGTTTACGTCGTTGCCCGGGAGGTAAGCAAGGAAAAACACTGCTGAAACGGGAAACGTAAGATCGTTAGATGGGAGAAGAAAAGAAAATGGCAGATTACATAGTGAGGGCGACGGCGGCAAATGCGCAGATCAGGGCGTTTGCGTGCACGGCCCGGGATATGGTGGAGACGGCGCGGGCGGCACATAATTCCAGCCCCGTGATCACGGCGGCCATGGGCAGGCTCATGATCGCGGGAGCCATGATGGGCAGCATGTTAAAGGGAGATGACCTGTTAACCTTGCAGATCAAGGGGGACGGCCCCGTAAAGGGAATCACGGTGACGGCTGACGCCAGTGGTCACGTAAAGGGTTATCCGATCGTTCCGGACGTCATTTTACCGGCCAATTCCATAGGTAAACTGGACGTGGCGGGCGCAGTGGGCGCCGGTACGCTTACGGTCATCAAGGACATGGGCCTGAAGGAGCCTTATTCCGGACAGGTGGCCCTGCAGACTGGTGAGATCGCCGAGGACCTGACTTATTATTTTGCGGCGTCGGAGCAGGTACCCTCCTGCGTTGGACTTGGCGTCCTCATGGAAAAGAATAATACCGTCCGGCAGGCGGGCGGTTTTATCATTCAGCTTATGCCGTTTGCGGAAGAGGACGTCATCGCAAAGTTGGAGGAAAACATAAAAGGCCTTCCTTCCGTGACGACCATGTTGGATGCGGGGAAGGATCCCGAAGAGATTTTGCGGACGGTTCTGAATGGACTCGATCTTCAGGTCACGGATCAAAGCCCCGTGGCATTCCAGTGTGACTGCAGCAAGGAACGCGTGGAGAGGGCACTCATCAGCATTGGCAAGACGGAACTGCAGGACATGATCGACGAAGGCAAGGAAGTTGAGGTGAACTGCCAGTTCTGCGGGAAGCATTATCTGTTTTCCACGGATGAATTAAAGGCGCTTCACGCCAGGGCAACCAGGGACTAATCTTCTTTGATCCGTCCCTTTTCCAGGCAATTTCCTATGGCATCCAAAAGAACCAGGGATGTATATTTTGCGCTTGGCTCCGGCGTTACGTCCTGCACGGACTGGGTCTTATAGATCTGGTCGCGGACGTGCTCCATGGTGGGCAACAGCAGGGGATAGGCTGTCGTGATCGCTTCGTCCAGGTTGACCAGCCGGATGGAGGAAATGCGGTCCCGTTCCAATACGGTCTCCACCTCAATGGCTTTGCCGCCGAGGAAGACTTCGGCCTTGTAGATGCCGGGAACGTAGCAGGCAGACGTGGGCACTGCGTTGTTTTCTTTCCTGGGCAGGAACAGAAGGATCATCAGGAGGATCAAAAAGAGCCCCGCAGCCGTCAGCAGACCGGCCAAGATTAAATCCTTCGCGTGAAGTACGATGATTTTTGTTTTTGCGCTCATGGGAGATCTCCTTGCAGGAAAATTCGATGGATTTCTTTCAGTTCAGATATATGCAAAACCAGTTCTGTTTATGACATTTTCATTGACAAGAACAAGCAAAAAATAGTATCATGGTATTAATCGAACAGGGCGTTCTTACTGCATGGTAAGCACGCTCTTTGGTTGTAAGAATGGATGGAACGATTTATCAAAAAATAGGGAACGGGAGGGTACGACATGAGGAACTTATCACAGGAAGACATTGTAACAATGGTACAGGAAGAGGACGTGGAATTTATTCGCCTTCAGTTTACCGACATCCTTGGAAATCTTAAGAACATGGCCGTGACGGCTAGCCAGTTGAGCAAGATTTTGAAGAATGAGTGTAAGTTTGACGGTTCGGCAGTGGAAGGATTTGCCGGTATCGATGAGCCGGATCTGTATCTGCATCCCATCACCGGAACGTTTGAGACGTTCCCTTGGAGACCTCAGCAGGGTAAGGTGGCAAGAATGATCTGTGACGTTTATCGTCAGGACGGTGAACCATATGAGGGAGATCCCAGATACGTGCTTCGCCGTGCGGTAGAGCATCTGAACGAAATGGGTTACGGATTTGAAGTGGGACCCGAGTGCGAATTCTTCCTGTTCAATACGGATGAAAATACGTTGCCTACGACCAAGACCGTAGAGAAGGCCGGATTCTTTGACGTTGGACCTTTGGACGGCGGCGAGAATGCAAGACGTGACATTGTTTTGGCGCTGGAAGACATGGGATTTGTGGCAGAGAGCTCTTATCATGAGAAATCCCCGGCGCAGCATGAGATCAGCTTCCGTTATGATGATCCGCTGAATACTGCTGATAACGTAATGACCTTTAAGCTTGCAGTGCGCACGATCGCGCGCAGACACGGACTGCATGCAACGTTTATGCCCAAGCCCGTTCAGGAAGTAAATGGCTCCGGCATGAGACTGAGCATGAATCTGACGAAGGACGGCAGAAACATTTTCCGTGACATGAACGATCCCAACTTTATGACGAAGGAAGCGTATTTCTTCCTTGGCGGCTTGATGAAGCACGCAAAGGGCATTACGGCTATTGCCAATCCGCTGATCAATTCCTACAAGCGCCTGAATTATGATACGGATGCTTCCACGTCCATTGCCTGGAGCAAATGCAATCGCAGCACGCTGTTTAGGATTCCTAACATCCGCAGGGGTGAGGGAACCAGGATCGAGATGTTCAGCCCGGATTCCGCAGCAAATCCTTACCTGACCTTGGCACTTTGCCTGGAAGCAGGTTTGGACGGCATCAGAAACCAGATCATGCCGCCTGAAAAGATGGAGAAGAATCTGTTTGAGATGAATGAAGTCGTAAAGCAGGCCCTTGGAATTGAGAGTCTGCCCAAGACCCTGACGGATGCGTTAAATGAGCTCGAGAATGATCCCGTTTTGATGAGCGCACTTGGCGAACATGTGGCAAAGAAGTACATTGCCATTAAGAGAAGTGAGATCGAGGATTATCGCAAGAGCGTAACGCAGTGGGAGCTTGACGAGTATCTGAATAAGTATTGATGATCCCGGATTCCCGATCGGGTAAAGGAGGTTATTTCATTGGTCAACGTCATCGTGGCGCTTCCGAAGCTGGAGGAAGCAAAGACGATCAAGAACATATTGGTGCGAAGCGGCTTCCACGTGGCGAGCGTTTGTACGACCGGTGCCCAGGCGATCAGCCTGGCTGACGGTCTGCACGACGGACTGGTGATCTGCGGGTACAAACTGGAGGACATGTTGTATCATGAGCTAAAGGTTTTTCTGCCCCCTGGATTTGAACTGCTTCTTCTTGCGTCCCAAAGGATCTTGGCGGACGTTTACGGCGATGACGTGCTTTGTCTTGCCATGCCGCTTAAGTTAAATGACTTTGTAAATACCGTTGGCATGATGACGGACGACATTGCGAGAAGAAGAAAGAAGAAGGAAGGCATGCCGCAAAAGCGGTCTGCACAGGAGGAAGCGCTGGTCAAGGAGGCGAAAGAGGTCCTAATGGACAGAAATAACGTCACCGAGGAGGAGGCACACAGGTATCTCCAGAAGAGCAGCATGGAGAGTGGTACCAGTCTTGTGGAAACGGCGCAAATGGTATTGGTTATGTATCAGCAATAAATATAGTGATTTTTATGCTCCCGCATTCATACGCTGTGAAAAGACGTGGAATGCGGGAGATTTTTATGCGTTTTTCTAAAATGCAGGCGTGTGGAAATGACTTTGTCATTGTGGAGGAAAGGGAACTGACGGAGGGAGAAGACCGCGGGCAGCTGGCCAGGCGAATGTGTGACAGGCATTATGGCATTGGAGGGGATGGGCTGTTGATCCTGCGAAGGGGAACGCCGGCCAAGATGGACATGGAAATCTATAATGCGGACGGCGGCCGCGCGGAAATCTGTGGGAATGGCGTCAGATGCGCCGGAAAATACGCGTGGGATCACGGATGGACTAGGGAAAAGCAATTCCAGATCGAGAGTGACGGCGGATTAAAGACGGCAGAACGCCTAACGTCGGAGGGTAAGGCGGCCGTCATACGCGTTGACATGGGCATTCCTTGGTTTGAGACCAGGGTGGGGGAAGAAAATGCGACGGTCTGGTCGCTGGCCAGTGCCGGCATGCGCCTTCCAGTTAAGATCGTGAACGGATGGAGGGTTATCTGCGTTTCCATGGGAAATCCTCATGCAGTTGCCCTGCTTAGGCAGGAGGATGAGTGGCCGGTATTAACCGCTGGACCTTTGCTGGAAAAGGCGGAAGAATTTCCTGGCGGAACAAACGTGGAATTTGTGAAGGTGCTGGACCGGAAGAGAATATCCATGCGGGTTTGGGAGCGTGGCGTTGGGGAAACCCTGGCCTGTGGGTCTGGCGCATGTGCGGCGGCTGCAGTTTGCATGCAAAAGGGTTTGACGGATGACGAAATAACTGTTACACTATTAGGCGGTGAACTAAAGGTATACAGGCAACCTTCCACGAGCCGCTATTTCCTTACGGGGCAGGCGGTGACGGTGTTCGAAGGCATGACGTAAGAGAGGAGAAAAGCCATGGCAAAGTTAAACGACAATTATTTAAAGCTTCCCGGAAGCTATTTGTTTTCCACGGTTGCAAGAAAGGTACGCGAGTATCAGGAGGCACATCCTGACAAGAAGGTGATCAAGTTGAGCATCGGCGACGTGACCCAGCCTCTGGCTCCGGCCATCATCGAGAGCCTCCATGCGGCAGTGGATGAGATGGGAAAGGCAGAGACCTTCCGCGGATATGCACCTGATCTGGGATATGAGTTTTTGAGGGATATTATTGCGAAGAAGGACTATCAGGCAAGAGGCTGCAACGTGAGTGCGGACGAGATCTTTGTTTCCGACGGAGCAAAGTCTGACGCAGCCAACATCCAGGAGATCTTTAGCCTGGACAATAAGATTGCCGTGGGCGATCCCGTATATCCCGTTTACGTGGATTCCAACGTTATGGCAGGCCGTACCGGAACCTATGATAAGGTGAAGGAGACTTGGAGTGACGTGATCTACATGCCTTGCCTGGCAGAGAATAATTTTGTTCCTGAGATCCCGAAGGAGATTCCGGATCTGATCTACCTTTGCTTCCCGAACAATCCTACGGGTGCGACCATCAAGAAAGCGCAGCTGCAGGAGTGGGTGGATTATGCAAATAAGGTTGGCGCGGTGATCATCTATGACGCTGCCTATGAAGCATACATTTCCGAGGAGGGTGTTCCTCACTCCATTTATGAGTGTGAGGGTGCAAGAACTTGTGCGATCGAGCTTCGTTCCTTCTCCAAGAATGCAGGTTTTACCGGCGTGCGTCTCGGTTTCACCGTAGTTCCGAAGGACTTAAAGATTGACGGAACCCCGCTTCACGGACTCTGGGCAAGAAGACACGGAACCAAGTATAACGGCGCGCCTTACATTATCCAAAGAGCCGGCGAGGCAGTTTATTCCGAAGCCGGTCAGGCGCAGCTCAAGGCACAGGTTGCCTATTACATGAAGAATGCAAAGTATATTTACAATGGACTGAAGGAAGCCGGCTATACCGTTTCCGGCGGCGTAAACGCGCCTTACGTATGGCTGCGCACGCCAGGCAACATGACCAGCTGGGAATTCTTTGATTATCTGCTTGATAAGGCGAACGTGGTGGGTACGCCTGGTTCAGGCTTTGGACCGAGCGGAGAGCATTATTTCCGCGTGAATGCGTTCGGAAGCTACGAGAATACCGTGGAAGCGATCGACAGGATCAAGGCATTATAAGAAAAGGCGATGGGGAGATCAAAAGCCACAGGGCGTTTGATCTCCCTTTTTTCACTTAAACCGTTTGCGGAAAAAACGCACAAGGGAGAGAGGAAAGCGATGATCAGCATGGAAACGTTGGAGCGGGTCGGCAGACTGGCGGAATTGGAGATACCCGAGAGTCAGAGGAAAGCGGCGCGCCGGGATCTGGAGAAAATGGTTACTTTTGTGGACGTGATGAAGGAACTGAACGTGAGAAACGTGGAGCCCTTGTATCAAGTGACGGCGGAACGTGCGGGGATGCAAAACGTTCTTCGCGACGACGTGGTTGAGGAAAGCGAGGGCAGGGAGGCGTTATTGGGCAACGCTCCGAAGAGGCGCGGGGAATTTGCCTCAGTTCCGAAAACCTTCGCATAGTTCAGAAAAAGGAGCAGACGATGAAGATTTTGGATTTAACGGCCGTGGAACTTGCCGGGCGGATTCGCAGGGGAGAGATCGACGCGATGGAACCCCTGGAAGCGGTTTTCGACAGGATTTCCGAGCGGGAGGAGCAGCTCCACTGCTATCTTGTCCTCGATAGGGATGGAGCTCGCGCCAGGGCGAGGGAACTGCAAAAAAGAAGAAGCGCGGGCGAGACCTTGGGGCTCCTGGCGGGCGTTCCCGTGGCGGTCAAGGATAATCTTTGCACGAAGAGCATGCGGACCACCTGCGGAAGCAGAATGCTGGAAAACTTTATTCCGTCCTATGACGCGACGGCAGTAAGAAATTTAAGGAATGCGGATGCCATCATCCTTGGAAAGACTAATTTGGATGAATTTGGCATGGGAAATACGACGGAATCATCGTATTTTGGCATGACGCGTAATCCATGGAACGTGGAGCGAAGCGCGGGCGGCTCCTCGGGAGGCAGCGCGGCAGCAGTGGCAAGCGGAGAATGCTATGCAGCCATAGGAACGGATACGGGCGGTTCCGTGCGTCAGCCGGCATCGCACTGCGGCGTGGTTGGCCTTAAGCCGACTTACGGAACGGTTTCACGAAATGGACTTATCGCTTATTGTTCCTCCATGGATCAGGCGGGACCGGTCACAAAGGACGTAAGGGACAGTGCGGCACTCCTTAGCGTGATCGCTTCAAGTGATCCGAAGGATGCCACGTCCCTGCAACGCGATGACTTGAGCTTCCCGGAGAATATTCCGCAGGACGTGGAAAGCCTGAGGATTGGAATTCCGACGGATGATTCCGGGAAGGGGCTGGATCCTGAGATCCGGGAAGCCGTCTGGTCCGTTGCAACGGCGCTTAAGGAGCGGGGAGCCATACTGGAGGAATTTGACCTGGGAATCACGAAATACGTGGTGCCGGCTTATTATACCATCGCCTGCGGCGAGGCTAGCTCTAACCTGGAGCGGTATGACGGCATGAAATATGGCTTGCGGGTAAGCGCGGTGGGTCTGCATGAAACCTATCGGAAAACGAGGACTGCAGGCTTTGGCGCCGAGGTAAGGCGAAGAATTTTGCTGGGAACCTTTGCCCTGAGCGAGGGTTATTATGATGAGTACTATCTGACGGCGATGAAGGTGCGGCGTCTGATCAAGGATGCGTATGACAAGGCGTTTTTGAAGTATGACGTTCTGATTGGTCCTACTTCGCCGCAAATTGCACCAAAGCTTGGAGAAGCGGGCATGGATCCGTTGGCATCCTATCTGGCCGACGTCTACACGGTTCCGGCAAATCTGACTGGAATGCCGGCCATGAGCCTGCCCTGCGCCATGCATTCGACGGGCCTTCCCATCGGCGTGCAGCTCACAGCCGCACTGTTTCAGGAAAAGACGCTTTTGCGGGTGGGCGCGGCCTGGGAGCAGATCAGGGGGCAACGGCATGAAGGATAACGGCACGAAAAAAGAATATGAAACCGTGATCGGACTGGAGGTTCACGTGGAGCTTTCGACGCGCACCAAGATCTTCTGCGGGTGTGCCGCAACCTTTGGCGCAACGCCAAATACGTTGGTTTGTCCCGTCTGCCTTGGAATGCCGGGAACTCTTCCCGTTTTGAACCGCCGGGTGGTGGAGCTTGCCATGGCCGTGGGACTTGCGCTAAACTGTGACGTCACGAGGACGACCCGTTTCGACCGAAAGAATTATTTTTACCCGGACAATCCCCAGAATTATCAGATCTCGCAGCTCTACCTGCCCATCTGCAGGAACGGATGGCTTGGGATCGGAGAGGGCGATGATGAGCGGAAGATCCGCATTCACGAATTGCATGCGGAGGAGGATGCAGGGAAGCTGACCCACGACGAAGAAGGGAAGGAGACGCTGGTGGATTATAACCGCGCGGGCATTCCGCTGATCGAGATCGTGACGGAGCCGGACCTGAAAAATGCCGGGGAGGTCATTTCGTTCTTGGAGAAGCTCCGGATGGTCATCGGCTATTTGGAGGCCAGCGACTGCAAACTGCAGGAGGGTTCCATGCGGGTGGACGTCAATCTGTCCCTTCGTGAGGTTGGAAGTGAGCAGCTGGGGACGAGGACGGAGATGAAGAATTTAAACTCCTTCCGCGCCATTACGAGAGCCATAGATGCAGAGGCGAAAAGGCAAAAGGAGCTTTTGGATGCAGGGAAAGAAATCCTTCAGGAGACGAGAAGATGGGATGATCAAAAGGGTGTTTCCTACTCCATGCGTTCCAAGGAGGACGCCCAGGACTATCGCTATTTCCCGGATCCTGACCTGCCGCCCGTGGTGATCTCCGAAGAGTGGATTCAGGCGGTGAGGGAGGCCCTTCCGGAGATGCGGGAAGAAAGGAAGGAACGCTTTGTAAGGGAATATGGCATTCCAGCTTATGATGCAGGCGTGATCACCCAATCCGTCCATTTGGCCAGGTGGTTCGAACAGACTGCTGCCCTTGGCATAATGCCAAAGAAGGTGAGCAACTGGATCATGGGAGAGGGGCTAAGACTCTTGCGGGAGAAAGAAATGGATCCCGAGGACGTAAGGCTCTCTCCGGAGCACTTTGCGGCATTGATCCGCATGAATGAGGAAAATGAGATCACAAACGCCATTGCTAAGGAGGTCTTTGCAAAGGCCATTGACACTGATCTGGATCCGGAAAGCTACGTAAAGGCAAATGGACTAATGACCATGCGGGATGATTCCCTTCTTCGCGAGACGGTGAAGAGGGTCATTGCAGAGAATGAGAAATCCGTGGCAGATTATAAAAATGGAAAAGAAAAAGCTTTGGGGTATCTCGTGGGACAGACAATGAAAGCCGTGCGGGGGCAGGCGCTGCCTGCGGCCGTCACGGCTATGCTGAAGGAAGAACTAAACGCTTAATTCTCGAAAAGGTAATTTAAGAAAAGGTGATTTAATTCGGGATGTTTGTTATTCACCATAATGGCGAGGTATTGATCCGGGGCCATCGCGTAGCATTCCCTGAGCTTGGGGCATTGATCCAGTTTGATGGCGACGGGAATGGGTTCTTCCATGCCGGAAGGATCAGAGGGCGTTGCCGGGAACTCGAAATCCAGGGCAACCTCGCCTGCCGCCTCTTCTATCAGCTTTTTATCCGCATAGAAGAAATAGGGCTCATATTTTTGGAACTCTTCCTCGGTGAGGAACTCCCGAAGGTCAATAAATACGCCGTTGTATGCGTAACGATTGGTTGTTTCCAGGTCGCCCACCATGCTGTCCAAGTCTCCGGCGGCCATGTAGACCATGATCTTCTGAACGGAAGAGGAGGTCATCTCATCCATCTTGGTAAAATCAATCCTTAGGTCGGAATCAAAATAAACCGCCTGCTTTTTGGGATTGATGCCGGCTTTCTCGGCAAAGGTTCTCTTGTAGTCCTCAGAGTAAATGGTCTGCGCCACGTTGACAAAGGCTGAGTAATATGCCATCTCCTTGCGGTTAAGAAAAGAATTCAGAAGGGATGCCACAACTAAAATGCCAACGGCGGATCCGATGACGTACCACTTATGATAATCCCAGAAATAGGCCATTCTTTCCTTGAAGCTGCGCTGCTTTATCTCTTCGCGCTCTTCCTTAAATTCATCCATCAAAGGCATGAAGATCACCATCCTTTTTGAAAAACGTTCATAACATTGTAATCATAATGTTTTGTCCGCGGAATGTCAATGAAAGGTTTGTGACCAACTTCTTAAAAAATCGTGAAGACCTTGAAACTTCGAATCCAATGCGATATGATAATTAGGTAAGTAAATGACTAGATAAAGGAAGGTTAAGGAAATGAACGAAGCTTACGTTGAATGTCTGGTGAAGGGGAAGGGCCCCGTTTTCTTTAAGCTCTTGAGATATTTTATGTACTTTCTTGCAATTCTTGGATTTGGCTCCGTTATGATCGGGCTGGGCGCCATCAGCGTTGTTTTGGGGTTTGCGCTTGCGGCAGGCGGATATTATCTTGGAATGCTTGCGGAAGTGGAATATGAATACCTCTACGTGGACAAGGAATTGACCGTGGACAAGATCCTGGCGCAGAACAGCAGGAAGCGGGTGGCTAGTTATTCCATGGAGCGCGTGGAGATCATGGCCCCCATTAAATCCTACCGCCTGGACAATTATAAGAACCGTCAGACCAAGGACGTGGACTACAGCATCGGCTATGAGGATAAGCCAGATTTGCGCTACGTATTCTATTATGAGGGAGGCCAGAGAATCATTCTGAGCCCTTCCGAAGAGATGATCAAGGTCATGAAAAATGCTAACCCCAGAAAGGTTTATTCGGATTAAAAAAATAGAAACTTAAAATTCAAAATGGGTGTTGACAGGCGGACAATTCTTTGCTATCATCATTGGATATAATTTCAAAAGAATAAGAATACAGGAGGAAAGAAAATGGGTAAGATTATTGGTGAAGGCATTACCTTTGACGACGTACTTTTGGTACCTGCCTACTCTCAAGTCATTCCGAATCAGGTTGACCTTACGACCTACCTGACGAAGACGATCAAGTTGAACATTCCCATGATGAGTGCCGGAATGGACACCGTTACGGAGCATCGCATGGCCATTGCCATGGCTAGACAGGGCGGCATCGGCATCATCCACAAGAACATGTCCATCGAAGCGCAAGCTGAAGAGGTTGACAAAGTAAAACGTTCTGAGAACGGAGTTATCACGGATCCATTTTCTTTAACGCCTGAACATACCTTGGCAGATGCAGATGCCCTCATGGCAAAGTTCCGCATCTCGGGCGTTCCCATCACGGAAGGCAAAAAGTTGGTTGGCATCATCACCAACCGCGATCTGAAATTCGAAACAGATTTCACCAAGAAGATTAAAGAATCCATGACCAGTGAGGGGCTGATCACCGCTCCCGAGGGAACAACCCTGGAAGAGGCTAAGAAGATTCTTGCAAAGGCTCGCAAGGAAAAGCTCCCCATCGTTGACAAGGATTATAACTTAAAGGGTCTGATCACCATCAAGGACATTGAGAAGACCGTAAAATATCCTTTGGCAGCAAAGGATTCCATGGGTAGACTCCTGTGTGGTGCAGCCGTTGGAATCACCGCAAACGTGCTTGACAGAGTTGCAGCTCTGGTAAAGGCAAAGGTAGACGTGGTGGTTCTGGATTCCGCGCACGGTCATTCCCAGAACGTGATCAACTGCGTAAAGATGATCAAGGAGACCTATCCTGATCTTCCCGTGATCGCAGGAAACGTGGCAACTGGTGAGGCTACCAAGGCTTTGATCGAAGCTGGCGCAGATGCGGTTAAGGTCGGAATCGGACCTGGTTCCATTTGTACGACCCGCGTGGTTGCAGGTATCGGCGTACCCCAGATCACCGCTGTTATGGATTGTTATGAAGTGGCTAAGGAATATGGCATCCCCATCATCGCTGACGGCGGCATCAAGTATTCCGGAGACATTACGAAGGCATTGGCGGCAGGCGGCAGCGTCTGCATGATGGGCAGCATGTTCGCAGGATGCGAGGAGAGCCCTGGAGACTATGAACTTTTCCAAGGCAGAAAATACAAGGTATATCGCGGCATGGGTTCCATTGCAGCCATGGAGCATGGCAGCAAGGACCGTTACTTCCAGGAGAATGCAAAGAAACTGGTTCCCGAAGGCGTGGAAGGACGCGTTGCTTACAAGGGTAGCGTTGAGGATACCGTATTCCAGCTGATGGGAGGTCTTAGATCCGGCATGGGATACTGCGGCGCGCATAACATTCAGGAGTTGAAGGACAACGGCAGATTCGTTAAGATTTCTGCAGCATCCTTAAAGGAAAGTCATCCTCATGACATTCACATCACTAAGGAAGCTCCAAACTACAGCGTGGATGAATAGACGTAACAAGGGGCAGAGAACTATCTCTGCCCTTTTTTTCGGACTTACGCATCTTTTTGAAAAAATGAATCTATGGGGTTTTGAACCCAAGCAGTTTGAGGGTATGAGTCGTAACGCATTGATGAAAAAATAAACATTTGTTATGATGACTGTAGTGATTATCAACATAACAAATGTTCAAAAATGGGAGGTATAAAAATGCAACTTTCTCACAATGAATATTTGATTATGGCGCTTCTCTGGAAAGAAGATCGTCCTTTGTCCCGGGCGGAGATCTTGAGAGGTACGGAAGGGAGAAACTGGAATCCCGCTTCCATCCACCTGATCCTTAACAGCATGCTGTCGAAGGGCGCGATCAAGATCACGGACGAGGAGAAGAAGTATGGCCGGACCTATGAGGCGCTGATCACGAAGGAAGACCATATGATTCAATGTATCGAGGAGGGCATGCCTGGGGGAACCGTTGAAGAAAAAATGCTCAGCATTTTTGACGTGTTGTCCAAGAAGATGGATGAGAAAAAGTTGTTAGGGGTAGTATCGGCGCTGGTAGACAGAAGCAAGGTGAAGGAAAAGGACATCGAGCTCCTGGAGGCAATGCTGGAGGAAAAGAGAGCACAGCTGCATAAGAAGAAAAAGAAATAAGAATGATGATTTCTTGAGCTACTGACATTGAAACCATGACTTAACAAAAGAGGAAGTAGGAAGGTATGCTGTTTACAGTATTTTCCGTAATAATGAGCATTGTTTGCTCAAGCATCATTCTTTTTGCGGCAAGCTTTTTGATATCGCACGCAAGAAAGGTGCGGTGGGGTTTGCTGTTATTGATCATTATTCTGGGATTTGCCAGACTTGTATTGCCTTTTGAGTTTTTTGAGGCGAAAGAGATCAATTCATGGCGGATATTTCCGATGCTTCGCACTCTGGCGATGTTTGAATTCCCCTGGGGAATGACTTTGGGAGAAACGTTAGGGTTTATTTGGCAGATCGGAATCGGCGTATTGCTGATCGCATTTCTTTGGAAAGTTTTGCAGTTGAATGGCATCGTTGCCAGGGCAAAGCCATCCGTGCCGGGGGATTACCTGAATCATCATTATGAGATGGCGGCAAGGAAACTCGGTTATTCAGGGAATGCCAGGATTGCGGTCACGGAAGATTTTTCAACCGCCGTGTCCGTTGGAATACTTCATCCCGTCATACTCATCCCTCGCAAGATGGTGGATTATCCCGAGAAGGAATTACAGGGCGTGATCCGGCATGAACTTACGCATTATCTTCGGGGAGACGTCTGCAAGCAATGGACGCTTAACGTGGTGCAATGTCTGTTCTGGTGGAATCCCGTAGTTCATTACCTAAAGCGTAGCGTGGAAGAGATGCTGGAAATGGAATGCGATGAGAGAACCTGCCGGGGAATGGATGAAGAAGAGCGATTAGCCTACTTAGAGGCCATTCGAAGAGTCTTGACCGATGGTGGAAAGCACGAACCGAAACTAGGCATGGGTTATGGTAAGAATCATGCTGGAGAGTTTATGAAACGCAGATTTCTTGCCGTGCTTGAACCCGTACAAAAACAATCGAATGGCGTGACTTATCTGCTAGCTTTTCTGAGCGTCGTCCTGTTTTGTTTATCATACTCTTTTGTGTTGCAAACGGCGGGTATGCCTAAGGTGATGGTTGAGGATGACGTGGCGATCAAGCTTACGGATGACAGGTATGAGGACACAGAATGTTTCTTGCTGAAAATGCCAGACGGATCTTATCTTTACGTGGCCGACATGATTGAACAGGGCCGGATTACTGAAAAGGAACTGCTAGATCCTCCGTATTATGGTCTTCCAACCTATGAAAAACTGCCATAGAGAGGAGATCAAATGATGAAAAAGAAGGGCATCAAAGTATTTTTGGGAATCATGATCGCGACTATGCTTCTGGGCATGCCTGTTTTGGCAGAAGGTCCGGAAGGGGAAGGCGGCGAGGTGATCACGCTAGAGGGCGATGATCGTGCAGAAGTATTTATGTGGTTTTACCGTACTTATAATGGGATGGTACAAAAACGTCTTTGGTCGGTCACCTATGAATACTGGGTTACGGACTGGATTGACGTTGGTCCCGCATAAATTAATAATTTGTTGAGTTTTGTCGATATTTGGCGTGGGAATCACAAAAATGATTGCGATTTCCACGCTATTTTATTTATTTTTTGTTTTTCTATTGACAATTTTGGCATTTATTGATATATTTTCAATCACATGTTATATTTCACATAACATGACCACCAAATTCATCCAAGTAAACCATATACGGGCGTGATGTTGCATCAGGTCTGGGCTTTCTGAATGGCTGCCACTGGTAAGTCATTCAGAAATGCTACATGGTTTAGGACAACTCGACGACAAGGGGTTAGTTAATGTATCGTATTGGGATATGTGAAGTAATGTCGAGGGGGGTTTTGGAGAGGGGAATCCGTCAATATTCAGAAAAAGAAAAGTTAAAACTCGAGATACAAGTCTGGGACACCGCGGAAGAATTAATGGATGATCTTTTTGCGGGAATGGAACTGGACGTTTTGTTTTTGGGAATTAGCGGTGAAAACATGCTGCAAATCCTTTCCGGGAAAAAGATCCGGGAGGAGCTTGGCGAACTTGAGATGCGACTTATTTACGTTGCCGGCCGGGAATGCTACAGCAAGGAAATGATCCAGTCGATGCCGTTTGATTTATTGCACGACGGATTTAGTGCGGAGGAAGCGGCAACCGTGATCCGGCGCGCGATTTCATCCATTCAGAGAAGCAAAAAGAAGTTGGAATTTCAATTCGGTAAAACATATTATTCCATTCCATACCGTGACGTTTTGTATTTATGCAGTGACCTTAGACGCATTCACGTGAAGAGCACTCGCGGGAATTACGAGTTTAACGGTCTGCTTCGTGATTTAAAAAAGACTCTTCCCAAGGATTTTCTGGTAATACATAAATCTTTTATTGTCAACAGGGAGCACGTTCTACATTTCACTTATGAAAAAGTGACGTTGACGGACGGTACCATTCTTTCCATCAGCAAGGCCAATCGGAGTCACGCAAAATCCATGCTTATGTCGGGAAGATAGGTAAAAAATGCACGTTTTTTCTCGAATTTTTAGTATACAGATTGTGTAAATTGTGCTAAAATTAACTTTACGAAGTCTATTAAAAAGACGCGTAAAGTTTTTTTATTTCCATCAAAAAAGAATGGAAGCGGGGAAAATCCATGGCATTACAGGAATTGCTGGACAAGAATGAATTACAGAGGCTTCAGGATGGTTTTTGTAAGATTTCGGGAGTATCTGCCTATTGCCTGAATCATGAGGGAATAAAGATCACGAGAATCTCCGGGGACGATCGTTATCTTCACTGCATGCAGGAGCGCATGGCCTTAGAGCGGGTCATTGGCGAGGATTCCCTGGAAGATCTTGCCGTGGAGGAGTTAGAGGGCCGCAAGCTCGTGGCTGCCATTGCCATAAAGGCGCGCGGACAGAAGGAACTGTTTTGGATCGTCTTTAAGCCGGAGGACATGGCGGAGGACGAGTTTTATCAGAGATTGGAGTTGCTTCGGGACGCCAGCATTACTTTTTTGCAGGGAAAGCTTCAGTATTACGGAGCGGAAGCGGAGAACGTCCGCAATCAGGCAAACGCGCAGAGAATGAACCGCAGCCTAAAGCTGAATCAGGCGATGGCCAGGCTAGTCCATTTGCTGGAGAGCAGTGATCCCATTGAGACCATCATGAATGAATGGTTAAAGACGGTTAGTTCTTTCATGGAACTGGATACCGCTCAGATATTTAAGTTACAGGGAAATGATAAATTTATGGACGTGATCTGTGAATGGCGCAGTGCGGGTCTTCTTTCTTTTTTTGACCGCACGTCACACATTCCCACGTATTCCTTTTTGAGAAAGCGCCGCTCCGCGATCTTGAATGCTGACACGGTTTTAGATCCGGAATATCAGGATGTTTATCAGGTCGGCGTAAAGGCCATGATGCTGTTCCCGGTAGGCCCGAAGGAGGGCGGCATGATGGTTTCCCTAAACCACAGGCGCGTTCACGTGTTTGACGCAGAGGAGGAATCCTTTGCTTCGGATGCGATCAAGATCCTGGACAACGTGTTAACACGCAGGATTCAGAGAAATTCCCTGGACAGCGCCTACGTATCCATGGAGACGGTGCTTGACGGCATCAGCAATTGCATCATGGTGCGCAGTGCTTCCGGAAGAAAGCTGATTTACGTGAATAAGCTGATGCAGGATACCTTCCCAGTGGAATTGAAGAAGGATCATTTCGAGTGGCTGCTAAAGGATGAGGGGAAGAGTCCCAAGGACGTAAATCAAGATGACGAAAAAGAATGTCCCGCAAAGGATGGCGCGGCGGAAGACGGTGCGGAAAAGGAAGTTACGGATTCTGAAATCCTGGAGCATCGCGAGGTTTATTACGAGGAGAAGAATCGTTGGTATGACCTCACCGTGACGGGCGTTCGCTGGGTGGACGGCGGCATGGTCAAGATGTATTCCCTGTTTGACGTCACGGAGAAAAAGCATTATCAGGGCAGGATTGAACAACAGGCATACACGGATTTCCTGACGGGTCTGTATAACCGCATGTGCTGCGAAAGAGATCTCGCCGTGCAGATCGACTCGGCAATGAAACAGAAGAAGACGGGTGCATTGCTCTATTTGGATTTAGATGATTTTAAGCATATCAATGACGGACTGGGGCATCGCTACGGGGATGCATTGTTGAAGGCCATTTCCCATGCCTTCCAGCGAATCCCGGGAATCGAGCGGACCTGTTACCGTATGGGCGGAGATGAATTTGTGATCGTGGTTGCGCCGGAATCCTATGACCGTCTGGAGATCATCTTGGAGGACATCCAGCAGATCTTCAGCAAGCCGTGGTTTTTGAAGGATTCAGATTATTACTGTACCATGAGCATGGGTGCCGTGACGTTCCCGGATAACGGAGACAGCGTGACGGACCTGGTAAAGAAGGCAGACATTGCCATGTATGCGGCGAAGAAAGCCGGAAAGAACCGCATTCAGTTCTATAACGACGGGAATTCTTCCTCGGATCGCAGAAGACTTGACATGGTAAAGAACATGAGAGAGGCGACGGCGAAGAATTTCGGGGAATTCGAAGTGTTCTATCAGCCCATTATTGACGTAGAGCAGGGAGAGCCGAGGTGTTCGGGAGCGGAGGCTCTGGTTCGTTGGAACAGCAGCAATCTGGGATTCCTCTCTTCCACGGAGTTTATTCCGCTGGCGGAATATCTTGGACTGATCAATCCCATCGGAAATCACGTGCTGCTTCAGGCCTGCATGCAGTGCAAGGAGTGGAATGACAAGGGCTTTGATTACAAGGTGAACGTAAATCTTTCCGTGATCCAGCTGTTACAAAATGACATTGTGGAGATCGTGGAAAATGCGTTGAAGGAGACGGGATTAAAGCCGGAACATTTGACGCTGGAGGTGACGGAAAGCCTTGCCATCAATGACATGGAGCGCATGAAGCGGATTCTCGGAAGGATCAGGGAGCTTGGCGTAAAGATTGCGCTGGATGATTTCGGAACGGGATACTCTTCCTTGAATCACGTACATGAGATTTCCTTCGACGTGATCAAGGTGGATCAGAGTTTTGTTAAAGGCCTGGCAGAGGATGAATATTCTAAGAGCTTTATCCGGCTGGTGAGCGAGTTGGCGAAGACGCTGGGCGCAAGCATTTGCGTGGAAGGCATTGAGAGTCTGAGACAATACAACGTCCTGAAGGACATGAAGGTGAAATACATTCAGGGCTTCTATTTTGACAGACCCATGCCGGCAAAGGATTTTGACAGGAAATACTGCCGGGAGGCGTTAAAGCCCGCATCCGAAGAAATGCCAGAGCCGGCGAAGGTGGACGTAAAGGCAGCAAAGTCTGCCAGAAAGACGGCAGCGAAGGCGGCGGAGAAGGCACCGGGAAAGCCTGAGGGAAAGACAGCGGAGAAGGCACCTGGAAAGCCTGAGGGAAAGACAGCGGAGAAGGCACCGGGAAAGCCTGAGGGAAAGACAGCGGAGAAGGCACCGGCCAAGTTCGTGGTAAAGTCTGCGGAGAAAACGCCAGTGAAGTCCGAAGGGAAGGCTGCGGAAAAGAAGCCGGGCGATAAAGCGCTAAAAGCGATACAGCCAAGGAAAAAGTAAACAACGTTATGAAAGACGAATGGGGGCATTCCCGCCGGGAGGCAGGGTGCCCTCATGGTATCCAAGGACATGGGAAAGGAAGGTAGCATGGCAGAGGAATTTAGCATCTTGGATCTGCAGGAGAGCCCTCACACGGATGCGCCAAGACCAGTATTTTACCTCGATCTGAACCTCAATCAAATATTGGATAAGGTGACGATGCAGTGGAGCGCGCAGGTGCGAAAACTATTTCTTTATTTTCCAAGAAACAAAGAATGTGAAGCGTATAGAAGGGCAGTATACGGCGACGTCAAGAAGCCTGCCTGCTACGAAGCTCTTAGCCGTTTCTGGGAAGCAATTGGAAAGATGGAAGAGAAGCGTGCGCAGGAAGAAGCCGTCACAAGGCCCATACAAAAGGACGTATGGCATTTATGGACGGTGAAGGCCTATTGTGACGCGTTTGGAAAATTGTTTGAAGACTTAAAGAAGGCCGGACCCGCATCAGACGGAATGAACGAATTCCTAAAGCTTTTGGAGAAGCATTTGACTTCCAAGGAATTCACGGAAATGCGGGATCGCGTGGACCAGATCTTAAAGGAATTGACGGGATTCCGCTTCGTTCTCACCTATGACAAGGACAGGATCGTGGTCACGGAGGGGACGGCACCCGGGGATTATGAGAGCTTTATGAATCAGAATGGAGATGCGGACAAGGTTTCCTTTAAGAGTCCGTTTTCCGTAAGTCCCAACCTTTGTGATCTGGAACAGGAGTGCCTGAACCTGCTTGCGGGAAAGCATCCCAAGCTTTTCCAGGCTCTGGAGGATACCGCCGAAAAGTATCGGGAATTCGGGGAAGAATTCTGTTTCCGGTTTATCCGTGAAATTCCCTATTACTTATCCTACCGCGCATTCCAGATCGAGATGGAAGAAAAGGGTTACGTATTTTGCGCGCCAACCACTTCGGAGGAGGAGCAGACCTCGGCGGAGGGATTATATGACTTAGCGCTCGCCATCGTTGCCAATCGTGAGGGACGAAAAGTCATTAGCAACAATACGTACTATAAGGAGAATGAGAGCTTCTTCGTGCTGACGGGACCCAATCAGGGCGGTAAGACGACGTTTGCGCGAAGCCTGGGACAGCTAGTGTTCTTCACCAAAATGGGTTTGGACGTTCCGGCAAAAAAGGCGAACGTCCGTTACTACAAGAATATTTTGACGCATTTTTCGGTGGAGGAGAGTATTGAGACGGGACGAGGCAAGCTCAAGGAGGAGCTGCTTAGGCTGTCACCCATGATGCAGGACGGGGAAGAGAATGATTTTGTGGTCATTAATGAGCTCTTCACCACGGCGGCAACGTATGACGCGGAGATCATGGGAAGAAAGGTGCTGACGCACTTTATCGAACAGAATTGCCAGGGCATTTACGTCACGCACTTAAAGGAGCTTGCGTCGGTGCATCCAAAGGTAGTGAGTCTTCGCGCCATGCTGAATGCTGACCGGATCCAGACCTTCGAGATTGCGAGAAGTGAGGCGGAGGAATCCGCATGTGCCGCCAGCGTGGTCAACAAGTATCATCTGACCTACGAACAGCTAAAGGAGCGTCTATGAATAGTTTTTTATTATATGAGCAAACGGACAAGCTTATGGATCCGCAGTACTTTGACGCAAAGAGCATCATTCAGGACCTGGGCCTTCGCGCCATGTTTCTGGCGGCCGCGAAGGAAGTGATCTATGAGGAGGAACGCGTCAAAAAGATTGGCAAGGAAGATTCCTATATTCAGGACTGCATGCGCAAGGTCATGATGATCCCGCTCAGAGAGGAGGATCAGATACTGTACCGCCAGGAGATCCTGAGGGATTTCCTAAAAAACGAGGATCTGGTCAAAGCCTTTTACGAGATCAGTTCGCGCGTTCTTGCGGAGTGGAATAAGCTTGGACGAAGCGTGATGGAAAAGATGAGTAATGCCAATCCCATGATGAAGCTGATCACGGACGTTCGCGTGATCACGCTGATGACGGAGAATCTCAGTGAGATCCGTAATAGATTAAAGGAATGCAAGGACAAGCTGCATTCCCGCGGATTGCTTGGCTTTGCGGAGCGACTGGACGCGGAATTCTCTGAGGAACGCGAGGCTTACGTGAAAAAGATTTTAGAGGACGTGAGTTTTTACGTGGATGGCGGAGAGACGGAGGACGAAGACAACAAGGTGATACGTCCCAAGATCGTCGTGGAATGTGGGTTGGAGGACGGACTGAAATTCAGTTCCTTAAAGCTTCAGGAGGTTTCCTCCTACAGGCAGAAATTTTACAAGCCGGGCAGTACCATGAGCAAGATCCAGGATTTCAAGAATTCCAGGATCCCGGATTCCTTCTCTGCAACCAAGGAGACGGCAGTCAAGGATCAGGCATCCATGCTGGAACTCCAGGTGGTAAGCTACGTGGTGGGAAGCATGGCGTCGATCCTGAGCGATTTTGGAACCTTCTTTGACAGCCTGCACTTGCAGTCGGCCTTTTATCTCGGGGCCGTAAACCTGCGGCATCAGATGGGAAGATTCCAACTGGATTATTGCTTCCCGACGGTGTGCGAGAAGGATAAGCTGTCCTTCAAGGAATTGAAGGAATTTGTCATGTGTCTGGAGCAGCGCGTCAGCGCCGTGGGAAATACCTGCAAGCTGGAGCACAAGATGCTGCTGATCGTGACGGGAGCCAATCAGGGCGGCAAGTCGACGTTCCTTCGCAGCATTGGCATTGCGCAGGTCATGATGCAGGCCGGACTCATGGTTGCGGCGCAGAAATTCGAAAGCTCCATCTTCCCAGATCTGTTCACGCATTTTACAAGGCGTGAGGACAGTGAGATGAACAGCGGCCGGTTAGATGAAGAATTAAACCGCATGGATCAGATCATCAAGAATTTGGGAGAGCGGCCGCTCCTTCTGTTAAATGAATCTTTTGCGACAACCACGGAGAAGGAAGGCTCCGTCATCGCCTACGACATTATCAAGGCACTGGGAGAGGCAGGCGTAAAGATCTTGACGGTCACGCACCTCTTATCCTTTGCCCAGAGGGCATATCAGGAACGGTCGGCAAGTGAAAATTCCGGCATCGAGTTCCTTTCAGCAGAGAGAAAGCCCGGAGGCATCCGGACGTTTAAGATGATCCAACATGCGCCTGAGCTAACCAGCTTTGGCCTGGATCTGTACGAGGAGATCGTGGAGCGCAAAGGCGAGGCATAAGCTGGCGCGGAAAACATTACTTGGAGGATTTTGGTACGATGAATAACGGTAAAAGAAACAGTGGAGATGGGTTCGCCGTGAGATCAGTCTGCTTTTGTCAACGGCGTTGGTGCTGGGAAGCCTGGTGCTCATGCCTGCCGGAAAGGTAAAGGCAGCAGGGGAGAACCTGATTAAAAACCCGAATTTTGAGAGCGGAACGGATTCCTGGATGGATACGGGTGCCACGCTCACCTGCGAGACGCAGGATACGCCCATTTTTGATGACGTAAAGACTTACGCCACCATCTCCGGGAGAACGCAGAGCTATCAGGGCTTTTCCCAGGACGTGACGGAGGTGGTGATCCCTGGTGAGGAATATGAGGTTTCCTTTTACGTAAAGCTTTCGGAGGATTATAAGGATCTTGCCGCAAATCAAAGACAGGTATTCTTTGGCCCCTACGTGGTCGAGGACGGCGTGACGAAGTATCTGAGCCAGGCCTACAGCGGCGAGGTCCGGGGTGAACTGTTAAAGCAGGTTCCGGCAGGCCAGTGGGTAAAACTGAGCGGTACCTATCAGGTATCAGACGGAGCAAGCCAGGTGGTAGTCCGTTTCCAGGAGGAGAGTAGTTCCAATCATGGGTCCTATTCCATCACTGGCGTATCCATGAAATTAAAGGCTTCGGAGCAATTGCCCGTGGAAGGTGAGGAGCTTCCCGTCCTGCGGGATGCCATCACGGCGGAGCTTGGCGAAAATACGATCGTCGGCATGGTGACACATCCCGTGAATAACAAAAAGGAGTGGGCGCTCCTTACGACGCACGCCAATGCCGTTACGACGGGAAATGAGCTGAAGCCTGACGCGCATTTCGGTTATTCCAACGGTCAATGTCCCGGTACGGAGACCGTGACGCTGAACGGGAAAAAGCTGTTGGTTCCCAAGATTGATTATTCCAGGGGCGAGCAATTCCTAAATGCGGTGCTGAAGTATAATGAGGCAAATCCCGATCATCCGGTCAAAGTGCGCGGCCACGTACTGGTATGGCACGCACAGACGCCGGAATGGTTCTTCCATGAGGATTATGATCCCCAAAAGGATTACGTTTCCAAGGAAGTCATGGATCAGCGCCTGGAATGGTATATCAAGAGCCTGTTGGAGCATTACCTCGGCAAGGACAGCAAGTACAAGGATCTGTTCTATGGATGGGACGTGGTGAACGAGGCTTGCTCTGACAGCACCTCCATGGTCTACCGTGATGACAAGGGCGGAAGCGATAAACTTACGGATTCGACGCATTCCACCAAGTCCAGCTGGTGGCATATCTATCAGAGCAACGAATACATTATCAACGCCTTTAAGTATGCCAACAAATATGCCCCCGCGAACGTGGAACTCTATTACAATGACTACAATGACAGCTGGCCCGTCAAGGTTCCCAATATCTGTGCCCTGTTAAAGGCGGTCAAGGAGCAGGAAGGCGCACCTGGCGTCGGCACCAGGATCGACGCATTTGGCATGCAGGCACATTACGGCCTTGACAGCTTTAGCATTCAGAATTTTGAGGCGGCCGCAAGGCAGTATCTTGACATCGTTGGCAAGATCCAGCTGACGGAGCTCGACATGGGCGCAAGCTCAAATTATGACGGTACGGCAGCAACAAAGGATCAGGAGTATCAAGATCAGGCCTTGGTTTACCAGAGCATTTATGAGTGCTTAAAGAAGCTGGATGCCATAGACGGATATGAGGTTGGCGGCATCACCTTCTGGGGTGTTACGGATCCCACGTCCTGGCTTCAGAATAAGTCTGATCTCGGAGGCGGCGCTGACGGGCTGAGAAGCCAGTGCCCGCTTCTGTTTGACGGAAATTACATGGCAAAGCCGGCGTTCTGGGCGTTCGTGGATCCTTCGAAGATCGAGATTCTCCAGAAAAAGGTGGAAGTCCGCAGAAGCTATGACGGAAGATACGACAGCGCGCTTACGTATCCGTTCCGCTCGGGAGACACAACGGCTACGGCATATCCCGTATGGACGTTGGAGGGACTGCAGATCCGCGTGGAAGTAAAGGATAAGACGCTGAACAGTGAGAATGATTTCGTGACGGTTTACGTGACGGAGGAGGCGGAGGGACGCGACGGCATCCAGCCCAAAATCTACGTCATAAAGAGACCGGAGTCCATTGCCATGGCGGGCGGTTACATGGCGAATTTCAAGATCCCGCTGGAGGAGCTCCACTTTGGAAAACAGTTCCTTATGGACGTGAAGGTGACGGACGGAAGCGGAACGGAGCTGGCGCTTGGCGACGCGCAGATGAAGCAGGAGACCAGCAGCAAGAATTATGCGGTCTGCACGTTGAAGCCCGCGCTCACGAACGCTTATCAAGGGAGCCCCAAAATTGACGGGGAACCGGATGAAGTGTGGGGGACGGCCCAGACGCTCTGGCTGAACGTAAATACCGGATCTGCGCAATGTGCGGCGAAGGTAAAGGTTCTCTGGGACGAAAAGAAGCTTTACGTTTATGCGGAGATCCAGGACGCGGAAGTGTCCGTCAAGGGGAAGGAAGCCTATGAGCAGGATTCCCTGGAGATCTATATTGACGAGAATTATGCGAAGAGCAATCCCTATGACAAGGATGACAAGAGATACCGCATCAACGCTGAAAACGCGGTGAACTGTCTTGGAACGAACGCGGCGGAAAAGAAGGTTGAGTCAAAGGTGCGTTCCGTTGCCGGCGGTTACGTGATCGAGGCATCCTTTGAATGGACGGACAAAAAGCCAAAGGCGAACGATGCGATCGGCTTTGACCTCCGCGTAAATGATGCGAATGCGGACGGCACCAGGATCGGGACGTTAAGCTGGTGCGACGCGACGCAGGATGCCGGAACGGACGCTTCCTGCTTTGGAACCCTGCGACTGGCAGAGGAAGGGAAGCCCATGGAAGAGAGTGAGAATCCCGACGCCGCCATCAGTCAGGCAAGAAGTTTTTCGAAAAATGCCGAGGCACCCGATGCGGAAAAAGAAGGGAATCCTCGGGCGGGAACGGATGATGGGGACGGACCGACCATCAGCGATGAGAAGGAAGTTCCTGACAATCCTCCAAAGGCCGGCGTAAGCGTTTGGGTGATCGCATTGCTGGCTTTGGCAGTATGCGGCATCGGCGGATTTGTCGGATTTAAGCTGACCTCAAAGGGGAAAAAGGAGGAATAAAAATTCGCCGGATCACGTGATTTTGGGCTTGAAAAACGTCGGGAAATCACGTAAGATATTTTCATGAGCTGCACAACTGGCGGAAAAGTGGAGAACCACGAGGGAGTGCAGAGGAAGGTGAAAGCGCCGGATGCGGCGCGATGCCAAAAGAAAAGCCGACCGCCTGGGCAACGCATGGACCTGCGGGTCTTTTGTGGGCTCAGGCGGTCGAATTTTATGAGTACAGAGGAAGGCAACCAAGCGACAGCGAAGTAATTAAGGAGGAGAACAATGGTTTCACTGAAACAGGAATTGGAAAGCAACGAGTATCCCGGACGCGGCATCGTGATCGGAAGGTCTGCGGACGGAAAGTATGCGGTAACTGCTTACTTCATCATGGGAAGAAGCTCTAACAGCCGCAACCGCGTTTTTGTAGAAGAGGGAGAGGGCATTCGCACGCAGGCGTTTGATCCTTCCAAGTTAGAGGATCCCAGCCTGATCATCTATGCACCCGTCAGGGTCCTTGGATGTGACACGATTGTCACAAACGGAGACCAGACCGACACCGTTTACGAAGGCATGGAAAATGGCATGACCTTTGAGCAGACTTTGAGAAGCCGTGAGTTTGAGCCGGACGGACCGAACTTCACCCCCAGAATTTCCGGTTTGATGCACGTGGAGGGTGGCGCATATGACTTCTCCATGTCCATCTTAAAGAGCAACGACGGCGATCCTGACTGCTGTAACCGTTATCTTTTCACCTATGACAATCCGAAGGCCGGTGAGGGCAGATTTATCCATACCTACCAGCATGACGGCAATCCCCTGCCCAGCTTCGCAGGCGAACCCACCAAGGTAGATATCACGGGAGACATAGATACCTTTACCAACATGGTTTGGAACGCTTTGAACGAGGACAACAAGGTATCCCTGTTCGTAAGATTTATCGATATTGCAACTGGCAAATACGAGACCAGAATCGTAAATAAGAACCAATAAAGGCGGAATGAAGCGAGGCGACCGATGAAAATTACGGCGAAAATTACGGCGCTGAATTTGAGACGCAATTTTCATCGCGTAACGGAGCCGAGTGAAATGGAACCATAAAATATCGCACAGCGATTTAATTAAGGAGAATAACATGAACGAAATTCAATTGAAATATGGTTGTAACCCGAATCAGAAGCCTTCCAGGATCTTCATGGAGGATGGAAGCGAACTGCCTGTTACCGTTTTGAACGGTAAGCCTGGCTATATCAACTTTTTGGATGCCTTCAACGGCTGGCAGCTTGTAAAGGAACTCAAGGAGGCAACTGGCCTTCCCGCTGCCACTTCCTTCAAGCACGTAAGCCCTGCAGGCGCTGCAGTTGGCCTGCCTCTTTCCGAGACGCTGGCTAAGATTTACTGGGTAGATGACCTTGGAGAGCTTTCTCCCCTGGCATGTGCGTATGCAAGGGCAAGAGGCGCGGACAGAATGTCTTCCTTCGGTGATTTTATTGCGTTGTCCGACGTTTGCGACGCAGACACCGCAAAGCTGATCAAGCGTGAGGTATCCGACGGCGTGATCGCTCCCGGCTACACCGATGAGGCGCTGGAGATGCTGAAGGCAAAGAAGAAGGGCAATTACAACGTGATCCAGATCGATCCCAATTACGTGCCCGCACCCATTGAAAAGAAGCAGGTTTACGGCATCACCTTCGAGCAGGGAAGAAATGAGCTGGACGTAAACGGTGACCTTCTTTCCAACATTGTGACCGCAAATAAGGACATTCCAGCAAACGCGCTGATCGACATGAAGATTTCTTTGATCACGCTGAAGTACACGCAGTCCAATTCCGTATGCTACGTGAAGGACGGACAGGCCATCGGTATCGGCGCAGGTCAGCAGTCCAGAATCCACTGCACCAGACTTGCAGGCCAGAAGGCTGACAACTGGTTCCTTCGCCAGTCTCCCCAGGTAATGGGTCTGCAGTTTGTGGACGGCCTTGGCCGCGCAGACCGCGATAATGCCATCGACGTTTACATGGGAGATGAGTACGAGGACGTGCTTGCTGACGGCGTTTGGGAGAAGACCTTTAAAGTAAAGCCCGCCGTGTTCACCCGCGAGGAAAAGAGGGCATGGCTCGATAAGATGCAGGGCGTGACCTGCGGAAGCGACGCATTCTTCCCCTTCTCTGACAACATTGAGAGAGCACGCAAGAGCGGCGTAAAATACATTGCACAGCCCGGCGGATCCGTTCGCGACGATCTCGTGATCGAGTGCGCAGACAAGTATAACATGGTGATGGCATTTACGGGCATCCGTCTGTTCCACCACTAAGCTTTGAAAGAAGGAATAAATATATGGCAGACATGGAAACAAACGTAGCAGACGCTGCGGACGAAAAAGACGAGAAGACCGTCGTGAGCCGTAATTTTATTGAACAGGCGATCGACAAGGATCTGGCGGAGGGCGTATATGACACCGTTCACACCCGTTTTCCTCCGGAACCCAATGGATATCTGCACATCGGACACGCAAAGTCCATCCTTGTAAACTATGGGCTGGCGCAGCAGTATGGCGGAAAGTTCAACATGCGTTTTGATGATACCAATCCCACCAAGGAGGATATCGAGTTCGTTGAGTCCATCAAGGCGGACGTACAGTGGCTTGGCGCTGATTATGAGGACAGACTCTTCTTTGCATCCAATTATTTTGGACAGATGTATGAGGGCGCGGTAAAGCTCATCAGGAAGGGCCTCGCTTACGTTTCAGACCTGTCTGCGGAGGAGATCAAGGCGACGAGAGGTTCCTTTACGGAGCCTGGAGTCAATGATCCGAATCGCGAGAGGAGCATCGAGGAGAACCTTCGCCTTTTTGAGGAGATGAAGGATGGAAAGTATGCGGACGGCGAGAAGGTGCTTCGCGCCAAGATCGACATGGCAAGCCCCAACGTCAACATGCGTGATCCCGTCATTTACCGCGTGGCACACATGACGCATCACAACACGGGAGATGCCTGGTGCATTTATCCCATGTATGACTTCGCACATCCCATCGAGGATGCGATCGAGGGTATTACCCATTCCATCTGCACGCTGGAGTTTGAGGATCACAGACCTTTATATGACTGGGTGGTAAGGGAACTGGAGTACCCCCATCCTCCCCGCCAGATCGAGCAGGCGAAGATGTATCTTAAGAACGTAGTGACGGGTAAGAGATACATCAAGAAGCTTGTCCAGGACGGAAAGGTGGACGGCTGGGACGATCCCAGGCTTGTCTCCATCGCAGCCCTTCGCCGCAGAGGCTTTACGCCGGAGTCCATCAAGGCGTTTGTGGAGATGTGCGGCGTTTCAAAGGCCAATTCCGTTGCGGATTACGCGGCACTTGAGTACTGCATCCGCGAGGACTTAAAGCCGAAGGCACCGAGATACATGGCGATCCTTGATCCGGTAAAGCTGATCATCGACAATTATCCGGAAGGTCAGATGGAAGAACTTGAGGGCGTGAACAATCCTGAGAACGAAGCGCTTGGGACCAGAAAGATTCCCTTCGGGAAAGAATTATACATTGAGCGGGAGGACTTCATGGAGGAGCCCCCGAAGAAGTATTTCAGAATGTTCCCGGGAAATGAAGTGCGTCTGATGAATGCTTATTTTGTAACGTGCACGGGTTGCGTGAAGGATGAAAACGGCAACGTGACGGAAGTGCATTGTACTTATGATCCCGCGTCGAAGGGCGGCAACAGCCCTGACGGAAGAAAGGTGAAAGGAACGATCCACTGGGTAGCGGCGAAGACGGCCATCCCGGCTGAGATCCGTCTGTATGAGAATCTGATCGACGAAGAGAAGGCGGAGGCGGCAGGAAGCGTTTATGATGAGAATGGAGACGTATATCTAAATCCGAATTCCCTGACCGTCATGAAAGGCTACCTTGAACCGGCGTTTGCAGGCGCTAAGCCATTCGATCGCTTCCAGTTTGTTCGCCAGGGATTTTTTAGCGTGGATCCAAAGGATTCCAAGGAGGACGCGCTTGTGTTTAACCGCATCGTCTCCCTGAAGAGTTCGTTTGTGCTCCCGAAGTAAACGTGTTAGGAAAATAAGTCAGACCATAAAATAACCCTCAGCCTTGGAATGGGCTGAGGGTTATTGTTTTCATAATTTTGCTTTTTACAGTTCCTTTTCCTCTGCAGCTTCTTCAGCAGCTTCAGCAACCTTCTCGGCGGTCTCGTCGATCTTGTCGGCAACTTCTTCAGCAGCATCAGCGGCCTTCTCTGCGATATCGTCAGCGACGTCGCTAACCTTCTCGGCAAGATCCTCAGCGGCATCAGCGGCCTTCTCGGCAGCTTCTTCAGCGTCAGCCTCTTCATCATCGAAGAATTCCTCTACCTTCTCGATGGTGCGGCCCATAACGCCTTTCGCGGTCTCAGCAACTTTGGTTGCAACGTTGGAGATCTTAGCGGATGCCTTGGAAGCCATTTCCTCAAGGTCAACCTTCTTCTTGGTATCACCGTCGCCATCCATGTCGAGCTCTACGTAATTGGTCTCAGCGTCATCGCTGAAATCGTCGAGATCCTCGTCCACGTACTCAGCGCTTTCGTCCTTCTTTTTCTGTGAGAAATAATATGCAGCGGCGGCAGCGGTAGTTACGGCAGCTGCAGTCAGTATAAACTTTCCAAATTTCTTAGACATGGTTGTGATGCTCCTTTCTGTAATGAGATTGTATACTTATTCTAATACTATTTTTTGAAATTGAAAAGAGAATATCCATTAATTTTTCTAAAAATTGAATGATCGGACAACTGGCGCGGGGAATTTGCACTTGAAAGCTACCCCTCCACGTGTTATGCTTTAGGCAGCGCAGAAGATGGGAGCAGGGAGATGAACGCTAAGTTTTTTGAACTGAAAAAAGAAAAACAGGACAGAATGATCAACGCGGCACTGAAGGTGTTTGCCATCAACGGATACCGCCATGCGAGCACGGATGACGTGGTGAAGGAAGCGGGGATCAGCAAAGGACTGTTATTCCATTATTTTGAAAATAAGCTGGGCGTCTACCAGTTTGCATATGATTACAGCGTAAGATACATGTCCCTTGAACTTAGTACCTTCGTGGGCAACAAGGAGCGTGATCTGTTCGAGATCGTGAAGCAGATCCAGTCTGCACGCCTGGATGCGATGAAGGGCTATCCCTACATGCAGCAGTTCCTGACGAGAAGCGCTTATGAAGATGCGAATGAGGTGCTGCTCGTCATCGGTCAGAGAAAGGACATTTTGGATAATGCGTATCAGGACATTTACCGCCGCATTAATTTCAATTCCCTGCCACACGGAAATGACGGGCGTCTTCTGTTTCAGCTGATGAACCATGCTGCGGAAGGCTTGATCCAGGAGCATTTCCAAGACGGTTCCTTCCAGGCGGACATGGTGCTTGGCGAGGTGTTGCAGTACGTGAACGTGATCCAAAAGATGGTGCTTTCGCGATAAGCCCAGAAGGCTGTTAGTAGACGAAAATTACAAAAGATGATATAATTTTTCTGCAGACATTTAAGTGATGCCTGCAGATTTTTTTTGAATTCAATTTTTGGTTCAGATCGGTGAAGTGGGGTAGAAAGCATGAAAAAAATCGGAAAAAGGATGATGGCGGCAATGTTGACGTTCGTACTGTTTTTTGCAATGGTGCCGGAAACGGTTTACGTGAAAAACGTGCGGGCTGCTGAGAATCCCCAAGAGTATCTTGACGGGAATCCGCTGTTGCCAAAGTACGTGGAAAAGGTTTTTGACGGACTTTCCAACAAAGGGAATTACGTGCGGCCGTCTGCAAAACAGATCTTAAGCGATTATGAGAAATCTTCCCAATGTCAAAAGCATCCTCGCATTATGATCACGAAGAAGATCGTCGATGATCAGTTAAAACCGATCGCATCTAATACCAATGATCCCAGAAATGCCCTTTACAATAAGATCATGGCCAGAGCAGAAAATCTTTGCGTTTGGATAGTGGATCAGAATTCCCAGGATCAGCTTCCAAAATACTCGTACAAATATGAAAGCAGAATGCCGGTTAACGGAGATCCGGAAAAACCCTCCGGCGGGAACACCTCGGATGATTTTAAGTACAAGATCATGGTGCTGGGATTCGCGTATCAGATGACCGACGTCGCTGCGCAAAAAAAGAGGTATGCGGAAGCGGCATGGAAGATTCTTGAAAGAATTACAAACACCTACGAATCTGACGTGGATTCCAATGATAACTTCAAAGACGTCAATCCGTGGCATAATCTCGACTTTGGCACGTTTTCACAGGGATTGGCGATCGGTTATGACTGGTTTTACGATGCCTGGGACGCGGAGCAGAAGGAAAGACTGCAAAATGCCATTGTGAGACTTTGCTTTCAGGTGGCAAATGAGTCTTACGCAAAGAAATCCATTTTCAAGGAAGTGAAACACAATTTACAGAAAAGCAAGCTTGGAACCGGAAACATGAAGGGAGTGGAATACGTTCACAATCACAATTCCTTTGTAAATTCCGGCGTTATCATGGCAGCGCTGGCTTTGATCGACGAGTATCCGGAGACGGCGTCAACCCTTTGCCAGGATGCGTTCCGTTCCATGGAAAAAAACTTAAATGAGTATCATCCGAGCGGACTTAGCAATGAAAGCCCGCAGTATTGGCTCTTCTCCATGGACAATTTTTCCATGATCTTCTCCACCCTTGAGACTGCTCTGGAAATTGGGGGCGATTCTGACGGCTTGTATGGATTGGACGTTTGCCCGGCATTGAATGGGGGCAGAACCATGATCGCGATGCATGCCCTGGAATCTGACGTTGGCACTTTTACCTTCGGGGACACGGAGGAAGGAAGGGTCACGACGCCTGGGGAACTATATTATTATAAGCACTATGATCTCCACGGCTATAATCAGTCCATTTTTAACCGCGTGTCAGCTAAAAATGATGATTATGCGGCTTTGGTGGAGGCTCTTCTGTGGTGTAAGGTTGAAGCTGATGACTTGAGTGGTTTGAGCTTGGATTGGGGGCCCGGAAAGGACCAAAGCACGCAGGGAGCATCGGAATTCGCGTCCTTTAGAAACACCTTTGGCAGCAAACAATCCTTCGTCGGCATAAAAGCGGGAACGACGATCCGGGACCTTTTTGTCCATTTGGATCAGGGAAGCTTTGTTTTCCACGCCCAGGGAGTGAAATGGGCCGTTGACATGGGAAAAGATAAATATACCCTGACCGGTTATACCGATAAGGATACGAACGGGAGATGGAAAATTTTCCGTCTTAGACCGGATGGACACAATACGTTGCTGATAAATCCCAATCGCGATGATTTTGGTTATGAGCTGGGAAAACAGGCACTTCTTTCTACGGAGTGTTCTGACAGTCACGCGAAAGCCGTGGTGGACATGACGAATCTGGTGAGTTCCAAGGCTTCAAAGGCGCGGCGCGGCTTTCTGCTTACGGATGACAGAAAGAATCTGGTGGTCCGGGATGAGGTGACTCTGACAAAGGCGGCGGACGTATATTGGGTAATGTATACGCCGATCACAAATACCGTTTCGAGAGAAGGAAATACCGTGACGCTGACGGCAACGGGCGGAGAGAAACTCACGCTGGATTTCCTTTCTAATCAGGCGGGAGAATTTATTGATTCCACGGATGGCGTTGCGTATAGTGCGGCTCCATGGGATCTGGCACCGGTGGTGAGCGGCCAAAATTCAAATTCTGACAAAAAGACTGGTCATAAAAGAATTGCTTATAAGGTGCCTAGTGCCTCTGGGGATCTTTCCATTACCGTGAAAATGACGCGCGGTGACGTTGACAAGAACTCTGTTCCGGGAGTTGAAGAATATAGTGAGATTGATACTTGGGACGTGAACGGTTCCGTGACTATCCCCAAGACGGAGGAGCTGGAGGGTAACGTGACGAAGGCGGGAAAGCTTACGGTTGGTGAAGTATTAAGCGTCAGCGTATCCAACTGTAACTGCCCGGAAAAGGACTTGACCTACGTATGGCAGACGGGACTGAATACCAATGGATTTTATGGGCCGAATTACGTCGTAAGGCAGGAGGACGTTGGACAGTATCTTACCTGCCGCATTACGGATAAGACTGGAAAGTACGTTGGTCAATTGACGGCGAGATACAACAAGGCCCAAGCCCCGGAAGCAACGTATGACGGGAACCTTGCGATCACGAAGAAGGCCTTACGGCTTCAGGATACCATTGCCATTGATTTTAAGGTCCCTGCTTCGGCTCTTTCAAGCTATCATGATCCATATCTCGCAGTGGTTCAGGGGGGCAGCCGGGAAACGTTGACGGAGTACCGCAAAACGGGAGACTTTTACGTGTTTACTTATCGCGTGGCGCCGCAGACGATCGACGAGGACGTGATCGCCGCGCCCCATGCACTGAATGCAGACGGAAAGGACGTAAGGGGAGAAGCGTTTATTTATTCAGTTTCCAAGTACTGCTACAACATGCTTGGAAAATCTGAATATCAAGGTTCGCAATACGCAACGTTCCGAAGGCTCCTTGTGGACATCCTCCGCTATGGCGACGCGGCGCAGGTTTACGCGGATTACAAGCCGGCATTATTGGCCAGCCGTAACTTGACAAGCGCACAAAATGCGATGGGAACGGACGTGAGCGCGACCATGAAGTACAACAGCGTAAAGAACGAGAATTACGGGACGGTGAATTCGTCAGAAGCCTTGGCAAAAATTGAAAAAGCCGCGCTCTACCTCGAGGCGGCGGTAAACGTTCAGTTTAAGTTTAGTGCAAACAATCCATCAGACCTTCGCGTGGTGATCACGGACAATGCGGAATGCACGAACGTGATCGCCGAGTATCCGGCAAATGCGAAGCTGACTGACGGGAGCCTGTACTACGTTAACGTCGATGCATTGAATGCGGGCGAAATGCGAAAGACCATCTATGCGACGGTGATGAAGAGTAACAAGAAGGTCAGCAACACCTACCGTTACAGCATCGAGTCCTATGTTTCATCCATGAGGACCGATGGCAGTACAAAGCTTGATCAGTTGCTTGACGCGATGATGCGCTACGGCGACTCCGCGGCTGCTTACGCGAAACAATATTAAAAAAGGTCACGGGCCGTGCCTAATGACACGTTTCCGTGGCCTTTTTCAGTGCTTGCGCATTATAAGAATCGCTCAAACCAGATGCGGGAGAGCTCTACCCAAGTGTTGACGTCGGCGAAGGGATTGCTGGTCGGCTTCGGGAAGGAAGGCGGTGCCTGATTGGGGTCCTTTGGTGCAAAGAATTGTTGCATCAGTTCTTCCTTCCGCCTGGGGTTCATGTTGACGGCAGTGTCATTTTTGACGTGCTCCAGGGCGAGCCAAACCTGTTCCTGAACGTATTCCCCACCATGCCAGCCGGAAAACAGTTCCATGCTTGCGGTGGAGAGACCGTGACCGCCGTGAGGGTATACGTACTGACAATAGGGAACGCCCTTTTCCTTCAAGGCTTTTGCCAAAAGATAGGTGTTTTCCACGGGAACCAGGTTGTCCTCCACGGTCTGCCACAGGAAGCAGGGAGGCGTGTTCTCTTTTACCTGTTTTTCGATGGAAAAGTATTCCAGTTCTTCCTCGGAAGGCTCCATGCCGAGAAGCGCCTGCATGGAGTATATATGGGTGTATTCGCCGGAGGTGATCACGGGATAGCCAAAGATTGCCGCGTCAGGGCGATTGGAGATGGCATTCAGCTCAAGATCCGGATCCGTGACGTCATCGAAATGCGTGCACAGACTTCCGCATACGTGACCGCCGGCGGAAAAGCCACAGATCAAAAGCTTCGCAGGGTCTAAATGGTATTCGCCTGCATTCTTCCGGACCAGACGCACGGCCCTGGAGAGATCTGACATGGGCTGTTTCTTTAGCGGCACGCACATGGTAATGTCGTTGGTGTAGGTTAAGACAAAGACGTTTAATCCCATGCGATAGTATTCCATGGCAACCAACTCACCTTCGTGAGGGGCCAGCATGCAATATCCGCCGCCGGGAACGACGATCATGCATTTGCGCACGCTATCGTCTTCGTCGTGAAGGAAGGCGTGCACGTTGGGCATGAAGCCATAGGCTGCGGCATAATCGTATTCTTCGGGTTTCCAGAGATCAAGTCGAAAAGTTTTCACGTGTATTCTCCTTTTTATTTTTTTGCCTTGTAAGGGCCATCGGCGGGATAACCGCCCTTTAATTTCTGCATGCCGCGCTGGATGGCATCCTTGGAATTCTTCCAATCGGCGCCGGCGTTCTGGTAGTCAAACATTTCCACCATCCATGCCACGTCCTCGGAGACGCGCTCCAAGTTCTTTTCCATGAGGGGAAGCACCATGGCGTAGAACTCCGATTTCTCCTTGTCGCCAAGCTTTAACTCCGCCGCGTCGCAAAGATCACCAAAGTGACTTAAGCAAAAGCCCTTGCTGTCCTTGATCTTGTCGCGGAAGACGTCATCCTGCTTGTAGAGATAAAAGAACGTATCCACGTAGCGCTCGTAGGTGTCCTGAAAATGCTTACACACATAGCAGGATTCCTCTTTTTTTTGCACCCAGCTTCCAAAAGAAGAGACGGGAGCGTCTCCCTTCGGGCGCATGAGCTTTTCCTTGAAGGACAGCTTCCCGGGCGCAAAGCCTCTCGCCTGCTCCTTGAATTCATTGATGATCCTGCGATAGTGGGTCTTTAAGATCCAAGCATTGCCAAGCGTGTTTCCATAGTCGAACATCTTTTGGAAATGCGTGCGGCAAAAACCGGCCTTGTCCGTCATGTCGCGTACGTCCGCCTCCATGTAGGAAGCGCTGCTGCCAAGCACAAAATCGATGAGGTCCTGCTCCACGGCACGCTCAATAAAGCAAAAGGGACATTCGTCCTTTGCGTCCACGGCATCATTTAAGGGGATGGTATATAATTGTTCCTTCATGTGATTCTCCTTTTTTGACGAATCATACAGGGCTGCTAAGGACTGCCTGCCATGAGTTTATTGTAAAGGATGGAAGGGGAAAATGCAAGAAAATCCATTTACGCATGCTCCGCACGCCCTCTAATTGCAGGATCGTAATCCGGTATGTCGAGAGTGATTCCTTATGTTAAGTAGGTGCGAATCTTTTTTTCGATGATTTTAACGTCCAAAGGCATTATTTCCGATTCCATGGAGACAATCAGGTTTTTTCCTACGTAAAGGCCGTTTTGCTCATACAATGAAATCTTTTTCAAGCTTTTTATCGCATATTCTGAATTTGAGATCATGCCAAAATGTTCCCAATAGAAAGTTTTTCTGCTTCTTACGTTTAACACGACAAAATCAGGACATGCTTTGTGTCCATTATCCAAAATCAATTCTGGTTCATATTGGTATGGCACGCGGTATTGGAAAAAAAGATCCGCTATGATTTTCTCTGATTTGGAGCGTACGTTTTCTCCTAAAGCTGTTTGATAAAGTATTTCTGTGGGATACGTGTTTTGATTCCCTTTATGCGTTTCACGCCACTCCTTAACAAATGTTTCTTTTGGAAGAATCAACGGACTTATGATTTCTTGTTTTGCTTCGCAATAGTTGTCATAGATTTTTTCAATTTCTTCTATGTCATATTTCTTCAGGAACTTTTGTAACGTATCTTTTAGTTTGCGGATTTTTTCGAAGGCTTTTGTATCATATTCCTTCTGCGCCGATACAATAATTTGTTGCAGTTCTGATACCTTCGCATAGCGCTTTTTATGGCTTGCAGGGTCAAAAAAATAGAATTGCCTGCATCCGTTACTGTTTGACGCCCGGATTCGTTCATTGCCAGATGAACCCGTTATTTCCTTGCTCCTCACACGCCCATTGCCAACCATAATGATTTTTTCCATCTCTTCGCCTAAGATATTTAGTTGTTCTAATTGTGTCATCAGCTCCTCTCTGTAAACATCCTTTGTAAATCCATAATTCCTTATGGTTTCTAATGATGACTTACTTGATCGTTTCTTCATGTTTCACCTCCGTTATTTTGTTTCACCTCATTTTTTGAATTGTTACGGGTGCATTTGCCGTTTTGACGTTTCGGCCCGTAGTTTTTGAAAATCTGTTACGGGCGAATTTGCCGTTTTGGCGTTTCGGCCCGTAGTTTTTGAAAATCTGTTACGGGCGAATTTGCCGTTTTGGCGTTTCGGCCCGTAGTTTTTGAAAAGCTGTTACGGGCGAATTTGCCGTTTCGACATTTCGACCCGTAGTTTTTGAAAAGCTGTTACGGGCGAATTTGCCGTTTCGACGTTTCGCCCCGTAGTTTTTGAAAAGCTGTTACGGGCGAATTTGCCGTTTCGACATTTCGGCCCGTAGTTTTTGAAAATCTGCTACGGGCGTATTTGCCGTTTTGGCGTTTCGGCCCGTAACCCTTAAATTGATGCTCGTGCGTACGGCCAGGGCAAAATGTCAGCAATCCTTTGGGCTTCCGTAAGTGTGGGAGAATTAAAAGAGAAATTAGGAAAAGTAGATAATCTGACAATCGAAAACAAAAAAGATACGTAAGATTTAAGTATCTGAGTTTTTAAAACTCAAATCCTTTGCATAATACTTTATTCTCAAAACATAGTTTTGTCAATTATCATATGAAAACAGGAAATCCTATTTCCGATGCTAAGACTTGAAAACACTCTTTTGTGGATGATGAGTTTATGATATGATATTTTTTGGATGTAGTGGCAGGTATTATCTGCCAGTTTGACGGAATAACGCGTTTTTTGATTTAATCATAATGAGTTGCCATGAATGGGAGGAGAGGCATGTTATACTGCGTACCATGCAAAAAAAGAAACATTGTAAAGGTTTGGCGGGAGGAAGATGCCCTTTGGCTAAAACTGGAAACGGGACTCCAAAAGCTTACGCCGGTTGGCGATGGGATCGTGAGGATACAATTTACGGAAAAAGAAGAATTTTCTCTTGGCGAAAAACCGGGAATTCTTGAGCTAAAGTCTTTCGCGGAATGGACTTATGAGGAGTCTGAACACCTTGTGACGCTTCGCATGAAAGGCCTTACGGTAGAGATTGATCGAGAGACCAACCAGTTCCATTACTATGACGGGCAGGGAACGGTACTGCTTACGGATCGTGCTGAGAGAAGCAAGGAACTGGAGGAGTTTCCCGTTTACCGCATGGACGACAAAACTGCGGAAAAGGAATACGTGGATACGCCGGACGGACGCAAGGAGGTCGTAAAGTCTGCGGCGAAGATTCAGATTGGAACGGCCTATCACGCAAGGATGCACTTGTGCTTCGAGGACGAAGCCCTGTATGGGCTTGGACAGCATGAGGAAGGATATGGGTCGCTTAGGGGAAAGCGGGTATATTTGCATCAGGCAAACCGCAGGATCGCCATTCCCATGCTGACGTCAACGAAGGGCTACGGTATCTTGTGGAATACATACGCACCTGCCATCTTTAACGATACGGAGGAGGGAACGTATCTTTACTCCGAGGCAGATCCTGAAATGGACTTCTTTTTTATCAACGGTGCGGCGCTTGCCGGCAGGGAACGGGCCATGGACGGCGTGATCCGCGGCTACCGCATGCTCACGGGAAAGGCAGCACTGCTGCCCAAATGGGCATATGGTTACGTGCAGTCGCAGGAGCGCTATGAAACGCAGGAAGAGATCTTAAACGTGGTGCAGGAGTACCGAAAGCGCGGTATTGGTCTTGACTGTATCGTCTTGGACTGGTGTTCCTGGCCGGAGGGGCAGTGGGGGCAGAAGAGCTTCGATCCGGAGCGCTTTCCTGATGCTTTGGCCATGACGGAAAAGCTCCATGAGGAGCACGTGCACTTTATGATCTCCATATGGCCGAACCTAACGGAAGGAACGGAGAATTATGAGGAGTTCCGTGAAAAGGGATTGCTTCTTCCTGGCATTAACAATTATAACCCGCTGTCGCCAGAAGGCAGGAAAACCTACTGGAAGCAGGCGGAGAGAGGGCTTTTTTGCTACGGCGTGGACGCCTGGTGGTGCGATAACAGCGAACCCTTTACGCCGGAGTGGAATCATCTGGTGAGACCTGAAAATTCCAAGAGTCAGGAAGAATATCAGGAAGTGGCGTCGAAGCACTTGCCCGCCACCATGACGAATGCCTATGGCTTTTATCATGCCCAGGCAGTTTATGAAGGGCAGAGGGAATATTATGCGAACTTGAGGGCGAAGGAACCGGGTGAGGGCAGGGAGCAGACCGGCCACGCAGAATCAAGTGAGGGCAGGGAGCAGACCAGCCACGCAGAATCCGGTGAGGGTGCGGGGAAAGAGAAGCGCGTGGTGAATCTGACGAGGAGCGGTTATCTCGGGCAGCAGCGCTTTGGGACGATCCTTTGGTCCGGAGACATTTCCGCGTCATGGGAAACCTTACGCCGCCAGATCGCGGCAGGACTGCATTTTTGCGCGAGCGGTCTTCCGTATTGGACGGTGGACGTGGGGGCTTTCTTTGTAAAGAATGGTTTGCAGTGGTTCTGGAACGGCAAGTATGACGAGGGACCCAAGGATCCCGCGTATTGTGAACTCTTTACCAGGTGGTTCCAGTGGGGAGCATTTCTCCCTGTATTCCGCGTGCACGGCACGGATTTCCGGCGAGAGCTTTGGGAGTTTGACCGCCCGGAGGCACCTTTTTATCAAGCGCTGATGAGTGCCAACCGCCTGCGCTATGAACTCATGCCCTACGTATATTCCCTTGCGGGAAGGGCGTGGGCCTTTGATGAAACGATCATAAAGCCATTGGCGTATGGGTTCGCGGAGGACCGAGACGTCTGGGGGATCATGGACCAATACCTTTTCGGGGACGCGATGATGATCTGTCCCGTGACGGAACCGTTTTATTTTGGCGCTAGCGGGAAAAGGAATGTAAGTGACAGATGTGTCAGAAAAGTGTACCTTCCGAAGGGTTGTGGTTGGTATGATTATTGGAGTGAGGCATATTATGAAGGCGGGCAGTGGATCCTTGCGGATGCGCCGCTTGAGCGGATCCCCGTCTTTGTCAAAACGGGCTCCATCCTTCCAAAGAAAGGGTTTGCACAATCCGTGGAAGAGCAGGGCGATGACCTCACGCTGACGGTCTATGCAGGGGGAGACGCAGAATTCACCCTGTATGAGGATGCCGGGGACGGTTATGCCTACGAAAAAGGAGAGTGGCAAATGACAAGCATTACGTGGAAAGAGGATCTTCAAAAGCTCCTGGTGGACGGAAAGAAAGAGCTTTCAAAGATCCCGCTTCGGATCGTCAGACCTTTTTGATCAGGCCGCTTTGCTTTTGTTTTTTAAGAATGAACGCTTGCGGACATAGTGCTCCTTGGTGAGGTGCCTTCGTATTTCACGTAAGCCCGATAGAAGGAACTATAGTCCGTGAAACCGCTTTGCAGGGCAGCGCTCATGGCAGATTCTCCGGCATCCATGGCCTGCTTGGCAAGGATGATGCGCTTGTAGCGCACGTAATCCATGACGGTACTGCCAAGGAATTTCTTGAAATTGGCATTCAAATTGTTTTTGCTGACAAAGAAGTGAGAAGCAATGTCATCCAGTGACAGGTTTTCCGTCAAATGCCCATTGACGTAATTGATGATCTCAATCATCTTGTCGGGCATTTGATTGATAAACGTGGCAGGCTTTAGAACGTGCCCGAGCAGATGGATCTGCGCGAGCAGGGCTTCAGTAAAGATGGGGGCCAGCATGTCCTGTACGTCCTCGGATTGGTCCTTTAACTGATAAATGCGATAGAAAAAGTCATCCAAATGGAAGTCTTCCGTATGTTCATACAGAAGCTCCAGGGTTGGCTTTTTTTTGTGCGTTGGCAAGATCCCGGTGAGCAGATGACGCCGCTCCGGCAGCAGATGATCCGGTGCAACGTATAGAACGTCCCTTACGTAATCCGCGCGGGAATTTACCTGAATGCCATGCATGACGCCGGGGGCAATCAAGAATAACGTATGGGGCGTGAGGGGGTAAATTTTACCCTCCACCATGATCTCGGCATCACCGGAAATGAAATAATAAATCTCATAGACGGAGTGACAGTGACCTTCAATCTGGGAGTAAATCCTTTTATCTTTCTTGCGGTATTCTACTACGGGAACTTCCATGGCTTTATCCTCGTGCTAAAAAGCAGACAAACGCTTAGAATGGTAAAGCGTTTTACTAAATTGACCATTTTTTTGTAACCACTTTCATTTTAGGACAAATGGATGATTTTTGCAATATTTAATTCTCTTTTTACAAAGATTTGTACTTCCGAAAATGGTATGATTTTTTCAAATGACGTGTTTGTTTATGGAAGGGGTTTCTTAAAAGGGAAACATCGCCGCATTCCGGAAGGAGGAACTTTTCGTGGCTGAAAAAGAGAAGAAATCGAAATTTCAAGGCGCGGTAAGAAAAGTAGACAAAAAGGTTTACCTGAAGCGCTATTGGCAGTTATATGCCCTGTTGGCGCTGCCGCTGATCTATCTGCTGGTATTCAAATATATCCCGATGATCTACGTGCAGATCGCGTTTAAGAAATACATGCTGAACAAGAGCGTGTGGGCGATGCCTCTGGCAAAGAACAACGGATTTGAGTACTATATCAAGGCGTTCAAGGACAGAGACTTTATCAACGCACTTCGCAACACCCTGTTGTTGAACTTGAAGGATCTGATCTTTGGTTTCCCGGCACCGATCATTTTTGCCCTGATATTAAACGAATTGCCCTTCAAGGGATTTAAGAAGGTAGTGCAGACCATCGCATACATGCCTCACTTCCTTTCCTGGGTTATCATTGGAAGCCTTTCCCTGCAGCTGTTTGCACAGAACACCGGTATGGTAAACATGCTGATCAAGAATCTTGGCGGCGAGTCCATTCCCTTTATTGCAGAGAGCTCACACTGGGTTAGGAACTACATTGGCTGGGGTATCTGGCAAAGCTTTGGTTGGAATTCCATCGTTTACCTTGCGGCCATCGCGGGCATCAGCCCCGACCTTTACGAGGCAGCCTCCATGGATGGCGCCGGCAGATTCCAGAAAATGTGGCACATCACGTTGCCTGGCCTTAAGCCTACCATCGTCGTGCTGCTCATCATGAACCTCGGCTACATCATGGGCGGCGGCATGGAGCGTCCCATGGCAATGTACAATAACCTCGTTATGGATAAGGCGGACGTAATCGCAACCTACGTATACAGGGTCGGCATTAAGGGCCTGCAGTTCTCCCTGACGACTGCCGTTGGTCTGTTCCAGTCCGTCATCGGCGTGATCCTGATCCTGGGAGCAAACTTTATCTCCAGGAAGCTTGGCGAGCGCGGTATTTGGTAAGGAGGTTAGTGTAAGATGAAGATAAAGTCAGCGAAAGCTAAAATAGGAGACTGGGTCTTTGTTGGGATCTGCGTGATCGTCAGCCTGATCTGCGTTCTCCCCATGATCAATCTTTTGGCAAAATCCCTAAGTGGATCGGAAGCCTTGGTGAGAAACGACGTATACCTGCTTCCCAAGGGACTGAATTTTGACGCGTATCTGCAAGTGTTTAAGAACAGTAAGTACGTATGGGCCTTTTTCTGGACCGTGTTCCTGACTTTTGTTTGCACCATGGTTTCGCTTACCATGTCAACGCTTTGCGCGTATCCCTTGATCTTTGAAAAATTAAAGGGACGTTCCGCGATCAACGTGTTTATCACCATTACCATGTTTTTTAACGCTGGTGCCATTCCCAATTACCTGTTGATGCAAAAGATCGGCCTGCTGGATAATCCACTGGTGCTGATCATTCCCGGATGCCTTAGCGTTTATAACATGATCATCATGAGAAGCTTTTTCTATGGCATCCCGGACAGCCTTCGCGAGTCGGCGGAGATTGACGGCGCAAACTTCTTCCAGATCCTTTTGAAGATCTACGTGCCGCTGTCCAAGCCCGTTCTGGCAACGCTGGCACTCTTCTATGCGGTAGGCCGCTGGAATGGTTACGGCGATGCGCTGATGTACATGAAGAACGAGAAGTTCTATCCCTTGCAGTTATATCTGTACAACATCATGAACAATACCAACAAGATGGAAGTAGCGACCCAGGAGGGATTCTCATCTCCCGGTTTGGCAGCATCCATGAAGGCAGCCGTGGTTATGTTCTCAACGGTGCCCATTCTGATGATCTATCCTTGGCTGCAGCGGTTCTTTATCCAGGGCGTAACCCTTGGAGCAGTAAAGGAGTAATTTGGGATAACTAACGGGGAACCCCGTTAATTATAGTAACACGTCAATATTTTTTTAAGGGAGGAAACAAGTAACATGAAGAAGAAAATTCTTTCAATCCTGCTCGCTTGCAGCATGGTGGCTTCTTTGGCAGCATGTGATGGCGGTGACAGCGGGGAAGACGGTGGGGACGTTAGCGCCGTACAGGAGAGCAAGGCAGAAGAAGCAAAGAAGGCTGGAGCTGATTTCGAGAACGGTAAGTTCAAAGAGACCAAGAAGATCGTTGTTGAGATTTATGACCGTGGAAATGACGGCGGTTCCGATCCCGAGAACAATGATTACACCGAGTACATCAAGAAGGGTATGCTTGAGGATCACAACGTAGAGGTAACCTTCAAGAAGGTTCCCCGTTGGACCGAGGTTGATGAGATCAACAACCTGCTTGCTGCAGGTACCGCTCCTGACGTATGCGTAACCTACAGCTATCCCACGATCCAGACCTATGCAAACATGGGCGGCGTGATCGATCTGGCTCCTTACGTTGAGACTTATAAGAATGACCTTCCCAACCTGTGGAACTGGTTGGGCGATACCAACATTAACTGGGATAAGGATCCCAAGACTGGAAACCTCTGGTGCGTTGAGGCAAAGCTGGCAGTTTCTAACCGCGTTCTGACCTTCGTTCGTCAGGACTGGCTGGACAAGCTGAACATGAAGGCTCCTACCACCAAGGCTGAGTTCGAGAAGATGCTCGTTGCCTTCAAGGATAACGCAAGCACCCTGCTTGGCGCAGATGCTGACAAGATGGTTCCCTACTCCGTAAGTTACGACGTAGGTTGGAGAGCAGCAACCCTGATCGAGTCCTTCTTAGATCCCAAGATGTCCGACAAGGAATTCTACGTAAACGGTTTTGATGACAGAAAGCTCACCGAGAATGGCACCAAGGAAGGCGTTAGACTTCTGAACAAGTGGTACAACATGGGCCTTATGTGGAATGACTTCGCACAGTATGGCAGCGGCGACACCACTGAGGATGACATGATGAAGGCTGGTTTCGTAGGCGCGTTCACCCACAACTGGGATTATCCTTACAGAAATGGTGATGACAGCATCAACGCTAACCTTCAGAGAAACGTTGGCGCTAACGCAAAGTTCGTTGCAATCGATCCCTTCGAGGATAAGAACGGTACCCATACCAAGTTCGTATCCGGTCCCATCGACCGTAAGGTGTTCTTCCCTGCAACCAACACTGAGCCTCTGGCATCCCTGCTGTACCTTGACTGGATCAGCGATCCTGAGCACATCCAGTATCTGCAGATCGGTGAGGAGGGCGTAACCCATACCGTAACTTCTGACGGCGCGATCGCCATTCAGCCTGCAACCGGAAATGCGATCATGAACTCCGGCATGAACATTGACTACACCATCACCGTAAACGGTCTGAAGCTTACTTCCGAGGAACTGACCAACAAGTCCAGAGCACTCAACTATCCTGGAATCCCTGCTGAGGACGTTATGAACTCTCACAAGATCGCAAATACTGATCTTAGAGTTGGTAAGAACGTAAACGTTGGCGCGATCGAGGCAGAAGAGGGCGTTGGTGATACCTTAAGCCAGAAGAGAGACATCGCTTACGATAAGGCAGTTGTAGCATCCGTTGATGATTTTGACAAGGTTTGGGACGAAGAGCTTAAGAACTACTTAAGCGCTGGCGGCCAGGCAATCATCGACGAGCGTACCAAGAAGTGGGAAGAGTTCTTTGGCAGCTCTGACATGCTTCCCTAAGGGATAACGTTTTAGCTCATTCATAAATATATCCCCCTCTTATAAGGGATGGCGCCGGCACTTATGCCGACGCCATCCTTTTTTTAGGAAGTAGCCAGAAGAATTCTGCTCTCCCTAAGAGTATTGGATTGATCATAATCATACTCGATCGTATTAATGTTTGCGTCCGGGTAGAGCTGGCGAAGCTTCTTCAGAACTCCCCGCTCAGCCACGTGGCTTACAAGACATCCAAAGGGATGAACGATCAGAATTCTGTCATATCCCTGTTCTATCATGTCCATGGCCTCCGCCATGACAAGCCAGCCGTCTCCAATGTTGTAATACTCGCTCAAAATGGGAGCGGCCTTCTTTTGCATGTCTTCAAATCTGCCATCGGCCACAAATCCATTTCGCAAAAGCACTTTCCGGACCTGTGCGTGAACCTTGATCATATAATTCATGACGAAGGAATATACCTTAAGCACTGCCTTGGAGGCACCGCTTAGCTCTGCGGATTTCATCTCCGTATAGACAACGTAAGTGCAGTAATTTAAGAATCCCTCCATCCTGTATTCCATGCCATTCTCATAGAGAAAGTCTTCCAAATGACGATTCCCTATGGGCGAGCATTTCACGTAAATTTCTCCGGAGATGCCAACTCTCTTCAATTTCTTTTCTTCCCGGTCATAGCGAGGAATCTTTAGGAAATCGTCTATGATCTCTTGATATTTCTTTTCCCGGAAAAAGAGATTCCGCCTTGAGGCAATATCCTTTGACAGGGATTTTACCCACTTGTCGTAGACGCGCTTCGTCTCTCCCTTTTCCTTCTCATAGGGCCTGATTTGCTGGAAAAGAGCCATGAGCAGATCTCCGTAGCATACTCCGGCCGCCGCGCCAAAGAACATCATGGGCGTGATCTTAAAGCCGGGATGCGACTCGCTGCCCTTGAAATTCAGGGAGAGAACCGGAATGTTGTAACCGCACTTTTTGACGCACTGGATGATCAGGTCATAGTAATTACCTGCCCTGCATGCGCCCCCTGCCTGTGGCTCCAGAATGGCAATCTTCGAAAGATCCAGATTGGGCTGCCTAAGATGCGCCATAAGATTGCCTATGATGTCCATGGCACAAGTGCAATAGCTGGAGTTGACCATGGAAAGCAGCTCCATCGGTATCTGCTGGTACTCGGGAACAACAGCCAGTTTGTATCCGCCAAGGGAGAACGCCGCAACCAGAAAATCGTTATGGTAATGCAACATGTCCGGCATGTATATGGTATGAGTTTTTCTCATGCTTTTATCGAAAATAACGTTGTCTCTGTTCATTGCGCCTCTTTTTTCAAACGTAACCAAAACGTAAACGGAAACTAATTTTATTATAGGCAAAGAAACGATAGCAGTCAATAACAACGGACTGCACGGGAGGCGTGGTTGCGGTTTGGGCGGCAATATGATAAAATAAAGCATGCAACAGAAAAACAAGCGGCTGCGAAGCAGCGTGCTTTTGGGTTTATGCTAACGTAAGCGCGCAGAATAGGGGAAACGCGTGCTTTTGGGGTATGATGGGGAAAAGGAGGTTACGGGATGTTAAAAGACTATCAGAAATCTGAGCGACCGTCAGAGGAAGAAATCGAACAGAGACTGGAGGAACTTCGCGCAAGCTTGTTTTCGAAGCAGACGGAGATCCGGGATCATAAACTTCCGGTGCTTGTGGTGTTTGACGGTTGGGGGGCAGCCGGAAAGGGAAGCGTTCTGGGAAAGGTGATCCGGAATATCGACCCCAGGTTTTTTAAGACGGCGACTACGCAGGCCAAGAGTGAGGATGAGCTTAGAAAACCCTTCTTGTACCGCCATTTTGTGAAGATCCCTGAGGCGGGAAAATTCGAATTCCTTGACGGCAGCTGGATGGACGAGGTGACGAGCGAATACCTTCAGGGAAAACTGTCAAAAGAAGAGTATCAGAGCCGCATGGAGAGCATTAAGAAATTCGAGCGTCAGTTGACGGACAATGGATATCTTGTGCTAAAGTTTTTCTTCCACATCGATGAGAAGGAGCAGAAAAAGCGCATTGACGGGCTCCTGGATGACAAGAACACGAAGTGGCGCGTGTCCGACTGGGATCTCTGGCAGAATAAACATTATGATAAATGCATGGATGCGTTCGAGGAGTATCTGCGCGAGACGAATCAGTCCCAGGCGCCCTGGTACGTGATCGACGCAAAGAATAAAAAGTGGGCGGAGCTGCAGGTGCTGGAGATCATGGTGAACGGCATTGACATGGCGCTTTCGCGCGGCGCGCAGGCGATGCCCATCCTGCAAAACGTATTTCCTCTCAGGAAGACGCCAAAGCTGGATAAGATCCCGCTGAACAAATCCGTTCCGGAGGAGGAATACAAGAAGGAGCTGGATAAGTTGCAAAAGAAGCTCTCGAAATTGCACAACGAGCTTTATCGCAAGCGCATTCCCGTGATCATCGCATATGAGGGCTGGGATGCGGCCGGCAAGGGCGGAAACATTAAGCGCATCACCGGAGCACTTGACCCGAGAGGCTTTGAAGTGCATCCGATCGCGAGCCCAGAGCCGCATGAGAAGGCAAGACATTATCTCTGGAGATTCTGGACGAGACTTCCACGTTCGGGCCACGTGGCCATCTTTGACCGCACCTGGTACGGGCGCGTCATGGTGGAGCGCCTGGAAGGATTCTGTTCGGAGAATGACTGGCAGAGAGCTTATAACGAAATCAACGAATTTGAGAAGGAACTGACGGATTGGGGCGCCATTGTCATCAAGTTCTGGGTGCAGATTGACAAGGATACCCAGCTGGCACGCTTTACGGATCGTCAGAACACGCCGGAGAAACAGTGGAAGATCACGGACGAGGATTGGAGAAACCGTGAGAAGTGGGACCAATACGAGGAGGCCATCAATGAGATGCTCCAAAAGACCAACACCACGACTGCGCCCTGGTACGTGTTGGAATCCAATGACAAGAAATATGCCCGGATTAAGGCACTGAAGATCCTGATCGAGGAGATTGAGAAGAGGCTATAGAAGGGAAAGGAGAGTCAAAATGCTCTTAATGCTCATACTTGGCATTGAATTGGTACTTTTAACGTTATACGCAACGGCTCAGGGAATTATGATCGCGATCGAGATTCCCTTTATGCTGCGTGGGAAGATTACGGAAAACGTGAAGCTGATCTGCTGGATAAACATTTTATGGAATACTGTTTTGCCAGTTGTGTTTGTTATTTTTCATGAGTCTTTACGAGATAGGGAAATAGTCGGTTATTTCAATTATTTTCCAGCTTTTCTCATTGTGATGGTGATCCTGCGTACGCTGTTAAAAACCTGGCTCTACGGAACGTGTTCCAGCGCCTCAAAATTGAAAATACTCACGTTGACTTTCTTTTCGAATCTTGTTTCCGGTTCATTGTTATATTTATGTTTCATCAATAGTCATTACTTCTTTTGATGATTGGACGGAGGTATAAGACATGAATGTTTATGTTGCATTAGACGTACACGTACCAAATTTTACGGCATTGGATGTGGCCGCGTTATGGTTGATACCGATCTTTGTGATCGCGATCGTGATTTTTTCCATACGGGGAATCTCGAGAGAGATCCATAAAGAAAGATTTGGTGATTATGGTGATTATGGCAAAATAATTTCAAAAAACGCGGAGGACGTGGAAAAACGCGATGATGTGATGGAAAACGGCGATTGGTACTGTAAGGATTGCGGTAATTTGAATTCATCGAAGGCTATTTATTGTTCTTGCGGATCAAAGAAGAGCGACGTAAAAGAGGAAAAGGAATGAAAAAAGGAAATCTGACGGGCACGTACTATTTTATTGTACACGTTTGTGTTGAGATGATTTGTTTTTACGTGCTTCGCCGGCATTATTCGTTTGTAGTTTCGGGAACCATTGCCCTTCTTTATGACTTTGTCGCATTCATGCCTCAGGGTCTGATCGGCGATTTCATCATCAAACACAAGAAGATTCCTTACGAAACCATTGGACATCTGCTGATGCTGCTCAGCGTTTTTCTTGTACTGTCTGACTTGAGTTGGGTTTATTATACGGGATTTATCGCTTTGGGCATCGGAAATGCGATCCTGCATGAGTGCGGCGCCATAGCAACCGTGGCGGAGAGCGAAGGGAAGATATTTCCCTCGGCGCTCTTTGTCTCCGGCGGTTCCTTTGGACTGGTGATCGGCGAGACGTTGGGAACGCTTCAGGTGACGCCTCTGATCCTGATCCTTCCTTTTGTGGTTTCGGAAGTCTGTGCCCTTTTGGCAAAAGAATCCGTACGCAGGGAATCCTATCCGGTTTTCCGGTGCGTGAAGGGAACGATTTCTTTAGGCTGGATCTTGGGCGTGGCATTTTTAGTCACGGCCGTAAGGAGTTACCTGGCATATGCCATCCCCATTTCCTGGAAAAAGGAGATTTGGCAGTCCTTCCTCTTGTTTTTTGTCATGGGATTTGGGAAAGCTCTCGGCGGTTATTTCGCAGACCGGGTCGGCTTGCGGAAAACGGCCACGTTTGCAACGCTTGCGGCAATCCCCTTCCTTGTATTGGGGGATAATGCCATGGTACTTTCCGTGATAGGCGTGTGCTTTTTCTCCATGACCATGTGCATTACGTTTGCAATGTGTCTGAGCGTTTTGCCAAGAAACCCCGGAATGGCTTTCGGCGTGACGACGGCGGCTTTGTTTCTTGGATTGATGCCGCTGGGCTTTGGACGGTTCGGATTGCTGACAAATGCAATTTTGATCACCGTGTTTTCCGTGATCTGTGCGGTATTGTTATTAATGACGCTGAAAGAAAGGGAAAAACCTGAGGATGGACGCCTTTGATTTTCAAATGCTATTACAAGTCGCGGGAAGCATGCTGGGCGCATTGCTGCTTACCATAGCCGTGGAATTGCCCGTGATACGTTTTGGAAAGATCACAAAGAACGTGAGACTGATCATGGCAGTGAACGTTGCCACAAATCTGACGTTTAACTGCATCTGTCTCTTGACGGATCACCTTGGGCTGCGGCAAGAGAATCTAATAGGTTTGACGTATGGCTGGATTGTTTTGTCTGAACTTTTTTGGATCCCGCTGTCGGAGGCGTGGATCTATGCAAAAGTCTCTAAGGCGTCGAAAAGGAAGGTTTACGCCATGACGTATCTGGCGAATTTTGCCTCCTTCTTGGCGGGTGTTTTGTTACAATGGATTTTTAATTAACTTGGGAGAAGTGACAAATGATAAAAGCGGTTCTATTTGACATGGACGGGACTTTGATCGATACGGAAAAGTATTACCGGAGATTCTGGCCCATGGCCATGGCGGAATTTGGATATCACTTGACGGACGAGCAAGTGTTGTCCATGCGGAGTCTGGGGCGGCCCTTTGCCCCTGCGAGATTAAAGGAATGGTTCGGCGAGGATCTGGATTACTATGCGATCCGTGCAAGACGCACGCAGATCATGGAGGAGTGTCTCGACAAAGAAGGCATTCAGTTAAAGCCCGGAGCAGTGGAAATACTGGAAGAATTGCGGCGGCGGGGAATACCTGCCGCCGTAGCTACGGCAACGCCCCCGGAGAGGACGGAGAAATACTTAAATCTCACGGGGATACGGCCGTACTTTAGCCAGATCATCAGCGCAACGCAGGTGAAGGAGGGAAAACCCTCCCCTGACATTTATCTTTATGCCTGCGGGCAGCTTGGACTTGCGCCGGAGGAATGCATGGCGGTGGAGGATGCGCCCAATGGGATCCTGGCGGCGTACCGCGCGGGCCTTCGCGTAGTCATGGTTCCTGATCAGACGAAACCGACGGAGGAAGACCTGAAGTATTTATATGCCAGCGTAAATCGTTTGGACGAGCTGGTTTCCTGCCTTGAATAAAAAGCATAAATTAAAAAACGCGGAAAAACCGTGAACGTTGACTTTTGCGGCAGGGAATGATATGATTTTAAACAGCGTGCCGCGAGAAAAAGCGGCAGAAGAAAAAGTAAGGCGCCATGGTTCAAAGAAAAGAATCAAGGACCATGCGCAGGAAAGGAACGAGAGAAATGAAGAAGGGTTTTGACGACATTGTAGCAAAGGTGAAAGAGTGTGGCATGAAGAAGGTTGCCGTTTCCGTTGCACAGGACAGTGCAGTGCTGGAGGCAGTTCGCGCAGCAAAGGATCGCGGCATCGCTGATGCGGTTCTGGTTGGTGACGAGGCAAAGATCAAAGAGATCGCTGCTCAGATCGACGTAAACATTGATGATTTTGAGATCATCAACGAGCCCGACGTGATCCAGGCTTCCCTGACGGCAGTGAAACTTGCACATGACGGCAAGGTTGACATGTACATGAAGGGTCTGATCGACACCAAGAATTTCTTGAAGAGCGTGCTCGACAAAGAGGTTGGCCTTCGTACCGGCGGTCCCCTTTCCCATGTATGCGTGTTTGACATTCCCATGATCGATAAGCTTTTGTTCCTTACCGACGTTGCATTTATGACCTATCCTACGCTGGAGGATAAGGTTAGCATCATCAAGAACACCGTGCCCGTATGTAACGCATGCGGCATCGTAAATCCGAAGGTTGCACCTCTTGCTGCAGTTGAGGTTGTAAATCCCAAGATGCCCGCGACCGTTGAGGCTCAGCAGCTCACCGAGATGTGTGCAAACGGCGAGATCAAGGATTGCATCGTTGACGGACCTCTGTCCCTTGACCTTGCCATCGATCCCGAGGCTGCAAAGCATAAGGGAGCGACCGACCGCAAGATCCAGGGTGACGCAGACGTTCTGCTCTTCCCTGACATTCACGCAGGCAACCTTGTTTACAAGGCACTTGTGCACACCGTACCTGGCGTAAAGAATGGATGCATCCTGACCGGAACCAAGGTTCCCGTGATCCTGACCAGCCGTTCCGACACCTTCGAAACCAAGGTGAACTCCATCGCGCTGGCAGCAGTCGTTGCCCACGAACTCAATAAATAAGGCATTCCAACGTCTTATCACCATAAGAGATTCATTTAACGTTTGTCGCATGACGAAATGGTCCTAAAGCTTTCGATGACTGCAATTTGCAAAGCGTCTGCCGGATGAACTCCCTCTTGGGAACAATTAGCCGGCAGCACTTAGCGAATCGGCTGGCCTCACGTGAGATTTCGAGGCATGTCTGAGGAGCTTTAGCTCCGAGTTTGCCTCGAAATCGAACACTCCGTGAGGACGGTCGATGAGCTTAGTGCAGTCCGAGCCGTTCCCAAGAGGGAGTTCATCCGGCAGACGCTAACCAAATAGGTTTCACTAGAAAATTTAGGAGGATTTATCATGGGTATTAAGAGTTTGATCATTAATCCTGGTTCTACGTCCACGAAGATTGGCGTGTTTGACGATGAGAATTTGTTGTTTGAGGAGACGCTCCGTCACACGACGGAGGAGATTTCCCAGTTCCCTACGATCGTAGACCAGAAGGATTTCAGAAAGAAGATCATTACGGATCTGTTGGCAAGCAAGAATTTTGACATGAAGAGCCTTGGCATGGTAGTGGGCCGCGGCGGCATGTTAAAGCCCATCCCCGGCGGTACCTACGCAGTGACGGACGACCTGCTTCATGACCTGGAGATCGGTAAGCAGGGACAGCATGCGTCCAACCTGGGCGGAATTTTGGCGAGAGAGATCGGTGATTCCCTTGGAATCCCTTCCTTCATCGTTGATCCCGTGGTTGTTGACGAGCTGGCACCGGTTGCACGTTTCTCCGGCGTTCCCGAGCTTCCCAGAACCAGCGTGTTCCATGCGCTGAACCAGAAGGCGGTTGCAAAGAGGTATGCAAAGGAGATCGGCAAGCCTTACGAGACCCTTCGCCTGATCGTGGTTCACATGGGCGGCGGCGTTTCCGTTGGCGCTCACTTAAATGGCAAGGTTGTTGACGTATTTAACGCACTGGACGGCGACGGCGCATTCTCTCCCGAGAGAGCAGGCGCAGTACCCAGCGGCGCTTTGATCAAGATGTGCTTCTCCGGCAAGTACACCGAGAAGGAAGTATACTCCAAGATCGTTGGAAAGGGTGGCTTTAACGCTTACCTTGGCACCAACGACATGCGTGAGGTTACGAAGCGCGCAAATGCCGGCGACGAGCAGGCAGCTGCGGCGAAGGAAGCTTTCCTGTATCAGGTATCCAAGAACATCGGATCCATGGCAGCAGTTCTGTACGGCAAGGTTGATCAGATCATCCTGACCGGCGGCATTGCTTACGGTGCAGACGTATGCGCAGCCATCAAGGAAAGATGCGGCTTCATCGCACCCTTCACCGTATATCCCGGAGAGGATGAGCTCTTGGCTTTGGCACAGGGCGGACTTCGCGTGCTCCGCGGCGAAGAGGAAGCAAAGCAGTATTAATTATTTTTGAGATTTGAACTCCGGGACGGCGAAAGGCGCGGCCCGGAGTTTTGCATTTACGAGAGAAGGGCAGAATTCCGTGCGTTTTTCTGGCTGTTAAAAGATGATGACAGATGACGAGTTTTCTGCTAAGATAAAAGATAGTGGGTAAATAAACGGGGGTGTACGGCAGATCTAAAAAGTGGGTCAGGAAGAACCGTCCCCTTTGACCCAGAATGGAGGGTGAAGGTATGTATTCTGAGGGTAAGATTTACATGGGATTGGCAAACGGCGAGAGAGTGTATCTGCCGCTGAACATGTGCAACAGGCACGGTTTGATCGCGGGTGCGAGCGGTACCGGAAAGACGATCACGATGAAGGTGATGGCAGAGTCCTTTGCGGACGCGGGCGTTCCCGTATTTCTGTGTGACGTGAAGGGCGACGTGTCGGGCATGGCCACGGCCGGCGAGCGTAACGAAGGCATGGAGAAGAGAATCGATAAGTTTGGGATCCGCGATGAATTCCAATACAAACCCTATTCAACCACGTTCTGGGACGTATACGGCGAAAACGGACATCCCATCCGCGTGACGGTATCCGACATGGGTCCCGACCTTTTGAGCCGCCTTTTGGGCCTTTCCGAGGCACAGGAGGGCGTTTTGAACATTGCGTTCAAGATCGCTGATGACAAGGGCCTGCTTCTGATTGACTTAAAAGACTTGAAGGCTCTCCTGAATTACCTGAGCGACCATCATGAGGAATTCCTTACGACCTATGGAAACATTACGGCGCAGTCCATCGGCGGCATCATTCGTGCGATCCTGCCCTTGGAGAGCCAGGGCGGTGACCTGTTCTTTGGCGAGCCCGACCTTGACATATTTGACTGGATCCGCACCGACATGTACGGAAAGGGCATGATCAACATGCTTGACTGCGTGAAATTGGTGCATAATCCCAAGCTGTACGCCAGCTTCATGCTCTGGCTGATGGCAGAGCTCTTTGAGAGACTTCCCGAAGCCGGCGATGCAGAGAAACCCAAGCTTGTATTTTTCTTTGACGAAGCGCACATGCTGTTTACGGACGCGCCGAAGGTACTCCTCCAGAAGATCGAGCAGCTGGTAAAGCTGATCCGCTCAAAGGGCGTTGGCATCTATTTCGTAACCCAGAGCCCCAGTGACATTCCTGACTCCGTTTTGGCACAGCTCTCCAACAGAGTGCAGCACGCCCTTCGCGCTTACACGCCTGCGGAGCAGAAGGCGGTTCGCGCGGCAGCAACCTCCTTCCGCGCAAATCCGGAGTTTAAGACGGAGGAAGTGATCATGGAGCTTGGCGTTGGCGAAGCGCTGACCTCCTTCCTCGACGAGAAGGGCATTCCCACGATCGTTCAGTACACCAAGATCATTTGTCCTCAGAGCCTGATGGCGCCCTGTGAGGATTCCGTGAGAAGGATGATGATGAATGCTGACGGCATGAGCAAGTATGACGTCATGGTGGACAACGAGTCCGCTTATGAATTGCTCGCCGCTGCAAAGGAAAAAGCAGAGGAAGAGGCAAGACTCGAGGCAGAGCGCGCGCAGCTTCAGAAGGAACGCGAGGAGTGGGAAAAGCAGAAGGCAAAGGAAGAGGAAGAAGCCCGCAAGAAGCGCGAAAAGGAAGAGGAAGAGGCCCGCAAGAAGCGCGAGAAGGAAGAAGAGGCGGCCCGCAAGAAGCGTGAAAAGGAAGAGGAAGAGGAGCGCAAGAGACGCCTGAAGGAAGAGGATGAAGCCCGAAGGAAGCGCGAGAGGGAAGAAGAGGCAGCCCGCAAGAAGAAAGAGAAGGAAGAAGAGGAAGCCAAGAAGAAAAAGGAGCGCGAGGAAGAGGCAAAGAAGAAAAAGAAAGATGCCGCTGCGGAGCGCAGAAAGGCTAAGATCGAATCCCAGCTCATCAGCACCGGAGGCCAGATCTTAAAGCGCGGACTCCTGAACACGCTTTTCAAGAAATAATTGTTCACATTTATTTAACGTGATTTTTATTGAAAGGAACACAAAATTACGTTAAAATAGCCTTTGTATTTTGTAAAATAATGCGGCACCATGCCGTAAAAGCAGATAAGGAAAAGAAATGAAGATCGTTGAAAAGATTTTTGGAACTCACAGTGAAAGAGAGTTGAAGCGTATTTATCCCATCGTTGACAAGATCGAAGCGATGCGCGATGAGATGATGGCACTGTCTGATGACAGACTTCGCGGAAAGACCCAGGAGTTTAAGAAGAGACTTGCCGACGGCGAGACCCTTGACGACATTCTTCCCGAGGCATTTGCCACGGTTCGTGAGGCCGCAAGGCGCGTGCTTGGGATGGAACATTTCCGCGTTCAGCTGATCGGTGGAATCATCCTGCATCAAGGCAGAATCTCCGAGATGAAGACTGGTGAAGGTAAGACCTTGGTTTCAACCGCACCTGCATACTTGAATGCATTGGAAGGTAAGGGCGTACACGTTGTCACGGTCAATGATTACCTGGCAAAGCGTGACTCGGAATGGATGGGACAGGTACATGAGTTCCTGGGCTTAAAGGTTGGCGTGGTGCTTAACTCCATGACACAGGAGGAGAGGCAGCAGGCGTATGGTTGCGACATCACTTACGTGACCAACAACGAACTTGGTTTTGACTATTTGAGAGACAACATGGTCATCTACAAGGAACAGCTTGTTCTGCGTGGATTACATTATGCGATCATCGACGAGGTGGACTCAGTGCTCATCGATGAGGCGAGAACGCCTCTGATCATTTCCGGTGAAAGCGGAAAGTCCACGTCCCTGTATGAGATGTGCGACATTCTGGCCCGCCAGATGAAGCGCGGTGCCGACATGAAGGATATTTCCAAGCTCGATGCCATCATGGGCATTGAACAGCAGGAGACGGGTGACTTTATCGTGAATGAAAAGGATAAGGTCATCAACCTTACGGCAGACGGCGTTAAGAAGGTGGAGAGATTTTTCCACATCGAGAACTATGCGGATCCCGAGAACCTTGAGATCCAGCACAACATTATTTTGGCCTTGCGCGCACATAATTTGATGTTCCGCGATCAGGACTACGTGGTGAAGGATGATCAGGTTCTGATCGTCGATGAATTTACCGGCCGTATCATGCCCGGAAGAAGATATTCCGACGGTTTGCATCAGGCAATCGAGGCGAAGGAACACGTTAAGGTGAAGAGAGAGTCCAAGACCATGGCTACCATCACCTTCCAGAACTTCTTCAACCTGTTTGAAAAGAAGTGCGGCATGACTGGTACGGCACTTACCGAGGAAAACGAATTCCGCGAGATCTACGGCATGGATGTTATCGAAATTCCGACCAACCGTCCCGTAGTCCGTCAGGACCTGCAGGATGCCGTTTACAAGACGAAGGAAGAAAAGCTTCATGCCATTTGTGATGCAGTGGAAGAGGCTCACGCTAAGGGACAGCCCGTGCTTGTTGGTACCATTAACATCGATGCCAGTGAGGAGCTCTCCAGACGTCTTTCAAGACGCGGCATTCCGCATAACGTCTTGAACGCAAAGTTCCACGAAAGAGAAGCAGAGATCGTTGCGGATGCCGGAATTCACGGCGCCGTGACCATCGCAACCAACATGGCCGGTCGTGGTACGGACATTAAGCTGGATGATGAGGCGAAGGCTGCAGGCGGTTTGAAGATCGTTGGTACGGAACGTCATGAATCCCGTCGTATCGACAATCAGTTGCGTGGTCGTTCCGGTCGTCAGGGAGATCCCGGTGAATCCAAGTTCTACATTTCCTTGGAAGATGATCTCATGAGACTGTTCGGTTCCGAGCGTCTGATCAAGATCTTTAACGCACTGGGCGTGCCGGAAGGACAGGAGATCGCGCACAAGTCACTGACGAATGCCATTGAATCCGCGCAGAAGAAGATTGAGAATAATAACTTTAGCGTCAGAAAGAATCTGTTGGAGTATGACCGCGTCATGAGCGAGCAGAGACAGATCATTTATGACGAGCGTCGCAGGGTGCTGGACGGCGAGAGCATGCGCGGCGTTATCTATAAGATGATCACGGACATCGTGGAGAATTCCGTGGACATCTGCATTAACGACGACATGGGCTTCGAAGACTGGAATTACACGGAGCTCAACACCTTGCTTCTTCCCACCATTCCGTTGGAGCCCGTATCGGCTGACAGAGTGAAGAAGCGTAAGAAGAATGATTTGAAGCAGCAGCTGAAGGAAGAGGCCGTAAAGCTCTATGAGAGCAAGGAGGCTGAGTTCCCTGAGCCTGAAACGATCCGTGAACTGGAGCGCGTGATCCTGCTGAAGGTGATCGACCGCAAGTGGATGGATCACATTGACAACATGGAGCAGATGCGTCAAGGCATTGGCCTGCAGGCATATGGTCAGAAGGATCCCATCGTGGAGTACAAGATGGCTGGCTATGAAATGTTTGACGAGATGACGCAGAACATTCGCGAGGAGACCGTACGCATCCTCTTCCACGCAAGGGTTGAGCAGAAGGTGGAGCGTGAGCAGGTTGGTAAGGTGACCGGAACCAATAGGGATGAAACCGTAGCGAAGGCGCCAAAGATGCGTCAGGCTGCAAAGGTATATCCCAATGATCCCTGCCCTTGCGGATCAGGCAAGAAATATAAGCAGTGCTGCGGTCGTAAAGCCTAAGAAAGCAGGTAAGATTTGTGGTTGAATTAGATCAAATGAAATCGGAGATCCTCACGTATGAGAAGCCATTGGCTGAAGTAAAGGCTTCCCTGGATTTGGACAACAAGGAGAAGAGGATCGAAGAGCTTCAAATGGACATGGAGGCTCCGGGTTTTTGGGATGATCCCGATCGTTCCAACATGAAGATGAAGGAGCTGAAAAACTTAAAGGACGTGGTGGATGAGTGCAAAAAGCTCTCCACGCAGTATGAAGACATTCTCACGCTGATCGAGATGGGCTACGAGGAGAACGACGAGTCCATGATTCCTGAGATCCGCGCGGAACTGGATGAGTTCATTTCCGAGTATGAGGAACTCAGGATCAGCACCCTTCTCTCCGGAGAGTATGACAAGAATAACGCGATCCTTAAGCTCAATGCAGGTGCCGGCGGCACGGAGAGCTGCGACTGGTGCAGCATGCTTTACCGCATGTATACCAGATGGGCTGAGCGCAAGGGCTTTAGTGTTGAAGTGTTGGATTTCCTTGACGGAGACGAAGCCGGCATCAAATCCGTTACCTTCCAGGTGAACGGCATCAATGCCTATGGATATCTGAAGTCGGAGAAGGGCGTGCACAGACTGGTCCGCATCTCTCCCTTTAATGCCCAGGGAAAGCGTCAGACTTCCTTTGTGTCACTGGACGTTATGCCTGAGATTGAGGAAGATCTGGACGTAGACATTGATGAAAAGGATCTGCGCATCGATACGTATCGAAGCAGCGGCGCCGGCGGTCAGCACATCAATAAGACTTCATCCGCGATCCGCATCACGCACATTCCCACGGGCACGGTCGTGACCTGTCAGAATGAGCGAAGCCAGTTCCAGAACAAAGATAAGGCGATGCAGATGTTGAAAGCGAAGCTGTTCCTGTTAAAGCAGGAAGCCAACGTGGAAAAGCTTTCTGACATCCGCGGCGAGGTGAAGGAGATTGGTTTTGGAAACCAGATCAGATCCTACGTGCTTCAGCCCTATAAGCTGGTGAAGGACCTTAGAACGGACGTGGAGACAGGTAACGTGGATGCCGTGTTGGACGGTGCCTTGGATCCCTTTATGAACGGATATCTGAAGTGGCTCAGCATGGGTCAGCCAAAGTCAATGTCCCAGGATATCGATTAATCATGCAAAAAGAAAACGCGAGGCAATCGTCTCGCGTTTTTATTATGCTTTCATAGAGAATCATCACTGTACGGGATCCGTGGGCTTCATGACGTCAAGATAGTACAAGGCCATTGTCACGTGGTAATAGGGAATCAGCCAGAACAGGCCAATCCCGCAAGTCAGAAGACACATTACAAACAATGGCAGGAAGCTAAGCCGCACGTAAAACAACTGCTTCTTTTTTCCGTTCATGATCTGGGCGCTTTTCCTAAGGATTTCCTTGGTGGAAAGCTCGGGATAGTCTAGCATGACGTAATAGGACTGTGACAACGCCAGGGATACCGGAAGGTAAATCGCGATCAGGAGAAGCTGTATGACGGCAAAAAGAAGTATTTCCGTTGAGCTCAGCCGGAAACCTTGGTCACGAAGGTCCAAATATACGTCCGCCGGCAGATAGCATAAGAAAGACAGAAGGGTCAATACGCCGGACAAACGCAAGGATTTTCCAAAATCATGGAAGTATCCGTAAGTAAGGTCAAACGTGTAAAAGGGATGGTTGGTAGTAAGGTTTAGAAAGAAAAGGCATATGCCGAGCTGAAGGACGTTCAGCACAATGGACAGCAGGAAGGGCAACAGATAGGAAAGAACGATGATGCCGATGCTGCTGGTTGAAAGCTTCATAAGGTCGATCAGGGTCAGGCAGATGCTTCGGTTCAGGTTATAGGTGAAACGGTTGAAAAGGATCGATATCAAGCCCGCAAAAAGCAATGCCATGATGGCAAAGTAGTATTTGCCTGCCATGACGTTCTTGGCCGTGTTTTTTAAGATGGTGCACTTGGCTGACGTTTTCATGACGTGTTCTCCGTCTCTTTTTTGATTACTGCGCGTTTAACATCTCGTCCAGATTGATGCCGTAAAGGTTCTGGTAGGTTTCCTTCATCTCTGCGTAGAACGCGGGATCAGTCATCATGGGAATGACCATGGTGATGAGTGCGTAGGACAGGATCATCACACCCATGAAGATTCCAAGGGCGGAGAGGGCCGCACCCCACCAGCTCGAAGAGGGAAAGGGCCGGTCTTCCCTGCGCGAGAGCGTGGCAAACAGGATTCCCAATCCGCCGTTGATCAGGGGAAGAAATCCCGTGAAAAACGTCAACGCGGAGAGAACCCCAAAGACCAGGGAAGCAGTGGCAAAAGCCCGTATGCTGTTGCTGTTGATTTCAGATGGATTCATAAGCAATTCTCCTTATACCCTTTTACTCTAGCACGATTTTTGCGGGAAAGCAAATAGAAGTAAATGAAATAATTATAAAATTGATTTCTTGTGATTGATTTGGTATAATAGTCAATGGATTTTTATCACTAACGGAAGGGTAAGAAAGATGGACGTAATTGCAAAAATCACGGAAGAATTACAGGTTCAAAAATGGCAGGTGGAAGCAGCGGTTAAGCTGATCGACGAGGGAAACACGATTCCCTTCATTTCCCGGTACCGTAAAGAAGTAACGGGATCCCTAAATGACGAACAGCTTCGTAACCTTCATGAGCGCCTGGTTTATTTGAGAAACTTGGAAGAGAAAAAGGAGCAGGTGCTGAGCAGCATTGCCGAGCAGGGAAAGCTGACGCCTGAATTGGAGGAAAAGATCAAGGCAGCCCAGACCATGGTTGTCGTTGAAGATCTGTACCGTCCTTATCGCCCGAAGAGAAAGACCAGGGCCAGCGTCGCTAAGGAAAAGGGTCTGGATGGCCTGGCTGAGTATCTGTTGGCACAGAATGCAACGGAGCCTTTGGAAAAGGAAGCGGAAAAATACGTCTCGGGAGCGGACGTGCCCGAGGAGAAGCAGGTGAAATCCGTAGCCGAGGCATTGCAAGGTGCGAAGGACATCATCGCCGAATCCATTTCCGACGAGGCGGAGCATCGCTTATATATCCGTAACGCAACGGTTGAGGAGGGTATCGTCACCAGTGTTGCCAAGGATGAAAAGCAAGAGAGCGTTTATGAGATGTATTATAACTTCAGTGAGCCCGTAAAGAAACTTGCGGGACACAGGGTTCTTGCGCTGAACCGCGGCGAGGCGGAGAAGATCCTGACCGTAAAGGTGGAGGCTCCCACGGAGCGCATCTTGCGCTATCTGGAAAAGAAGACCATTACTTCTGACAATGAATACACGACGCCGGCTTTGAAGGAGGTTTGTCAGGACAGTTATGAGCGCCTGATCGCTCCCGCCATTGAGCGCGAGATCAGAAGCGACCTCACGGAAAAGGCTGAGGACGGCGCCATCGACGTGTTTGGAAAGAATCTGGAGCAGCTTCTCATGCAGCCTCCCATTGCCGGAAAGGTTGTTCTGGGATGGGATCCCGCGTTCCGTACGGGCTGTAAGCTTGCGATCGTGGACGCCACGGGCAAGGTTTTGGACACGAAGGTCATTTATCCGACTGCACCCCAGAATAAGGTGGAAGAGGCTAAATCTGAGCTGAAGAAGCTGATCAAAAAGTATAACGTGGATCTGATCTCCGTTGGTAACGGTACGGCATCCCGCGAGTCCGAGCAGGTGATCGTGGAGCTCTTAAAGGAGCTGGATCGTCCCGTACAGTACGTGATCGTAAACGAGGCAGGCGCGTCAGTTTACTCCGCAAGTAAATTGGCGACGGAGGAGTTCCCACAGTTTGACGTGGGACAGCGTAGCGCTGCTTCCATTGCAAGAAGACTGCAGGATCCTCTGGCAGAGCTTGTAAAGATCGATCCGAAGTCCATTGGCGTTGGCCAGTATCAGCATGACATGAACCAGAAAAAGCTTGACGAGGCCCTTGGCGGCGTGGTGGAGAGCAGCGTGAACAAGGTCGGCGTGGACGTCAATACGGCATCCGCACCGCTTCTCGAGTACATTTCCGGCATCAATAAGACCATCGCAAAGAATATCGTGGATTATCGTGAACAGAACGGCAAGTTTACGAATCGCCGCCAGCTACTGAAGGTTCCGAAGCTTGGACCTAAGGCATTTGAGCAGTGTGCAGGCTTTATGCGCATCCTGGATGGTGAGAACCCCTTAGATGCCACCAGCGTGCATCCCGAGTCCTATGAAGCGGCTGAGAAGCTCTTGGACAAGCTTGGACTCACCATGGATGACGTAAGGGCAATGCAGAAAAAGGCGGCAGAAGATAAGAAGCTTGGACGCACGGCGAAGGCTGACGGCGCAAAGGCAGCCGGCGGTGCCCAGAATGGACAGGCGAAAAAGCAGGACAAGAAGCAGGGCAAGCAGCTTGTGGTGAAGAACACCAACACTTCCATGGGTAAGGCTCTTGCCGCAGCCATGGGGAATTTTGTGATCGCAGCGCCTGAGGAGAAGGCTCCCGCGAAGGCGGCAAACGTGGCGGAGAAGCAGAACGCAGGTGAAACGGTTGTGGCATCCGGACTTGAAAAGCGCGTTAAGGATAAGGAAGCGCTGGCAAAGGAACTTGGCATTGGCGAGATCACGCTGACGGATATTCTGAAAGAGCTTGAAAAGCCCGCGCGTGACCCCAGAGAGGATATGCCCAAGCCCATTCTTAGAAGTGACGTGCTTGACATGAAGGACTTAAAGCCTGGAATGATCCTGAAGGGCACGGTGCGTAACGTTATTGACTTTGGCGTGTTTGTGGACATCGGCGTGCATCAGGACGGCCTGGTACACATTTCCCAGATCACCGACCGCTATATCAAGCATCCGCTTGAGGCTGTCAGCGTAGGAGACATTGTGGAGGTGCAAGTCCTCACCGTAGACGTGGCCAAGAAGAGAATTGGACTTACCATGAAGATTAAGCCACAGGCATAAAAAATATGAAAAAAAGTGCCAGGGGAACGCCCCCTGGCACTTTTTAACGATGTATATCTAAATTTACGGGCCTTCGGGGCCTTGAGGTTCAAGGATGGGATCGCGTAGGCCCGTGAGCTCGTAGGCGGGTTTTACGCTGTCGCCCATGATCTCGTCGGCCCATTTTTTAAGGTCGGTTACGTAAAGGTTTTTGTGCCCCCAACTGCGGATGCCGTGTTTGTCGGCCACTTCCTGCTGATATTCCTCTAAGAGGTAGATGGCCTTGAAGCGCAAGGGCCCGGCTGAGTATTGCATGACAAGTGGGATGCTTCCCGTCTTTTCCCTGTCGATCACGACGCTTCCGTCATCCTGCATGCGGAAGGTGACCCAAGCCATATTCTCCAGCATGGAAATGGGATCTTGCTGAGTGGATACGTAATTCCCAAGGGAGTAATAACAAAGACTTTCATTTCCGTTGTCGGCCTTTACCCATTCCACGGGCTGCGTGACGTGAGGGTGTGCGCCGATGATCAGATCCGCGCCGGCTTCCGTCATTTGCCTGGCAAAGGCTTTCTGATACTTTGAAGGCGTCGTGGAATATTCGGCACCCCAGTGCGGGAAGACAACGACGGCGTCAGCAATTTGGTCTGCCGCTGCAATTTCTTCCAAAACCTGAGGGTGGATCTCGGTGAAATTCAAATGCCCGTTTTTCTCATCCCAGTTACACAGCACGTCCATTCTGCCACGCGCATAGGCGGGAAGAGTCTCGAAATTGGGACCATAGGTGTAATTCAAAATGGCAATGGTGATGCCATTCTTCGTGATCAGTGGAATATAATCTTCCATGGGAAGAGGCGTTCCGTCTTCCGTCTCGTGACGGTCATGTAATCCTACCATCAGGATTTCAGGGTGTTGTTTCCAGTAGTTAATGCAATTTTCAACGCCGGATTGCTTTTGATCGAGCGTGTGGTTCGTGGCCTGAAGCACGACGTCAAACCCGGCGTTTACAATGGCGTCGCCTACTTCCGTGGGGGAGTTGAAATACGGATATCCGGAGAATCCAAGCTCGTTGCCGCCAAAGATGGTCTCCTGGTTGATCACGCTGACGTCAGCGAGGTCGATGAAATCCTTGATGTCTTCAAACAGAAAATCATAGTTTCTGGTGCCGTCTTTATTTTCACCCGTATGGACGATCCCCATGTGCATAAGATTGTCGCCAAGGGCCATCAGCGTGAGCTCCGGCGTCTCAGTTGGTTCCGGCGTGGGTGCGATGGTTGGTTCCGGCGTCTCAATGGGAGCGGCCGTGGCGATCGGTACTCCGATGATCGCTGACGCGGTGGAACTGTCAGAGGAAAGCGGAGCGGGTTCTTTTGACGTGGTGCATCCGGTAAGGGCGGCACAGCAAAGTAAAAAGAGCGCGGCTGCCGATGCTGTTCGTAGACGTTTACTTAAGTGCTTTAACATGATCATAATCCTTTGCATTTATGATTTCTTACTTAATTATCCTTGATCAGGGAACGATCCAGGCTGCCGTAATCTTCTATGGGATTGCCTGCGCAGTATATTTTCTTAAGGTTGGAAAGATTTTCAAGCGGAGTCAGGCTGGTAACGGAATTTCCTTCAATCTTAAGGCTGGACAGATTTGTTAAGGAGGATGCCCAGGACAGATCGTTCAACTTACAATCCCTCAAGGTTAAGTCTTTGAGATTCTTGAGCTTGCCAATAATGGAAAAATCTTGAACAAGGTCTGCGTTCGTGATGGCAAGCGCATCCAGTTCGGGGCAGTACTCTAAGGCGGAAACGTCCGACAGCATGCCATTACCCAGAATTTCAAGACTGGTAAGCAGGGGCATTCCCTTCAAAAAGTTAAGGTCAGTAAAGAACGGTGCTTCGATGGTGAGCTCGTTTAAGTTACCCAAAGGCTCTAAAAATGAATAGTCAATGGGAGAACCCGTAACGGTAATGGCAAGGGAATCTAAGTAAGAAATCTTGCTGATATAATCCTCATTTACAAGGTTATCAGCGGTAACTTTAACGGAGTGCAGGTAGGGGTATTCTTCAATGCCCCTCAGGTCTAAGTCTCCGTTGACGGTTAAAAATAAATATTCTATATTCCGGGTATCAACAATGCTCAGTAGCTCAACGGGATTGTTGGAGCAACCAACCGCAAAGAGATAGTTTAGTCCTAACAAATCTCCGGGAGCAAGAATTGCGTCACTGCTTTCAGCGATAAAGACTTCCAGATTGCTAAACAGGCATAATTCAGAACTGTCAAATTCCGTGCAATTGACGATAAAGCTATCAGACGTGCCATCAGAGAGTGCGTACTGGGCACAGGTTTCTGATTCGAAGGGATAGAGAAAAATCCTAGTAATGCTTAAACAGTCGTCGGCGGTAACGTCTCCAAGCGCCTTGGAAGTTGCTTGGCACAGGATTTCCTCGAGGATCGTCCCGGGCTCGGTTTTTCCCTCAAAAGTAGAAAGTACTTTTGAGGGTGATACGTGAACGGCATTTACGATGGGATAGGTTTCCTTCGCGGGTTCCTCAGTTTCTTCCTTGCCCGACCTTCTGTCCGACGTGGAGCTTTCCGTTTCAGTACCTAAGCCTTTCAAGTAATCAATAATGCTATTCTCATCGCCAAAAACCCCGTTAAAAACGCTGGACATTGCGACGATGATGACGACTATGAAGTAAAATAAAAAGAGAAATAAAAAGAATTTCCCGACAGGATTCTTCTTATTTGTGGACCGGTTCCGGTACGTGCCGGAGGTGGATACCTGGCGGCGCTGCTCTAACGCATTTGAGAAAGTTTGCGTTGCCGTCGTGCCATAGCTGGACGAAGACGGCCTGCTCTGGGAGGAGTAAGCGGATCCGGACGAACTCTTTGCAGAGGAATAGGTGGATCCGGACGTGCTCTTTGAGGAGGAATACGTCGAGGTTGACGTTTTGCCTCCCTGAGACGAAGTATATCCAGAGCTATAACTGGTCTTCTTATTATAGCTCTCGTAATTGTTGTGATTGTGATCGTCGTAGGTATAAGGAATGCGATCTTCGCAATATTTGTATCCGCACTCAGGGCAGACCAGATCGTGCCCAACGGAATTCATTTTGGTAAAACAAACGGGACAAGTGATCTTCTGTGCCATGGCTTTCTCCTTTGCAATTTGCTTACTTTTTTACTTCCATTTTGCAGAAAATATGATATAATACAAAACGGCGCTATTTCTATTTTATAACAGAAATCCTTATTCGCCAATAGAAAATGGAAAAATAGGGCGAAAATTCGAAGAAAAGCAGTCTTTAAAAATGGAAGACGTAAAGAAAAAACTTTGAAATGACGTAAGAATGGGCTTGACAGGAGACGCAACATATCCTATAATATCCCAATGTGACGATGTATCAGAATGCCTAGCCAAAGCCCCGGCGAAGCATTTTAAGATAGAAATCGACCGCTTTTCAAGCTTGCCGTTTCGTGGCCGGACATCTGCGGAGCCGCAAGGCGAGAAAGCAAACAGCTCTTAACAAAATAATGGAGGAAATCGCAATGAAGACTTTTATGGCAAGTCCTGCTACCATTGAAAGAAAATGGTACGTGGTAGATGCTACCAATATGACTCTGGGCCGTCTGGCTTCAGAGGTTGCAAAGGTTCTGAGAGGTAAGAATAAGCCTATTTTCACTCCTTTCATCGACACCGGCGATTACGTGATCGTTATCAACGCTGAGAAGATCAAGGTTACTGGTAAGAAGATGGATCAGAAGATCTATTACAGACACAGTGATTACGTTGGCGGAATGAAAGAGACGACCCTGAAAGAGCAGCTGGCAAAGAAGCCCGAATCCGTTATCGAGATGGCAGTAAAGGGCATGCTTCCCAAGGGACCCCTTGGAAGACTGATGTACACCAAGCTGTTTGTATACGCAGGTCCTGAGCACAAGCATCAAGCTCAGAAGCCTGAAGTATTGACTTTCTAAGGGATAGGAGGAGAATAAATCATGGCTAAATCTGAAAAGTACTACGGAACTGGCAGAAGAAAGAAGTCCATCGCAAGAGTTTACCTGGTACCTGGTAAGGGCGACGTTATTATCAATAAGAGAAACATGGATGAGTACTTTGGTCTTGAGACCCTGAAGGTTATCGTTCGTCAGCCTCTGGTTGCAACTGAGACCGCTGACAAGTACGACGTAATGGTTAACGTAAAGGGTGGCGGATACACCGGTCAGGCTGGTGCCATCAGACACGGTATCGCAAGAGCACTGCTTCAGGTTGACAACGAGTTCAGACCTACCCTGAAGAAGGCTGGCTACCTCACCAGAGACCCTCGTATGAAGGAAAGAAAGAAGTACGGCTTAAAGGCAGCAAGACGTGCTCCTCAGTTTTCGAAGAGATAATCCGCGTTTCTACAAGCGATGCCAATACAGACAATACAAAGCCCTGGAATGCTTGCATTCCAAGGGCTTTTTTATTGGCTGTATTGATAGTGCGCCAGCGCGAGATGAGCAAGGCACGGAGTGCCTGCGAATCGCATCGCGAAGAACATAATAAAATGATATTGAAAAATCACACTGGATATTGAAAAATCACACTGTTAGTGATAACATAGCACTACGCATCACATTCTTCTGTTTATCTGGCAAATCATAGTTCTGACGAGTCTTTCATGATCGCAAATCGCCAAAGCCTCAAATGAGTCATAATTCAGACGGTCTCCATATGACCGCAAGTCTCCAAAATCTCAAATGAGTTATAATTCAGACGGTCTCCATATGACCGCAAGTCTCCAAAATCTCAAATGAGTCATAATTCAGACGGTCTCCATATGACCGCAAGTCTCCAAAATCTCAAATGAGTCATAATTCAGACGGTCTCCATATGACCGCAAGTCTCCAAAATCTCAAATGAGTCATAATTCAGACGGTCTCCATATGACCGCAA
>JAFZNO010000003.1 GCA_017552985.1 Lachnospiraceae bacterium
CCGGTAGTCACGCTCTGCAGATTCTTACAGTCTGCAAACGCACCATCCCCAACGGATTCCACGCTGTCCTGAATTTTCAGGCCAGGCAAAGCATCACAGCCTTTGAATGCGTTCCTCCTAATAAAACGCACATTCTTTCCAAGATTGATCGTTTTTAAATTGGCACAGCCGGTGAAGGTCCCTTCCGCGATCGTGTCCATGCCTTCGCCCTCCATGGTGATCTCCTGCAGATTCGTGCAGCCTGAAAAAGCCTCCTTCCCCATGCTGGTGGCACTTCTCGGAATGTACATTTTTGTCAAAGATGTACATTCAGAAAAAGCCTTCTCCTCAATGGTTTTCACTACGGATCCTTCTGCAAAGACGATGCTTTCCAAGCTGGTGCAGCGAGAGAAGGCTTCTCTACCTACGCTTGTGACGCTTGTCGGGATCTCCACCTTCGTCAGAGACGTGCAGCCATTGAAGGCTTTCTCCTCAATGGTTTTCACGATGGATCCTTCTGCAAAGACGACGCTTTCCAAGCTGGTGCAGCGAGAGAAAGCTTCTCGACCTACGCTTGTGATGCTTGCCGGGATCTCTACCTTCGTCAGAGACGTGCAGCCACTGAAGGCTTTTCCCCCGATGGTCTCGATGGTTTCCGCCAGCTTCACCTCTTTCAAGTTTGTCAGACCGGAGAACGCTTCGTTCTCAACGCTTGTAACACCGTCATTCAGCTTGACTGTCTTTAAGGACGTTATATTGGCGAATACTTGTTTCTGAATGCTGGATTGCGTTTCGATGGTGTCCAGCGCGGTGCAGTCGGAAAAAGCATTCTTTCCCACATCCGTTACATTTCGACCGATCATCACCGTCTGCAGCTTCTGACAAGCAGAGAATGCGTAATCCGCAACGGACACATCGTCGCCCAGGGTGATCTTCTGTAGGGATGTGCAGTCTGCAAACGCATGATCTTCCACGGACACACCGTCGCCCACGGTGATTTCCAGCAGGGATGTGCAGCCAGTAAAAGCGTTCCGCTGGATGGAATGCACGTTCTTTCCAAAGGTGACCTTTGTTAGGCTTGTGCAGCCGGCGAAGGCCCTTTCCGCAATTGCATTTATACTGCCATCCAGATGGATTTCCTTCAGACTGGTACAGCCAGAAAAAGCCTCCTGTCCCATGCTTGTGACGCTGTTCGGAATGGGGATGCTCGTCAGAGACGTGCAGCCGCTAAAGGCCTTCCCCCCGATGGTCGTGATCGTTTCTGCCATATTCACCTTGTCCAGGCTCGTACAGCCAGAAAAAGCTTCTTCAGCAATGGTCGTGACTCCATCTTTGATCTTTATCGTTTTTAGTGAGGTGCTGTTGGCAAACTGTTTTATAAAGGCGTTAGATTGTATTTCGACCGTTTGCAACGACGTGCAGCCGGAAAATACGTCACGACCCACTTCCTTTATATTCCGTCCGGTATTCACGCTCTGCAGATTCTTGCAGTCTGCAAACGCACCATCCCCAACGGATTCCACGCTGTCCTGAATTTTTAAGCCAGGCAAAGCATCACAGCCTTTGAATGCGTTCCTCCTAATAAAACGCACATTCTTTCCAAGATTGATCGTTTTTAA
>JAFZNO010000016.1 GCA_017552985.1 Lachnospiraceae bacterium
CACCAGGTACATGCCGGCGACGCGCCCCTTGTTCTTTTGCGGGAAATCGTAAAAGCCGTGCTTTTTGTAGAAGCGGTGGTCCTCCCTCATCAGTCCCTGCATCTGATAGATCAGGTCGCGGAAGATCTTCATGCCGCCCACGCCGTAAAAGTCAGCGGGCTGGTTGTAATGATGACGCACGCAGTACGCCAATTCCGCCGCCAGCCTCACGATCTCCTTGGAAACGTCCGGCCTTAAAGTTGCAGAGGTACCGTCGGCCTTTTCCAAAGTCACGTCCTGCTCTGACATGGCACCGGCGGCCTTGTCCGCCGTCATGCACGCGACTCCTGCAAAATAATTGCCGCCCACCTGCGCCCGCGCTTCGATCAGCGTCCGCAGGTTTGGCTCACTCGCATAATCCCCGTCGATCAAGTAACCTACGGGTTTTCCCATGGTCACCGTCCGGTGACCGTTGCAAAACTGCCGGTCGTCAAAGAGCTTGAAGCGCTGTCCCATGGAATGATCCTTGACCGTAAATGCATAGACGCAGGCATCCGCCGTCTGGATCTTCTCCCGGAGGAAATCATCAAAACGGTCCTTGTAGATGCAGGTTCCGTCCGCCGCGCAGTGGAAGCACCCCAGGCATCCGCCCGCAAAGGGAAATTCACGGATATTGACGACGCTCACGGGATAGGGCGATGCCTTTTCAAACTCGCGGATCATCACCGGAAGCACTTCATTTTCCTCCGTCACGTCAGCAACCACGACGATCTTCTTGCTCTCGTCCTTCGGAGTCTCGCCCTTGATAATCCCTTCCCCGAAATCCCCTTGCTTCATGGACCAAAGCACGTGATGGAAAAATGCCCGCGCATCCTTTTGTCCCTTTGGATGAAGGAGATCCTCCATGTCCGCGGAAAGTCCCCGGATCACGCGAAATCCCATGTCTAGACAATTCTCCCGCACGTACTCATGCGCCGTCACGTCGTAAAAATGCTTTGACGTCGTGACCTGGGTCGCATATTTCCCGTGAAAATCAATGCCGCTCTCCTTCATCAGCTCGATGAAGCGATGGAGCTGGGCCGGCGCAAGAAAGGTATACACCGGATAACAAAAAACTACGAGATCCGCGGCAATAAGCTCCTCCCGCGCGCTGGAAAAATCCGTCTCAAACATGCGGATCTTCTGGGCCACGTGAAGCTCACGGTACTCCCGCTTCGGATAAAACTTTTGGATGTAGTGCATGGTTTGAAGCGTAATACTATTTTCGCCTGCAGGCGAACCATTTAAGATCAATACTCTCACGAACTCGCCTCCTTCTCTCCATATGTCCTATTCTCAACCCTCTTTGCCTTAAAGCTCCTGCCCGATCGGAAGCTCCAAAAGCTCAGGGTTTTCCACTAGTTTTTTCAATAGCTTTAACGTTTTTGCATAATAGAAACCGTCAGAAATCCTCTCGTCGATCGTCGCGGAGATGGTCAGTTCCTTACGCATCAACGCGTTCCCATCCTCGTCATAATGCATCCTTTTGTGCTTTTTCCCGATCACGAGAAAAATGGAATTCGTGCCCCAGTTCATCAAATGATGATAGCCCGCATTCATGCCGATGGAGCCAAGATTCGACAGCACCACGGAGCATTGGTACGGATCCGTTGCGATCACGGATTTCGGCATCCATCCGTGGCGGTCCAGGAAAATTGCGGCTGAACCGATCAGTCGTTTTCCCGGAAGCTTTTTGATCACGTTCATGGCGTCCGTGGATTCGTCCGTCGCGGTTCTGCAATGCTCGATCTGCTCCTGGATCTTGCGGCTTAGGGTTTCCAGCGTATCCCCCTCTTCTGCCACAACCTTTGCCAGGGTCTCCTCGCCGTCATCCGTGTAATTCTTCTTGACCACAAATGCCGCCGTCACTTCATTCCGCTGATAAATGCTCTTATTCGCTATAAAGCGGTTCATCTGCGGCCGGAGCCAAATCGTCTTCAGCGCCGCCGCAACCACGATATGGAAAAGAGACAGCTTCTCTCCCGGATGCTCCTTCACCCTCTGGCGAAGATACTCCTCCGTCTTCTCGAGATCGATCCGCAGCGTCATGCACGCCTCATTGTCACAGCGGTTGGGATAAATGAGCGGCATGCAGTAATGCATGGCGTCAATGTCCCTGATCAGCTTTCCGTCCCTGCGGTCCCCCCACTTTCTAACCATTGTGCCGCACCCTCATCCTTTCCTGGAACCCGCGGATCCGCAGGGCCCAATACCTTCCAAAGAGCGTCACTTCGATAAACGCGCACATCAGGGTCGCCGTCCATACGTCCGTAAAAGAATGTTGTTTTACAAAACAGACGGAAATACAGATCAAAAAGACCCAAATGGCAAGAAAAATCTTCCAAAACAGTTTTACGCCGTCCTTTTTTTGCCAAGCGGAAAAGATGGCCAGCGCATATCCCACGTGGAGCGACGGACATACGCCCGTGGGCGTGTCAATGCCGTAGATGGCCTGCACCAGCTTCGTGCAAAAGTTATCGCGGGGGAAGGTCGTCGGACGCAGATATTGGACGGAGGGCCATAAGAGATATGCCGCAACGCCGATGATCTGCGTGAGAATGATGAATTTCTGCACCCGCACAAAGCTCTCCACGTCATAAAACAAAAAGTATGCGATCGTTCCGACCAACAAAACGTACCAGGAATCATAGAAAATGATAAAGCCCTCGTGGAACGGGATCACGTCATCCATAAAGCTGTGGACCACGTGACAGCGCTCCGGCGAAATGAAGCGTTCCGTCAACACAAACATGGTCAGGTACCACACCCAGCCAAGGAGCAGCCACACGTGCTTGTATTCCGGCGTGTTTACGTTAGACGGACGTAATTTTAAATAATTGACAACTGGTTTTTTAATCTTCAATTTCTTGCCCACCGTTTTCTAGTTTTTGTTACTTCCCCTTGTGGTGCTTACATCTGATGACGGACTACCTTGTATTCGTCACCGTCCTTGAAATACGGGCATTCCCGGAAACCGTTACTCAGGAGTCTCCCGTAATCGTCCTCGTCCATGTTGACGTCGCAGACGTATTCTTCCATCTCTTCGTCGTAGGTATAATAACAACAATATTCACAGTTTGCCATGAATGGGCTCCTCTCCGTTTCACGTCTTAAGGCGTTAGTCTGAAATCATCAATTCTCGCCATGCAGGTAGGCGTAAATCTCCCGTTTGGTCACGCCCCGGTCCTTTGCCGCCAGCTTCATGGCTTCCTTGTGGTCATGGCCCTGCGCCTCATAACGTGCCACGTGTTCCTCAATGCTCAAGGTTTCAAACGAGGCCTGCTCTTCCAAGCGTTTTTCTTCGCGGCTTTTGCCCTCGATCACAAGCACGTACTCACCGCGCGGATCCTCCTGCTCATAGAGCGAAAGCGCGGCGGAAAGCGTCGTGGGAAGAATGGTCTCGAACTTTTTCGTCAGTTCGCGGCACAGAGTGATCCTGCGGTCGCCAAGGGCTTCAAAGAGATCCTTTAGCGTTGCCTTAAGGTGATGCGGTGCCTCGTAAAGGATCATGGTGCGGCTCTCCTGCGCCAGTTCCTTTAGCAGCTCGCGACGCTCCTTCTTGTCCGCCTTCTCCGTGGGCAGGAAACCCTCAAAGCAAAAGCGTCTTGTGGAAAGTCCCGAGAGCGTCAGTGCCGTGATGCATGCTGCGGCGCCGGGAAGACTTGTCACGGGCACGCCGGCCTCCTGACACTGCTGTACCAAAACCTCGCCGGGATCAGAGATGGCGGGGGTTCCCGCATCCGTGATCAAAGCAACGTTGGTTCCCGCAAGGAGCTTTGCCACAAGCTCCCGCGCCTTGTCAACTTTATTGAATTCATGATATGCCGTCATGGGCGTATGGATCTCAAAGTGATTCAGCAATTTGATGCTGTTTCTCGTATCCTCAGCCGCGATCAGGTCCACGGCCTTTAGCGTTTCCACGACGCGCGGCGTCATGTCCCCCAGATTCCCAATGGGGGTGGCGCACAAATACAACGTACCAGCCATATTTCTCCCTCTTTAACATGTCACGGGGACGTGTTTAATAACCAAATTTGTCGCGGATCTCCTGGGAGTAGGTCCCGGGGGATTCGAAGATGATGAGGGGCGGTTCCACGGTGAGGCGCGAGTTGGCGCCGCGAACGGCCTCGATCAGCACCATGTTGGGCTCCTTGTCGGCGTAGGGATAGACCAGGCGCATCCGCTTGGGCTCCAACCGGTGCTTGGTCAGGGTTACGATGATCTCCGCCAGGCGAAACGGCCTGTGCACGAGAAAGAACCTGCCACCCGGCTTCAAAAGCCTCTCCGTTGCGGCGGCCACGTCCTCAAAGGTACAGAGGATCTCATGCCGTGCGATGGCCTTGGGCGCGTCCGGATTCGTGATCCCGTGTTCCCCGATCATGTAAGGCGGATTGCAAGTAATGCAATCAAAAGAGGCAGGCGCAAATAGCTGGCCTGCTTCCTTAACGTCTCCGGTAACAATAGATATCCTGTCTTCCAAGTGATTGAGTGCAACGCTTCTTCTCGCCATGTCCGCGCTCTCCTCCTGGATCTCCAGGCCCGTAAAATGAGCGCACTCCGTCTTCGCGGAGAGGAGCAGGGGCAAAATCCCCGTGCCCGTGCATAAGTCGAGAAGGATTTCTGCGCGTTTCGCCCTCACAAAACCGGAAAGCAATACCGCATCCATGCCAAAGCAGAACTTTTCAGGATTCTGGATGATCCGAAGCCCCGAAAGCTGGAGATCATCCACTCTCTCCTTGTCTTTTTGTATGATTTCCTCCGACATACGTCGTCTCCTAGGTCTAACTTATTCGTTCGCGCCGTCCGGATTTCCCTTTGCGCCGCCATCCTGCTGGCCGCGGTTACGGTTGCGGAACGGACGGTTCCCGCGATTTCTGTTTTGTCTGTTTCCTTCCTGGTTCCCGCCCTCGGGTTTTCCCTGATGGTCACGGCCCTCAGGTCTGCCCTGGCGTTCCTTGCCATCTTGTCTGTCCTGGCGGTTGCCCTGGTCCTGACGGTTGCCCTGGTCTTGGCGATTGCCCTGATCCTGGCGGTTCCTGTCCTGACGGTTCCGGTTGCGGTCGGAACGCTGATTTCTGTCGCCCTTTTCCTGACGGTTCTGACCCTCATTCCGGTTCTGGCCTTCGTTTCTGCCCTGGCCTTCACCGCCCTGGCGGTCATTCTGTCTCTCGCCGCGATGGTCATTTTGGCGGTCGCCCTTTTCGCGACGGTCATTCTGACGGTCTCCCCGATCCTGACGGTCATTTTGACGGTCGTTCTGACGGTCACCTTTGTCACGACGGTCATTCTTACGGTCGCCCTTTTCCTGACGGCCATTCTGACGGTCACCCTGCTTCTCTCCGCCCTGACGGTCATTCTGGCGGTCACCCCTGTCCTGACGGTTCTTGCGGTCTCCGCCCTTGCCGCCCTGACGCTGTCCTTTTTCAATGATCGCGCCGGCTTCCTTCTCGGCTGCCTCGATCTCTTCTTCCTCTTCCTTCTCGAGCTTTTCCAGCTCCTTCAATTCCTCAGCGGAAACGTTCTGCTGACCCTTCTTGCCGTGATGCTTGTGGAAACGGAGCTGCTCCGCGTCGAACTCCTTGATCTCCTTGTCATCCCCGGATTCCACCAGCACCTTCACCTTCTGGCGCAGCACGTTCACGCTGTGAACCTCGCCTCTCATGCCGTCCAGCATGGTTACGGTATCACCCACGTTCGGAAGCCTCCTGTTCAGCTCCTCGTAAGTGTCCTCCTCATTCTTCAGACAGCACATCAGCCTTCCGCAAACGCCGGAAATCTTTGTGGGATTCAGGGAGAGATTCTGCTCCTTCGCCATCTTGATGGACACCGCGATGAAGTCCGAAAGATAGCTGTGACAGCAGAGCGGTCTTCCGCAAATGCCAATGCCACCCATGATCTTCGTCTCGTCGCGCACGCCGATCTGGCGAAGCTCGATCCTGGTCTTGAACACTCCTGCAAGATCCTTTACCAGCTCACGGAAGTCAATCCTGCCGTCAGCAGTAAAATAAAACAGGACCTTGTTGTTGTCAAACGTGTACTCCGCGTCGATGAGCTTCATCTCCAGCCCATGCTTGCGGATCTTTTCCTGGCAGATCTTAAATGCCTCTTTTTCCTTCTCCTTATTGCCGGCCTCCTGCTCCTTATCTCTCTGGTTTGCAATGCGCAGGATGGGCTTTAAGGGCTGCACCACGTTCGCCTCGTCCACCTCGCGGATGTCCGAAACAACCGTACCAAATTCAATGCCTCTCGCGGTTTCCACGATCACGTTCTCCCCGCGCTTTATCGTAAAGTTCAGCGGATCAAAGAAATAAATCTTTCCCGCCGTGCGAAATCTTACTCCAACAACTCTTACCATTTTCTTCTTCTGCCCAACCGGGCCCCTTTCTAAAATCTATCAACCACATGGAAGCGATCGCTCGCTTCGTCGCATAAAACAGCTATCATATTATATCATTTAAACCGTTTCGAGACAATCTTTATTTCTTTTCTTATGTTTAGCTGTTTGTTTTGACATTTAAAAAAGACGTGTTATAATAAAAACTGAGGTTATTTTCTTTGGGTTTACTAAATATTTTACTAAATAGACACAAAAACGGCGTGCGGACCCATATTTTTCGATCCGCGGGAGGGCAGCAAAAGTGAAAGAATTAATGATCATGTACCACCCTGTCAAGAAGGAGATCCATTTCCTTGCAAAGGTCAAGGGCGAGTTTCTGGAAGTTCCCTACAAGATCTGTCCCAATCTGATCCCCTATTCCCCCGAGAACGGTGAATTCTTATTGCAGAATCAAGGCAATAAGTTTTTTAACGATATCTATGAACAGTTCTCTAACGAAAAGATCAGCTTGGTTTTCAAGGGAACCAAGGTGGATTACGAGGATTTCTGTGAGAAGATCACGGAGTATAATAAATATGCCGGTGAGGACCGCTTCACCCTCAGCAATTTCATTGAGCTTCCTTCCGTAACGGAGATTTTCAGCCGCATCAACGATTTCTGTGACGAGACCTTGAATCTTTTTGATTCCGAGCTCAAGGATTCCGAGATCCAGCAGTCCTTCCAGACGAGGAAGCAGGATTTCTTCACAAAGCGCGAGCAGATGAGCTGCAGCGACATCAATCTGTGTCTTGTGGGAACCTACAGCTCCGGTAAGTCCACGTTCATCAACACCCTGATCGGACGCCGCATCCTGCCTGAGAGCATTAACTCAGAGACCGCAAAGATGTTCCGGATCAGAAACGCAAAGAATCCTTCCGTTTCCTTCAGCCTTTGCTCTGCGGACGTTTCCCAGCCCAACGTGGTGACCATCGCCTGGAATGAGACCAAGAAGAAATTTATTTTCGAATCCGAGCGTCCCTGCGAGACCACGAAGCGCAAGGTCCAGAACGAGATCAACAACGCACTGGTCTTCCACCTGCAGCAGCATGAGCAGCTCTACCAGATCTTAAAGAGCATCAACGAGCTTCCCAACGCAGTGTCTGACGACGCTACGGAATACGTGGACGGGATCATCGACGTATATTATCCCAGCCAGCTTGACCCGAACCTGAACTTTACGTTTTACGATACTCCCGGTACGGACAGTAACTCCAACGAGCACCTTCTGGTATTACAGAAGGCCCTGCAGCAGCAGACCAACTCCATCCTCATCGTCATTTATGAGCCGACGAAGATGGAAGGTACCGGTAACTCCACGCTGTACAAACTGATCCACTCCTCCCGCGAGAGCAGTGACACCAAGGATCAAGTACACATCGACCTATCCCGTTCGCTTCACATCATCAACCAGGCCGACACCAGAAGCCTTACGGACCTGTCGAACTTAAAGAACAAGAAGGTCGGCATCTCCCTGAAGGAGACCGACAAGATCTATAATGAGCAGGCCGAGTACATCGACCTCGCAACGGAGCGTCTGTTCTTCGTTTCCTCTAAGGCTGCTTACATCGCAAAGGCCATTGAAGCAAACGTGGATACCGAGGACGAGCGCCTGTGGCTTGCAAACCACAGAAATGAGATCAACAACACGCCCGTGATGGATCCCCTCCTCACGAAGAATGAGGATTCCGAGATCGAGACGGGTCAGTACTTTAAGCTGAACAAGATGGCGAATGCGGACAATGACACCCAGCGCATGCTGAATGAGTGTCTGGAAGAGCTCAAAAAGTGTGATGAGCCCTGCGACAACAGCCTGCATCCCATTCTTCAGAGAGTGTACGTAAACTCCGGCATGTTCGCCGTGGAAAAAGAAATCATCCGCTATGGTGAGAAATACGCCCTGGCCGTAAAGGCAAAGGGTCTGTATGACAGCATCTCCAGCGTTGTCAACTTCATCCGCGATGACTACAAGGCCATCGAAGCACAGGCGAGACTCTCCAAGGAGCAGATCACCCAGAACATCAACACCATGAAGACGACGATGGTAAGCGACATCGACAAGGCTTGCGCAGAGTATCTCGAGGACTTAAATCCCAAGAGCATCTACTCCAGATTCCTTGAGGTTCAGGCTTTCACCGAGATCATCGAGGCGCGCAAGGCCCAGGCTTCCAAGATTGCCGACAAGATGAAGTGGATCGCCATTCGTCCTGAAGTTTTCGAAGAGAAGAACAACCTGATCCGTCAGGAGCTGAACCGTTACCTGATGGAGATTGATGAATATTACAAGGTAAACCGCGAGATCATCCTGAAGCTCCAAATCGAGGATCTCCGCACCCGCCTCGTAAAAACGATCACCGGATATCAGGGCATCGACGAAGAGCTGGTAAGACGTATCGCGAACGTATCCGATACCCAGATCCCGCCTTCCTCCTTAAAGGCCCTGCGCATGGATGAGTACATCAACAAGCAGAAGGCTATCTTCATCTTCTCTACCAACGACAAGAAGTCCTATAAGAACGACATCGAGGCCATGTTTGCCACCACGACCATGCAGCAGTACGAGTCTTACATGAATGAGATCATCGCCGTTGCAAAGGCCAAGACGGAAGAACTCAAGTCCGAGTTCAAGAACAACATCAACACCATTTCCAGTAACCTGGAATTCCTGATCAACGACGAGAAGGAAGCCTCCAAGATGCAGGAGAAGGCAAAGGCCGTGCTCGACCTCGTGGATGCAAGGGACAAGGAACTGAACCAGAGAATCTGGGGCGAATTAAAGTAAAACAAATAAAACGCTTGCCTTACCGGCAAGCGTTTTTCTTATCCGTTTTCTTTCATGGTGAGGAACAAAAGCTCCATCACAAGGTCAGGATTGACGTTGGCGTCAAGACGCTTCTTCGCTTTCTCCAGCGCCTCGAGAACTGCCTCAATGCCTTCATAGCTGCTGCGCCTTGCGACCTGGCGAAGCGCGGAGCCCTCCTCGCGGAAAACCAGGTGGTTCATGTCATTTGTCGCCTTAAATAATAACACGTCCCGGTACCACACCGTCATGATGTCGATGAGGTCATTCCGGTCGAGCTTATATTCCTTGATCTGATTGGCCGCGGCAACCATCTCGCTCAGCTCCATGTCCTGCACGTACTTCAGGATGGAGAGCGCCTCGTCCTTCATGTTCTCAAACCCTTCGCTGAAGGCCAGCTGACGGGCTTTCCCAAGATTTCCCCTCGCAAACGCCACGCACACGTCCGCTTTGTAATCCGTGATCTGAAGCTCCGTCATCAAGTATTTCTTGATCAGTTGATCGGACACGGGTTTCATGTTCAAAACCACGCAGCGGCTGAGGATCGTCGGCAAAAGAGCGTTGACGTTGGTGGTAAGCAGCATGATCACCGCATACTCCGGAGGCTCCTCCAGCGTCTTTAGAAGGGCATTCTGTGCCTGCACGGTCATCTTCTCCGCCTCGTTCATGATATAGACCTTGTAGGGGCTGGAATAGGGCTTGATGCCGATGTCGCCGCTGATCTGCAACCGCACGTCATCCACGCCGATGGTGTTTGGCTTCTCGTGCGTCACCTTGATGATATCCGGCTGATTGTCGGACAACGCCTGCTTACAGGAATGGCATTTCTGGCAGGGAATCTCCGCACCGCCTTCCTTTCCGCGCTCCTCGCACTGCAGCGCCATGGCGAAGACCTTCGCAACAAATTCCTTCCCCGAAAACTGTTCGCCGTTTATGATATAGGCATGCGATATCTTGCCGGAGGCAATGGCATTTTTCATATGTTCCTTGATCTGATCCTGTCCTATGATATCCTGAAAATTCGCCATACGTCCTTCTCCTTCCGTACCTCGGAATTCCCGTGATCCCGCGCGCAAAAGCTGCGCTCAGAATACGTTTTACAGCCGTTCTTTCAGATATGCCTCGATCTCCCCAATGCAGCCCTCCAGGTCATCATTGTAAAATGCCCTGGGGTTCCCTGCTGCCGCCAGCTTCTCTGCCGAAAAATCCTCCCCGTCCGCCAAAAAGCGTCTGCACATCTCCTCGTATTTCGGGTGCTCCTGCTGCTTTTCGCGGTCCAATGCCCGCTGGAGTCTAACGCCGTCATCCAGCGTCACCAGCACGGGAAGTACCGTTTCCTCACCGAAATAAGACCGGAACGCCTGATAGGCTTCCAGCGTCCCAATGATCAGATAGTCTGCCTCTTTCAGGCAAATGCTCCCGTCGTTTACGGTAAAATATCTCCAAAGTCCGTGACAGGTATTGTACGCCCGGTCCTCGATGATTTTGCCCTGGGCCTTCAGCTCCTGAAATCCGGCTTCATCCGTAAAATGATATTCCGTGCCTTCCCGCTCTCCAGCGCGGATGGGCCTTGTGGTGTACGGCACCACCGTGCGGAAAGGGATCTCTCCCCTCCGAAGCAGCTCCTTGTATATGGTGTCCTTGCCGGTGGAACTCTTTCCCATCAGACAGACAATCTTCCCCATGTCTCTTCTCCCCCAAGTATTTCCGTACGCATTCCTGCGTTATCGTATTCTCTCGCAGTCACGTTTCCCCGCGGCCTGGCGTCAGTCCGTAAGGCATCTCACCGTGCCCTTCCCCGACACGCCCCGCAGCCGGAGTTCCTGCGTCTGATATTTCAGAAGTGCATTCACGATCTTCTTCGTAAACACCTCTCCCGGCGCCACAATGGGCGTTCCAGGCGGATACAGGTTTACGAACTCCGCGCTGATCCTGCCCTCGCAATCGGAAAGCGGAACTTCCTCCCAGACTGCGTCCCAGGCCTCTTTAAGACTCCTTGCAACAACGGGCTTAAGCGTAACGTGCGGTTCTCCGTCCGTCTCGTCTGCCGTCACTTCCCTGCAGGCTTCCTTCCGGTCACGTTCCAATTCCTTTTTCAATTCCTCCGCACGTTCGTCCATCTCCAGCAGGGCATCCCGCATTCTCTGATAGCCCTCCGGCGTATCTCCCACCGTAAACATGGCAAGACAGTAATCCCCCGCCGCCATCTCCAGCTGCAAATGATAACGGTCCCTTAATACGTCATAGATCTGCTGCCCCGTAAGGCCACTGGTCCCCCCATGGATCACGAGCTTACCCAGGTCCTGGCGCACTGCGCGCGTCCCGGCACGTACGGCGCTTGCGTGATCATCTTGACCTTCCTGCTTCTCCAAGTCTTCCGGCGTTTTCACGCCAAGGAAGCGAAAATGCCTGCATGCTGACAATTCCTTCATCAGCCAAGTAAAATTCCTGACCAGATCGCCGTAAAGCTTCTCCCCGCCTTGCTCCATCATCGTGACGGCATTGTCTATGCTCGCCATCAGCACGTAGGAAGGACTGCTGGACTGATAAATCCGCAAAAACCGCCGCAGCTTTTCCCTGTCGACGCGGTCTCCGTTTACGTGAAGAAGCGCCGTCTGCGTCATGGCCGGCAAGGTTTTATGTACGCTGTGGATCACGAGGTCCGCCCCCGCCTGACAGCTATTTTCTTGAAGTGGCACGTCTCCTGTCAAACCAGAAGGTCCGCCGATTGCGTCTCCCGCAAGCCCACGCCGGTTGCGTGCCCTGCCTGCCAGTCCCAAATGGGCGCCGTGGGCCTCGTCCACGATCAGGATCTTTCCATGGGCGTGAACAATTTTCGCGATCTCCCGCACGGGGGAGATCCTGCCCTCATACGTGGGCGATACGATCAAAACGGCCTGCACGTCCGGCGCATTCTCCAATGCACGTTCGATCTCTCCAGGCTGCAGCCCGTCACAAATTCCAAATTCATCCATTACGTCCGGCAAGAGATAGGTCAGCTTCAGGTTTCGCAAATATGCCGCGTGATAAGCCGATTTATGGCAATTTCTCGCCATCAGCAAATGCCCGCCCTCGGGAAGCGCCGCCGACAATGCCGCCAGAATCCCCGCCGTGCTGCCGCCGACCAGACAAAAGCTCTCGTCCGCGCCGTAAAGCCTTGCAACGCGCTCCTGAAGGTCTTTCAGGATTCCCTCCGGCGCATGCAGGTCGTCAAACCCATCGATCTCCGTCACGTCCATCTCATAAACGTCAGGCGGCATCTCCCCGAAGGTGCGGCGCTTGTGACCCGGCATGTGGTAAGGATAATCCCTTCCGCCCGCATATTCCGTTAATTTGTCGTATAAATGCTCCAATCAGCCGTTCCTCAATCCCTGAATCCCTGCGCCTTATTTCGCCGCGCGCGTTTTCTTTGCCGTACTCGCCTTCTTCGCTTCCATAAACTCCGTCTTCCGGTCTGCCTCCACGCCTTCCACCTTGCCATGTCCGTGAACGTAGTGGATCGTCTCAAGCAGGGAACACCATTTGTCCGCCGTCGTCACGATCCAGGCCTCCCGGCATCTCGGGATCTTGGTCAGCGTCAGGGGCCACATGTGCTTTTCAATGATGTCTCTCTCCCTGGGCGTCAGGTCATAGTCCCTGGAAGCATTGTTTAATGCGATCCCGGGGTGATAAAAACCGTGAAGGTTGTGGGGTTTCTTGGCATCCCCCACGTGCCAGTCATACAGGAAATAATCATGCAACAAGGCGCCGCGGATCATCTCCTCCCGCTGACAACGGATGTGGAGCTTCTCGCTGATGGCGATGCTCAGCTTGGCCACGTTGACGCAGTGCTGATTCACCGTCATGTCGCCGTGCTGGATGTGACCCTTCGTCGACATAAAATTATTCGATTCCAGGATGTCACCCGCCGCTGCCCGGATCTGACGGTGCAGTTCGCGATGTCTCTCAAATTTTCTCTTCCATCTCTCCGCCTGCCTTCTGGTGCGGAGAGCATCTCTTCTTTGTTTCATTTGTTGTTTCCCTTTACCACTGTCCGTGGATGTCGTTGTCCTCCACGAAATCTTCCTGGGTTTCACCCTCAGTGCGTTCGCCCTCTAAGCCACTCGTGCCCTGTCCTTCTCCTGCTGCCGTTTCCGCACTGTTTTCCGTCGCCGCGCCTTCCGCACCGGCTTCCGCCGTGCCCGCAGCTTCCGCCTCGGCTGCTGCCGCAAGGGCCTGCAGCTCCTTCGGGTTCTGTCCCTCCGGATAATGATAACACACGACCGGGAATCCCGTCTCCACGCACTTATAAATCTGCTCAGCCTTCTTCAAGGGGAGATTTACGCATCCGTGAGAACCATTGGTTTTATATATGGTTCCGCCGAACGCTCTTCTCCAGGTGGCGTCATGCAGGCCGTAGCCGCCGTAAAACGGCATCCAGTAATGCACGAAGCTCTCGTAATCCGGTCCTCGGAGGATCCTGTCCTTCTGCTTGTAGGTCACTGCATAAATGCCTTCCGGCGTCGAATGTCCGGATGCCACGTCGCCGGACACGAAGTCCGTCTCCAAAAGCAGTTCTCCCTGATAATAAAAATACATGTGCTGGTTTGTCAGATCCACCTCGGCATAGGAATCCCCGATGGTGCCGTCAAAAAAGACGTAATCCTTGGTCTTGCTGGCGGGCTGACGCTCCGTCACCGCGCCCTCGCGGATCAAGGCGATCAGCTCCTCGCCTTCCTTTTCCGCATCGGATTCCCACCCGGACTTACACTTCAAGGACACGTTGGCATCCAGCGAAGTGTGGAAAACGTAAGTCTTTCCCTTGGGGTCATACTGCTTCTTCAAGTCCTTGACGAAGGCCCTGACAGCGTCCTCGTCCAGCGCCGGCTTGCCGTCCTGCAGGCTCACCCAATCCTTCAGCTGTTCCTTGTCCACCGTCACGTCCGTGCCGTACCAGTTGTATTGTATGCTCGCGCCAAGCCATAAATTCGCCTGATCCGCGATGCCGTTCAGCTTTTCATTGTCTGACCTTATTCTAGCAACATTATAACATCCGGTGGACTCAATATCCACTTGATTTTCCATGGAATATAATGCCATTTCTATGGCAGGCATTGCCTTTGCCGCATCCATTCGCGTGCCAAGCGTGTCAGACACCACGCGGTATGCGTTTTCCTCCGGATCGTACTCGCTTAAATAGGCATCCCTGGGAGCCATGGTGTTGCTGCTCTGGCAGGCATCCCAGCCCCCCACAAAGGCTGCAAGCCGTTCCGGCTCAAAGGTGATCTCCTGCTCAAACGCATAATCATGGCCATCGCCCCAATACGCGCGAAACCATTGATACGGATCCTGCTTGGCGAAGATCTGACCCACCAGCGCCGCCGTATCCTTTCTGCAAAGGGAAACGTCCGTCGGCGTGATCTTCCCGAGCACCATCTTCTCTTCGGGCTTTAAGGGATTTCTCCCCGTAACCTCCAGCACGTAATCACTGATCTGCGCATCCAGAATGGCACATACGGCCGCTGGTTCCAGATCGCTGCAATCCACGCCATTGATGCGGGTTCCGCGCACGAATTGTCCCTTATATTTCGACACGCCTTGAAAATAGATGCCTCCAAAGACGCACAACAGCACCACTATGAAACTAGTTAAAATGATTAATATTGTTTTCTTAGACATTTCCGTTTCCAAATTTCTTCTGACAATACTCCTCGATGATCTTTTCTTCAGAGAAGTAATATTTCTGGCCCTTGATCTCCTGATATTCCTCATGACCCTTGCCAAGCAAGGCGATGATGTCGCCGGGCCTTGCATTGTCGATCAGGTAATGGATGGCCTCCTCGCGGTCGATGATGGTGATATATTTTCCGCCATGCACGTTCAGGCCCTCAATGATGGTCTTGTTGATCTCCTCAACCTCCTCATCCCTGGGATTATCCATGGTGAGCACGGTGAGATCCGCATATTTCCCGGAGGCCTCGCCCATGTCGTAACGCCTTGCCTTCGCACGGTTGCCGCCGCCGCCAAAGAGGCAGATCAGGCGATCCGGCTTGTAGGCCTTCAACATGGACAGCAGATTCTCCGCACTGACTGCATTATGGGCATAATCAATGAGCATGGTGCCATGTCCCGCCATGCAGGTCATCAGCTGCGTGCGCCCTTTGACGTAAACCTTGGCAAGGCCATTTAAGATCGCCTCCGTCGGAATGCCGATCTCCGCCGTGATGGCAATGGCAATCAGTGCATTCTCCACGTTAAAGGTGCCCGGCATCGGAAGATTCACCTGCGCGCTGCGCTTTCCGGAAAGCGTAAAGGTCACGCCGAGGAAGCTTCCCTCCCAAATGTTATGTGCGTCCGACGCCATATAATCAGCCTCGCCCTTTTGGGAAACCGTCACGATGCGATCCTTCGCGAGTTCCGTCGCTTCCTGCCACCTGGGATCATCCTTGTTGACGATCACGGGGCCAGTCTGAAGGAACAAAAGCTTCTTACAATCAAGATATTCCTGGAAATCCTTGTGCTCGTCCGCGCTGATGTGATCCGGGGATATGTTCAGGAATGCGCCGTAAGCAAAATCAATGCCCGCGGTCCTGCCAAGCTTTAAGGCCTGGGAGGATACCTCCATCACGGCATAGGTACATCCCTCCTCCAGCATCTTTGCAAAAAGACGCTGCAGCTCGTAGGATTCCGGCGTCGTGTTGGCCGTCTTATATTTTTCCGTTCCGATAAAGGCGCCCAAGGTCCCGATCATGCCGACCTTGTTTCCAGCCTCCTCGAGAATCTTCTTGATCATGTGGGTCGTGGTGGTCTTGCCCTTTGTGCCGGTGAGGCCAATGACCTTCAGCTTTGAGGCGGGATTTCCGAACCAGTTGCGCGCCGCATACGCCAGCGCCTCACGGGAGTTCTTGACGAGAATGACCGCCGGAGCTCCCTGCACGCCATGATCCTTTGCGTCAGCTTCCAGATTGGCACCTTCCTTCACCTGCTCCAGCGCCGCCGCATCCTCGATGATCAGTGCCGCCGCGCCGGCTGCCACCGCCTGTCCCGCAAAGGCGTGCGCGTCAAACTTTGCGCCCTTTAGGCACACAAACGCGCATCCTGGCTCCACCTTCCTGGAGTCATAGACCAGCGCCGCGATCTCCTGCTCCAGGCTTCCCTGCAGGCACTCATATTCCATATCCCTAAGCAAATCTCTCAGTATCATGGCATTCTCAATCCTTTTCTCTTTATTTTCTATCTTGCATCCCCCGCAGCTCAATCCGGTCCAAAATCCCCTGGACGCTTACGTTTTGGTGGGTTAAGTACATTCTCATGACGTTTTCAATAAACTTCTCGTCCGCATGCGTCTTCTTTTGAATCTTCTTGACGTCATAGCCCTTGTCGATCATCTTCATCATCTTGGAAACAAGCGCATATTTTTCGTTGTCGGACAATGTCCGGTTTTCCGTTTCAGCCTTTGGATCATCATCCGATTGCCGTTTCTGCGGCTCCGGCGATGCAGACTTCGCATGCCCATAATATACCATATGTGGCCGTAATTTCAAGAGTTTGTCCCAACTTTCCCCAATCTGCGTGCCTTTATGCAATTCCAATTCATATAAAGGATTTAAATCCCCAACGAACAAATCTCCCTCGTCCAGCCAAAGGGAGATACTGTCATCACTATGTCCCGGCGTATGGATCACCTGGCCATCTATGCCAAGTTCCTTTAGCACGGCGCGGCTTTCTTCGATGGAAAAAAATCGAACCCGGTCATCCCTGACCGGAACAAACCTCGTTCCCTTCTCCTTCGCAAAGATGGCATCCGCCGCATGGAGAAAGGGCTTTTGCACTTCCGGGATCAAGAGCACCGCGCCCTGATTCGCGATTTCCTGCGCAATTCCCATGTGATCCGGATGAAAATGGGAGATCATGATACAGCGGATCTCCTGCACGGAAACCTTCAGCTCGCCCAGCGCCCTGCAAAACAGGGGGAACGTGCCGGCCCATCCCGTGTCAAAGAGTAGCTTTCCATGATCTCCTTCGATCAGAAACGTATTTGTGTTGCAATACCGTAATTCTCTTACCTTCATGTCTAAAAACCCTCAAGAAACGTGACCTCTTCTCCCGCAGAGTCTTCCCTCTGCCAGCCGGTCAAATTCGCCGCGGTTTACCGGGATACTTCCGGATGATACTCTCCCTCGTACACCACGTAGGAGGGTCCCTTCATGTGGACCACGTTCTGGTCATCCCACTCCACGTGCAGGACGCCGCCGATCTGCTCCACGTCGACAATGCGGTCTACAAGACCAAGCCGATGCATGAACACAACCGCCGTGCAACACCCGGTACCGCAGCCGATGGTCTCGCCCGTACCCCGCTCCCACTCGCGGATTTTCAGGTGCTGCCTGTCCACGAGCTGCACAAAGGTCACGTTCGTCCTTCTCGGGAAAACGACGTTGTTTTCCACCAAGGGGCCATATTTTTCAATGTCCAGCGTGGATAAGTCGTCCACCTGGATCATGGTGTGCGGATTGCCCCAGGAAAGAGAGGACGCAATCATGGTCTTGTCGCCCACTGTGATGGGCTGGGTGAGAAATTCCTCCTTGTCCGTGGTCACCGGAATCAGCGCCGGCGTGAAGATGGGCTCGCCGATGGCCGCCTCAATGTCCGTCACCATACCGTCCTTAACGGTCAGAAGGATCGTCTTCTCCCCGCCAAGCGTCTCGATCTTCACCGTCGTCTTATCAGTCAGGCCGTGATAATAAACAAACTTTCCCACGGAGCGCACGGCGTTGCCGCACATCTCCGCCTCCGTGCCGTCGGGATTAAAGATGCGCATGCGGAAATCGCATTTCTCAGACGGGCAGATCAATACCAGTCCGTCCGCGCCAATGCCAAAATGCCGGTCCGACATCTTCTTCGAAAGCTCATTTGGATTCTCTATCGTTTGATGAATGGCATCTACGTACACGTAATCGTTGCCGTAGGCCTGCATTTTCGTAAACTTGATTCCCATTTTCCATCCCTCCATGAGCTCCGGGGACGGGGTTTGTGGTCCATTTTTTGGCCCACGAACCCCGTCCCCACGGTCCATCTGCTTATCTTAGTGCCTGTGCCAGGTCATTAATGATGTCGTCCACGTTCTCGATGCCGATGGAGATGCGGACGAAGGCCTTCGTGATGCCAAGTGCCATCTTCGTGTCATCGGGAATGGACTCGTGGGTCTGGGTCCAAGGATAGGTGATCAGGGTCTCGGTGCCGCCAAGGCTCTCCGCGAACAGGATCATGTTCACGTTGGAGAGAAGGTTCTGTGCCGTCTCCTCGCTGTCAAGCTCGAAGGAGATCATGCCGCCAAAGCCAGTGCACTGCTTCTTGCTGATTTCATAGCCCTTGTGGTTCTCGAAGCCCGCGTAATAAACCTTCTTCACCTTGGGCTGGGTCAGGAGCCAGTTGGCAACCTTTCTAGCATTCTCATCATGCTGACGCATGCGGAGGGAAAGGGTCTTTAAGCCGCGCAGGATCAGCCAGCAGTCGAAGGGTCCCAGCTGCGCGCCCATGGACTTGATCTGTCCCTGGAAGAAAGGAATTCTCGCGGGATCCTTAACAACCACGATGCCGGCGATCACGTCATTGTGACCGGTCAAATACTTGGTGCCGCTGTGTACCACAATGTCTGCCCCAAGATCCAAAGGCTTCTGGAAATAAGGGGTCAGGAAGGTGTTGTCCACTACAAAAATGCAATTGTTTTCCTTCGCGATCTTTGCGATCTCCTGAATGTCGGCCACCTTCATCATGGGATTGGTGGGCGTCTCAAGGAAGATCATCTTCGTCTCAGGGCGAAGGGCGTTCTTGATATTGTCAAGCTCCGTCATGTCGACGTAGGAGAATTCGCAATTGAATTTGCTGAAGATCTCATCACAGATACGGAAGGTACCGCCGTAAATGTCATCGCACAGGATCACGTGATCTCCGTTCTCAAGAAGATTGAACACTGCCATGTTGGCAGCCTGTCCGCTGGTAAAGGCAAAGCCCTCCGCGCCATTTTCCAAGATGGCCATGGTGCGCTCCAGCTCCTGACGGGTGGGATTCTGCACACGGGAATAATTATATCCCGTGGAGACTCCAAAGGTTTTGTGGCGGAAGGTCGCCGTCTGAAAGATGGGGAAGCTCACGGCTCCCGTGATGGGTTCACATCCCAACGCTCCGTGTACTACTTTCGAATCAAAATGCAGGTTTTCCTTTCTGTCAAATTCGCTGTAAGCACATTCTTCTCTCATACTTTTTCCATCCTTTCTGGATTTTATTCTAATTCCTTCGGCCAACAAACTGCCGTGATTTTTTCTGTTTTCTTTATGCTTCCCGCACGCGTCTGATATAATCTTCGATCGCCCTGCGCTCTTCTTCCTTGTAAGCAAAGCCCAACTTGGCGCTTACGTGCTTCGCCGCCGTCTCAAACAGGGCGATCATTTCAGCGACTGCTGCCCAAAGATGCTCATATTCCGCATCGGAATAGGTCCTCCGGAAGCGCTCATACAGGTCGCTTGGAAGATATTTCTTAAAGAACTTCCCTTCCTTGCCCGCGGATACCGAGAAATCATTCTCCGCGCCCACGTACCACTTCAGCATCTGCACCAACATGTCGCGCACGTACTCGTTAAACTGCTTCATCGCATAGGAAAGCTCGTCCCTAGCGATGCCCTTGGCCACGTTGTTCATGCACCAGTAAAACTCATTGCAGCAATCTGAAAACTGCTTTTGCGTGGGCCTTTTTACGTACCAATAGGCCTTCGTCCCTTTGATCACGGGCTCTGTGCCATTCCCACAAGAAATCCCTGCCTCTTTATCCAAAAGGATGATGGCAGGTTCGTCACTTTCCTGGAATGGCATTTTCGTGAGGCAAAGGTCGATCCGGTTCCCGTCCGGGAATAGCATCAAATAGACAAAATTCCCATCGCCGTCCGGAGGGATCAAGCTCATGCTCTCCGGTTTTTGCATTAACGCCGGCTTTCCAAAATGCCGCTCAATCCATTCATCATTGTCCCAATAGGGCTTTACGTCCCTCACCTGGAACACGACGTCAAAATCCTGATGCATGTCCTTCGGCACGTCCGGATTGGCCCGGGAGCCGGACATCCAAACTGCGCGAACGTTTTCATCCGACTTCGCTATGCCAAGGATCAATGCCAGCATCTCATCCTCAGATCGTTGTTTTATTTCCACGCCATCTACTCCTTATCTTCGTTGCTGCGCCTTATCGAATCTGTGGCACTCCGCCTTGATCTTGTCCACCAGAGCATTGTCCACGCGGTAGGATTCCCGCATCTTTTGTAAACTCTTCTGGAAGGTCCAGTCACTTAATTGATTCTCAGTGCTGATCATGTACGAGTATACCTTCTCGGGGAATTTCGCTGCCGCCGTGGCCACCGCCCAGGCAATGCCCATCTTCGCGTAATACTCCTCAGCATAAAGCCCGTCCAGCACCTTGATCACCCTGTCGATATATTCCTCCGTCAGGAAATGGCTCATCAGCATCACCGCAACGACGCGTACCTCAAATTCCTTCTTGGAATCCTTGTATTTCATGAGGAATTTGTAAGCTTCCTCGGGGTGCTTCCGCGCGATCTGGAAGGTTTGGCACGTGATGTCATTCACGGCCCAGTCATGCACGCAGGGGATAAACTTTTTCAGGTAAGCCAGGATGGTTTTGACGTCATCCTTAGCATACCCGATGACCAATCCCTGCAGCATCTCCAATTCGAAAGTATCCATGGGATTATTTTCCAGGAACCACTTGTAATCCTCTTTTGCCAGCTCCTTCGCAAGCTTGCGAAGATCCGGAACGCGGACTCCCGCCGAGGGCTTTGCCGTGGGATTCAATTTGTCATAAAGCTCTGCGTTATTTCCGGAAAGCTTTTTCAGTTCCTCCCGGATTTCCTTGATTTCTCTGTGCGCCATGATTTTCCCCCGCCACAAAATATAGCGTTACCTATGGTTACCATGCCCAAAATATACCATTATCATACCATAATCATCATTTCTTTTCAATCACGTACGGGCTTTTCCACCACGTCGATCTCGATCCCCTTCTCGGCAAGGAGCCGCAGGTCCTCCTCGGAAGCATCCCAGTCCGTGATCATGAGGTCCAGCTTCTCCGCGGGTGCAATGCTGACAACCGAGTGAAATCCAATTTTCTCCTTTGGATAAAGGCCGATGACCTGCTTAGAGCCCTCGATCAGGGCGCTGTAAAACGGAAGCGCCGCCGTGCGCTGCATGGAAATGCCAAAGTCAGCCGAAATGGACGCCGACGTCAAAAAGCACTTGTCAAAGCGAAGCTTTTTCACCATCTCCGTGGCGAATCCGTCATAACAACAGCCCTTGTCATCCATCTCCCCGCCAACAAGGATCACGGAAACGTTTGGCTTCGTGCGAAGCTCCTCTGCAACGACGATGGAATTCGTGCATATGCGAAGCGTCAAGTCCTCCGGAACGTTCTGCGCCATAAAATATCCCACGGTGCCGGAAGTAATATAGACAACGTCCTGGTTTTTCAACATGGTCACGGCTTTCTTCGCGATCAGCGCGTAATTTTCCTTCACCACCGGAATGTCCTTTGCCGTGTTTCCCTTTGGCCGCCCGATGCCAACCTGACGGATCGGCAGCGCACCGCCCCTCGTCCTTTTCAGGAGCCCCTTTTCTTCCAGGATGCGCAGGTCACGCTTTGCGGAATCATAGCTGATCTGATACTCCTCCTGAATGTCATCCGTCGAGATGTAGCCCTTCTCTTCCAGCCAATTTAATATCTTTTGATGTCGTTCTTCTATCAACATGCTTTGCCTCTCCCAACTTCTGCGTAGTTATACTTTACGAGCTTCTTTACCGGCTTCTGCAGGATTTTCTCTCATGAGTGCCTCTCCCAGCTCCACTCAAGATTGCCAAGACCCGGTTTACCCTCCGAGAACCTTTGCAGTTCCTCAAGGCAAAAGACGGTCGCCCTTTCGACAAACTCCCCCGCCATCTCCCTTGTGAAAAAGAAGATGCCCGTATCCTCCACGGGAACAAAATGCCCCCGGATTCTTTCCACGAGCTCCTTCACGTCATATTCCGCAACGGCAAGGAGCGGTTCGCCCGCAAGATCCTGATGCCGGATCAGGTCAGGCTTTAAGTTATATTTCTCAATGACAAACTCATTGGTGATGCGGTAATCCTGGTATAATCTCTCCACGTTTCCCGGAGCCAGGGGATCCCAGTTATGCTCCGAATAGACGTAGTACCGGTAAAAAATATCTTGAACCAGGTGAAGATAATACCCCAGATACAGGTCATCCTCCTTCATCTTCTCCCCAAATCTTTCCCGGAAGCCTTCCAAGTCATAGGTCGATCTCGTCTCGTCACAGATCCGGATCTTCAAATGCCCGTTACCGTGAATGGCGCCGTCAGGGAGAACCGCACCAAGCCGGAGCCTGTAAATATCTTTAATTTCCCATTTCTTTGCGATACCTTCCGTGATCGCAAGATGAATGACGCTCGATGCCATATTCTCGTCCTCCTATTTTCATATTAACGGAAAAGGGAACCTATGTCAAGCCATAGATTCCCCATTTCGTTAACATTTTAAAACATCACTTTGCGAATTGTATTTTCCGCATGCGGCTGATGAGTGCCAGAAAATCAATGGGCCGCGGCAGTGCCAGAAACCTGTCACACTCCGGAAAATTACCGGAATAGACCGTGTCCAGACCATTCTCTTCCATCTCCCGGTAAAGCATTTTTACGCTCTCCTGCAGGTTGACGTAAACCCCATTCTGGCGGTTTTCGATCAGGCGCAGCATAAATCCCATTGCCGTCCGCTGCTCCTGGCATATGACGTTCTGAATGCCCCTTGTATCGATCTTCTCCTCTCCGATAAGGATAAATCCCACGTCTGGAATAACGAGCTTCTCCGGCCCCAAAAACGCGGGATAGGACGTAAATCCTTCCGTCTTAAGGCGTCTTGTCTGGCGCCAGTTTTGAACTTTCTCCGCTTCCCTTACTTTTACGCCGCCCAGACTTCTTGCCTGTTCGGAAACGTTGCTGATCACGTATTCATCCATGAGATACGTTCTGTCGGCGACGGACAGATACTCCCCGCTGCCGCCGATGACAAGGATCGTCGATACCCCGCAGCTTTCATAAAGCTCGTTCACGCGCTCCGTGAAAGCCGTGATCGGCTCCTTCTTGATCAGCGTTTTCATGGTCTGATCCCGGATCATGAAGTTTGTCGCGCTTCGGTCCTCGTCGATGAGAAGAAGCTTCGAACCATATTCTACGGCCTCCAGGATGTTGGCCGCCTGGGAAGTTGAGCCCGAGGCATGCTCCGTGGAAAAATCCCTTGGATCGCCTCCCGGAAGCCAGGAGATAAACGGCGACACGTCGATGTTTTTGATGCATCTTCCGTCCTCCGCCGAGATGGTCATGGCGGTGGGATCCGTCACGCAAAGCTCCCTGCCGTCGCCGAAGGCATGATCATAAATGCCTGCAGCAATGGTGGAAAGGATTGTGGACTTCCCGGAATAACCGCCGCCCGTGATGACGGTGACGCCCTTACGAATGCCTAGTCCCTTGATCCCGCAGGCTTCCACCTCGTCCTCCCGCGGCGCCGTAAAGGGTATGGCTCCCTTCATGGGCAGATCCGTCCAGGGATCCCTTGGCAGAATGCTGCCGTTGGCAATAAAGGCGCAGTAATCACTCTTTGCCAGCCATCTGCGCAGTTCCTTTTGCTTGTCCGCCAGGGCGATCACGTTTTGCACCATGGCCTTGTCAAAGTGTTTCACAAATTCCTCCACGGCCTCCGGCACGTCCGTCGTCAGCATTTGAAGAACCTTTTTCTTGCGCTTCCTTGGGAACTGTACCTGAAACCGCATGCTGAGACAGATCTGCGGCGGACCAACTCTTTCCGGCGGATAATTGATGATTTTTTCTCCGCCGGCGTTATAATAGTCCTTTCGCGGCCTCATCGTAAAATAAGCGGTATTGCGGACCATCACCTCGCCCTTTGGGCGCACCATATAGTAATAGCCCGTTTCCTCCGGCGGCTTGTGCCGGTTGAAAAGTTCGGCATTCATGGCGTCCAGATAGGGAAGAAATTCCCGGTAGCAATAATCCGCGACGGCCTCGTGATAAGTGGCAATTCCAAGCATTTCGGCCGGAATCTGACACAAGATCGTCGGGCGGTCCAACGCCATCTTGTTGGTCATCTCGATGGTAAAGGAAATATCCTCCTCATGCCAAAACACGTTGTCACTTCCAAACACCGGAAACTCCAGGGGATTTCCAGGCGTGCATGCGGGTATCACAATCCTTGCTTCGTAGATTTCCTTGTAATCCTTTGTTGCATTGTCCATTGCTGAAATATAAGCTTTTAAGCGTTTCATCTTTTTTCACCCTTTTAACCTTTCCATTGCTAAGTTTCTTTGATTTCTCGCTGCATACGGCGTATTTTTGGGCAAAAAAATCCCGTGACTTAGCCACGGGAATGCATAAAAAGCTTATTCAAATAAAATTGTCACTGCCTGGTCTGTGACAACTTCCATCCCCGAGGTAATTTCGCCATATGAAATTTGATCACGGTATTCATGCCATTCATAAAATTACCTCCTTTTGGAATGAATTGTATGCTTGCGCACCAGTTGGATTATAGCACGCCTGCCATCTTAACGTCAATTCTTTCCGTTACAATAAGTCATCTTTTACGCAAAAGTAGTAAGTTGGTTTACTTACGCGCGCAATGAGAAAAGATTCGCCTTCCATAGCCTCTTCATATGTTTTAGAATTTACTTCTATATCTAGTTTTTCTCCAAATACGTCAAAGATAAGATAATAATATCGATGACGATTTCGAAGCCCGGTTCGCTTACCCCGGAGATTCCCCACAGTCCATCCGTACTCCCCATTGCTGATGCGCTCCGAAAAATTACTACATTTTCTAATCTTGACCGCACCCCAGGTACATAATACTCCAAGAGGCACAAACATTACCAACGTGGCGATTAAATCTGACGTTGCTTTTCGCTGTATGGAATCATATGCCGAAAAGATGACGCCAATCCAAATCATAAAACCAAAGAAACCAATAAAACAAGACAAAAATTTAAATCCCCAGCTGCTGTATGCTAATTCAGGACATGACAGTAATTTTTGATTATAATACTCTCTGTTGGGAAGCTGATTCGAATCCTGAAATTTTCTGTAGTCCATATCTTCTCCTTATGACATTTTTTTCATCATATCATCGAATCATCACAAAATCAATTGCTTCCCTCTTCTTTCCACGATTTATTGGGCTACCGTGTACAAGGAGTAAAAATACCCTTTCTTCTGCATGAGAGCATCAAAGGAACCATCCTCAATGATCTTGCCGCCTTTCAGCGTCAAAATGGAATCATACTGCCGCAGGGTTCCGGCGTCAAGGTCATGCGTCACCACGATGCGCGTCATATTCTTCAGCGCCAGGATCGCATTAATCACGCGGTTGGAAGTCTCCGCGTCAAGCGCTGCCGTCGCCTCATCGATGAGAAGCATTTTGGCATGGCGAAGAAGCGCCCTTGCGATCGAGATCCTCTGCTTTTCACCGCCGGAAAGACCGCTTCCGTTCTCACCGCAAAGATAATCTTCACCCTTCTCGGCGATCAGCTCCCGTAGACCGGCCATCTCGATGACCCTGTCCACGTCTTCCTTCGGGAATTCGTTAAACATCGTGACGTTATCACGGATCGAAGCGTTAAACACAAAGACGTTCTGCTGGATCGTGGAAACCGTGTTGTATAAGGATTCCGGGCGAATGCCCTTTACGTCCCTGTCATCATAGGTGATGGATCCCTCATATCCGTTCATCCCCGCCAGCAAAAGCTGCAGGAGCGTGGATTTTCCGCATCCGGAAGCGCCGACAATGGCATAGCTCTTTCCCTTATCAAACGTATAGGACACGTGATCCAAAACCTTCTTCGCGCCATCATAAGAGAACTCCACGTCCTTTAGCTGCACGGAATGATCAAAGGCGCAATCCGCCTTTTCTTCCTTCGCACCGTCATCCTCCTCGGCCAATGCCTTCCCCATCTTTTCAATCAAGGCGATTGCCGCCTTTTTCTTCGCGAGTAAGGCAGGCAACTGTGCAATGGGGCCAATAATGAAATTCATGAGATTCGTAAAGACAAAGAGCATGCCTGGAGTGATTCCCATCCCTTTTACGCAAAGGTATGCGCCCGTAATGAAAACGCCAAGCTGCGTGGCTGCTCCGGAAAAGGCACCGATCGCAGAGACGTAATCCTTATTCACGTTGCGGCGATTCTTTGCAGTTTCCAGCTTCTCATTTGCACCCGCAAGGAGCTTTCCAATGCGTTTCTCCGCGTTAAAGCTCTTCACCACGGAAAAACCCGTCAGGATCTCGCTGATCATGGCAAGGAATTTTTCATTCCTCTCGGAAACCTCCTGCTCCAGCTTCACCAGCTTTTTCCCCGTTGCAATGCTTGCGATCACGGGTAAAAACGAAAAGCCGATGGCGATCAAAGTCAGAAGCGGCGAATACCAAAGCATCAGGAGTAAAGATCCAATAAACAGGAAGATCTGCTCGCCTATCGTAAACAGGCTGGAAAGATAATTCTCTTCGATAATGCCGGCGTCATTGGTCGTGCCGGAGACGTAAGTGGACGTATTCTCCTTCCGGAAGGCGCCAATGCCTTTCTTGGCAAGCTTTTCATAAACGGCATCCCGGTATTGCCTCATGGCCCTCGCCTTGAAAGCGTTTTGGGTTTTGGCAAAGATGACAACGATCACTTCCATCACGGCGAAAACGCAGACGCATTGAATTAAAACCTGAGTCAGGCTTTTGGACTTTTCCTCGCCCGCCGCAATGTCCGTTACCACCTGCAACACGTAAGATAGATATAGGTTGATGGAATTGATCAATACCCCGGCGATAAATGCCACAAGAAAAAGCTTTTTGTTTCCTTCCCAAAATGATTTTTTTAGTTCTTTATTCATAAAGTTGATTCCTCCTGCCCAATTTCCTTCCGGAAGTACTTAAGAAAACGATCAGATACGGACTCTTTCAAATGAAATTCCTCCATCATGCTGACGAGACCCTGCTTCGCGGTAAGGCCCAGACTGTCATAAATATATCCGTCTTCTACGTTATCTACGAAAATAATGTTTTTGACGTTGAAACAGGGTTCCTTGTCAAATGCTTCCGCTTGCTCGATCGCTTTGAGAACGTCGGCTTTTGCCGCATCCCATTCTCCCAACATGTCATGGAATACCGCCGATAAAAGCATTGCGCTTGCGACGTATTTATCAACAAATGCCATTCCCTCACGGTTATCCTTAAGTAAATTCATGTACTCAACAGCTTTTTCCACGGTCCTCAAACCATCCTGCGGCTTTTTTTCATTGATATCGTACGTCATGATCGCGAGAAGAACGTTGATCATCTTTGACATGCTGCTAAGAAATGCCTTTTGCGCATACTCGAACCCTTCCTTATTTTGTCTCAACGTAACAATCATATTAACTGCAATGTCTGCGTCATTGATGCCGCAAATATTATTCTTTTTCATCTGATCAATGCCCTTTTGCGTTTCATCCAGGGCAAGATAGCAGCCGGCAATATGATTCTGAAGCAGCGTAATGCTGATTTGCGGATCTGAATTCTGCGAAAAAAGATCGATGGAGTGCGTGAAGTATTTGATCGCCTTGTGAAGCGCTTCTTTCTCTTTTGTCATGGTACCTATCACGTAATAAGCATTGGCAACTTGCGCGACAACCATAAAATAATTTGGGTAAATAAGAAGCGCTGCTTCACATTCTTTTTTAACCTCCTCAAATTCGCGGGCATTCAGAAGCTTACCGATCTTTTCCATAAGCACGTCAGCATTATTGCCCTGAATGGAAAAGTCCAAAAGCGCGTCAAGGGATACGTGAAAGATCTGTGCAAGCTGCATCAAATAAGACAGTTCCGGTTCCGAACTTCCTCTCTCCCACTTCGAGATCGTACCGACGGTAAGATTCAATTTCTCAGCAAGCTCCTCCTGCGTCATTTGGCGCTCCTTCCGGTACTTTCTGATATTCTCCGCAAGTTTATGTTCCATGATTTTTCCGCCTTTCTTTAGGTTGAACGATGGCCATCGCCGTTCCTTAATAACATCATAATTCTATGAAACAAGAAATGGAAGAGCTGATTTATATATTTCGTAGATATTATTTTCTATGTTTCGTAGATTTTTAGGGCATAAAAAAACACCGCAATTGCGGTGAGAACTAAGAAAACGGATATGTTTGCATGAAAAATGCCCAGAACCGGAATCGAACCAGTGACACGAGG
>JAFZNO010000017.1 GCA_017552985.1 Lachnospiraceae bacterium
ATGCCATCAAAAAAGAAGCATGTGTGCCCGAGCTGAAGATTTCTTGCGTGCAGGGCACAAACTCTTTGGCTTGCTGAGGCGTTGATGAATGGCAAAGTCAAGAAGAAAAGAAGCTTTTGTGCCCTAGAAAGCGCTTTTCTTCGACCAGGGCACAAAATAATTTGTTTGTACAGACGATAGTGTTGCTGCGGTCAGAAAATGAAAAAATTTTTGTGCCCTGGAGGGCGTTTTTATGCATCTCGGGCACAAAGTAGTTGATTTTCGGAAAAGGCTTTGGACGAAAAAACAGGAAACTAAGAAGTCTTTGTGCCCGAGCAGGCAGGGCACTGAGGCGACAAATCGAGGGTTATCGATTGGAAGCATAGAAGTCGACAACTTCCGGTCTGTTGATCAGAGGTAAATAAAGAGACGAATAGCTTCAGGTTTGAAAATAGAATACGAAAGAATGAAATAGAGTAAGGGGAAGAAGAATCATGGCAGTGGTGGTTTTGAAAAAGGGCGAGGGCCGCACGATCAAGGCGGGCGGCGCCTGGGTCTATGACAATGAGATTGCGAAGATTGAGGGGGAGTTTGAAAACGGTGACGTGGTTGAGGTGCATGACTTCGACGGTTACGTCATGGGGAAGGGCTTCATCAATACGAATTCTAAGCTTACCGTGAGAATGCTGTCCCGCAGGAAGGATGCGGTGATCGACGAGGCTTTTATGGAGCAGCGCGTGCGGGATGCGTGGAATTATCGCAAGGAAGTCATTGATACCTCGAGCTGCCGGTTGATCTTTGGCGAGGCGGATTTCCTGCCGGGCATAGTCATCGACAAGTTTTCGGACGTGCTGGTGGTGGAATCGCTGGCGCTTGGGATTGACAGGTGGAAGCTTGTGATCATTGACGCGCTGAAAAAGGTTTTGAAAGAGGATGGCATAGAAATCCGCGGCGTATATGAGCGTAGTGATGCCAAGGTGCGCCTGAAGGAAGGCATGGAGCCGAGCAAGGGTTTCATCGGCGAACCTTTTGACACAAAGGTGGAGATCGTTGAGAATGGCGTGCACTATATGGTGGACGTGGAAGATGGTCAGAAGACGGGATTTTTTCTTGATCAAAAGAACAATCGCGCCAGCATTCATAAGCTCTGTAAGGGGAAGAAGGTGCTGGATTGCTTTACGCACACGGGTTCCTTTGCGCTGAATGCCGGAATTGCCGGAGCAGAGAGCGTGCTTGGCGTGGACGCGTCCCAGCTAGCCGTGGATCAGGCGACGGAAAATGCGGCGCTTAACCACTTGGAGGATACCGTGAAATTCCAGTGCGCGGACGTGTTTGAACTTTTACCGGAATTGGAGGCGAAGGGGGAAAAGTATGACGTGGTGATCCTGGATCCGCCCGCGTTCACGAAGTCCCGCAACTCCATTAAGCAGGCGGTCAAGGGCTATCGCGAGATCAACGTGCGCGGCATGAAGCTTGTGAAGAACGGCGGATATCTTTGCACCTGTTCCTGCTCTCATTTCATGGATCCGGAGCTCTTCGCAAAGACAATCCGTGAAGCGGCTGTCGGTGCGCATAAGCGTCTTCGCCAGGTAGAATTCCGTACCCAGGGTCCTGACCATCCGATCCTATGGGCGGCTGATTCCAGTTATTATTTGAAGTTTTACGTCTTCCAGGTGGTGGAGGAGAGATAAGGGCAAAAAATTCCGAAATACCCGGATGCCGATTGCTGGCCTGTGACGGTTTCGAAGTGTTTTTTATATCGTTATCTAAACGTCATTGAACTACTGAACTGTTTTCGCGACTCCTTTGTAAGGAAAACGTGTCAGTAGACACGTCCCCATGACACACAAGGAAGACTTGTCAGTAGACTCCCGTGACACAAAAATAAAAAAGGGGTGAGTAAAAAAACGAATGACTGCAATTAAGAGATAGATAAGAAAAAACACAAGCCGGGAATTAGGCGAGGAGAGGAGAAATAGCATGAAAAAAGCAAAGAGGAAAAAGATTCGGTATGGATTGCTTAGCGTGATGCTTATGCTTGCATTGGTATTGACAAACCTGGAAGGTTTGTATCCGGCCATGTTTGTTCATGCCGCAACGACGTACAAAGTAGAGGGAACCGTTTATCCGGGAGGAGCAGGTCAGATTATAGGTTTCGGGTCTTATAATGCAGGTGACACCGTGACGATGGTTGCCATGAACAGTTCTTTATATATGTTTGAAGCCTGGATTGATCCCGATCTTGGAATGGAGTATCGGGAGAATCCATACGTATTCACGGCGGACAGAAACCGATATTTTAACGTTTTATACCGTAGAATTGGTTACTTCTTTATTTTTCAACCTCAACCAAACGGAGGAAGCGTAGAAGTAGTTTCTCCGTCGCCGTCCTATCTTTCACAAGCTCCGGGAACGCAGGTGACGTTGAAAGCCACGGCCCAGAAGGATTATCGATTCGATACGTTCTTGATTAAGGATAGCAGGGATGGGGAATACCGTTCCCTGGAAGGCAATACCTTTACCGTGCCTGATCATGACGTGTGGGTTAGCGCAAAATTTGTTTCCACGGTTCCTCGTACGGTTAACGTTTCCGGAAATTTAGAGAATGGAACGGTTACGTTCGAAGCCGGGAAAAACACTTTTTTGGAAGGCGACGTCGTTAACATGACCATTAAGGCCAACGAGGGATATAGGGTTAGCGAGGTAGCCGGCGTACCGTCGGGGGCCAGTTTTTCCGGCAACGTGTTGTCATTTGTGATGCCGGGTCGTGACTTGGACGTGACGGTGACGTTTGAAAAAAAACAGATGGAAACTATTCAATTTTCCGTACTTCCCCAAGGGGGAGGAACTATTACTAGTAATACCGTAGCTCCCGGTAGATTGGAGGTGACGGCGGTACCTAGCGAAGGTTATTCTTTCCTTGGCTGGTATGATGATCCGGATTTAAAAACGCCGATAAGTACGGAGATTACTACAACGTTAGACACCAGCAATACCAAAAAGTTCTATGTCCTTTTTATGCGAGGAGGAAATTATTCGATAACTGGTGGAGTCTATCCTAAGGGCAGTGGAAGGATAAATTTAGAAAAAAACCCGTCAACTGGCGCATATACTTTGAGTGCAATTCCAAACTATGGATATCAATTTGAGTGTTGGACTAATGCAAATGAACAGAAAATCATTTCTTTGGACAATCCATTTGATTTATATCCTACTTCTGACATGTTTGTTGGCGCTATTTTCTCTGAGTTGGAAAGCTACGCCGTGCACAACGATCTGAGCACCACGCATGGTACCCTTTCCATAGTTGATCAAAAAGAAAAATATATTGTGGGGGATGAGGTTGAATTGTGTGCCACGCCTGACGACGGTTATGCCGTAAACAAGTATTATTATGGCACGTCGGCCGATCTTCAGAGTCTTACGCCGATCGAAGGAAATAAGTTCCAGATGCCTGCGTTCGAGGTTTGGGTTTATGCAGATTTTGTTCGCAGTTTTAACGTAAAGGCTACGGAATCTAATGCAGCCTATGGAAGCGTAAGCGGTGGCGGAACCTATAAGGAAGGTGAGACCGTCGAGCTGTTGGCGGTACCGAAGGATGGCTGTCGTTTTGTGAACTGGACTGAGAACGGTAAAGTGGTTAGCATTTCTGAAACCTATCAGTTCCAGGCAACGGCTGATCGCGAGCTGGTTGCGAATTTTGCACCGGAAGGATATGATTTTGTTGCGTTCTATGAGGATTTTGAGTCTGGAAGCCTTGATGGGTGGACTCAGTACGATTTAGATGATGATGACAGGTGTTGGGAGATTGGTGAAGGAGTGAATGGAAAAGCGTTGCATCCGAATACCCAACGGATCATATCTTTCATCCATCGGGCTGATGATTTGATTGTTACGCCGGGAATCCTCGTACCGGATAATGGGGAGCTGTCCTTCTGGTGTAAACAGGAAAAAGATTTTGAGGAAATGGAAGTTTACGTTTTAAGAAAACCGTCGGCGGAAAACGGTTATTTACAGAAGGTAGTCTACGAATTTGATTCAACGTATAAAAAGTATACGCTTAGTCTTAAGGAATATGCCGGGCAAACCATTTACGTAGGGTTTAGAAACATTACGAGAGGAAAAGCCTACGACATTGTCGTGGACGACGTAATGGTAGCGGCAAAGACGCCGGGGCCTTTGAAGGTCACGAAAAAATCCCTCACGTTATATGACACGATCACTATTGCCTTTAAGGTAGACAAATCATTGGTTGACGGCAGGTATCACGATCCGTATCTCATGGTTACGCAAAATGGCGCGGAGGAAAAGATTACTGAATATACCATTGACGAAACCAACGGACTGTACGTTTTCAATTATCGCGTGGCGCCGCACACGCTGCGGGACGTCGTGACGGCCGTACCTCACGCACTGGATTTCAACAATGCAGACGTGGCAGGCGAGGAAATCACGTATTCCGTAGAGGAATACTGCCATAACATGTTAAGTAATGAACTATACCAGTTGGACTATTATGCTAATTTCAGAAGACTGTTGGTTGACATTCTGCTCTATGGCGATGCGGCACAGAAATACGTGGGATACAAAACGAATGAGCTTGCAAGCTACAGACTGACGGACGCGCAGCGAGCGATGGGAACGGACGTAAGCGTACTGATGAATTACCAGTCGGTGAAGGAGCCTAATTTCGCGGCGGTGGGAGACGATGCCAAGCTGGCAGGCATTGAGAAGGCAGCGCTGTACTTAGAGGCAGCGGTCAACGTGCAGTTTAAGTACTCGGCGAGCAGCCTGTCGGGACTTCGCGTGGTGATAACGGATAACGAGGCATGCACGAACGTGATCGCAGAGTATCCTGCAAACGCAAGTCTGGTAGACAAAAATGGCTTGTATTACGTAAACGTAAACGCGCTGAATGCCGGACAGATGAGAAAGACAATCTATGCGACCGTGATGAAGGGTAACCAGAAGGTCAGCAATACGTACCGCTACAGCATTGAGTCTTACGTAGAGTCCATGAAGGGCAAGGGCGGCGAGGGGCTCGACAATCTGCTCGACGCGATGATGCGTTACGGAGATTCTGCGGCAGCTTACGTAAACAACAATTAAAAAAAGTGCCACGGGGACCTGTCAGTAGACAGGTTCTCGTGGCACAATTCATTAGTTGAAGTATTGACGGAGGTGTTCCAAAGGGATCAGGTTTTTCTTGGTCCGGAGAAACTCGGGGTAGGCGAGAAGCGCGTCCTCGGCGCCCTTCAGGCAGAGGGCTGCGTTGTCATAGTTTTCCGCGCGAAGCTGCATGTGAGCGTCATTGACGTAATCGTTGAATAATGCAATGACGTCGGGAGCAACGTTCACGCCCAGCTTTTTGTTGCCGGAGATGCATTCCGTCCGGGCCTTGGTGGCCTTGTTGAGGTTGCGGATCGCTTCCGCAAGATCGCCGGCTGCATATTGGATCCGTGCCGTATATTCCATGGCTTCCGCGTATTTTGCGCAGCGCTCCAGGTGGCGGCTGGTCAGATAAGCCTGCCGCGCCCGCTCAAGCCAGCACAGCGCCAGCTCCAGCGTCCTGTCGGCGCATAATTGTTCCGAAAGCTTTGTCAGAGTCCTGTAGCATCCGCTCAGATCACAGAGCGTCTCGTAGGAAGAAAATTCCTCGTCTGTTTTTAACATCATCTTGAGAATGTTATAATAATTTTCCCAGATATCCTCCAACGGAATATTGGACCACTCGCAGTTGAGATCCGTAAGGCGCATGAGCGGCGTGTACCAAAAGCGGTTTGCCTTGAGGGAATGCTCAAAGCGCATGAATTGTTTTGCGTACTCAAAGGAGCGGTTGTAGTATTCTTCAATCCTGTCGAGCTGGCTTGCCTTATCCTCCACGGAGGAAAGCTCAATCTGCGCAAACGTGCCGAGCTTGTCGGCGGCGATGATGGCATACTCAATGATGCGGGGATCCGTATCCCATCCCTCCACGCGGTCAAGCAGCTCCTGTACGGACTGATAGCATTTTTTCATGCCCTCGTAATCTTCCTTCATGCCGTGATATTCACCCAAGAGATTGAGATGGTGCAGATAACGGTCTAAGGCATCCAGGGATTGCTCTTTCTGGAAGCGGGCGGCAAAATGATTTGTCAGAACCTGCTGCCAGTCAGTGGCAGAGGCCAGGTCGTAATGATCCACGCAGATCTTGACCATGGCGTCGCAGGCGTCCATGTGGCCGGCGGTTGCCGCTTCACGGATGAGGTCGACTGCAATGTTTTCGTCTCTGTTTTTATAGATGCCGCGCTGATATGCCAGGCCCAGGTGATAGCTCTGATCCGCTTTCTCCCACTTGGTGGTGCGCTCGCGCTTTCCCATCAGCTCCACCATGAGTTCGGGTAATTCGTCAATGGCATCGCCATAAAGGAGAATGGGATCGCCCTCGTCTAACTCTGCCGGCAGACTGTGGGAGCCCTCGATCACGTCGAGCACCACGATGGTTTTTTCTTCTTCCACGGCGCGGGCATATTCCCGCTCAAGCGCATAGCTGCCCTTTTGCAGCATGGCCTTTGTGAGAAGGAACAAAAAGACGTCGGATGCGTCAAGGGCCGTTTGGATTTCCTCATCAAAATCCTCGCCGGCGGTCAGATAGTCATCATACCAAAGGCCATAGCTTAAGCAGGACTTGGCCTCGTTTAGAAGCGTGATCACCTCCGACGCAAGGGTCTTGTCCACTTTGCGATAGCTCAAAAAGATCCTGCCGTCTAAGGCCTGTTCGATCTTTTTGCGGTCAGTATTTCCAAAGGCGTGCTCCGCAAGAAAATCCTTGAGCTTTGTCAGGAAAGTGCGCCCGGGATCCTTTTTGTTGGGGAAGATCACGTGATGGTTGCCCAAGTGGTTTTTCGTGCAAAAATCGTCCAAAAGATAACCGACGTTGTCAGTCATGCCAAGGATCATAAGGGGAATCCCGTTCTTGATCGCAAGAGGAAAAATGCGGGTCATGACGTCGGAGGGGGACTTTAGCAGTTCCTCCGTCAGGATCACGACGATCACGTTCATGCGAAGAAGCTCCGCAGTTTCCGTGTTTTTGGAATTCTGCTGGTCATCATAGTATACGGCAACGTTGGCAGCCATGAACAGGTTGCTGGTCACGCTGTTTAAATATCCGTAATCTTCCTTGCGCGCGGCAAAGTAGACGTGAGGTTTTCCAATGGGATTTACCTTTCCGATGGTGTCGACTCTTAACATGTTTTCTCCTTTTGTAAGGCGCCGTGGGAGGCGCGCCGCCGGTAAAATGATCTGCTAACTCATATTTTAAAACGTGACGGTAAGTTTCGCAATCATAATCATTACAAAATCAAAAAAATGTGATAAAATATACAGAAGGAGGGGCCCAATTCGTGCGAAGCGCGGTACCCTGAGCGAAGCGAGGGGAATTGGGAAGATGCCTTCTGTTATAACGGGAGACGTGGTTGATTGGGGAGGGTGAAGCAGTGAAGATCATACATACGGCGGACGTGCATTTGGATTCGAAATTGAAGAGACATTTGGATGACAGGCGGGCGAAGCAGCGGCGTGACGAGCTGCTCCTTTCCTTTCAGAAGATGGTGCAGTATGGCGATAAGCAGGGCGTGGAGGCCATTTTGATCGCAGGGGATCTGTTTGACGTTGCGAAGGTTTCCGCGACGGCGAGGAATGCCGTTTTGGCCGTATTTGAGGATCACCCGTGGATCACGTTTTATTATCTTCGCGGAAATCATGATGCGGATTCCTTTCTGCAGGACGTGTTGGATAAGGTGGGAAAGCTTCCAAAAAACCTGAAGCTCTTCCAGGACGAGTGGACTTCCTATGAGCAAAAGGGAACGGATGGTACGAGCGTCGTGATCACTGGTGCGGAGATGACTGCTGAGAATAACAAAAAGCTCGTGGCTTCCCTTCTTTTGGATCAGGCAAAGCTTAACATTGTCATGCTTCACGGTCAGGAGACGGAGACTGCCGGGAAGAAGGACGCGGAGGTCATTCCCCTGCGGGAGTATAAAAACCGCGGCATTGATTATCTGGCGCTGGGCCACGTGCATGCGCCGAAGCTGGAAAAACTTGATGCGAGAGGTGTTTACGCGTACTCGGGATGCCTTGAGGGCAGGGGCTTTGATGAGTGCGGACCGCGCGGATTCTATCTTTTGAACGTTGCGGGCGGATGCATTGACGCGGAATTTGTCCCGTTTTGTAAGCGCATGATGCGCGAGCTTGCGGTGGACGCGTCGGATGCCGTGACCTCGGACGAAGCCATAGCGCTCACGCGTGCGGCAGGGGTATATTCGGACGTGTCGCAGGAGGACATGGTCAAGGTGATCCTCACGGGAGAGCCTAGTCTTGATGCGGAGTTCGATGAGAAATACATTGAGAAGGTACTGGAAGAAGACTTTTATTTTGTAAAGGTAGTCAACAAGACGCAACCCAAGGTGGACTATGACGGATTTGCGCTGGACGTTTCCCTGAAGGGCGAGTTTGTAAGGCGCGTAAAGGATGCCGTGCAGGCCTGGGAGCTTTCGGAGGACGAGGCGGCGGAGATGATCCGGCTTGGCGTAAGATTATTGTCAGGAGAGGAGAAGCTGTCATGAGATTGCTGCATTTGCACGTAGAAAACTTTGGTACGCTCTCCAATTATGACGTGGATCTTCAGGCGGGACTGAACGAAGCGCTCCGGGAGAACGGCTGGGGTAAGACGACGCTTGCCGCTTTTATCCGGGTGATGTTTTACGGGCTGGACGGCGAGAGAAAACGGGATTATTCCGAGAATGACAGGATGAAGTTCAAGCCTTGGAATCAAGGGTATTTCGGGGGCACGATGGAGTTTGAGGCAGGCGGAAAGCGCTATCTTGTCACCAGGAATTTTGGACAGAAGGAAAAGGACAGCACCTTTTTGCTGCAGGATGCGGAGACCCTCTTGGAAAACCATGATTACTCGGAGCGCCTGGGCGAAGAGCTTTTCGGGATCGACCGGGAATCCTTTGAGAGGACCAGCTTTATCGATCGGGACGTGATCCGCTACCGCGGCATCAACAGCGTCATCAGTTCGAAGGTTGGGTCTGCTTCCCAGACGGATGACCTAAGTAATTATGACGCGGCGCAGGAGCTGATGAAGAATTTCCTGAATGCCTATTCGCCGAAGAAGAAAACGGGTGAACTGTATAAACTGGAGGATGAGATCCGGCAGTTAGAGCGGGATGCGGGAAATGCTGGGCTTATTCAAGCCAGGATCGATGGAATAAAGCAGCAGCGGGAGCAGGAAAAGGCTGCGCTGGAAAAGATCAAGACGGAGCAAGAGAGACTGCAGGCGGAGGACAAGGGTCTTTCCGAGCAAATGACGAAGGCCGTGAACCTTCGCAGGCTGCAAAAGCTGACGGAGGTGTATGAGAACCGCCGCGATGCAGTGGAGAAGATGAAGAGGGAGTTTGGTTCGAGGATTCCCACCCGGGCGGAGCTGCAGCAATTGCAAACGCAGGCGGAGAGATCAAAAGAACAGCAGATCCGTCTCTCGGGATTTGCCAATCAGCCGGAGAATGAAAGGCTTCAAAACCTTCGAAAGTATTTTAGGCACGGCGTTCCGCAGGAATATGAAATGACGGCGCAGATTGAAAAGTGTAATTCCATTCAGAACAGGACCCAGCAGAGGCAGAACCTGGAGGGGCTGATCGAGAAGGAGAACCTGAAGCTGGAGGGATACCGGATGGAGCTTCAGCGCCTGGAGGTGGCCTCAGGACTGGAGGCCGCGAAGAAACGGAAGAAACAGGGGCTTTTGATGCTTCTTGGCATATTGCTTACGCTTCTTGGCATTTTGGCAGGCGTGGGTACTTTCTTACTCCATTGGAATCAGTTGGTTTACGTTCCGGCGGCGATTTCGCTGGTTGTGGGTATTGTGATCCTTATGATCCCGCTCCTTCGCCGTTCGGTGCAGGAAAGCGTTCCCTTTGGGGAGGAGCAGATGCTCCGTCGTCAGATCCAGGAAGGCATGGATCATCTGACGGATCTTGAGAAGGATGCGCGGGAACAGGAAAAGCGGATCAACGGAATGGAGGCAGAACTCCGGGAATTTTTCGAAAGCCGCGAGCTAACCTACGACAGGGCGAAGGCAGAAGGCACGCTGTACGAGATCAAGAACCGCGTGAGGGAATATGAAGGGCTTCTTCAGGAAGAAAAAGAGAGGGAGTTTACGAAGAAAAAGCTTTCGGAGGAATCAGGACAGATCGACGGAGAGCTCAAAAAGCTCATGGATCAGATGGAACTCCGGATGGATAAGGCAGATCACGCCGCCATAAACGGATGGATCAGTGAGACGCTCCAGCGGCTAACGGCATATGAGAAGGAATGCCGCGAGGAGATGACGGCGAAGGCAGATCTTGATGCCTTTGAAAAAGAGCATCCGGAGCTTGAAGCGGAGCGGGAAAAACTGCTTTCCGAGGAAGAGATCCGGCAAAGGGAAGAGGAGATCCGGGAGACGCGAAAGCAACTGGCGGAAGAAGAGACAAAGATTCACGAGAACGTGAGTGCCTATAACCGTAATCTCGAGGATGCCTACGCGGACGCGGAAAGCTTGCGGGAAAAGCAGGAACGCATTGACGTGCTGTCGGAGCGCCGCGAGGAGGAGAAAAAGCGTTATCATCTCGTGGAGAAGACCCAGGAATACCTTAAGACGGCGAAGGAAAGATTTATCGCCAAATACGTGCAGCCGATCAAGACGGCCTTTGACGGATATTACCGGCTGCTCACGGGAGCGGCGGAGGATGACGGAAGTGAATTCCAGATTGACGCGGACGTGAATATTTTCCGTAAGGAAGCAGGAGAATATCACGGCGTGGAAACCCAGAGCGAAGGCTTTGGCGAGGTCATTGGTCTTTGCATCCGCATGGCGTTGCTTGACGTGATGTATGAAAAGGAACGTCCCCTCGTGATCATGGACGATCCCTTTGCCGGCCTTGACGAAGCGCATCTAAATGGCGCCAAGGCCTTTCTGGAAAAGGTATCCCAAAGATATCAAATATTGTATCTTACCTGTCATGAATCCCGTATGTAATAAAAGTAGGGGTCACGGGGACGTGTCTGATGACCCAAATCCTCGTAACTTATACCGACAAAAAAGGTGCCGCGGTTATCCGCGACACCTTTTGCTTTCCTAAGTTACATGATCTTCTTGAATTCGTGAATGTGATATTCCTTGTCGTACTTCATCTGGCAGGGAACGAGGTCGTAAAGCTTCAAGCCCTTTCCGTTGAGTTCGGACGTGCGGATCGTGGTGGTCTGATCATAGAAGCCTTCTCTAGCCTCGTTGTAAAAGACCAGGCGCACTTTGGATTTCTCGCCATTGGTATCAATGGAACCGATCAGTCCGCGCGTTGCACACTTGATGCCGGCGCCGTCCATGGGCTGATAAGGCTCAGCCTTTACGGCTTCTTTGTATTCCTCTGGAATGGAGGCAAGAAGATCTTCCAGACTTGCGCTTTCCTTCTTGGCGATCACAAAGATCACTGCCACGAAAACGCCCAGAATCACCAGAACAATGGCGATCACGGTCAAAAATTCACCAACTGACATACCCCACATAGCGTTACCTCCTATATTTTCATGGAATTGCATACCTTTATACAATTATCTTAGCACGTGAAAAAAACAGTTTCAACTCATAACAAATTTTTTTTCTTAAGATTTTCTAAGAAAGCGGGAAAATAGTTGTAAAGTAAACGCTTACAAATGAGAAAAAAGATTGTTTAAGATGGCAAAATATGATAAAATAACTCTAAATATGGGCTTCTTTTGAAACCCAATGGGTGAAAAAACGTATTGAGGAGGAAAGATCTTTGAGTAGGTTAACTTTGATCAAGGAGAATCAGTCCCAGGTGACCGTGGAATCCCTTTCCAAGGATCTGGAGCGCAGGATCGTGGCGAATCCCACGGGTGCCTGTCCGGTGGACATGACGTCGTCTTTCATTAAGATGTGTCTTGCCCAGTCTTGCGGTAAGTGCGTGCCGTGCCGCGTTGGCTTGAACCAGCTGGCGAGGTTGTTCGACGACGTACTGAACAACAGGGCGGACGAGCGTAAGCTCGATCTGATCAAATCCACCGCGGAGTCCATTTACCTCTCCGCTGACTGCGCCGTTGGTTATGGCGCAGCCGAAATCGCGTTGAAGTGCCTGGATGGGTGCCGCGATGATTTCCTGACCCACATTCGCGAGGGTCATTGTTCCTGTAACTCTAACGAACCGGTGTCCTGCGTAAACATGTGCCCCGCACACGTGGACATTCCCGGTTACATCGCGCTTGTGCATGAGGAGCGCTATGCGGATGCCATCCGGCTGATCCGCAAGGACAATCCCCTTCCGTCCGTATGTGCTTACGTCTGCGAGCATCCCTGCGAGAATCACTGTAAGAGAAATCTGGTGGATGCGGCCATTAACATCCGCGGCCTGAAGAAGATGGCGGCTGATCATGCCGGCGAAGTTCCCGTACCCGCATGCGCAAAGGAAACGGGCAAGAAGGTTGCAGTCATTGGCGGCGGCCCCGGCGGTCTTTCCGCAGCTTATTTCCTGTCCTTGATGGGACATAAGGTAACGATCTACGAGCAGAGGAAAAAGCTGGGCGGCATGCTCCGCTACGGCATTCCCAACTACAGACTTCCCAGAACCATGCTGGATGCAGAGATCAAGCAGATTCTGTCCACCGGCATTGAAGTGCGTACCGAGATCAGCGTGGGCCAGGATATTTCCATGGACGAGATCGTAAAAGAGTACGACGCATGCTTCGTTGCCATTGGCGCACACATCGACAAGAAGCTCGGCATTGAGGGCGAGGATGCAAAGAGCGGCGTGATCTCCGCAGTATCCATGCTGCGCGGCATCGGTGACGACGTATATCCTGATTTCAAGGGCAAGGAGATCGTGGTAGTCGGCGGCGGAAACGTTGCAATGGACGTGGCGAGATCCTCCATCAGACTGGGCGCTTCCAAGGTGTCCATCGTATACAGAAGACGTAAGGCAGACATGACCGCACTCCGCGAGGAGATCGAGAGCGCCGAGGCAGAAGGCTGCGACATCCTTGAGCTGATGGCTCCCGTCAAGGTGGAAGTGGACGGCGAGGGCAATGCGGTTGGCCTTTGGATGCAGCCCCAGATGATCAGCAACGTCGTAAACGGCAGACCTGCGCCGAAGAAGGCAAACAAGGAGATGATCCTGCTTCACAGCGACGTCATCATCGTTGCCATCGGTCAGGGCATCACGACCGAATACTTTGAGGAGACCGGCATTCCCGTAAAGCGCGGAACCTTTGCCGCACAGGATACCGGCAAGATCACGACCTCCGAAGGCATCTTTGCCGGCGGCGACTGCGTGACTGGCCCCGCCACCGTTATCCGTGCCATCGCGGCAGGTAAGGTTGCGGCTGCAAACATTGACGAGTACCTTGGATTCCATCACGTGATCACCACGGACATCGACATTCCGCGTGCGACTCACGATGACAAGCTGCCCTGTGGACGTGCAGAGGTGCCCATGCGTGACGCCTTTGACCGCAAGGATGATTTTGATCCAGTTGAGAAGGGTTATTCCTGTGAGGAGGCCTGCCATGAGTCCGGCAGATGCCTGAGATGCGATAACTTCGGATTCGGATCATTTAGGGGAGGTAGACAGAGCAGATGGTAAATTTAACAATAGACAATAAGCCCGTGTCCGTGGAAGACGGCACTACAATCCTGGAAGCCGCCAGAAAAGTCGGCATCAACATTCCCACGCTCTGCTTCCTGAAGGAGATCAATGAGATCGGCGCCTGCCGCATCTGCGTCGTCGAGGTGGAAGGCGTGGAGAGATGCGTTACCGCATGCAACACCGTGGTGACGGAAGGCATGGTCATTCATACCAACAGCGCGAAGGCAAGGGTTACGAGAAAGACCAACGTAAAGCTGATCCTGTCCCAGCACAAGACGAATTGCACGACCTGCGTGAGAAGCGGAAATTGTACGCTCCAGAAGGTTGCTAATGACTTAAACATCACGAAGCTTGGCTATGAGAACGTTCCCGAGGAAAAGGCATGGGACAGAAACAGTCCATTGATCCGCGACAGTTCCAAGTGCGTGAAGTGCATGCGCTGCGTGCAGACTTGTGACAAGGTACAGGGAATGCACGTATGGGACGTATGTAACACCGGTTCCTACACCACCGTTGGCGTGCGCGACAACAAGCAGTTCTGTGACGTGAATTGTACCATCTGCGGTCAGTGTATCGTAAACTGCCCCGTAGGTGCGCTGAGAGAGCACGACGACGTAACGAAGGTGCTCCTTGCCGTTGAGAATCCTGAGATCATCACCGTAGTGCAGATCGCTCCGGCGGTCCGCGCAACCTGGGGAGAGGACTTTGGCCTGACGAAGGCATTTGCCACCGAAAAGCGCATGGTTGGCGCTCTTCGGAATGCCGGCTTTGATTATATTTTTGACACGACGTTCTCCGCAGACCTGACCATCATGGAGGAGGGAAGCGAGCTGCTTCAGAGACTCCCTGAGATCAAGGAATCCGGTATGCCCATGTTCACCTCCTGCTGTCCCGGCTGGGTACACTTCATGAGAAGCGAGTATCCCGACATGCTGCCGAGACTTTCTACCGCGAAGTCGCCCCAGGGAATGTTTGGCGCCATCGCGAAAACCTACTTTGCAGAAAAGCTTGGCGTTGAGCCTGAGAAGATCTTCTGCGTGTCCATCATGCCTTGTACGGCAAAGAAGAAGGAGATCACCTGGAAGAACAGCGGGGACTACGTGGATGCCGTTCTGACGACGAGAGAGATGAACCGTCTGATCAAGACGTTCTTTGTAAATCCTGAGGAGATTCCCGAGGATGACTTCGATTCACCTCTTGGAACCGGTACCGGCGCAGGCGTGATCTTCGGAGCCACCGGCGGCGTTATGGAGGCGGCCCTCAGAAGTGCATATTATCTTGTGACGAAGGAGAATCCGGATCCCGACGCGTTTAAGGATGTAAGAGGCCTGCAGGGATGGAAGGAAGCAAGCTTTGACATCGCGGGAACGCCCGTGAAGGTAGCCGTTGCCAGCGGCCTTGTCAATACGAGAAAGCTTGTGGATGCCATCCGCAACAAGGAAGTGACCTATGATTTCGTGGAGATCATGGCATGTCCCGGCGGTTGCGTCAACGGCGGCGGTCAACCCATCCATCATGACGGGCCTGACGTGGCAGAGCGTGCAGGCGTACTGTATGGCCTGGACAAGAAGAACAACATCCGTTACTCTCATGAGAATCCCGAGGTTATCAAGCTCTATCAGGACTTCCTCGGAGAGCCCCTGTCTCACAAGTCTCATGAGCTCCTTCACATCGAGCATGAGCTTGAGTGATCAGACACAGTCAGAGATTGACTGAAAAATGATAAGTAAGTGACGAAAAAATGCCGGGGTGGCAATACCCCGGCATTTCTTATGGCATAAAACCTATGCTTGCTTATTTCAAAAGGGAATCCAAGTAGAGCTTTGTCTCAGAAACAAGCTTTTCCGCGCCTACGGGTATGCCGTAGATCTGCGGAATGGTGACGCGCGTGCCGTCCGTAAGCTCATAAGTGAGAGTGCTTTTGCCAAGCCCGGCAACGTTGGGGTGATATTTTTCGAGGCCAACCAGTCCAAAAACGCAATATTTCGCGGCATCTTCCCGGATGCGGTCAAACGCGGAGGCACTTAACTCCGCTTCATGCTGATGGACGGTATCGGAAGTGGAATACTTTGCCTCGCCGTAAAGCCTGGCACCGTTCCCGGTGGCTTCGAGGCGCAGAAGGGCATGACGGAATTCGCTGTCCTCCCGGTGCTCCACGGCTTTGATCTCAGATGCGTCAGGCAGGGAGACCCTCGGGTACTCCGTGAATGCGAGCGAAAAGAGCTCCCGCACGGCCTTGTCTGCCGGAATGGTGATGACGGGAGACTGGTTGCAGCTCTTGGAAATATACTCTCCGGAGGCATAGCGTACGTCAACGGCGCCGCCAAAGTCCTCGGGAAGGCCGTGCGTAAAGCTGTGCTGGCCGTTATCCTGAATGAGGCCTTGTTCCTTGGTCAGCGCATCCAGACGCGAAAGAAAGTCACAATTTGCATCCAGCAGGGCATATCTGGGCTCGGGTTCGAAGGAGTACGTAAAGATGCCCAGTTCGGTTTTGGCGGCATATACGTTGGCTTGGACCTCGGAGAGAAAATGCGTGGATAATCCGTTCCCGGTCCTGATCTTGAAAAGGAGCAGGTCCGTAGAGTGGATTTCCGCAGGGGCATTCTCGTCATGACTGTGATCCGTTCCGCCGCAAATGGCAGGACCTCCCATGCCAGGGCGGTCATCCGGTTTCTTAAAAACATCCATGATTCCCATAGGTACCTCCTTCTTTATGCCCTAAGCATTGGGGCGGGTCGATTTTATGAATTAAGCATTAGGCAGGTTGCTCTTGTGAATTAAGCATTGGACAGGTCGATCTTGCGGATCACGTCCCTCAAAGGCAGCACGTAGGACGCAGATACGGAAAGTTCATCTATGCCCATGCGCAGGAAGGTCTTTAAGAGGGCTTCGTCCGTGGCCAGCTCACCGCAAATACCTACGGGAATGCCTGCGCGATGCGCATTCTCCACTGCCATCTTTATCAAGTACAGCACCGCGTCGTGATGCACGTCCCGGAATTCATCCAGACCGGCGCTCTGCCTGTCCATGGCGAGAACGTACTGCGTCAGGTCATTGGTGCCAATGCTGAAAAAGTCCGTAAGCCGTGCCAGCTGATCGCTGATCAGGGCGGCAGCAGGCGTCTCGATCATGATGCCAAGCTTCGTCTTGTCATTAAAAGGAATGTCTTCCTTTTGGAGGGAGAGCTTGACCTCTTCGCAGATACTCTTGGTGCGTTCCACCTCGGAAACGCTGGTGATCATCGGAAGCAGGATGCTAAGGTTCCCGTAGGCGGAAGCGCGGTAAAGCGCGCGAAGCTGCGTTTTGAAGACCTCAGGGCGCTTTAAGCAAAGACGGATGGCCCGCATCCCAAGGGCCGGATTTTCTTCTTTTTCCAAATGGAAGTAATCAATCCGCTTGTCTGCACCCACGTCCAGCGTGCGGAGAATGACCTCGCGACCGTCCATGCGCTCCAGGATTTGGCGATACGCATTGAATTGTTGTTCCTCGGAAGGATAATCGTCGCTCTCCAAATAGAGGAATTCGCTTCGGAACAGGCCTATGCCGTCGGCGTCATTCTCCAGGGCGGCATCTACGTCGCTAAGGTTTCCGGCGTTTGCAAGGATTTTGATCTGGTTTCCGTCGATGGTCTTATTCTCTTTGCCGCGAAGGAGCTGCAGGCGCTCCATGGACTTCGACAGCTCTGCTTGCTTTTGGAGAAGTCGGCTCCTTGTCTCGTCATCGGGATCCAGGAACACATCGCCGGTCACGCCGTCCACGATCATTGGCATGCCGTTTTCCAAGCTGCCAAGAAAGGCGTCACCCACGCCGAGTACTGCGGGAATGCCCATGCTCTTGGCCAGGATCGCCACGTGAGAGGTGGCAGAGCCCTTTGCCGTGACAAAAGCGAGCACCACGTGCTTATCCAATGCAACCGTCTCGCTGGGAGTCAAGTCTTCCGCGCAAATGATGCTGGGGGAAGTGGGTTTGGGCTGTTCTTTTTTGGAGGTCCCAAGGCAGGTGATCAGACGGTTTGCCACGTCCTTTACGTCACTAGCCCGCTCGCGGATGATCTCGTCATCCATGAGGGCAAATTGGGATGCCAGCTCGTCCGCCGTGAGCGTGATGGCATATTCCGCATTCCAATGCCTTTTTTCGATGAGTTTGCGGATGGAGGCAAGAAACGTTTCGTCAGAAAGGAGCATTTGATGTGCCTCAAAGATCTGGGCATGGGCATCATCCGTCTCCGTCAGGGCGATGTCTCGAATTTCCTGCAATTGTTCTTTCGCGAGCGCCAAGGCCTTGTCAAGGCGCGCAAGCTCTGCCTCCGCGTCGTCGATCTGGAGGCGCAGGGCGTCGCCCCGCTGCTTGGAGATGACGAACGTGCTTCCGATGGCAATGGCATTGCTGATACCCTTTCCGTGAAACGTCTTCATGAGAATTCCTCCCCGGTTTCCCCGTAATTACGAAGTTCTTCCCTCCTATTATGGCATACTCTTGAATTTTCGTCAAACTTGTTAGAAAGTCTAAAAGCCTTGAAAAAGTGGGAAAAAATCACTATACTTGAATTGTTGTCGCAAGACGACGGGGAGGATAATATGGGAAAGATAGGCATTGCTTCAGACAGTACGTGTGATCTTTCGAAGGAACTGACGGACCGGTATGAAATATCCATTCTGCCGCTCCACGTGATCCTTGATGACAAGGAATACTTAGACGGAGTGGAAATTAGTTCAACGGATATCTACGAGTGGTCGGACCGGACGAAAAAGACGCCCAAGACGTCGGCATTTTCTCCTGAGGAAGCGGAAGAGTTCCTGAAAAAACAAATGGAAAAATATGATGAGCTGATCTTCTTTGACATTTCAGACGTCATGTCATCGAGCAGAAGCGTGATGCAGGTGGCGGTAAATACCCTGGGCTTGGAAGATAAGGTTTACGTGATCGATTCCATGAATCTTTCCACGGGCATTGGCCTTCTGGTGGTGGAGGCGGCAATCCTTGCGAAGGAAGCAAAGAATGCGAAGGAAGTGGTTGACGAGATCCTTGTGCTTCGCCCGAGAGTGCGCGCAAGCTTTGTGGTGGACACGCTTACGTACTTATACAGGGGCGGCAGGTGCAGCGGGACGGCGGCGCTCCTAGGGAGTGCGATCAAGTTGCATCCGAGCATTATCGTTGCGGACGGCAGCATGCAGGTTGGAAAGAAATACAGGGGCGCCATGGACCGCGTGGTCAAAAGCTACGTGGAGGACCAGATTGGCTTGATGATGGGTGCCGTGAAGGATCGCATCTTCATCACTCATTCCGGAAGCGATCCGAAAATCGTGGAAGCCGTGAAGGCACAGCTTTTGGATCTTGGATACTTTAAGGAAGTCATCGAGACCCATGCGGGCGGCGTCATATCCAGCCATTGCGGTCCGGGAACGCTGGGAGTTCTCTATATTGGAGGAAATAACTGATTCCGAAAATTACCGCTTGACAATCTTGAGATTTATGATATAGTTCTAAATGCGAATGAGTTGCATTTGCGTTTAGAACTATTTTATTTCAGGAAGGTAATTGGTGTCAGAGATGTTTGAAGTGATCTGGGATGCGCTTTTGGATGCCTTGATCGACGGGGCGAAGCTGCTTCCCTTTTTGTTCCTCACCTATTTCGCCATGGAATGGCTGGAACACAGGGCGGGAAATAAAGTAAATGCATGGGTCCGGAAATCAGGAAAGCTCGGTCCTTTGGTCGGCGGTACCCTCGGTGCGGTGCCGCAGTGCGGATTCTCCGCGGCGGCATCAAATTTATATGCAGGCCGCGTGATCACGCTGGGAACCTTGCTTTCAATCTATCTTTCCACGTCTGACGAGATGCTCCCAATCTTGATTTCGCACAAGACGGAGCCACTGCTGATCCTAAAGATCTTGCTTGCAAAGATGGGAATCGGCATGGCAGCAGGCTTTCTCGTGGATCTGTGTTATCGGAAGAAATTGCCGGAGCATGGACACATTCATGAGCTCTGCGAGCATGAGCATTGCCACTGCGAAAAGAGCATTCTGAAATCCGCTCTGATCCATACGCTGAAAATAGCCGCATTCATTTTCCTGATTGCGTTTGGCCTGAATCTGATCCTGGAGTTTGGCGGGGAGGAAGTGCTGGCATCCTTTCTTGCGGACCGGACGATCCTTGCGCCGATCCTGTCTGGACTGGTTGGCCTGATCCCGAACTGCGCCTCTTCCGTGGTCATCACGGAATTGTACCTTGAAGGCGCGCTGGGCTTCGGAGCCATGCTGGCTGGCCTTCTGGTGAATGCCGGCGTGGGACTTCTCGTGCTCTTTAAGGTGAATCATGACCAGAAAGAAAACCTGATGATCCTTAGCCTGCTTTACTTGATTGGCGTGATCGTGGGAATTGCAGTAAGCTTTGTCGTTGGATGATATTACGTGACGTCCGTGCCTTGGGATGAAGGCGAGGACGGCGGTACCATGTTTGAATGGCATGGGGGTGGGAAGAAAGATGGAAAAGAAACAGAAAATAGAAGAGTATCCCGCGGGATTAAAATGGACGAAACAGCGCAAGCGCGTTTACCAGATCTTGAAAGAGGCGACGGAGCCTTTGAGCGCGGCCCAGATCTATGCGCGCATGGAAAGCTGGGAGCAGGAGCAGTATGCCATCTCGACTGTATACCGCATCCTTGCGGCCTTTGAGGAGAATCAACTGTTGGAAAAGACAACCTGGATGGGAGAGGGTACCATTGTGTATGAACTGCGCCATTCCAGTCACGTTCACTATGCCGTTTGCCTCGATTGCCATCGCCGCATCCCTCTGGAACACTGCCCCCTTCACATGACGGGCACTCATTTCCATGCTTCGGAGGAAGAAAATCATTCCCACTCCCCGGCGGAAGATTTTACCGTGGTTTCTCATAAAATCGAGCTTTACGGCTACTGCAAGGACTGCCAGGCGAAGCACTAGTTTCCGCTTGGAAAGTCGTTATTTCACGAAAATTAAAAAAAATAAAAAAATTTCAAAAAAATGCTTGCATTTTTGAAATCATTGCTATATAATCAATCTTGCGCTTAAGAAATAAATAAAAAACGCGCGATTAGCTCAGTTGGTAGAGCACCTGACTCTTAATCAGGGTGTCCAGGGTTCGAGCCCCTGATCGCGCACTAAAGTACTGTTTTGACGGCTTGACCGTTGGGGCGGTGCTTTTTCTTTGCAATCATTCAGAGCCAAGCGCCCACATAGGGACAGCCCGGGCAAGTTTACTTGCCAAGGGCTGTTTTTATGTGGGCATTTGGCGAGACAGTCGCAGGCTCTGAATGATTGCACCCGCGCGCGGAGCCTGCCAAAAAGCGTTTGCCTTTATCGCCCCTCCATCGTATAATCAAAGAAGAGAGCACCATCCAAGAGACATATGGATTTTGCTGCGAATAACTAACAATAAGGAGGGGTTGCCAATGACGGGTTCACTATTTTATTGCGGATTACCGCTGCTTAGCATGTCAGAGATCATGCCAAAACTTGTGTTTATGGGGGCTGTCCTTATTGGAATGTGGCTTCTGTCAGCCATGTTTTCAACTTCCCATGGGGAAAAGTATGCGAATTATACGGGAAGAATCACGGTCAGAATCCAGACGCGCGAAATGGTCGACCCCACTTCCTATTTTGATTCTAACAAAAATCGAAACGTAAAACAGGAGAAATGCTACGTGACCTACGAGTTCTACGTAAATGGCCGAAGGTACGAAGGCAGTAGCGAGAGTTCCGACTCGGAGCTGGATAAAAATGAGCAGGTGATCTGCTATGACCCTGAAGATCCTAGCAAGAATTGTACTTTATGGTATCTCGAAAAACAGACAACTGGTTTTTGGGGCTAAGCATTATAGGGGGAAAAACGTGAGAAAGTATTTTGTTAAAGCATTGCAGTTGGTATTGCTGGCTTGCGTTATGGGAATCTTAGGAGGTTGTTCCCAATTTACGGAAGAAGTCACGGAGGGAGTATGGAAAGGCCGGCTGAGTCCTGAAGATAAAAAGGCATATGTTTATTCCTATACATGGGATGGAACGGAGGAAGGTCTGCGCATTGAGGCTCCGTCTGAGATTTCGGGATGCAAGGTAGTACAATATGGAGGACATTATGGTCGGGGCGTTCCATGTTATTTTTTCATTGATATCCCTGAAGGACACGTTATGAGCAGAGAGGATCTTCCAGAGAATGCAGAGGTGAAAGAATTAACGTTTACGCTCGTCATTGGAGAGAACGTAAAATACCTCTTTCTTGAGAATAATTGGGAGTTGGTTTGTTATTCCGTTTGGAGCAAGGAAGATAATTGCATGTATTATTATGGCATCCACGTGACGCCGGAACTGGACCCGGCAAATACGAAATTTGCCATGTATGACGGAAAACTATGGGAAAAGGATTATGAGGAAAAAGAACTGGTACACAGCGTGGATGGACTTGAATATGGATTGAAATAGCTAAGTAAGCCAGGGAAAAGCCTCTATAAAGGAGTTACGTGACATGAAAAAGAAATGGATTGCTGCATTATTGCTTGGCCTCGCGTTGGCCGTGGCGGGATGTTCCGACCTGGGAATCTCGCCAACGGATACCGAGCTGGCGGAAACAACCGCGTCGGCAGACGGCGCTTTAAGTGAGGAGGCAACGCCGGCCCCGACGGAGGCACCTGAGGCTACGGTCACTCCGGCCCCGACGGATAAACCAATTCCAACGGAAGAACCGACGCAGACGGAAGAACCGATGCAGACGGAAACACCTGCCCCGACAGAGGCTCCGGTCCAAATGCCAGAGGGAATCCCGGAGGGCTTCTCGGACCAGGAATTAGAAGTGCGGGCGAGAGC
>JAFZNO010000018.1 GCA_017552985.1 Lachnospiraceae bacterium
GGCTTCGGAACGTGACGGGAGGCAAGGTCCTTTTGGTCTCGGAAAGGGCATCGGGACAGGTTACGCAGCCGTCGGGATTTGTCAATTATTTCCACGTGGAGGATCTGTCGGTCCTGACCTTTGATTTTTCCGTCGCAAAGGAAATGCGGCTACTGGCGGAGGAGCTTTCCCTCGCTGAGGGCGAGGCGGCCATATCGCTGAAGGCGGCACAGCGTTTTGGATGGAGAGAGGGAGATGAAATCCTTTTGTACGGGGACGGCGGCAAGGAAGAGACTTACGTGGTACGCAGGATCCTTCAGGAAAAAGGAATCGCCAACGGGCGGGTAGAGGCGATCTTGAGCGAGACGGGATTCCGGAGACTTTTTTACGATCCCGCAGAGGAGATCACTTGGCAGACGGCCTACGCGGAGCTACCAAGGGACGGCTCCGGAAAACTGGATAACGAACGCGTCCGTCAGGTGGTCGCAGAGATAACGGACCTGGATTATCGCGCGGAAGTGACGAATCTTGCGGATGACGAGGAACTTCAGGAGATGACGCGGCTGCTTGGCCTCATGTTTCTTTTGATGTTTTCCATTTGCTTTTTGCTTGTGATCTTTGTGACCGTCAGTGTTTCCCAGAGGGTCATCAGCGAGAGAATGTCGGTGGTTGGAACCTTCCGGAGCCTGGGACTGACCCAGGGCTTCACCACGGCGCTCCTCCTCATGGAAAGCGGACTTTACGGGATCCTGGGCGGCGTTCTTGGGAGCCTCCTTTATAAGAGCGTCCGCAACCTGATCTTCGGCAGCATGATCCAGGTGAGCGGCACGGCGACCGTTGAAAAGACCTTTGGCAGCACGCCGGCATGGACCTGGTTTGCGGTGATCCTTGGGGCGGCGCTGGTGGAGTGCATTTGCTCCCTTAGGGAGGTTTTGAAGGCATCGGGGACCGCCATCCGAGACATCATTTTTGACAATAAGGATACGGAATATCGGACCAACCGCGTGCAGGTGGGCATGGGCGTCGTGCTCCTCGCGGCGGGACTGGTCTGCATGGTCTTTGTTAAGAGCGTGCCCGCGCAGCTCATCAGCTTTGTGAGCCTGATCCTGGCACTGGCATTTCTGTTCCCCGTGCTCCTAAAGATCTGCTCCAGGGCGCTGGCAGCGTTTTTTGAAAAGACGGAGAAGCCCGTCGCAAGGCTTGCCGCCATGGAGATCTACGCGAGAAAGAGTACCGTTGGAAGCGGGATCCTGTGCGTGACCGCGACGGCGCTTGCGCTGATCCTTTTCCTCTTCCAGAGCAGCCTAAAGGCCATGTATGAGATACATGCCTATCAGGCAGAACTCATCGTTACCTGTGACGGAGCGCAGAAGGCATCCACGTACCAATATCTAAAGGATCTGCCGGGCGTTCATGAGGTGGAACCGGTGTATGAGAAGGAAATCAAAATCAGCATTGGCGAAAAGAAGGCGACCGTGAACGTCTTCGGGGCACCCAAGGGGGGCTTTCACCTCCTTTGCGGGGTCAAGAATTTGCCAGAGGAGCTGGCGGATGACGAGTTTTACCTGGATGAAAAGCTGGCAAAGAATTTGGGTCTCAGCGTCGGCGAGGAAGCAGAGATTACTTTCGGAACGGACAACGTGCTTCCCATCAGGAAGACCCTGCGGCTCGCGGGCTTTAGCGACAGCTATGAATATGATTCCACGGCCAATTCCATCGTACTCTCGAAGAATCTTTACGTGGGTCTCTTTCATGACAAGCCGGGCATGATCCTGATCGGATGTGAGGACGTGGCGTCGACGAGGGCGGCAATCCAAAAGTATTCCGGCAACTTTGTGAGTGAGATCCAGACCACTGAGGAAGTGGACCAGTATTGGCAGGAAAAGGAAGATGGCCTAAAAGGCATGCTGAAGGTGATCATTGGGCTGGGAGTGGGACTTACGGTGATCGGCATGATCAGCAACCAGCTGATCGGCTTTGCGGGCAGAAAGAGGGAGTGCGCGGTGCTGGCATCCACTGCCATGAGCAGGAAGTGCATCGGCAGGATGCTCTTTGCCGAGAGTGGGCTTCTGGCGGCGATTGCGCTGTTTATCGCCTGCCCCGTGGCGTTCCTGGCCTATGGGGATTTTGGGAGACTGATGGGGCTTTTGGACATGGAACTCCAGCTGGCATGGCAACCCGGAACTTATTTCCGGTTTTTGATCCTTTTGTGGGTGGTGTTTACCATGGTTTCGCTGTTTCCGATGCGGGCACTTCGCAAGATGACGCTGGCGGAGCAGATCCGGTACGAGTGACGTGAGGAATAAGGTTATGAGAAAGGATGAGGAAAAGGCCATTTTGGCGAAGAGGAATCAGGATAAGAACGTGAGCGTGGAGAGGAAGGATGGAGACAAGAGTATGATCAAGGTGAATAACGTAAGCAAGAGCTTTGGAAAAGAAGAGAATCGCACGCAGGTGTTAAGGGGCGTGAATCTGGAGATCAAAAAAGGCGAGTTTGTGTCTCTGATGGGGGCATCCGGCAGCGGGAAATCAACGCTTCTTTATCTCATTGGCGGGCTGGACCGCGGATTTGAGGGAAACATTGAGATCGACGGCGCGGATCTGACGAAGATGAAGGAAAAGGAGCTTTCCAAGATCCGCCTGCAAAAGATCGGTTTCATCTTCCAGTTTTATAATCTGGTGCAGAACCTGAGCGTGGAGGATAACGTTCTCCTGCCGCTCATGGTCAGGGGAAAGAAACGCTCGGAGCTGGAGAAGGAACTGAAGGAAATCCTGGAAATCACGGGACTTATGGAGAAGAGAAAGGCATATCCCGCGCAGCTCTCCGGTGGGCAGCAGCAGAGGGTGGCCATCGCCCGCGCCGTGATGGGAAGTCCCGAGATCCTGCTGGCGGACGAGGCCACGGGAAATCTGGATTCCGTCTCCGGCGAGGAGGTCATGAGATTATTCAAGCGGATCAATGAGGAGAAGGGCATCACGATCCTTCAGGTGACCCACTCGGCGGAGTGCGCAAGGTATGGCACGAGAGTGGTGGAGATCAAGAACGGACGGATCGCATAACCTCTTGCCACAAGGGCCCCTTTTCGCTATACTGAAATTAGGGAAGGAAACGGGATGCCTCGTAACGGGCATTTGGCAAAAAGGGTTGAAGGAGGGAATGACGTGTATTACGTAGAAGATCAGGATCCGATTTTGGTAAAGCAGGAAGTGGAACTCGATCAGGCGGAGCTGAAGCGCCTGTATCAGGAGATCATGGCGAGATTTGGAGGATACGTGCATCGCTCTTACGACAGCATGTTTGGGCCGTATTCGTTTCCGAAGAAGCTCGAGGAAGAATTTAAGTTCATTAAGGATTATCACGAGACGCCCCTGGGCGACCAGGCAGACGGGCTTGCGATGACGCACTATGAATATGACGAGTACGTGGTCCCTGAACTGGCAAGGTGGATCAAGGCGTTGCTCGAGGGCGACGTGAGCGTGCTTGCCGCGCTGAAAAAGGGGAAGATGACGGAGACGGCGGAGGTCCTTGCCGGCGGAGAACAAAGCGCGGAAAACTTAAAGAAAGCAAAGCAGGAAAAGGCCTTGAATGAGATGAAGGAGTATCTGCAATCCTCGGCGGAGAGCATGGACGGGGAGAGGTTCCGTCAGCTTTCGGAGCAGGTGATGGCCAGCTTCCAGGAGGAGCCGGGGGAGGACGTGCTTGACGAGCTCGAGGCCTATCGCAAGAAGATCCTTGCCTGCGTGAAGATGCGTCCCGTCATGACGCTGTATAAGGATAAATGGAACGAGCTTCGCCGGGTTTACGGCGACGTGAAGGCATTCTATGAGGGAACAGGGCTCTTTGAGGAGCTTTTGGGGAAAATGGAATGAGAATAGCCATTTGTGATGACGAAAGGCTCTTTCGAAAGGAGCTGTCCGAGGCTCTGTATGAATATTTTGGAAGACTGGACCTGACCTGCGAGGAGTATCAGGATGGCAAGGAAATCCTGGAGGCCGCAGGGAAGGGCGTCACTTTTGATGCGCTTTTTTTGGACATCGAGATGAAGGAGACGGACGGCATGACTGCTGCCGCCGGGCTTCGAAGGTTGGGCGTGACGGCGCCGATCATCTTTCTCACGAGCCACGTGGAGATGGCCATGGAGGGATATGAGGTCTCAGCCTTTCGCTTTCTGGGAAAACCCCTGCGCAGGGAAAAACTCCTGCAGACCCTGTCGGATCTTCGGGATTCGATCCAGCGCAGCAAGAGCATTCTCATCCGCTGCGAAGGCGAGGACGTGGTGGTGGCGCTTTCTGAGCTGATCTATGCGGAGGCGCGGAATAATGACCTTAGGATCGTGCTCCCGGACCGGGAATACGTGATCCGAAGGAAGCTTTCGGATCTGGAGCAGGAGCTGGCGGAGCAATCAGATCTGTTCCTGCGGATCCACAGGGGATATCTTGTGAATTTGCAGCACGTCACCAAGAGTCACGGCACGGAGGTCTTCGTTTCAAACGGGGACGTACTCAGCGTGAGCCGAAGCCAGGCAGCGCCGTTTAAGGAAGCGCTCCTTAGGTACGTGCGGGAGAGCGCGAGGTAGGGGAAAGTAACGCGGGAAGAAAGAATCACTAGGAAGGATGAAGTAGGACGTGGCGGTCAAAATTCTCGAAAATGTCCTATATTATGGCGTGGAGGGTCTGGCAATGCTATATTGCAACTGGACCTTGGTCACGCGCTTTTTTGGATTTCCGGCAAAGAAACGGGCTGGCAGGAAATATGAGATGGCGGGGATCCTTCTGTTTTTCGTGATCGCAGGATGCGTAGGATCGCTGGTGGTAAGGCCGGCGATGGGAGAAACGGACGGGAAGATCGTCTCCCTAAGCGGCCTGGCGTCCCTGATCATGATTTTTTACCTGCCGTTCCAGCTCAAGGAAAAGAAGGGCAAGGGATTTCTGATCGCTTTCTTTTCCGATGAATTTCTTACGGTGAGCCTGTCAACCCTCACGGCCCTGGCGCGGGGGATCGGCATCGCGGCGGGAATGAGTGAGGAGGAGCTTCTCCTTGTCAGGGTGGGAGTTTTTTTGGTGCTCATGTTCCTGATCTGGCGCTTAGGCGCGGTGTCGGGAAGGAGAAGGAAAGCGCCCATGTCGATCCGGACGCTTCTGTCCATTTTCCTAAGCGCAATGCTTACGGACATGGCCCTTGGGTTCATCAATCCATTTCAGTATTCGGAGGAAAACCAGCCGGGATTCCGGCTCTGGATCATTTACTACTCAGGGAGGGATGACTTGTTTTGGAGCATCCTGATCTTAACGCTGGCGTTTCTTCTTCTCGTTGTTCTTATGATGCTTGCGGTGCGGGAGTCGGAGACAAGGTATTTCCAGCAAAAGGTTCTCATCAACGAGTATTATCTTGAGACCCAGAAGGAACATTACGAGCAGCAGAGCGAGGCGAATCAGGAGATCCGCCGGATCCGCCACGACATGAAAAATCATGCGTACGTGATGAAGGAGCTCCTCCGGAGAAAGGAATACGGGGAGCTGGAGGAATATCTGTCTGAGGTGACGAGGGAGATGGAGCAGGCGGACGTTTCCGTGCACGTGGGAAATGAGATCGCGGATGCCATTCTTTCGGAAAAGAGGCAAAAGGCGGAAAAGCTCGGAATCGAAATCAAGGTGGAAGGAGAAATGACGGGAGTGTCATTATCTGCGGTGGATACCTGCACGATCCTGGCAAATGCGTTGGATAACGCCATCGAGGCGGTGGCGGGATTGAAGGAAAAGAATGGTGCGGGTGGCTGGGCTGCGACGGAAGGAACGGACGGGGCAGACAGTGAGGCGGAAGAAATCGTGTCCCCCGTGATCGAGTTGAGTTTCAAGAAGAATCAGAATTTCCTTCTCATGGAGGAGAAAAATCCTGCCAGAAAGAATATTGTGGTGGAGAATGGACTGATCGCGACCACAAAGAAGGACCGGGGCAATCACGGCTTTGGACTTTTGAACATTCGCGAGGCAGTGGGAAAGTATGACGGAGAGTGCGTCATCACGGCGCAGGACGGGCAGTTTACGCTGGAGATCATGCTGCCGCTCACGGAGAAAGCGTAAAATTAGCCAAGCCAAGAAGGCAAGAAAATCGGGTAGATTGCCAAGAAAGTTGGTTGTCAGAAACGAGGCGCATTCGGTAGAATAAGGAAAATGCCATTGGGAGGTGCTTATGGAAGCATATGGAGTAACGCTTGGAAAAGCCAAGTGCGGATTGGATCTAGGGGACGGAAGCGAGCGCGCGGAATACGTAAATCAGGATTATATCCTGCATAAGCTCGGCAGACCGCACAGATGCATTAACATTATGTACACCTTGTATCCGAAGGATGCGCAGTGGCCGCAGCGGATCAGCAAGGCCTGCGCGGACATGGACGTGAAGTTCCAGTGGGATTACCCCTATGACGATTATTTTCCCTTTGGTGCGGACGGCCAGCCCTTTGAACAGATGAAGGACATCCGGCGTCACGGACAGGACGTGCTTCTTACGCTGACGGTGGACTGCTCGCTGGATGACGAGTATCTGCGCGGCGTTGCAAGGCAGTTTGCGGATTACGGCCGCATGCGGCTTCGCATCAATCATGAATGTCAGGGTAACTGGTTTACCCATAACAAGAGATTTAGCTTTGAGGAGATCGGAGCGTTTTTCGTAAGATTCCGGAAGATCTTAAAGGAAGAGGCGCCGAACGTGAAGGTGATCTTCTGTGCCGGATTTGTGAAGCCGGACGGACGCATCGATCAGGAGGATGCCTTCCTTCCCGCATACAAGGCGGCGGATATCTGGTCTGCGGACAGCTATCCCGCGCTTCATTACGGCTGGCCGTATGACGTGGCGGAGGTTGGCGGCGGCAGCTACAAGGCGGACAATCTTCGTGAGATCTATGGACTTTTTGAGGGGACGGCGAAGCGCCTTCGCGAGATCACGGGGCTAACGAACCCCATGTCCACGGCGGAATGCAACACGGACGGCGACGTGACGGGTCCTTTCCATCAGGGCGAGGCCGTGGTGAAGTTCGCGGAGTATTTTAAGGATAATAACACCAGCGATTGGTTTGACGGCATCTCCATGTATCAGTTCCGCGACCGCGGAAGGCTTGGCCTCGAGATCGAGGATCCCAATAATCACGCAGTGGGCATCGAGCAGCCCGTGATGGCGGATTATAAGAAGCTGATTCAGGATCCGTACTTCCTGCCTTCCATGAAGCGTGGCGAGGAAGTGACTTTCCCGGCAAAGCTTCGCTGGGGCGGATCGGATGACGCGGAGGGCGTGGAGATCCCAGTGAATCTGGAGAGAACGCCGGAGTTCTGCGAGGCGACCTTCGAGGAGGATGCCTGCCTTATGATCGAATTCGGCGGGAAGTGGTTTTATAAGGCGAAGGGCGTGAAGACCATCGATTTCATGAGCCTGTTCTTCGAGAGAAGACTGAATGGTCCCGCGATCGTGCCCCTGCGCATCTTTGGAACACCCGTGGACGGCGTGAATCCGAAGACGGACGCACCGGACTGGGCAACAAATTATTACAGTGAGCTGAAGTCTGCGCCGCAGCTGCGAATCCGCTATGAAGTTCCCGGACGCGTGGGGCTTCGCTAAGAAAACAAATGATGGAATGGTTGTATAAATAAATTGAAATGGTTCTTGCGGGTGATGAAAGTCACCCGCTTTTTTTATATAATTCTTTTGTAGAGGGTGCCAGTCTGGCCGCTTTCGATGACAATCGGATGGAACGTGGGAAAAATAAGGCATAGGAGGGAAAACAGTGAAAAAGTTTAGAACGTTACTCACAATCGCATGTATGGCATTTGTCATGATGGTGACGTGCGTAAGGGTGCAGGCAATTTCAGGAAAGGGTACCCAGTCGGATCCTTACGTGATCACGGAGTACATGGAATTTCCGGAGTATGCTGCACAAGCGCAAAACAAAAACGTGAAAGAAGTCTATTTTAGACTAGGCGCGGATTTGGAATGTCTGGAACCATACAGTGGTTCTAAGAAGATGATCTCCGTTGGCGGTATTAACGGAAATTATAGTACTATGTATCTGGATCTTGCGGGACACAAAATGGATGTCAAGATCTATGAAGATGCAAGCCTTTTTTTCATAGACCATGGAAAACTGGTGGTAAATGATACCGTCGGAGGCGGCTATGTCGAAGCAAGGGCGGGAGATTATAATAATACTCCGCGGATGCCCGTGTTTGCTTTTGGTGACGCCGGGGGCAACGGAATGGGATTGGAGATTAACGGTGGAACCTATAGGTCCTCGAGTAGACAGGATCAATGTATTCGCGCAGAAAACTTTAATGGATCTATCACCATATATGACGGAGTTTTTAAGAGTGAGATCGCAGTTTGTAACATGGATCCGCAAAAACCAAGTAAGATCACGATTCATGATGGTGATATTTTTGATTTTTATTACAGTACTTGGTCAAATGAGGACATTACTGCGAGAATCCGGTCCACGAAAGAGATGTATAAAACTAGGTGGATGGCATACGCAAATCCGTCGACGGATCACCCCGAGGGAATCTTTAAGAAGATCTTAGATCCCAATACGACTGTGTACGTGAATGGAAAAGTGATGGACCTTTCAAAAGTGGAGAGTGGTATTGCCGACAATCACGTAGAATTTAGGGACCCGACGAAGCCAAGGATCGTATCACAGCCCGTAAGTTACGTATTTCCTTACGTGGGAAGCTCTCACGAATTTGAAATAGCTGCCGAAAATGCGGAAAACTATGACTGGCGTCTTGTGGATGAAAATGGGATCGAACTTTCCTGGGATGAGGTAGCAATGAAATGCGGCACCTGGTCAGAGGATTATTATTCAAAGAAGTTTACCTTAAAGTACGCGGATACCTGGCTCAACGGGAAAAGATTATACTGCGTTGTACGCGGTAATGATTACCGCATTAGGTCAGATTACGTTACGCTTCAGGTGGAACCTGTGATCAAGTTGATCAACGCGGAGCCTGATAACTATGCGGAGCTTTTTGCAGGAGGAAACATAAGTGATTTCCGAAAGATTAATCTTGATTGCCAAAGTCACGCGACTGCCATGCCTGCAAATTGGTTTCTATATTATGAGGAACAGGAAGGCAAGATCCAACCATATGAAAACTATACCATCAGATTTGAGGTGGAGCTTGAGGAGGGCTATTCGTTTGATTCCAAGGTGCGTTGCATCGTGAAGACGCCGAAGGGTGACGTCGTTGCAACGAGGCTGGCGGGGTCGAACGAAACCCACGCGAATTACGAGTTTAGCTACGAGCCGCCCCTGCCGGAAAACGGGATCAAGATCGAGGCGGTCAGCCGCAGCGTGAAGGAGCCCGTGGCGGGCGAAGCTCCGGCGGTGGAGCTGGATCCCTTAAGCGGGGCGGAGGCGGCGGATTGCCCCTACGTCGTGCAGAGCATGACTTGGAATCCTTCCCCCGAAAGCTTCGTGGAAGGCGGGCAATATGTTTTGACAATCGTATACAAGGCGAAGGACGGGTATGGTTTCTATGATGACACGGAATTTTTCATGAACGGTAATAAAATGATCGTGGACGAAATCGTTAAGGGAAGCGGCGGCACGGCAAAGGTTGTTTCTTCTATTAAAGCTAAGGCAGCCGTACCATTTAAGATCACGAAGAAGTCCTTAACGCTTTATGACACCATTTCGATCGACTTTAAGGTGCCTGCAGAGGCAGTGGCAGCCTACCACGATCCGTACCTGATGGTGACGCAAAACGGTGAGGAGACGAAGCTTACCGAGTACAGGGAAGACGGCGGCCTCCTGATCTTTAGCTACCGCGTGGCGCCCCACCAGATGGGCGACGCGGCAACGGCAGTGCCCCACGCGCTGAATGCGGACGGACGGGACGTGACGGGAGAACCCTTCACTTATTCCGTTGCGGAGTACTGCTACAACATGCTGAACAAGGAGGCTTACCAGACCGCGGCGTACGCGAAGCTAAGAAGGCTTCTGGTGGACATCCTGCTCTACGGCGACGCGGCACAGAATTATACTGGCTACAAGACGAACGAGCTTGTTGGAGCGAACCTGACGGCGGCGCAGCGGGCAATGGGAACGGACGTAAGCGCACAGATGACGTACCAGTCGGTGAAGGAGCCGAACGCAGCGACGGTGAGCGACGAAGTCAAGCGGGCAAGCATGGAGGCAGCAGCCTTGTACCTTGAGGCGGCGGTAAACATTCTGTTTAAGTACACGGCGAGCGACCTTACCGGACTTCGCGTGGTGGTCACGGGAGACCTGGCCGGTGCGGACGTGCTTGGCGAGTACGCGACGGACGCAAGCCTGATCGACACCAAGGGCCGTTATTACGTATTCTTTGGCGGCCTGAACGCCGGCCAGATGAGAAAGACGGTTTACGCGACGGTGATGAAGGGCAATCAGAAGGTCAGCAACACTTACCGCTACAGCATTGAGTCCTACGTTGCGTCGATGAGGACGGAGGAAGGAACCACGCCGCTTGACAAGCTGCTTGACGCAATGATGCGCTACGGCGATTCCGCCGCGGCTTACGCTGGTAAGTAATTAAATGGCGTTTTTGGGGAAAGATATTGACTTGAAGCTACTCGACGTGCTATGGTAAATGAACAGACTAGAGTGGTTGAAAAGGCAATGACGAAGAGAGTACTTCAGGGGAGGCTTTCCAGAGAACGCTTCAAAAGCTGGGAGAAGCGAAGCTGAGAATGGAGGAACATGGCTTCACGAGCTGCGCACCGAGCCGGCGGAACGGGGTGAACTTCGAGGATCCGGGAATGCGAGGTTAGGCTGCGACGGGTGCCGCCCGTTATGGCGGTAAAGACTTTGCGGACTTCTTAATGCAAAGTCATTGAGGTTTACGCCGCGAGGCGTGAGCGAAGAGAAGTGGTACAGCGTGATTAACGCCTTCTCGCGTATGAGAATTCATGCGTGGGGAGGCGTCTTTTTATATAGCGAGGAAGGAAATCAAGCGACGCCGAAGGCGGCATTTGATTTCACCCGAGCGTATACGAAATAAAAACAAAAGTCGCGAAGCGACGACGGCTGCCGAAGGCAGACGGTTTTTATGAGTAAGAGGAAGGAAATCAA
>JAFZNO010000019.1 GCA_017552985.1 Lachnospiraceae bacterium
ATAATTCTGTGCCGCGTCGCCGTAGAGCAGGATGTCCACCAGAAGCCTTCTTAGCTTCGCGTACGCCGCGGTCTGGTAATCCTCCTTGTTCAGCATGTTGTAGCAGTACTCCGCAACGGAATAGGTGAATTCCGCTCCCGTCACGTCCCGTCCGTCCACGTTCAGCGCGTGCGGCACTGCCGTCACCGCGTCGCCCATCTGGTGAGGCGCAACCCGGTAGCTAAAGATCAGGAGACCGCCGTCTTCCCTGTACTCGGTAAGCTTTGTCTCAGTGCCGTTCTGCGTCACCATAAGATAAGGATTGTGGTAATCAGCCAATGCCTCAGCAGGCACCTTAAAATCAATCGTAATTGTGTCAAAGAGTGTCAGGGACTTCTTGGCTACCGCCAAGTTCTCGTCCACAAAGATAAACTCGTCTTGGTATTGCGCCACCAGCGTTACGTCACGGACAAATTCCATGTTCTCCCCGGGCTGATGAAGCGCATCGTCGCCGTCAATCTTCCAGCCGGTGAACGTCATGCCTGCAAAGGTAAACCCGCATTCAGGCAAAGTATAGGCCGTGCCATACGGTATTGTCTGCGCTGTCATGGTGCCTTCGCCGCCGTTGGCATCAAAGAAGATCCTCACCGCCGCCTTTTCCGTGAACGTGGGAGTCAGGATGCGGTCTCCCTGTACGGCAAAGGTGTAGTTGGGCAGGCTGTAGATGCCTTTTCCGTCCTCTTCCCATTGTTTAAATTCATACCCTGCAAAAGGAATGGCCTTCAGCGTCACAATGCTGCCATACTCATAGAAAAATGCCGTCTTTACGGTTCCGTCAAATTCAACCTCTCCCTTTTGCTCTGACGTTGTGCCCAGATCCACCATGATCAGGCAGACAGAGTTTCTCCACTGCGCATGGAGCGTTACGTTCCCCGCAACGGTAATGCTGCTGCCAGGCTCATAAACTTCCGTTCCGTCATTCACGGTCCAGCCGATAAAGTCATGTCCCTCCCATGTAAACTTACATGCAGGCAACAGATATTTTTCAAACGGATTCACCCGTTTATTTCCCATGGTTCCCTCTCCGCCATTCGCGTCAAAGGAAACTACGCACATAATGGGCTTGTCCCTAAACACGGCCGTGAGATTGATTACGCAGGAAACCATGCATTTATCCGAATTGCAAGCAGCTTTTACCGCCGCCTGATCGTTTGCGCTTAGCTTCGTCGGATCGATCTCGCTAAAGAAGGTTTCATATAGCGTATCGTCATAGGAATACGTTGCACTGCTTGGGTTTCCTTGCGCCAGGATCGGCAGAACGACGAATTGTACCGTAACGTCCCAGTGATCCAGCTCCTGATCCGAACTGGGGATGCTTGGCCTTAGGAGGACATACTTTCCGGGTCTCCAATCCGTGACCGTGGCGGAATACGTCGCATTTAAGGCAGGCCTCTCCAACGGATCATTCACGGTAAGGCCCATTCCGTTAGTAATCTTTACGCCATATCTGCTAAAGCTCCAGTCCTTCGCCGCCGGAACAAGATACGAAAACTCAAACACCGCATGCGTCGCCGTGCAAAGCTCTCCAACCCGCGTCGCCGTCAGATCGGATCCACCTACCTTCTTTACCGTGCAGGAGGCGTCATTTGCGAATTCATAGCCGTCCGCCAGGTCCACGCCAATCCGCAGGGTCATGAGCTCGTCCTCTTCCAGCTTCCCCTCGAAAAGCGTTCCATCCGACGTATACCACTGAGCGGATCCCGATTGATAGCTTGCCCCGCATCCATTGAAATCCCACAGTTTTACGCTGGTAAAGGCATTGGCGCTTCTTCCCGCCACGGCCTTGTTCAGGTTTGCGATTTCCGCGGAAACGTCCTTCACCTTTTTGGCTACGTGAATCTCGGCGCTGTCACTCGTAATGGTATATCCGCCGCCCTTGATCTTGCAGTATACCTTCATGCCGTCAAGGTCAGCCGTCACGTTGGAAAATACAATCTTGTGCGTATTTCCGCTTTTCTTAAAGGCCACGTCCGCCCAGCCCTGTTCCATGATATAGTCACTGGTATATCGATTATTCTCTTCATCCACCACGTACCAGGTGCCGCCTTCCGCATTGTCTACGGTAATGCTAAAAGCATGCTCCGCGCCAAGGTAAGGGAAGGTGTAAGACTCAAGATTCTGCGTGATCCTCGGCTTATTCGGGTCGGTGATCGTAATGGATCCCGTAAGTTCTCTCGTAAGATAAAGTTGAGAAGCAGTATATTCTTTTCCATTTGCAACAATCGTTGAATCTGGATTAATGTATGGTTTCAAGTAGCCATTATGTGTAAATAATCTACCATTAATAGTACAGTCATAGATATGTTGCTCAGAATCCTTTTCTATTCCGCCGAACCGTATTGATTTAAACGTACCGCCATAGACGGAAATGTTTGTAGGAACCCCTGATTCTGATCCGGAATAAGATATATTATCAATCGGGCTCAGAAATGTTCCGCCATTTATCGTAATGTTTGCATTTGATCCGCCGCAACTAATGCAATTTCCGTTTCCCGCAGAAAACTCGCCGGCATTAATGATCAGATCGACTACCACCCCGCTTTCATCATAGTATGTATTAAGAAATTTATAGTCTAAATAAAACAAATCTGCCCATCCATTTCCAGTCATATTACAGGAAATACCGCCACCACCAACACTGTCATCAATCTCCAGTACCCCTTGATACAAATAAAACATGCCACGGTCAACCGTCGTGGCTCTTCTAGAAAGCATATGACCAGCTAAATCTAAATGCATAAACGAAGGATAGGTATTATAATATCTTCCTCCAATACGAATCTCAAAGTCTTCATTTATGCTGTCCTTCGATTCTATGTCCTGCCCCAGTTTATAATACACGAGCATTCCGTGCATTCCCAAGCCTTCATTTTCACGGGTTAGGTTAACAAATTCCTCATAGGTATACACAACGTACGGATCCTCTTCCGTACCCGTGCCCGTATACGCATATGCCTTTGCATTCATCACCAGGAATACAAATGCCATGCACGCGATTGTTAGTACTGTTTTGAACTTCTTTAACATGTTTTCTCCTCCCGCTGCCATTTTTGAAATATCTAATTCTTGCACAAAAAACACTTTCTCGCATACTATTGTATCACACCGCGCGCAACAAAAAAATGTGCCAATCGGCACATTTTTCCGCAAAAATCCGAAGCATTCACAAACGCCCCGCTTCTCATTATGCATTGTTTTTATTCCGGATGGCCTGATTCATTTTCTCGGCAAGATCCTTGTTATACTTCATGAATCCGAGCCAGATTAGAAGAGTGAATACAATTACGCCGATCACCGTACATACGCATGCCGTCGTGCCTGCCTCCACGGGAATCCAGCCGACCTTCAGCGCCGCGAAAAAATATACGGCAAGGCCAATCCCCAGATGAATTATGGCCGCCAATGCCTTCGGTACGTTCTCCATGCGATAGAGAACGCTCGGGACGCCAAAGCCAAGGCCCGTTGCCACGCAGGCCAACGCCATTTTCGTAAACTGATAATTGCTTGTCACAAAGCTTCCCTTTCCAATCTGATCAAAGATCACTCCCGCGATCAAAAAGATCGTCGCGCTTAACGCGATGGAAATCACCGTCGATGATACCATATCCTTTAAAGTCTTCATAGTTTTTCCTCCTTTTGGGAATTCATTCCAGATTCTTATATGCTTTTTGAAACGTTTCTAGATTCCCAGATACTTTCTTAGTTTCGGAACATATTTCCTGGAAATATATTCCTTTTCGCCATTTTTTAAGTGCAAAAGCATCACCCCGTTGAAGGAAGGCTCCACGCTTTCCAGAAACTTTAAGTTGATGGCCGCGGACTTAGACACCTGCATGAAATTCTTTCCAAGGAGTTCCAACAGTTCATACATCCGCTTTCCGACGCGATACGTCTCCTTCCCGGCAACCACGTACAGCTTCTCGTTTTCCACGCGAAGCAGTACGATTTCTTCCGGTTTCAGTATCACCATGCGGTCCTCGCGGTTGCCGATCAACATCCCCTGGGAATGCTGGAACTGCGAAATCTCCTGCGCCAGCTCCGAGATTTCCGGCGTCAGTTCTCCCGCGTGGATCACCGCGTAAGGCTCCTTAATGCTTTCAGAGATATTCAACTCCACTCTCACGTCAAAACCTCCCGTCCCAGGCTGCAGATCTGACAGCCTGTTTTCATAAAACCCTTTCTTGTTGTAATGCCACGTATCGGTTCCGATGATTGCATGTTAGCATGGCAAACGACATTTGTCATTATGATATCGGTAAGTGGCAGAAAAAAAGAGGCAAGATGCGACTTTCGTCACTTCTTGCCCCGGTTTCTTCTCACGTACCCCGGTTACGATTCCTGCATTTCGTCACTGGAATTCCCGATTCCCACAAGATACTCTGAAGGGATCACGTAGCCATACGCCTGCAGCTTTCTAATATACTCCACGTCCCGGAGACGGCGTTTTGACTCCTCGAGATACTTTGCATTTGACTTGGCCGCAAATCCCAGCCCGATCCAAATGGAGAGTCCAAGACAGGCAACCGCACCGATGGCACCAATGATCACGACCGTCACGACCAGCGTGCTGTAATAATTCTTATAATGCGTCGTGTAATAGAGCCATCCTCCGCTGATGACCGTCACGGCCACAAGGAATAAGAACGCCTTCAGATAATAGCCCGGGCTCGTACTCTTCGGATCAAAACCGTCAATCGCCACTTCGCGCCATCTTTTGTCCAAATATTCCTGCTTGCATCTCGGGCAGAACCGGATCGGGCTGCCGTACGCCCAAGTATTGCTCTGTTCCCTTGTTTTCTCGCCGCACTTAGGGCAAGTTCCCTCCAAATAGGAAAGTCCCATGATCATCTTCCTCCCGTCTTTTTCCCGCTTCTGGCTTTCTCCTCTGCCTTTCGCCTGCTTCCAGCGTTTTCCTACTTCATCTTCTTCATGGCCAGATACCACTCCAGGTTGCGGAGCTCTTCATTCTCTGCCCTGTTTTCCGCCTCCTCCAGCGTCAGCGGCGCGCCAAGCACCACGTCATCCCCCGGCTGCCAGTTGGCGGGGGTGCTGACGTTCTCCGCGTCATGCAACTGCAAGGATTCCACGATTCTCTTGATCTCCGGCAGATTTCTTCCCGTGCTCATGGGATAATAGAGAATGGCACGGATGATCCCCTCAGGATCAATGATGAATACGGCGCGCACCGTCTGTGTCTTTGCCACGGTCTGCAGCATGCCGTAATTTTTTGCCACGCTCATGCTAATGTCCGCAATGATGGGGAATGCAAGCTTTACCGCGCCGCTTCCGTCCAGATCGATCCCCTCGATGCTCTTGGCCCAGGCCAGATGGGAGTGCAAGGAATCGATGGATAGCCCGATCAGCTTTGTATTCAGCGCCGCGAACTCGCCTGCCATCTTTGTAAAACCGATAAACTCCGTCGTGCAGACCGGCGTAAAATCGGCGGGATGTGAAAACAGCACCACCCAGCTCCCCTTATAATCCTCAGGGAAATTCACCTTTCCCATGGTCGTCATTGCCCTAAACGCAGGCGCCGGATCCCCGATCATCGGCATCCTGCTCATTTCTTCCATTTCTTCCGCCATTTCCTTTTCTCCTTCCCATGCCTTTATGCGTTGCCGTCAAGTCCAAGTTATCCAAACATGACGGGCACGAATTTCTCCACGCACTTGGTCCAGAACACCAGGTCATGGATGCCGGCGTCCTCCCAGTACGTATGCCCCACGCCCTGCTCCTCCAGGAAGCGGTGCATTGCGCGGTTCGGCTCGATCAGGAAATCCTCCGTGCCGCAGGCCATAAAGATCTCCGGAAGCTTTCTTCCTTCAGCCTTTAATTTCTTCACAAGCGCCTCCGGATTGTTATCACTCTCAAGTACCTTTGAGGGCTCACCAAAGCATTCCCTGTAATATTCATAGTTGCACATGCCATTTTCATATCCGGGGGTCATCCTTGCCACCTCATGCTGGATCAGCGCCGAGGACCATGCCGCCGCCTTGCCAAAGGTTTCCGGACTGTGCAGCGCCGCGTGAAGCGCACCAAAGCCGCCCATGGAAAAGCCCATGACGTAAGTATCCTCCGGCCCCTTCGCGAGCCCAAAGGTCTTTCTTACGTACTCTACCAGTTCCTTCTCCAGGAAGGTTCCGTACTGATGTCCCGTGGACAATCCGTCGATCCAGAAGCCATTCTCTCCGGAGGGCACAACGATCGCAAAATTATACTTTGACGCCAGTTCTTCCGAAACCCAATTCCATGCGTCACCCGTATAGCCATGGAGCAGGAACAGGGTCTTCATGCCCCTCTTCGCATACTTTTCCTCCATCGGAGGCGCGTCATATCTGGGATCATTGGGTAAAAACATTTGAAAACTCACGTATCTCCTGAGACAATTTGAAAAAATCCTGATGGTAAGACTTGCCACGTTATTTTCCTCCCGTCACGTTTATTTTCCCGCTTCGCCTAAGCGATTGCGGCACGTTAATTTGCCTTGGCAATGACGGCACGTTAATTCGCCCTATCGATAGCTGCCGTACTTCGCCTTGAATTTCTCTTTATTTTCATACATGGCCTGATCCGCGCGCTTTACGACCTGGTCCACGCTGCTGTCGTTCTCCGTAAACTCCGCCATGCCAACGGACGCGGAATACCGCTCCCAGGGATCCTTGTCCAGCTTTCCGTAAGCCCCCATAAAGGCCTCCGTGATCTGGGTCATGCGAAGGAGCCGGCTCATGTAATCCTCGTTCCTAAGTACCACCACAAATTCATCACCGCCCACGCGGAACACGGGCGATCTCTTGTAGATATTACAAATGATGTTGCAACATCCTTTGATGTATCCGTCACCATATTTATGTCCGTATTTGTCATTCACGTATTTCAGATTGTTCAGATCCACCATGACGATGGCAAACTTTGCCGTCTGATCGGCGATCTCCTGGGTCAGCACGTCGATCAGTTTATTGTACGCCGCCTGATTGCCAACCCTCGTAAGCGCATCCTTGTAGGCAGTCTCGCTGATCTGGTCGAGCTTTTCCTCCTGCTCCTGGATGTTGCTCTTGGCACGGCTAAGATTTGTCATGTAATAAAGGCTTTCCTTCATCACCGACATGAATTCATAATACAATTCCTCGATCTCGCTGGCCGTATGAAGATTCAGTTCCTCCATCTTCTGCACGTTCTGGAAACGGTCGCTCTCCGTCACGTAGGTAAAGTCATGGGCGCAATCCGACATTTTTTGGAGCGGCTCCGTCACGCCCTTTCGCACGATCCAGGCGTCGATCATCAAGACGCCTGCGACGACAAGCCCAAAAAACGCCAGCATTGCCGCAAGGAACGTTATGTTATTCTCATATACTTTATCCATGGAAAAAGTAACGCAGACGTGACACTGACAGCGTCCCTGATCGTCCAAGACTGGCCGGAAATACGTCAAAAGGCGTCCTTCTTCCGTCTTTCCCGTCGAAACGGAAAGTTCTTCCCCCTGGATCAGGTTTTTAAGATATTTTAGATAGGGCGGTTGCAGTTCGATTACCATGCCCGGCGCTCCGACCGCCTTTGCACCGGCGTCCTGCATGTTGAAGATCACGCGCCCTCCCGCCTCTTCAAAGCGCAGAACGTAAGCATAAAGTACGTCCGGATAGCTTTCCTTCAATTCCTGAAAGCCTCTCCTAAGGACGTCATATTCCTCCAGTTCCCGGTTCTTTTCCAGATACTCCGTCACCTTATTCCCGTCAAGCTGCCGCGCGATCAGGCTCGTCATTCCCTGGGCAATGCGGGTATAATCGTTGATCATCTGTTTCCGGAACCAGAAATAAGAGATGGGGATCACCATGAGCACGATCAATAAACCACTGATCATGTACGTCAGTGGCAACCGAAAAGACAAGGATTGGCTTTTCTTTTTGATCCTGCTAAGTCGTTCCCCCATTCCAAAAAGCTCCTGCATTCTCCCTCCTCCCCAAAGGAGGGTAGTGAAAGAAAGGAGGGATGCTCCCTCCTTTCCTTATGTTCTCCATACCGTCCGCATCAGGCCTTCGCCATGACGCCGCTCATTATTCTACGTGCATTTTTTCTACAAATAATCTCGTGCGTTCTTCCGGATTACTGCCAAACACGGCTGATCCGGCCACGATCACGTTGGCTCCGGCCTCAAGGATCATCTCCAGATTGCTCTCTTTGACGCCGCCGTCAACTTCAATGTCAAGTTCCAGTCCCAGTTCGTTTACGCGTTTCCTAAGCTCTCGCACCTTGTCCACGCAATCCGGCATTAGGGACTGTCCGCCAAAGCCTGGCTCCACGGTCATGATCAGCACCATGTCCACCAGATTTAAGAAGGGTTCCAGCGCCGATACCGGCGTCGCGGGCTTGATGGTGATGCCCACCTTCTTTCCAAGACTGCGGATCTTTTGGATCACCTCAAACGGTTTCTCCGTTGCCTCCAAATGAAAATTGATCAAATCCGCGCCCATGCTCGCCATGGTTTCAATATAGCGTTCTGGTTCCACGATCATCAGATGCACGTCCAAAAGGAGCGTGGTTTTTCTCTTTAATGCCTCTAATATGGGCATTCCAAAGGAAATGGAGGGCACGAAAACTCCGTCCATCACGTCCACGTGAAGGTAGGAAGCGCCTCCCCGTTCCACAGCCCGGACCTGTTCTCCCAAATTCCAAAAGTCCGCTGCAAGAATCGATGGCGATAAATAGTTTTTCATCTCATGAAACCCCTCATCACTCAGCCCGGCTGACAGCTGCCGCGCTCCCTCCGTTTGCCGGACGTCGCGAAGAAGCTGCTGCCGCCAGCGAATGATTCAAGCTGAATGATTTCGTCTTATTCTTACTAGATAAATGCCTTAACGGAAGCGTAAACGCCGTCAGCGTCCAAGCCATACTTTGCAACCAGTGCGCCTGCGGATCCGGACTCGCCGAATACGTCCTGCATGCCGATCTTCTTAACGGGAGTCGGCAGCTTCTCGGAGAGGCAATCACATACTGCGCTGCCAAGACCGCCGATCACGGAATGCTCCTCAACGGTAACAACCTTGCCGGTCTTCTTTGCGCTGTTAATGATGATCTCCTCGTCCAGGGGCTTGATGGTGCAGATGTTGATAACTTCAGCGTCAATGCCGTCTGCAGCCAGCTTCTCAGCTGCGCCAAGGGCGGAATCCACGCAGATGCCGGTAGCAACGATGGTCACGTCCTTACCGGGACGAACCACGGTACCCTTACCGATCTCAAACTTGTAATCCGGCTTGTCATTGATCACGGGAACTGCCGCACGGCCAAATCTGATGTAAACGGGACCTTCGTACTCAAGAGCGGCACGAACGGCTGCCTTAGCTTCAATATCATCAGAAGGAACCATAACCACCATGCCGGGGATGGTTCTCATCAGGGCGATGTCCTCGTTACACTGATGGGTTGCGCCGTCCTCACCAACGGTGATGCCCGCATGGGTTGCACCGATCTTTACGTTCAGGTGAGGATAACCTACGGAGTTACGAACCTGCTCGTAAGCACGTCCTGCCGCGAACATTGCGAAGGAGCTTACGAAGGGGATCTTTCCAACCAGGGAAAGACCTGCTGCAACGCCGATCATGTTACACTCAGCGATACCGCAATCGATGTGACGGTCGGGATATGCCTTTCTAAAAATACCAGTCTTGGTAGCCTCTGCAAGGTCTGCATCCAGAACTACCAGATTGGGGAATTCTTCTGCCAAATCTTTCAACGCGTTACCGTAGCTTTCACGGGTAGCGATCTTCTTAACGTCTGCCATTTTTTTCTACCTACCTTTCCACGTTAGTTAAGGCTAGCGCCGATCTTCTCCAGATCAGCCATAGCAATTGCATATTCCTCATCGTTAGGAGCCTTGCCGTGCCAGCCGCACTGATTCTCCATGAAGGAAACGCCCTTACCCTTCGTGCTGTGTACTACGATGGCGGTAGGCATGCCCTTGGTCTCCCTTGCCTCCTTGAAGGCTGCGCGGAGCTGGTCAAAGTCATGTGCGTCGCAATTGATTACGTGGAAATTGAATGCCTTAAACTTCTCGTCGATGGGATAAGGCGAGCAAACCTTGTCGATGGGTCCGTCGATCTGCAGGCCGTTGTTGTCAACGATCACCACAAGATTGTCAAGCTTTCTGAAGCCAGCGAACATAGCTGCCTCCCAAACCTGACCTTCCTGGATCTCGCCGTCGCCAAGCAGGGTGTAAACACGGAAATCCTTGTTTCCAAGCTTTGCGCCCAGTGCCATGCCGACAGCAGCAGAGATGCCCTGTCCAAGGGAACCGGAGGACATGTCTACGCCGGGAATGTGAATGCAGGGATGGCCCTGCAGGTAAGAACCTAATTTTCTAAGAGTGGTAAGGTCCTCAACCGGGAAATACCCTCTGTTTGCCAATGCGGAATACAAACCAGGAGCGGTGTGGCCCTTGGAAAGTACGAAACGATCCCTGTCCTCCTTGTCCGGATTCTTTGGATCAATGTTCATCTCCTCAAAATAAAGATAGGTGAACACGTCTGCTGCGGACAGAGATCCGCCGGGGTGACCCGCCTTTGCGCTGTGAACTGCGGTCACGATTCCCTTACGAACTTCGTTCGCTGTCTTTTGCAGCTCTAAATTGTTCATGGTTTCCTCCATTCTGCCGCTTTTCGGCGGCCTTTTATTATAGTATTGCGTAACCTTTTATCCGTTGGCTACTAATTTACCCAACTTTTAGAATAACGTAAACCGCGCGAAGTGTCTACACCATTCTTGCCCGACGCTTCCGCATCCTTGCGGAATTCCGGCACGTGCTCTTCTGCCGCATCCTGCGGACTTCCGGCACGTACTCTTTTGCCGCATCCTTGCGGACTTCCGGCACGTACTCTTTTACCGCATCCTTGCGGACTTCCGGCACGTACTCTTTGGCCACGTCCTTGCGGACTTCCGGCACGTACTCCTTTGCCGCATCCTTGCGGACTTTACTTACTGCTCCTTCTGTCCGTAATAAGCGTTGGCGCCGTGCTTGCGGTAATAATGCTTGTCCTGAAGCTCCTGAGGTGCAGGCTGGATGCGGGGATTGATTGTCTCCGCGCGATATGCCATCTTGGCAACCTCCTCGAGAACCACTGCATTGTGAACGGCTTCCTTTGCATCCTTACCCCAGGCAAAAGGCCCGTGATTCTTACACAGAACCGCCGGAACCGCCATGGGATCCTTGCCCATGCGCTGGAACTCGCTTACGATCAAAAGACCCGTGTTGGTCTCGTACGCATCCTCGATCTCCTCCTTGGTCAGGCACCTAACGCAAGGCACCTCGCCGTAAATGTAATCCGCATGCGTCGTACCGTAGCAGGGAATGCTTCTTCCCGCCTGTGCCCAGCTCGTGGCATAGGATGAATGGGTGTGTACCACGCCGCCGATCTCCGGAAATGCCTTGTACAGCTCCTGATGGGTGGGTGTGTCGGAAGAAGGATTGTATCTTCCCTCGATCTTATTGCCGTTCAGGTCCATCACGACCATGTCTTCCGGTTTCAGCTTCTCATAGGGCACGCCGCTGGGCTTGATCACAAAATAGCCCGTTGCCCTGTCGATGGCGCTCACGTTACCCCACGTAAACGTCACAAGCCCATACTTAGGCAAATCCATGTTCGCCTCATACACCAACTGCTTCAATTCCTCTAACATCTTTTTTCCTTTCTTGTTGCCCTTTTCTCCCGTCTCGGCCATTTGGGGCAACAATTTTTTCTTCAGCTTTTGTTGCCCTTTTCTTTCCTGCCGGCCATTCCGGGCAACAATTTCTTCCTTTTCTTCGGCTTTTGTTGCCCTTTTCTTTCCTGCCGGCCATTCCGGGCAACAATTTCTTCCTTTTCTTCAGCTTTTGTTGCCCTTTTCTTTCCTGCCAGCCATTTGGGGCAACAATTTCGCCTTTTTCTGCAGCTTTTGTTGCCCTTTTCTCCCGTCTCGGCCATTCCGGGCAACAATTTCTTCTTTTTCTTCAGCTTTTGTTGCCCTTTTCTTTCCTGCCGGCCATTTGGGGCAACAATTTCTTCCTTTTCTTCCGCTTTTGTTGCCCTTTTCTTTCCTGCCGGCCATTCTGGGCAACAATTTCTTCCTTTTCTTCGTCTTTTGTTGCCCTTTTCTTTCCTGCCGGCTATTTGGGGCAACAATTTCGCCTTTTTCTGCAGCTTTTGTTGCCTTTTTCTTTCCTGCCGGCCATTCCGGGCAACAATTTCTTCCTTTTCTTCAGCTTTTGTTGCCCTTTTCCTCCGCCTCGGCCATTTGAGGCAACGATTTCGCCTTTTTCTTCAGCTTTTGTTGTCCTTTTCCTCCGTCTCGGCCATTCCGGACGGCGATTTCTTTCATTTTCCCGGTTTTCTCCGTTTTTCCGAGCGGAAATTCGTTTTCCCAACTAACAACCATATTCCGAGAAAACACATGCTTCTAAGAATTCATTTGCTTCACGAAAAATGCTTGTCTCTGAAAAAACGCTTGCTTCACGGAGAACGCACTCCTGAAAAGCACGTTCTTCCGGGAAGCATCATTTTCAGGTTTCAGCCATTTTACTTGAATCCTTCCACTGCAGCCTTCTGCGCGGGGATGGTGTTTACGTACTTCTCGAGGAAGGCGTCGAATCCGGCCACGTCCTCCGCATCGGGAGCGATCGTCGTTCCGGTCTGGCCTGCGAAGATCTTCTTCTCGAGGTAATCAGCAAGGCCTTCGCCCTCTTCCTTCTCCATCATGTAGCATGCAAGGATCGCCATGCCCCAAGGACCGCCCTCGCTCGCCGTATCCATAACGGTAACGGGCGCGTTCAATGCTGCTGCCAGCATCTTCTGTCCAACCACGGGAGTCTTGAAGAGTCCGCCGTGACCCATCAAGCTGTCCACGGTGATCTGCTCCTGCTTCAGCAGAATGTCATTACCAACCTTCAATGCCGCAAGTGCGCTGTACAGATGGCTTCTCATGAAGTTTGCCAGAGAGAACTTTGCGTCGGGGGTGCGAAGGAACATGGGACGTCCGCCGTCATTCAGTCCCGTCACGGGTTCACCCGAGAAGTAGTTGTATGCCATCAGGCCGCCGCAATCCTTGTCAGCCTCCAGTGCCTTGCGATACAGGGTTCCGTAGAGGTCATTCATATCGATCTTCATGCCGAACTGTTCGGAGAACTCCTTGAAGAGGTTCACCCATGCGTTCAGGTCGGAAGTACAGTTATTGCAGTGAACCATTGCCACGGGATAACCGTCGGGCGTGGTCACCATGTCGATCTCCTCATAATACTTGGAAAGTGCCTTCTCCAATACCACCATGGAAAAGATGGAGGTACCTGCGGATACGTTACCGGTGCGAACCTTAACGGCGTTGGTGGCAACCATGCCAGTGCCGGCGTCGCCCTCGGGAGGACACATCGGGCAACCGGGCTCCAACGCTCCGGTGGGATCCAGGAACTTAGCGCCTTCTGCGGTCAGCGTTCCTGCATTCTCGCCTGCAAGAAGAACCTTGGGCAGGATCTCGCGGATCTTCCACTGATAACCCCAATCCTTTACAAGCGCGTCAAACTGATCCAGCATTCTCTGGTCGTAATCCATGATCTCGGAATCGATGGGGAACATGCCGGATGCCTCACCGATGCCCATCACCTTCTGGCCCGTGAGCTTCCAGTGAATAAAGCCTGCCAGCGTCGTAAAGAAAGCGATGTCCTTTACGTGCTTTTCCTGGTTTAAGATTGCCTGATAGAGGTGGGCAATGCTCCATCTCTGCGGCACGTTGAATGCAAACAGGGGGGAGAGCTCCTTTACTGCCTGTCCCGTCATGGTATTTCTCCAGGTACGGAAGGAAACCAGAAGATTTCCGTCCTTGTCAAAAGGCATGTAACCGTGCATCATGCCGGAGAAGCCAATGGCTCCCAGCTTCGTCAGGGCTACGCCGTACTTATCCTTTACGTCCTTTACAAGGGATGCATAGCAATCCTGAAGACCCGTCGTTATGTCATCCATGCTATAGGTCCAAATCTCGTCCTCGAAACGGTTTTCCCAATCATGAACGCCCATGGCGATGGGCTGATGGGTTTCATCAACGAGCACTGCCTTGATTCTGGTAGAACCAAATTCGATCCCGAGGATCGCTTTTCCTGAAAGAATCGCATTCTTTGCAGTTTCCATACCTGTCTTCCTCTCATTTCTGCCTCTCGGCCATTTTCTAAGTTTCTTTTTGCAGTTCTTTTTTGTAGTTCTTTTTGCAGTTCTGTTTGCAGTTCCTCTTTCAATTTTTCTCAGTTTCTTTTTCAGCTTCCGCAGATTGTTCCCGTCAGCTAAAAACACCTATGTTTCCAGTATAAACGAGGCGTTTTCAAGTGTCAATATTTTCGCTCGTAAAACCTTTTACTAATTTTCCAAATCCAACGCAGCGTCGGGCAAGGCACCACGTGCTGACGGTGCACGTTGAAGCCTTATGATACGGCACAAGGATATGGCACAAGGATACGGCACAAGGATACGAAACAGAGGCACGTCTCCTCGCTGACGCAGACACGTTGAAGCACCTCGCCGCATAGAATGGTTCTAAGCTTTCGTTCACGAAAGGCGTCCCATGAAAAACCTCTCCCCCAAAAACCGGACCCGGCTTTCCCTCCCGCAGCTGTTGCTCTCCTGCGTGCTCCTGCTGGCCGTCACCTTCGTTCTCTGCCTGACCTTTGCCCGCCACGCAGAGGAAGATTCCTTTTCCCGCCATGCGGAGGGAGATTCCTTTTCCCACCGCACGGGGGAAGATCCCTTTGCCGCGTTCTGCGCTGAGCTGTACCGGCAGGAAATGACGGCGAACACCCTGAATCTCCATTACGGCCTTGCGCATCCGGAGCTCTTCGGCATCACGGAATATCCGGTGACCCTGCCAATCTATGAGGCTGGCAGTGCGGAAAAAGCGTCGGCGCGGCTCTCCAAAGTGCTGGAGGATTTCCATGCCCTTCCCCGCGAAGCCTTATCACCCGAAGATCAATACGCCAGCAACTGTCTTGAGCGGATGCTGAGGCTCTCGAAGGAATTGGCAGCCTATCCCCACTATGCCAATCCCCTCTCCCCTACCCAGGGCGTACAGGGCGAACTCCCCATTCTCCTTAGCGAATACACTTTCCGGAGCAAAAAGGACGTGGAGGAATACTTAATGCTTCTTGGCCAGGTCGATGACTATTTTTCCTCTCTGCTCATTTACGAGACGGAAAAGGTCGCGGCGGGTCTTTCCCCTTCCGCCGAGAGTCTGTCCCAGTCCGCAGCGCAATGTGACGCTATTGTCACTTTTGAGGAATTGTCCCAGGGAACCCACTTCCTGCAAACGAGCTTTGCAGAGCGCCTTGAAGACCTTCATCGCACCGGAGTCCTGAGCAGCCCGGAAAAAGAAGACTACCTTGTCAGAAACAACGCCTTGCTGACAGACACCTTTCTTCCAGCCTGCCAAAAATTAAAGGACGGCCTCTTAGAACTTGCCGCCATGGCCCCCGCCGGTCCACGTCCGCTGGCCTCCTACCCCCGGGGCAAGGATTATTATCGTCTGTTGCTCGCCAGCGTCACGGGTTCCGGAAAAACGCCGGAGGAGGTGCGTTCGCTGTTCATGCAGACCATGAAGCAGGAACTCTCCGCCATCCGGCAGTTGATGGAAAAGTATCCCGGCTGCCTATCCGCCCTAAAAAGTCATTCCTACGAGGATCTTGGAATTTATGACGCAAGCGTCATTCTTTCCGACCTGCGCCTCCAAATGCAAGGAATCTACCCAGAGCTTTCGGCAGAGTGCCAATGCGTTGTAAAGTCCATTTCCCCCAATCTCCAGGCATATAGCGCTCCCGCCTTCTACCTGACGGCCCCCGTCGACGACGCTTCCCACAACGTTATCTACGTGAATCCCGCCGCCCAAGCCGGCAGTCTCGAGCTCTACGTAACCCTGGCTCACGAAGGTTATCCCGGCCACCTTTATCAAAACGCCTACTGCTCGTCTTGCATTTTATCCTTAGAAAACAATCTTCTCCGTCAACTCCTTGGGTGCGGCGGCTATCTGGAAGGTTGGGCGTTCTACGTCGAGCAAAACGCGTATGACTATGCCTCAAAACGCCTGATCAATAGTAACCGCCCGGCGGATGCGGTCTGCGTCCAAATCGCCAAACATGAGAGAAGCCTGCGCCTTTGTCTGTGCGCCCTTGCCGACCTTATGATCCATTATGACGGCGCCACGCCCGGGGACTTGACGGACCTTTGTTCCTCCCTAGGCATTCAGGGGTTTGAGAGCGCCGATGCCCTCTGCCAATACGTTTGCGATTCCCCCTGCAACTATCCCAAATACTATTTAGGTTATCTGGAAATCCTGGAATTGCGCAAGTCGGCGCAAAGACTCTGGGGAACCTCTTTTGACGACCTTAGTTTCCACGAGTTCTGTCTCTCCCACGGGCCGGCAGATTTTGAAAACCTAAGGAAATCGTTGGAAACAACAAGAAATGTCAAATGATGAACAATCGCCACAGTTTCGTGCAAATATTGCGTTTTGGAAATGTGATTTTTTTGTGAAAATCGCAATTATTCGTCAGAAATCCTTGCATTATTACGCACATTGTGCTACGATGAAGCCGAAAAGCAATAATTGCAAAGCAGATATTGCCATTTTGATCCTCTGGCAAGGAAAGGAGTACGCGTGAATCCCTCTGAATACTATACTATTTCGCCGGAACTCAAGCAGAAATACTTAGTTCAGCCCGACATGATCCCCAACGGGGACCGGATCCTGGAAGGAACCCATGAGCACGTTCAATTAATCAAAAGTTCCTCCATGCGTTTCTGGTATAACATACAGTCCGCAAATTTCGCGAGTCACTGGCACACGGCCGTCGAGATCATCATGCCCCTGGAAGGGAATTACGTGGCCAACATCCTCTCCGAGAAGTACGTACTTGAGCCGGGAGACATTTTTATCATCCCTGCAGGCACGATCCACTCTCTGGAGGCACCGCCCCACGGATCCCGGCTGATATACATCTTTGAATTAAACCTGTTGTCACAGCTTCCAGGCTACAACTATGTGCAGTCTTTGCTCTCCTCGCCCGTGCGCATTACGTATGACGATGACCCGGAATTCTACGAGGCAGAGTCAAAACTGATCCTGCAGCTCGCGGAGCACTACTGGGGCCAGAGCGTGACCAAGGAGATGAACCTCTACGCCTGCCTCTTAAGCTTCTTTGCTAAGCTTGGTGAGAAGAACACGGGAGCCCTTCAGGCGCACGTCGGCACGACCATCAAAAACAGTTCCGTCGTCAGCCAGCTGACCATGGTACTGGATTACGTGGACGAGCATTATTCCGAGAACGTAACGCTTGAGCAAGCGGCGCAGATCGCAGGCTTTTCCAAGTTCTACTTCACAAGACTCTTTAAGGAATACACGAACCACACGTTTTACGAGTACCTGACGGAGAAACGCATCCGCGCCGCGGAACAGATGCTTCTCATACCGAAATTCCCCGTGACGGACGTATCGATCCAGGCAGGTTTCTCGAGCCTGTCCTCCTTCAATCGCACGTTCAAGAGGAACAAAGGCTGTTCCCCCACGGAATACCGAAATCTCTACACTCAGGGCGGCCAGCAGAACGTGTACCTTCGTCCCAACAAGTAACCCGGCCGCAGGCTAAAGTATGCACAGCCTTACGCCATGCATGCAAATACCAGCCCCTTGCGCATGCGTAAATCCTATGTCATGCCCGCGGCAAGAAATATCCCGGCAATCGTACCCGCTGCCGTTGACAGGAGTGCTCCCGTCAGCGCGTAGCGGGTTTTTGTTACCTTTGCGGCGAGGAAATACACGCTTAGGGTGTAAAACACCGTCTCCGTGCAGCTCATGACGATGCTGGTGATCAAGCCGGGATAGGAATCCGGACCATACGTGCCAAAGACGTCAAGCACAAGCCCCGTGGCCGCCGAGGAGGAAAAGAGCTTCACCCCGAGCAGCGTAAGGATCTGCGCGGGAAAGCCGAAAAGCACGGCCACCGGCGACAACGCCCTCTCCAAAAGCGCAAAGAATCCCGAGGCCCGCAGGATTCCCACGCCCATCATGAGCCCGATCAGTGTCGGCACAATCTCCCAGACAATCTTCAGCCCGTCTGCCGCCCCCTTTAAGAAGCATTCATAGATCTTTACGTGATTTAATACCCCGAACGCCACCACCAAAAACACGATGGCCGGTATGATAAAATTCGACACTTGTGTCATATTCTTGCAACCCTCCGATCCATGATCTTACAAAACACAATGGCCACGGCCGTACTGATCAGGGTTGCAAGCAGTGCCGGCAGGATGATCCCTGCAGGATTTGCGCTGCCGTACTGGCTCCTGTACGCGATCATGTTGATCGGAACCAGTTGGAGGGACGAGACGTTGAGGATCAGAAAGCTGCACATCTCTGGGGATGCGACGTGCGCCGGATTTCCCCTCTCCCTTTCTAAGTCAGCCAGGGATTCCATCGCCTTCAAGCCCGCGGGCGTGCATGCCCAGCCAAGTCCCAGCACGTTGGCGATCACGTTGGTACTGATATGCCCCAGAGCCGGATGCCCTTTGGGGATCCTCGGGAACAAAAAGGTCAAAAAAGGAGCGATGCCCCTCGTCATTCGCTCCACAAGGCCCGCCTCCTTTGCGATCTCCATCAGTCCCGTCCACAGTGCCACGATGCCCGCCATGGTGATGCAGAGCGTCACGGCGTCGCCCGCACTCTCCAAGGTTGCATTTGAAACCGCCTCCGCATTCCCCGTCAGCGCGCCGCACAGGATCCCGCCAAGTATCATAAAAGCCCAAAGATAATTTAACATAAAAACCGCCAGCTTGCGTCCTTTTCAAGATCATTCTATTCCCATTCCCGGGAAACCATGACCTCAAATGGCAATCTGGCGGTTTTCTTTTGATGCCTGAAGGCGTTTCGCCCTGCAGGCTGCGATTTTTCAATTGTCTTCAGCGGCTTATGCGTCTACGCCCATCTTCTTCATCAGATCCATAATGTCCTTTACGGTCGCAATGTTCTCGAGTTCTTCGGTGGGAAGCTCGATGTCATACTCCGACTCAAATGCCATGATCAGCTCTACCACGTCAAGGGAATCCGCGCCAAGGTCATCCTGAAGGTTGGTATCCTCCGTGATCTCATCCTCGTTCACGTCCAGCTGCTCTGCAATCACCTGCTTGATCTTCTCTAACATGTTGTAACCTCCTAAATCCGTCTTTCTTTACTTTTATTGTCTGAAATCTCGTTCGTTCCTACGTTATCAATCACTCAAAGTATATGGGGGAACAAAGCGTTTGTCAAGAGTGATTTCGCATACTTTCTTTTCTCTTTTGGTCCAGTTCGATCCACTCATCCAAAGAAAGCGGAACGTAATCCGAAAATTTGCAAAAACAGTTGATCATATGGCAGGGAATCTCCTGTTCCTCCCCGGCTGCATTCACGGTCTTCGTGGCACGGGTGATGGCCTCAAATTGTTCCACCAGCCTTTGATCCATGGTGTCGTGCACGTGCCCGTGAAGCATGTAAGCATGCGGTTTCCCCGACTTATCCAGGCGATACTGACCATTATAGCAGACGATCGGATAATGGCAGAGCACCACCTTCCGGTTGTTGTCCGAGAGCTCCGCGTAACGCTTCACCCACTGGAATCTCGATAGATCCATCTTCTTGTTCTCCATCACGCGGTCATGATTCCCAAGGATCAGGAACAGCTTTCCCTGGAGTCTTTCCAGAAGGGTCTTCGTCTCCTCCACGCCCCCCAAGGAAAAATCACCAAGGATCACCACCTCATCCTTCTTTTTCACCCTCGAATTCCACTTTTCGATCATGTATTCATTCATCTCTTCCTCACTGCCAAAGCCCCGGCAATCCATTTTGTTGTTCAGGGCTCCGTGAAAGAAATGATTGTCCGCGATATAATACCTCAATCCGATCCTCTCCCATCCATGCTTAGTTCAGCTTCTTTCCCGTCTCCATGCGGAAGATCCGGTAACGGTACAAGAAGTACCACCTTCCCTTCTCCTCCTTGAGAAGCTCCATCAGTTCACTAAGGTCCTCCTCCGCGCGTTCGCGCATCTCGGCCGTTGGAAGCTTTCCGGCATAAGCCACAAGCTCCTGATCCCCAAGGAACGTAAGGCTGTCCTCTGAGATCTCCTGCCCGGCCCTGGCCGCAAATTCCTCCAGTGTCTCTCCTTCGTTCGCGGAGAAGCCAAGATATGCCAGCACCCTCCAGTTCTTCTTGCAGGCCAGCTTAAACCTTTGAACGTCTGAAAGTTTCCGGCGCCAGGCAAGTACCAGGAGACAGTCGATCAAAAGGAAGGCAAACAGGAATATGAGCACAAGTCCAAGCGGAATCAAGATCACCTTCCACTGGATGACCACGCCCTCTTCCTCTTCCTCCGGGTCAAGCAGAAGATCCGGATCCGCCAACTCCTCGCCAACGTGCCAGTCATTGCCTCCCGAACCCGAGAGTATCTCCTCCGGCTTCTTCGCAAAGGTCCAAGTCTCCATGGAGGCCTTTTCAGGCGTAGGTTCAAACGGGAGCCATCCAATGCCTTCCAGATAAACCTCAGGCCAGGTATGCGCCATGGAGGATTTCACGGTAATGGTTTCCTGTCCGTCCTTCGGCACGTAAAAGCCCTGCACGAATCTCGCCGGGATCCCTTGGCTTCTGGCGATGAGCACGAATGCCGTAGCGAAGTGACTGCAGTATCCCTTTTGGGTCTTCAACAAGAAATAATCCAGGAAATCCTCCGGAGACTGCACCTCATCTGGGAGCTTTCCGGGCGCTAGGTCATACTGGAAGGAAGACAAAAGGACCTCCAGCCTTCTGAGCTTTTCCAGATCCGAATCCGCGCCGCTAAAGAGCTTGCCCAGGAACTCTTCCGTCGCTTCCGAAACAGGCGTATCCGGCAAGTAGGTTGCCTTCATGCGCTTCCTGTATTCCAGGTAGTCTGCATAGGTCGTTCCGTCCCTTGCGCTTCCGTCCCCGTTTCTGGCCTCATATTGGTATCTAAGGCCATCCCAGGTCTCTTCGTCAGGCTCCTCAGCCTCCTCAAGGAACGTCCAAAAGCCCTCGTGACGCATGTTGAGACGCAGGAACGTCACCGTATATTCCGTACCATAGCCTAGATTCTCCTTCGAGATCACGTCCCCGCCGCGCGTTACGTAAGTCTCTCCCCCGAGCTGCTCGGCACTGAGGATCGTCTTGGAGGGCATAAAGTAGTATTTCGTGTTGAATTCCTTAAACTTCAGTTTCAGATCCACGCGCCACACGTAGTTTCTTACATACTCCGGATCATATTTCATCACGGCGCTTGCCGTCTCCAACGCGTCCAGCATGCGGTCCCTGTTTGACGCCTCATACTGGGCAGTCCACTTTCTGCCGTCAAACGTGTCCATGATCTTTCCCGTCAGATACACTATCCTGCCCGCGTCCTTACCGCTCTTTAGTTCAAGCACTTCCTTGTCGCTTTTCGAAAGATTGCCCCGGAACCTGCCATCCTCCGAAAAGCCGAGTTCACCGTAATCCTCATCATTACTGTGGATCCAGCGCACCGTCAGCTTGACGTATTCCGTCGCGCGATTCCAAAGTCTGACGGCAAAGCCCCAGTCATAAGGCTCAGTAGACGCCGGGATCAAAAACACCAAAAAGCACAGCCCGGCAATGAAGGGCGCTATGGAAACCAAATGTCCCTTCCCGTCCACGTAACCGCTCTTTTCCCAGGTCCGCTGCATTTCGTCCGCAACCACCAGGGCGATCACCATAAAGGAAGCGGCAACCACCATCTTCTCCGGCCAATAATAGAAAAACAGGAGAAGCAACAGCGCGATCAACAGTCCTGCTGCCGTCACGCGCCGAAGGATCCGGATCCTGGCCACCAGGCAGCCTGCCACGTAGCAGCCTATCGCGGCCAGCGCCGTCCAAAGGATCCACTGACTTGCGTATAGGAATTCTCCCCGCTTCTCAGGCCCCTGGATCAAGATGACGCCTGCGCCCAGCGCTATGATCACGCCGGGAATTCCATATTTCAAACGGTTTTCCCAATGTCTTATGGCCGTGCAGATTCCAAGCGCCGCCAAAGTAACAAAATAAATGGGCAGATTCTTTTCCGGGCTGACAAAATAGGGCTTCCCCGTGATCACCGCGATCAAACTTAAGGGAATGGCATAAAGAAGATCATACAGAATGGCCGTCATAGCGTCACCTCCGTCAGATCCTCATCCGTGCCGATCCGCAGGATCGATACGCCGGGCATTTTTCCGTCGGGGACGTCCTTGGGATCGTCATCCCGCACCAGACAGGCGATGGCAAACACGTTGTTCTCCCGAAGGAGCCGGAGCATCTCCAAAGCCGCTCCCGTCCACTCGTGTAACACCAAAAACGCCGTCTTGCACTGAAAGATCTCCTGTCTTCCCGCAGTCTGCGCCAAGAAATCCGTCTCCGACGCGTCCTCACGGAATTCGATGGCACAAAGGCTTTCATAAAACGCATCAAACTGGCTCACGGCGGACACGTTCTTTTCCACAAGTTCCCCCGCGCCATAATATACGTGTGTCAAAATATTCTTTCTTGCAAAGAAATATGCCAGGGCCAAGGCCGTCTCCAGCATCTTGTTCTCTACCGGAAGATACTCCTTTTGTTCCTTGCTGCAGCGGTTCGTTCCCAGAAGAATGGCAACGCCCTCGCGTTCTTCTCCCGTCCGCTTCCGGATCAGGAGCTGGCCGCTTCGCGCGCTCGCCTTCCAGTTCATCTGCCGCACGTCGTCTCCCGGCTCATAATTTCTCACAAGCACGTCAGGCTCCGTCTGGTTCTGCATGCTTTCCCGCGCCATCGTCTGAGAAAGGTCGATGCTCTTTAAGTTACTCAATTCCACGAGATTCGGTTTCACGATCACCCGGAGGGTCTCCCTGTTATGATAGGATAACCTGATCAGGCGAAAATAATCCTGGATCTCCACGCTCTTGATGCCCACCTCGTATTCACCGCGGTATTTGCAGACAAGACTGGTCCGCTTGGTGACGCCCGTTTTCGGGAGCAATTCATACTCCGTGCCGTCATCCAGACCGCTGATGGTGGAAAAAGAGGAGAAGAACCTGACGCGGATCCCCGCAAAGCCAAACCAATATTCATTCATCAAAGTGAAAAAGAACGGAACCGTGTGGTTTGCAACCAGCTGCTTACCGTCCAGCTCCTGATAGATACGGAAAAAGGCAAATACGCAGACAAGGTAGATCAGCGAAACGATCGGCGTAAGCGTGAGCACGACAAAAAAGCCATAGCTGACGGGACCGCCAAAAAAGCTGATCCCCACTAGGGACAGAATCCACAATATGAGAAATATCCTGCGGTTTCGTTTCATGCGACTACTCCATGGGAACTTTGGTCTTGAGGATGAGTTCCTTGAGGATGCGGTCCACGTCCTCCTTGCGGATCTTGGCCTCCGGCGTCAGGCTGAGCCTGTGATGAAGCACGTTCACCGCAACGGCCTTTACGTCGTCCGGCTTTACGAAGTCGCGTCCCAAAAGGAACGCCTTCGCCTGTGACGCCCGGATCAGCGCAAGCATTGCGCGGGGGCTCGCTCCAAGCACAAAGCTTTTCTCTGAGCGCGTCAGGCCAACCATCTCCTGCACGTATTTGATTAGGCCGTCGCTAAGGCGTACCTTCTCCACTTCCTTTTTCCACGCAAGGACTTCCTCCGCCGTGCAGACGCCCTGAATCTCAGCCACCGTCTTTCCTTCGAGGAAATTCTTTGCCAGGCGCCTTTCCTCCTCGCCATCCGGATAGCCCAGGGAAAGCCGCATCATAAAGCGGTCCATCTGCGCCTCCGGCAGGGGATACGTGCCCAAAAATTCAACGGGGTTCTGGGTAGCAATGACCATAAACGGCTCCGGCAGGGCATAGGGCTTGCCGTCCACCGTGACCTGTCCCTCCGCCATGGCCTCCAAGAGGCTGGACTGGGTCTTGGGCGAGGTGCGGTTGATCTCGTCCGCAAGGACGATCTGGTGCATCACGGCGCCCTCACGATAGAGAAATTCCCCGGTATTCGGCCGGTAGACCGTCGTTCCGATCACGTCCCCCGGCAGTGTGTCCGGCGTAAACTGTATACGTCCAAAATCACATTCCATGGATTTGGCGAGCGTTCTTGCAAGCGTCGTCTTTCCGACGCCGGGCACGTCCTCCAAAAGAACGTGTCCCCCCGCGAGAAGACAAATGAGCACGTCCTCCGCAACGCTCTCCTTTCCAACAAAATATTCCATCATCTGCGACTTAAATGCCTCAAGTTTTTCTTTCATCTTTGCCATCGTCCCCTTTCCGATCCAAAACAACTACCAATAATTTTACCATTTTCTTATGAAAGAAACAATCCCCGCACGATAAGTTTCGTTATCGTGCAAAGAATTTCCTTGCGTTTCCGCCCTCCATTCGCTAAGATGATTCTAAGTCATAAGACGCATACGTCTTAGAAAGGAGCATGGAATGAGTGATTCCAAGAGAAACCGCGCCAATGGTTTTGAGACCTTAGGCGGCGGCAAGACAAATTTCAACTTTAACAATCCCTTTAACAACAGGCCGCAATCCTCCGGAGGATCCTTAAACGGCGGAAGCCTAAAAATCTTAGGCGTGATCGTGCTGGTGATCCTTCTCCTGGTGGTGGCGTTTAATTCCGCCTACAAGATCGGTGAGCAGGAACAGGGCGTTCTCGTCACCTTCGGTAAGGCGCAGCCCATCACGGATCCCGGCCTGCACTTCAAGATTCCCTTTGTGCAGCAGATCCGGAAGGTCAACACCACCATCCAGGGCTTTTCCATCGGTTATGACGCAAATACCAACGTCACCAATGAGACGGAGTCCCTGATGATCACCTCCGACTACAACTTTGTCAACGTGGATTTCTTCGTTGAATACCGCTACAGCGATCCCGTAAAGGCCTTGTACGCTTCCAAGAATCCCACGGAAATCTTAAAGAACGTCAGCAAGAGCTGCATCCGTACCGTAATCAGCGGCTACCCCGTGGACTCCGTGCTGACCACCGGCAAGGGCGAGATCCAGGCATCCATCAAGGAGCGCATCATTGCAGACCTTGAGAAACAAGACATCGGCGTGCAGCTGGTGAACATTACCATTCAGGATTCCGAGCCCCCTACCGCCACCATCATGGAGGCCTTCAAGGCCGTTGAAACTGCAAAGCAGGGCAAGGAAACCTCACTGAACAATGCCAACAAGTACCGCAATGAGCAGATTCCTTCCGCCCAGGCCCGCGCCGACGGAATCAAGAAGACTGCGGAAGCCCAGAAGACAGAGCGCATTAATGAGGCAAAGGCGCAGGTGGCAAGATTTAACGCCATGTATGAAGAGTACGTAAAGAATCCCACGATGACCAAGCAGCGTATGTTCTATGAGACTATGGAGGACGTTCTTCCCTCCCTGAAAGTGATCATCGAAAGCGGTGACGGCAAGACCCAGACGATCCTGCCCCTGGAATCCTTTACCGGAAACACGTCGGTTAACACGACAGAAAGCGTGACACAATGAAAAAAGGTATCTACGTAATCCTCGCCGTTTTGGCGATCATCCTATTCGCAATCGGTTCGTCCTGCTTCGTCATCACGAACGAGAACCAATATAGCCTGGTAAGACAATTCGGAAAGATCGATCACGTTGTGAAGGAGGCCGGCATTTCCTATCGCATCCCCTTCATCCAGACCGTGGACACCCTTCCGAAGCAGACGCTTCTGTACGACCTGTCCCCTTCCGACGTCATCACCAGCGACAAGAAGACCATGATCTGCGACAGCTACGTGCTTTGGGAGATCGTTGATCCCCTGAAATTCGCCCAGACCCTAAACTGCTCCATCAGCAACGCTGAGAGCCGTCTGGACATCACCGTATATAACTCCACGAAAAACGTGATCTCCGCAACGAGCCAGGATGAAGTGATCTCCGGCCGTGACGGCACCCTGTCCGCGGCGATCGTTTCGAACATCGGGAATTCCCTGGATCAATACGGCATCCGCCTCTTGGACTTCCAGATCAAGCAGCTCGACCTACCCGATGACAACAAGGCAGCCGTTTACGAGCGCATGATCTCCGAGAGAAACAACATCGCGGCGCAGTATACTGCAGAAGGCAGCTCCGAAGCGCAGAAGATCATGAACTCCACGGACAAGGAAGTAAAAGTAATGCTCTCCGAGGCAGAGAAGGACGCGGAGATCCTGATCGCCGAGGGCGAGGCTGAGTACATGAAGATTCTCTCCGAGGCATATGCGGACGAGGGACGCCAGGAATTCTACACCTTCGTGAGAAGCCTGGACGCTCTAAAACTTTCCATGAAGGGTAATAACAAAACTGTGATCCTTTCCAGCGACAGCCCCATTGCACAGATTTTTTACGGAAACTAATTAGTTTCCAATGAGTACCCTGATGGCTAAGAGTCATCAGGGTATTTTCTTTTTTCAGTTTTCACAAGTACTTCTATTTCGCTTTATTTTCTGACAAATTCAGCTGTTTTGCTTGTATTTTCAGCCAAATTATTGTATAATTAGCGTGAAATTATATACCATTGTGACAGGAGGCCTGCATGAGGACAACGTTCGCAATCATCTTCATGATACTCATCGTCGCGTTGGGAGTTTGCGTTTATCTTTCAAAGCGCTCTCGCAAGGCGATTGGTACCTCCGTTGCCCTTTTGATGGGTTCTCTGATCATGCCGGTGATCGGCAATCTGATCATCATCGCCTCCGGCTCTGAATTATTCCCCACGATCGGTTATTATATTCACTTCCTGGGAATGGATTTTGTGGTATTCGCGTTGCTCCGCTTCACGTTTGACTACTGTTTTCTTAAATGGCCCAGCAAGAAGCTAAAGAAGCTCATTTACGGGCTTTTATGTCTCGACGTGATCCAGTATGCCTTTAATCCCTTCTTCGGACACGCCTTTACCACGGAGCCGCTCCTTGTGGACGGCTTCCCCTATTATCGCCTGGTTCCCTACTGGGGGCAGGCCTTCCACTGGGTCCTGGATTACGGCATTCTCGCCGCATCCATTTTAATCTTTGGCATTAAGACGTTCCGCTCCTCCCGCGTTAATTCCGAGCGCTACTCCGTTATCTTCACCTCGTTGATACTCCTGACGATCTGGCAGACCTTCTTCATCTTCTCCAGAACGCCCATTGACCGCTCCATGACGGGATTCGGCGTGATTGGCATCGTGGTCTTCTATTTTGCCATTTATTACAGGCCCATGCGGCTCTTGGACCAGATGCTGGCAGGCATCGCTTCTGACATGTCAGAGGCCTTGTATTTCTTTGATGCCTCCGGGCAATGCATCTGGGCGAACGCCCCTGCCCTGAAGCTGACCGGGCTGGATGAAAAGACTCTGGAACAGGCGGACGCGAAGCTCACGGAACTCTTTGGCAATTATGATCAAGGCGGCATCGAATGGACTTCGCGCAAGGTCATCGGAGCAGGCGAGGATGCCCATTATTACTACATGGAAAAACGCGGCGTGAACGATGCCAACGGCAAGATGGCGGGCTCATTCCTCAGCATCCGCGACAATACCGAAGAACAAAAGCAATTCCAACAGGAGCTCTACAACTCCACCCACGATCCCCTGACGGGGCTTTATACCAAGGAACACCTTTATCAAAAGATCCGCGAGCTTCTCCTGATGCACCCTGACAAGCAGCACGTGGTGGTCTTTGTGGACGTGAAAAACTTCAAGATCGTAAACGACGTCTTCGGCAACGCCTTCGGCGACCACGCCCTGCAATGCATTGCCGAGTGGATCCAGCGCGGGCTGACCGAAAACTGTGTCTGCGGACGGTTGGCGGGAGATACCTTTGGCGTCTGCCTGCCCATCGATGAATTTGACCCGCATCGCATTGAGCATTCCCTCACGAACTTTGAAGTGACTAAGGGAAATCTTTCCCATCACGTTTTGATCCATCTTGGCGTCTATGTCGTCACGGAAAAGAATCTGGACGTGTCCGTCATGTTTGACCGCGCGCACCTGGCGCTGACTTCCATCAAGGATGATTATCAAAAGCACATCGCATATTACGATGACACCATGCGCAACAAGGTTCTCTGGGACCAGAAGATCTCGTCCCAGCTTCGCGACGCCATCGCCACAAAGCAGCTCCAGCCCTTCCTGCAGCCCATCGTGGATCCCGACGGCGAGATTGTCGGCGCGGAGGCGCTGGCCAGATGGATCCATCCCGATTACGGTTTTCTTGCTCCCGCTTCCTTCATTCCGGTCTTTGAGAAAAATGGCATGATCAGCGAGATCGACAAATACATGTGGCGCTGTGCCTGCGAACTGCTGGCCCGCTGGAAGGATTATCCCCTGTTCCTCTCCGTCAACATTTCGCCCCGTGACTTTTACTTTATGGACGTTCCCAACGAGCTCAAGTCCCTGGTGGCTGAATTTGGCATTGATCCCGCGAGACTCCGCATTGAGATCACCGAGACCGTCATGATGACGGACGTGGAAAAGAGAATGGAAATCTTCCACGACCTGAAACGCGCCGGTTTCATCGTGGAAATGGATGATTTTGGAAGCGGTTATTCCTCCCTGAACATGCTGAAGGACATGCCCGTTGACATCCTGAAGATCGACATGAATTTCCTGAGTAAGTCCCAGAACGAATACAAGGCCAAGACCATCATCCAGAACGTCATTCACCTGTCGGAGGCCCTCGGCATCGAATCCCTCACGGAGGGCGTTGAGACGCCGTCGCAGTACCACGCCCTGTCCGACATGGGCTGCAAGCTTTTCCAAGGGTATTACTTTGCAAAACCCATGCCCGTGGAAGAATTCGAGAAATATGCACTCAAAAAACAAAGGGCATAAAATCCGGGCATCGATAAACGACTTACGTAAACAGCGAGCGCAGGCTAATGGAAGAAGCCTGCGCTTATTTATTTGCCAAAGCCATCTTCCGCACGGAATTCACCCTAAACGCCGCTGCTTGTATTTCTCCAATCTTCATGGTATGGTACAGATAGATAAGTTACCATGACCCGTGACGGGAATTATGAAAAAATATTAAAGTAGGTAATGCTTATGCATAAGACTAAGATTTATATTGTGATAATTGCAGTCCTGCTTTGCATGGCAGGTTGTAATTCATCAAAGCCAAACTTTGACAATCCAGGCAGCACGTCCACGACCGCCGACAAGGCTGAGCAACGTGATACCGTTGAGACTACTGACCCTGCTGACCCAGACGGCACTTCTGAGGGCACCGCCCCTGCTGACACAGATGATGCTTCAAGCGCGAATGACTCTGCCAGCTCAGAGGAGCTTCCCCCGCAAGCGGCGGAGCATGAAATCACCCTTTTGATGGTAGGAGACATTTTATTACATACGCCGGTGGAAAAGAGTGCGAAGCGCGAAGACGGGAGCTACAGCTACGATGCGATTTTTGAGAATACGAAGGATCTGATCGGAGCGGCGGACCTGGCACTGGTAAACCAAGAGGTGATCCTCGGCGGGGCGGAGCTTGGCATCAGCGGCTATCCAAGGTTCAACGCGCCCTATGAGATCGGCACGGATCTCGTGGAGGCTGGCTTTGACGTCATCTGCCACGCGACAAACCACGCCATGGACCAGGGCAAGGACGGCGTCACGAACTGTCTTTCGTTCTGGGAGAACAATTATCCGGAAATCCAGGTTCTTGGCCTCCACGACAATCCGGACGATCCCCTCTATATTTACGAAAAGGATGGCATGAAAATTGCCTTTTTGAATTACACTTACGGCACGAACGGCATCGCACTTCCGTCAGACATGCCCTACGCCGTGGATCTGCTGAGCAATAAGAATAAAGTGATCGCAGACATTCAGTACGCCGAATCCGTGGCGGACTTTACGGTTGTCTGCCCCCACTGGGGCACGGAATACCGCCTGACGGCGGACGCTTCCCAGGAGAAATGGACAAAGCTCTTTTTTGAGAACGGCGTGGATCTCGTCCTCGGCACCCATCCCCACGTGATCGAGCCCATCGAGCTCCTCACGGATGAGGAGACCGGTCATTCCATGTTGGTCTATTATTCCCTTGGGAATTTTGTCAACTGGACATCCTCCTCCGGCAGCGGCATCGCCAACCGCATGGTCGGCGGCATGGCGCAGATCACCCTCACCCGAACGGAAGACGGGGAAGTTGCCATCGCAGACTATGGCGTCACGGCCCTCGTCTGCCATCTCACGCCAGGACAGGACGGCGTCACCACCTATCCCCTCTCCGCCTATAACGAAGAACTGGCCGCGGAAAACAAAATCCGCAGCCAGGACTCTAATTTCTCTTATTCGTATTGTGTCGACCTGTGCAATGAAGTCTGGGGAGAGCTGTGGAGATAGCCTCCCCGCTGGGTAACCTTTTTTTATGCATTTACCGTTCGTCCAAATAGAGCTGCACGCGGCGGTCGATCGTCTCAGCCGTAGCCTCCACGCTTTTATTCCCCGCAAGGTACTCTTCAATCTCAGGCCATATGACGTCATCAAAGACTTTGGCATTATCCTGATCAAACGGGACGATGGATTCCATAAAGGAATGATATTCCTCACGCATTTCATCGAGCGTGTCCGCTCCGTGAATATACATAAAATCTTTCTTTACGGCCCATGCGCCATATGCCCATACGTACCGGTACTCCAGCCCCGGCGAAATAGGCGACTTCTTGAATTCCTCTGGTTTTAACGCGTGAAGTGCATGATCTAAGACGTCCGACCTGACACTCAAAAAATACGTGTTCGTGACTTGGGTCGCCGCAGATAATGCAAATTCCAGGAAATCACTAATTTCTTTTACGTGTTCTGAGTTGCGATTAATAACCAAAAAACCATCCGTTTGGAAAAAGTTTTTTCCACCGTCCGGCGTCGGAAATCCTACGATGCCGCCAGATTCGCCAAACTTATCATACAAATCCGTAAATATGGCAAAAGGCCCGCTTATGAGCGTAAACTCTGCCAGTATTTCTCCTGAAGTCAAATAATCTTCCCCGCCAACCTTTACGTCATTTTCTTGTTTTAAGAGTTCCAATACGTCCCGAAAAGCTTTTTCGTTAAAAAGGCTTTTCCCACGCTCAGCGTCCACGAATTGTGAATGCATCCAATCCTGTCCAAAAAGACTATAGGTCTCGAAAAACAGATCCATGTCATCAAACAAATACGTGTAAATCCGCTTAACGTCTTTCTTTGTCCTCTTCAATTCCATCAATCGGTCTAACGTGTGTTCCTCTGCAGTTAACACGTCCTTCCTTGCGATGAACGTCCTGACGGTCGTAACGTACGGAATCACTCCCACAAGCTCCCCGTCAATGATTCCCTCTCCCAATATATTGGGATAAAAGGCATTCCTTGTCTCTTCCGAAATGCACTCGCTGACGGGACGTAAGGCACCATAAGAAAACAATTGCTCCATGTCTGCCTTAGAGACCAGCAACACGTCCGGTCCGCTTCCGTTCATCAAATCTGCCATGACACGCATTTTTGCCGCCTCGTCCGTTGCCTCCACAAGACTTACCTTAATGCCTGCATTTTGAAAACCGTAATTGCTTGCAAAAGTGCGGAGAGGCCCATAACAAATTTCCGTCAACGCAAGCTCCAGCTGAATGGGCTCGAATTTATCTGCAGAACTTTCCGTCTCCGCTCCGTCACCGATCGTTACGTCCGACGCAACGTCAGAGGAATCCTTTTCCTTCGTTTCGCACGCTGACGCCAAACTCCCCAACGTCACGATCATCGCCAGCAGTATCAGCATTCTTTTCATTCGTATCACCGCCTTTTTGAAAACAAGCTACTTTGTCCCGTCATTTTTGTTCTTCCAGATACAGCCAGACCCTGCTCTTTAAGTGGGAATCCAGGGCCTTTCCATCGATCCTGCCTCCCAAATAGTCACTGAATTCTTCGTCAAACACGGCCTGTAATGAGGCTGGGAATACCTTTTTCGGTATGCTGTTGTGGATCAGGTCTTCAAAAAATTTAATATCCTTGTCCCAGTCAAGCTCCGGTGACATGATTGGATCATAATACCCATACTCTTTTGCCATGTTATTCGATTCCTCATACTGCTTCAGGCGCTCCTCCAGGACGTCCTTCCTGACCGGAAGATAGCGGCCATCCTCCATCATGGCATCCTTTGACAAAAATACCTTCATGAAAGTATAAGCAATCTCCTTCTCCTCATCCGTAGCCGTGGAACGCATGGCCAAGGGATATACCGCTTCCATAAAATGTTTTGCCCCGTTTTTCGTTGGATACCCGATGGCTCTTTCCCCTTCCGCTTCCAGTCTTCTTCGAAGCTGAAATATTTGATTCAGCGTTATGACGTTAAACAATTCAAATAAAGCTTTCCCTTTTTTTATGGCCTTTCCTTCGTCGTAAGGGGGACACTTTTTTGCTTTCTCGGAAACCTTTAAGAGACGCTCAAATGACGGAGTTCCAAAGATCAATTTCCCCGTCTCCGGATTCAAAAAATAATTATCCTCCAATCCATTTTGGAAAAAAGTGAAAAATCTTTCCCTCCAATCAACTGCCGATTGGATGAACTGATACGTAAACGCCGCTCCGTCGTACTTTTCCAACGCCTCCACGAATCCTTCATAATCCCAATCCTTTGGCCCTTCCTCTGCCACGAGAAGCGTGGATATCCGAAAGCAATTCACGATACCATAGGTCACGCCTCCGATTTTCCCGAGTTCAAGGGCTTCCGGGATAAACTCCTTGGCAAGTCCGGAGGCTTCCAAGAATCCATCCAGCGGTTGCCACAGTTTTTCCAAGTCTTCAAACCCCGTCAGTTCCGTGTCTATGAGTACCGGTCCATCTCCTGCGCCAAGTTGCGTCAAAAGACTCGTCTTATCATAATCATCTTTAACGATCACGATGTACTGTGGATACTTATTGATAAAATAAGCCGCTGCACTTAAATAAGCATTTTTGTTGTAGGGGGATACGGCGATCGTGATCGACTTTAATTCCTCCTTACGTTCCGTGGGTCTTAGTGCAACAAAATTTCGTCCGCCGGCGTCGTGATACAGGATCTCAATCGTACCGTCAGCCGTGACCAGCACGTTCTCAATCCTTTGCGGAATGATCCCGTGATTTGACCACTTGTAGAGAAGTTTCTTTTCCTTCTCCTGAGAATAACACGTAAACACGCCTTCCTTGGTACACCATATGCATCCATTTTCATCAAGGGGTACCATGCAAAAAACATAATCCGTCAAACCCATGCCTCGCTTAAAATTTTTCTCCGACGAAACAGGCAATTCCCGGAGGTTACCCGCCTTTAAGTCAGCCTCATACATCCGGCATTCGGCGCAGGTAATATCCGTGCACGCGGCGACGCGTCCGCCCCCATAAGCGCAGAGCGTCATTGGGAAATCCAAAACTTCGTCAAAGATCAGTTTCCCCTCTGGAGAATAAATGAAGTATTCCGTCTTTGAGGGCGGCGTCAGATGCGTCAGATGAAAGTTGCCCTCGGCATCTCCCATGAACTCGCTAATTTCCTTTTGCATGAGTTCTTCCGTCTTCACCTTGCGGACAATCTGGAAGCTTTCATCCAGCTCGTAAAACCAAGTCTCCGTGACGGCATTTCCCTCTCCCCAAACGATTTTGAAAGCCGCATATCCTTTTTCCCCGGATAAATTTCCAATTTTAAAATATCCGTATTCGTCATCCGCCTTTAGGTTAAAACTTGCCTTAAATTCCTCTCCCTCTGGCAAATAACCATTGACTCCATACCAGTTGTCTTTTGAAAGAGGAAACAAATGCTGTCTATGAAAAATGCATCCCAGCTCGCTTAAAAAAACGCCTCCCACGCCTCCGCTGATCGTTCCCTTCACCGTCTCTGCCGCAACCCTCAAATTAATGACGGCGGTATAATCATCCACGGCATTATCCTTCCAAACCGTTCCTTCCTCTCCCGCTTCCTCTTCTTCCGTCAGGAACGAGTACTCCGTGGATACAGGTAATGCTACGCTCCCCGAATCCGTTGCTTCCCGCTCCGGCGTTTCCGCTTCCTTCCCTGCGCATCCCGCAAGCATCATCACCATGATCAGCACTATAAAAAAACGCATCCTTTTCCCCACGTCGTCACCTCCTCAAGAACATTATACCCCGCAAAGTACGTGAGGTAAATCGCCTTAAACAATTCTTAAACTACGTTAATCCATTCTTTAACTTTCCCCTCCTTTATTTCTGCTTCGTTTTATTGACGTAACCCGCAAATTATCTTACAATCTTGGTAGTTGACTAGACTGAAATCGCAAGTCGTGCCCCGCGCACGCAAGAGGGAAACAAGCAAACATGAAAAAACTGTGGAATGCCTTTCGCAATTACTTTAAAGAGAATGCAAAGGATCCGTCCCTGATCCGATATGAATCCAACACTTCCTCAGCCCATGGCGCAGGCCTTGCCTGCGGCGGACTGGCGATGCTCGTTTTTGTGGTATATTATAAGGTGGCCTACGCCTTCTGCACCGTGGAGGGTCTGCAGGACATGAAGGCCCATGCAATCTTTGCGCAGAATTTTTATTTGAACCCGGAGGAATTCTTTAAGGCCTGGCTCAGGGTACCTCACATGCTCTGGCACCTGGTCACGAAGACCTTTGAATCACGCCTTGGCGTGCCCCTCTGGGATGCAGCATCACTGTCCTTCGCCTTATTTGGGCTCTTTGCCTTTGGCGTCATGACGTGGTTCCTGTATGGCTTCCTAAAATGTCATACGGGTCAAAAGCGGCTTGCCTTCGCGGCGCTTGGCGGCGCGGCCCTGTCCTTTGCCGGCCCCCTGATCATGGCGTGGTTTTCCGATCCGTACACCGGATCCTTCTCGCCAAATCCCCTTCACAATCCTACGCACATAGCGTCAAAGGGCTTTGGCATGATCGCCATGATGGCCGGCATTGACGTAATCCGCAGATACCGCAACGAGCGTCCTGCCTTCTTTCAGGGAAAGCTCGTCTACCTATGGTTTAGCATTGCGTCCCTCCTTTCCGTATTGGCAAAGCCGACCTTTATGTACATGCTTCTGCCCGCCGGCGTTCTGGTGATCCTGCTGGATCTGATCGCTGCAGTAAAAAAGCAACTATTAGAAAATGCCGACCAAAAAGAACGGCACGGAAAAAAGAAATCCGGAAAGTCCGGAAACGCTTCCCAACTCAAGGCCATTTGGGGAGCCGCCTGGCGGCTCGCGCTCGCCACGCTGCCCACTTGCGCTTATCTGATTGCCGAATATATCGCCGTATTTAACTACGGAAGAGACAAAGGTTCTTCCGTTGTGATCACGGAGCCATTTTACGTTTGGCACTTCTTCACCTGTGACGTTCCGATTTCCGTTTTGCTTGGCATGTTCTTCCCAATTTGGATTCTGGTGACCAACCTTGGTTACTTCTGCAAGTCTGCGGAAGGGAGGCTTAGCATCCTTGGCTATGCCTTCGGCGTACTGGAGTTTTCCTTCCTTGCGGAATCCGGTTCCCGCATGGACGCCGCAAACTTCGCCTGGTGCATGATGGCAGGCATGACGGTCTTCTACGCCGTCGCCCTCTATCGCCTTATGCTGACAAGCCTGCAGGAAAAACAAGGCAAGGGCCATACCGCCTACCTGATCATCAGCTGGTTCCTTCTCTTCCTGCACGTTTACTCCGGCCTTTCGATCTATGACGTCTTCGCCGGAATCTTGTGATCATAGGGTAATTTCATACGGATTTTCTTCCCATACCCACGGTTTCTCCAACCGTGGGTATTTTCTCATCTTCCTTGCTCTTTTACCCACTTTCCTCGCAGTTTCGTGGGTATTTTTTGAATCTTAAGAAATATTTAGAATTTCTCTTATTGACAATTTTTATGTCCGGCTGTATTATGAGTGTACTAAGCTGCTTAATACACTCATTCAAAAATGGAGACGGAAATGAAAAAAGGTCTTAATTCCTATCAATTAAAGTTGATCGCCTTATGCTTTATGATATTGGACCACTTATACTCCTACTTAAACTGGCCGATGCATGAGTACCTGAATTGGCCGCTCTGGCCACAGTGGATTCCAGTGATCACGCGATTTGTTTCGCCGCTGTTTCTGTATTTGATGATCGACGGCTTCTATCATACCAGGAGTCGTCAAAAATTCCTGGCAAGGCTTTCTGCGGTGGCGCTCATCATGCTAGGCGGAAACGTAATTTTGAATTACGTATTCCATAATGTTGATCAGGCTACGGGAAAATATACTTTCCGTTCGTTGATCAACGGACATAACATTTTTCTTACGCTCGCAGTTCTGTTCGCCTTTGTCTGGTGCTTGGAAAACGTGAAGCAGCGGAAAAAAGTGATTTTGAACGTCGTCCTCGCATTCCTCACCGGAGCCTTCAGCCTTTTCTTAGAAGGCGGGTTTGAACTGTTGCCGGTAACGTTGGTCGTATGGTTCTTCCATGAAAGAAAGGCTCTGCAGTGCGTCGGGATCTGCGTTTGGAGCGGTTTGTTGTTAGGCAAGGCACTGCTTTCGTATTACACCGGATCCATGGTCACCTCACTATATACGGATTTGTGCTTTGATAATGAATGGGCCATGTTCGTGGTCATCTTCTTCATCCTTTTGTATAACGGGGAGCGGGGAAAGAACACCAAATTCACAAAGTATATGTTCTACGTTATTTATCCCCTTCATTTATGGATCCTTGAGATCGTACGTAACTTGATCATTCCGTGAAGTAGAATTAGACCTAAGTTTCATGCCAAAGAGATGGAACCTTATTGGGATTGTTTCATGAAATAGAAATTTGAACTTGCCGCAACGGCGGCAGATTGAGAGGCATTATGATTGTTATTGATTATCGGGACAAACGACCTCTGTACGAGCAGGTAGCAGAAAAGCTTTCACAACTGATCATTTGCGGCGCATTGGAATCCAATGCAAAGCTTCCCTCCGTGCGTTCACTCGCGTTGGATCTTTCCATCAATCCCAACACCATTCAACGCGCTTACATGCAGCTTGAGCAGGACGGTTACATTTACACCATCGTGGGACGCGGGAATTACGTGACGGACCGGACCGAATGGCAAAAGGGCTATCAAGTTGCGGCGCGGCAAGAACTCAGCGAGTCCCTTGCGAAGGCAAAGTCTTCCGGGCTGACGCTGGAGGACGTCCTTTCCATGGCAAGGCAATGTTACGCCGGCGAAGCAGGCACGCCGCCCGGGGATGGCGCGGCGGCAAGCGGCTACGCGGGAGCTGGGAACGGCATTGCGGCGGCAAGCGGCAACGCGGCGATACAAGGCAACGTGCCTATGGAAAATGCTTCAACGACGTCTAAGGAGGAACCAACGGAATGATTGAGATAAAAGAAATCACAAAAAAATTTGACGAGCTGACCGCGCTGAGCAAGGTCTCCGCGACGATTGACGACGGTCAGGTCTTCGGTCTGATCGGAACCAATGGCTCCGGAAAGAGTACGCTCCTTCGCACCATCTGCGGCATATACCGTCCCGAGGAGGGCGAAGTTCTGGTGGATGGAGAACCTGTTTACGAAAATCCCAGTGCGAAGGCAAAGATCTTCTACATCTCCGATGATCAGTATTTCTTTGCAGGCGGTACTCCCATGGACATGCTCCACTACTGCCAGACCTTCTATCAAAACTTTAATAAAGACCGCTTCCTTGCGCTAATGGAAGCTCTAAAGCTTGATCCCAAGCGTAAGATCAATACCTTTTCCAAGGGCATGAAGAAGCAGCTTTCCGTTATGCTTGGCGTTAGTGCCGGAACAAAGTACTTGCTCTGCGACGAGACCTTTGACGGCCTCGATCCCGTGATCCGCCAAGCCATCAAGAGCCTGTTCATCAAGGAGATGGCAGAGCGCGGCATGGTTCCCGTCATCGCTTCCCACAACCTGAGGGAGCTGGAGGACGTCTGCGATCACGTAGGCCTTTTGCATGAGGGCGGCATTCTTCTTTCGAAGGATCTGGATTCCATGAAGCTTGGTATCTTTAAGCTGCAGTGCGTGCTCCGCTCACCCGATCACTTGGATCGCATCGCAGAAAGCTTCCCGATCCTGAAAAAGAACCAGATCGGCACGCTGACGACGCTGACCCTTCGCGGAAAGAGCTCTGACATCTCGAAATTACAAATGGAGCTTCAGCCTATCTTCTGGGAGCTGCTGCCCCTGACTTTGGAGGAAATCTTCATCAGTGAAATGGAGGTAAAAGGATATGACTTCTCAAAAATCTACGAATAAAAAATCCATCTGCCTTACAAGCATCATGCGGGAAGATTTTCGTCACAAGACCTGGATGCTTGCCCTCTCCATTTTGGGCAATTTTCTGGCAGGCCCCGTGGCCGCACTTTATTACGTGGGGCGCATGAACGTTTCCTACGAGCGTTACGTCGTAAAGGACAACGGCGTTTATAATCACTACCTGGACTACGTCATGTCCGTCACGGATCTGTCACGTCTGAAATATGAAGATTGCCAGCTCTACCTGTCGCGCGTTTTCGTATGGCTTATGCTCTTTATCGCCGTTGGTGGCGCGCTGATCGTGGGCTTGCAGGGCTTCCGCTTTTTGTTTCAAAAGCGTTGCGTTGACCTCTTCCACAGCGTTCCCGTTTCACGCAGAAAGCTTTTCACCGCCATCTGGCTGAATGGCTTTCTTCTGTGGCTGGTTCCCGCGGCAGTTGGAAGCGTTTTGGTCTTTGCCTTCTTGGCATTCTTTATGAAGGGGGCGTTCTGTGCCAATCTGCTTGGGCAGATTTTGCTCTATCTGCTTGGATTGTCACTATGTTTTTTGATCGTATACCACGTTTGTCTCGTTGGAGTGATGCTTTCCGGAAATACCATCAACGCCATCATCGTAAGCTTGATCTTGGGACTGATCGTTGCCGCAGGTTCGACTGCCGTTTACGCTCTTCATTATTGTTTTTACGATCACTACTACATTCCTGATTACCTTTATTACGCGAACCCGCTCTATGTCCTTTCGCCAATGATGACGCCTTTTATTCTGGCGGTCCGCTGGTCGGTTGACAGCGTTATCATTCCTACGTATTACTGGCATTTATGTGCAGGCGCCTTGCTGATGATCATCAATCTGTTCCTGGCATGCCATCTTTACGTAAAGAGACGCAGCGAACTTGCTGAGAGAGGTCTTGAGGCAAAGCCCGTGCGGATCCTTTCCAGGGCAATCATTTCCATACTGAGCGGATTTACCTTTGCCATCATTCTTCGGGAACTGGACAATTCCCGGTCCGGCTGGATGATTTTTGGCCTCCTGCTTGGAACGTTCCTCGCCTTTTGCGTCCTGAACGTGATTTTCCACGCCTCCTTTAAGGCTGCCTTTTCTCACAAGATCCAGTATGTCATTACTCTGGCAATATGTTGCATCGCGTTCTTTGGGACCATGTTTGACGTAACGGGCTATGCCAAAAGGCTTCCTGGCAAGAACAGCATCACGGGGATCACGCTGTATTCCAACACGCTGTCTTCCAATTACGATCTATACTTTATGGAAGACGGGATCCTTCGCCGCAAGAACACCCGCGACGAATTGAGCGGTCCCGTCCAATGCACCGATCCCGATCAAATTTATGCCCTCCTCTCCGCCTGCGTTTCCGAGAAGGAAGAGGATTATTACGTCACGAGCATCATTGTAAAGGTTCAGACGAAACTGGGTTCTTACTATCGAAACTATCGAGTAAGCCAAGATGACGTCATGTTCTTGGAGCCCATCATTGAAAAAAAGGAATATCTCGAGGAGCATTATCCCTTACAATCTCTTTGCTTCGGGTACCCTGACATGATCGAGATCTCCAGTTCCGTGATGAATGAAAGAAGGGTAATCGATCAGTCTCAGATCACGCAGCTTATGAATGCACTGCACCAGGATTTTGAGAATCACCATGGCATAAAAGACCTACTCCGGACCAGCAGGGCATTTTCCCTAAGCCTGCACTATCCCAGAGAGAACAATAGCTATTGGAATCTTTACGTCGACGTACCCTATTGGTATGAAAATACCATCCAATTGGTGAAGGAATGGTATCCCAAAAAGAATTGGGATCCTGCCCTAGACGAGCTTGCTTCCATGGACGTCAGCTGCGGTTTGGAACTGCGTAGAAATGACGAATTCCTTGGCAAACTCTTCCACATGTATGGATTTGACGCAGAGGGAAATCCTCTTCCCGAGGCACCGGTTGAAGAATATAAAACCGATTGGGATGAGGAATATCACAATGTCTATTGGAGATTTACCTTAACAGACCTGGAATTCCTGAAAGAACTGGAACCTTACTTGATCTGGGGTTACTATAATGATCCCCTGACCATGGAATATGCATACTTGGGTACTGCGCATCTGGAGGATGGCGGCACCGCGGAATGTTACGTGCGCTACGGCAAGCTGCCCATGGAGATCATGAAGAAAATCTTGGAAAACGTTCACGAAGAATATCTTTATCCCGCCGTCGCTGAAGAGAAGATTTATTATGATTAACGGGAGGTGACCTTTATGAATTTATCAACCGTGCTCTCGCTGGCGTTTAGTTTCGCCAGCGTAGGCATTCTCATAGTTATGACGCTATTGTCGCTTTTTCTGTTCGGATATTTTGTGATCTACCGGAAATGGATGAAGGGCCAAAAGAAGCTTTCCGGGCGCCGCGTCGCATGGTGGTGCGTCTTTTTCTGCTACTGCTTCATCGTCCTGAGCGCAACCCTTTTCATGAGATATCCCAAGGCGAAAAATGATCAGGTCTATCCCCTGTTCTATTCCTATTACGAGTCCCTGATCCTTGGCGACATGGGCTCCTGGCGCAACATCCTGTATAATTATGCCATGTTCATGCCGCTGGGATTCCTTCTCCCCCTGGGCTGGAAGAAAATGCAAAGTTCACGTTGGATCCTGTTTACCGGATTTTTCTGTTCGCTTTTGATCGAATGCACGCAGCTCCTAACGCGCCGCGGCATGTTTGAAGCGGACGACCTTCTTGGGAACACGCTTGGCGCGCTGCTTGGCTTTGGACTGTTCCTGCTCCTTCGAAAGCTTATAAAAAGCGTACAAAAAAAGTCCTCCCCAGTGGGGAAGACTTCCCGTTCAAAAACAAAGATCATAGCGTTCCCTTAAGATTTTCGGCAATTCTCGTACGCAAAGCTCAATAAAATCAAGGTTTTGCTCCATAGTCATGACCTTGAGTTCCTTTGATACCTGACTGGTAACGTCAGGGAAATAAAAACTTTTAATTTCATCCTCAGAACAGGACGCATCCGGGGCGTTCTGTTCTTTTTTTATTTCAGCGCCAGCCTTGTCAAAATTCATGTTGATGATAAATTCCTTGCTGTCCAGGAGCTCCTGGGAAGCGACCAGCCCGGGGATCTCATATGATTCCTTGATCCGCAAGGTCTCCGGCATGGGGTAATGAAAGGGATAGATGCGCACCAGTTCCAGATCCACCAGGTACACGTCCTTTGTATACGCCCGGAAAAACTCTTCGTCCGTTGGCTCCTTTCCTTCCGCCACGAGCTTGTCCACAAAACCGTCACGGAAGTGTAATACGTATAATTCGTCGACCAGCATGTGCGTCAGATATCCGAAATAAATCTCATGATGCGGATCTGGCACTGCCACAAGCCTTTGATAAAACGCATTTAGTCTCTCTAAGTATATCTTGAAATTCTCGGGGATGCGAAGCTCGTGCAACCGGATCCCGTCCTTGAAATGCGTGTGCCTTTTCATCTCCCTCTCGTAATTCTTCCTGTTCATGATCGCGTCCGGTGCAAGATTCCCGCAGTAAAAATATCCCGGATTCTCAATCCCCAGCTGCTCCAGCAGCCGGTCCGCGATCACCAAATGCATGATGGTTCCAGCCATTTCAAATCTCCCTCAGGTCATATTATTTCTAGATTCATCCCTACCGTAAGACGAATCAGATGAAGTGCATGGTAAGCATTACAAGGTCTTGTAATACTTGCTCTTGACAATCCGTCTTATGCCAATCCAAATTTTTCCAATCCGTCATTTGAAAGCCAAGCTTCTGCAACAGTTTCCGCGAAGCTTCGTTTCCTGGCTCCGCAAATGCGATCACTTCTGGAATGCCTTGCTCCCTTGCATAATCCAATATGGCACAGCAAATCTCATATGCCAAGCCTTGTCCCTGCCAAGGTTTTCCGATGACAAAACCCAATTCCGGCGCGTCATATCCTTCCCGAACGGTAAGCCCTGCACGACCAATGACCGCCAGGCTCTCATCCAAAGTCTCCTGCTTCAAACACACGGTCCAGATGCCATAGCCGAGAAATTCATATACGCTTTTTGCATAATCCTGGAGCCAGGCCGTAAAGGCGTCCCGGTCCTTTGGCAAATCCTCCACGTGCTTCGTGACGGAAGGATCCGCATAGATTTCATAAAAAGCATCCGCGTCCCCGGCGATCGTCTCCCGAAGCAGGCACCTTTCCGTCTCCAACACGTCCCACGGGATTCCCGCCTGCCTGCGATAGACCTTTTCCAAATACTGCGGCTCCACGTCGACAAGGTCACTTACAAGATAAGAGACGCCGTCAAAGCCCTGTCCGGCGTTATCCTCCGTAAGGACGCCAAGAACCGGCCTGCCGCACCTTACGCATTCTTTTGCAAAGCTCTCGTCGTCCGTGATCCAAAGGGAAGCCTCACCCTGACCGGCCCCCTCAGCAGATATCACTTGGATTCCCTCTGCCAGAAGCGATGAAATCCACGTGTTCCACGGATTCTCCCGTGAAGCACCAGCTTCTAAAATGCCTAAGCCATTTTGGTTTTTATGCGCTCTCTCCTGCGCCATCCGCAAGACAACGTACCGCAAATAATACATTTCCCTTGTCCTTTCCTCTTTACGGAAATCAAGTTTTAGGCTAGAATAAGTATAACTGTTTTGCGACGCAAAGCAAATAAAAATTTCGAAAAATAAAAAGAATTCCAAATGGAATTCAAGAAAGCGAGGAATCTTATGTCAAATCCCATCGTAACCTTTACCATGAAGGACGGCTCCGTATTCAAGGCTGAGCTCTATCCGGAGATCGCGCCGAACACCGTAAATAACTTCATTAGCTTGGTAAGCAAGGGCTTTTATAATGGTCTGATCTTCCACCGCGTGATCCGCGGCTTCATGATCCAGGGCGGATGCCCTGACGGCACTGGCATGGGCGGCCCTGGCTACAGCATCAAGGGTGAGTTCTCCGACAATGGTTTCAAGAATGACCTGAAGCACACCCCCGGCGTTCTTTCCATGGCTCGTTCCATGATGCCGAACTCCGCAGGCAGCCAGTTCTTTGTAATGCATGAGACCAGTCCTCACCTGGATGGTCAGTACGCTGCATTCGGCAAGGTGATCGAGGGCATGGACGTCGTAAATAAGATCGCTGAGACCGCTACCGACTTCCGTGATCGTCCCTTAGAGGATCAGGTGATGGAGAGCGTAACCGTAGATACCTTCGGCGTTACCTATCCCGAACCCGAAAAAGCAGGCAGACGCTAATATATAACCATATCTTAAAACTGGGTCACGGGGACGTATCTACTGACACACTAACAAACTCTGCTTACAACATACTCGAGGGGATGGCTTGAATAGTATCCCTCAGGCATATTTGCCAAGCGTCGGTACTTAGGTGGCGCATACCGAAGGAGGGGCCCACGAAGTGGGAAGATTCCTTCGGTTTTATTGCGGCACCTTAGTACCGATACGCTGCA
>JAFZNO010000020.1 GCA_017552985.1 Lachnospiraceae bacterium
CAAATGCTTCGCATTCGTCGGATGACGCGCTGGCGCGCTATGCAATCAGTCCGAAATGGGTCTGCTTGTGAGCAAGCTCCCAGCAGACCATTCCGTCCTGTTTGCGCACCGCTTGTAGAAACGCGCAACTTCCAATTTGTCACGAGAAGTGTTCGCTCTAAGAGAAGTTTGGAACGTACCGGAACCTGCCTGGACAAAGTTTGACGTGGGCAAGAGAATAATTGTATGTTGAATTTAGTAACGGAAATCTGTAAAATGATATTAGCAGGAGAAGCGGAACCACGCGACTGCGGAATCGGGAACGTAATTGAGCGGTTAGGGGAAAAGAAAGCGTAATTGAACGGTCGGAAAATAGGAAGCAGAATTCAACGCGTTAGGGCGAGGAGGATGAAAGAATGAAGGTTTTGAGCGGGGATCAGTGGGGAGCCGTGGTGAGATGGAATGGAAGGCACTATATCCGGTGCCGCATGGGGATGGAAGAGTATCCCGTGTTTCAGAGGATTACGGATGAGGAGGCGAAGGCCATTCTGGCAGGGGAAACGACGAGGGGGGACATTCTGAAGTGTTATCGCGGCGTTTTCCCGACTTCACGGGAGGATGCTAAGGAGAAACTCTTCCGGGATTATTTCGAATATGACAGGAATCTTAACCAAGAGGAAATCAAAGAGGCGCTTCGCTTGTTGAAGAAGGCGCCGGCCTTTGAAACGGAATTTTACCTGGTGCTTGCCGGAGAAGAACGCATTGAGGACGGCATCGTGGAGGTTGACGGAATGACTGCTTTGGATTATAAGCGGAGACTTGGGCTTGGCACGGAGGACACGTATGCCTATCTGATCAAAAAACTGGAAAATGGAAAAGTAACCATACAGGGAAAGGCTCCTGAAAAGGACGTGAATGATCCGGAAACCTGGAAAAAGGATTTCCTGAAGATTGCCGGCGGCACCGCATTACTGACGATCAGCGTCGTGGCGACGGGAATAGCAGTGACCAGGTTGGTCAAAAACGGGAAAGCAAGGGCTTTTTGGGACTTTATGAAAATGTAAACACATGACAGGCGCGGACAAGAGATTTGAAACGAAAACGTGCCAAATGAAAAAACATAAGTTGTAAATCGTAAACGTGAAAACTGGCGAGCAGGAAACTCTCGTCAGTTTTTTCTTAATTTTAAAGCGAAAATAATTTACTATTTAGTAAAAATGTGTTATGATGTATAAGGTATATTGGCTTTTTATGGACAATCGTAAAATATTTACTAGTTTTTGGACGCAAAAAAGAGGCGTCTTTTGGAGGGATGGGGATATGAAAAACAAGAAACGTTACGCATCATTGATCATGTTGTTGGCACTGACGGTGAGCCTTGGAAGCTGCAGCGGATGTGCAGGCTGCGGAAAGGAAACCGGAGGAGAGACGACCAGCCAGGTTGAGGCGTCCGCAACGCCGGGAGGCGAACCGGCGAGCAGCGAAGTGGTAAGCGTCACGCCGACGGAAGAACCGGCAGCAACGCCGGAGCCTACGCCAGAGCCCACGGCGACGCCGGAACCCGTGATCGACTTTGTCGATCTTGAATCACCAACGCTGGAAGAACTTCAAGCGGCACTAGACAATGAACAATACGTGACAGTCAACGTAAACGGTGAGGTCCTCTTTGGCGAAGGCGAGGAGGGCATGGAAAAATTAAAGGAAGCGCTGGCGGCGGGCCAGACGGAGAAGGAGATCAAGGTCGACGTCAAGGGCAAGTACGGCGAGTCCAAGGCCGAAGCGGTCCTAACGATTCCCGCCGGGAAGACGCTGAACGTAAACGGAAACGTATCCGTTGGAGCGAAGGGCGAGATCACGTTTGGCGGAACGCTGAATAACAATGGCGGCATGTTCCTCGGGACGGCACTAAAGAGTGAGGAAGGCGGAACCTTCGCCAACAACGGCCTCGTGGTAAAGCCGGAGCACAAGCACAAGAAGGTGACGGATGCGGCGGTTGCGGCGACCTGCACGAAGGACGGCCTAAGCAAGGGAAGCCACTGCAGCGTCTGCGGTGAGATTCTGGAAGAGCAGAAGGTCGTGCCGGCAACGGGCCACAAGGAAGTGAAGGACAAGGCAGTCGCGGCGACCTGTCAGAGCGAAGGAAAAACGGAAGGCAGCCACTGCAGCGTCTGCGGAGAGGTATTCGTAAAGCAGGAGACGATTCCGAAGACGGGACACACGCCGGTTGGTTACGCGGAAGTGGCCTCCACGTGTTCATCGCAGGGGCATGCGGCCGGAACGAAGTGCTCGGTATGCGGAGCGAACTTGTCAGGAGGCGATGCATTGCCGCTGGCGGCACACGTGCCGGAGACGGTTTCCGGAAAGGCAGCTACCTGCACGGAAGCAGGTTATGAGGCTGGAACAAGGTGTAAAGTTTGCGGAGCACCCATTTCAGGGGCAGCGGTTATACCGGCCAAAGGACATAAAATGTTAGAAATACCGGAAGTAGCGCCGACCTGTACGCTGCCTGGACACTCGGCAGCGCAATGTTGTCCAGAATGTAAGACATATTTCATTCCTTTAGTTGACGTCCCGGCACTGGGGCATGACTGGAAAGATGATCCTTCATCGCCTAACGTTGAGCCGGGGTGCATAACCTTGGGGTATACTTACAGAGTATGTTCACGGTGTGGCAAAAGTGAGAAGGAACGCATTGGTGCGCTGGGACACGTGGATGCTAATCAGGACGGAACTTGTGACAGATGCGGTACGGGAATGAATTGATCAAACATAGATAGTTTTGTGAAAGAGGGAGAAAAATGAAAAAGCACAAGAGACGTAATTTATTTAAGAGATTATTGGCTGGACTGATGTCTGTTCTGATGATGATTACGCTTTTGCCAGACATGGCTTTCGTGTCGCATGCGGCGGAAAGAGTTGAGATCCACGTGTATGATGCGTCAAAACAAAACATCGATGGTGCAGACGTAGTAATTACCTGGGGGAAAAAGAACAGTTCCTCAGATGATAAAACAAGCCCTGGAAAAACCGGAGGATCCTTTGGGGAAGGTAAGTTCGCTGCCGATGTCCCGAACGGATACCAAATAGCGGGCAGTACGGTTTCCGTTACCAAGACGGGATATAAGACGATTACCGGAGAGCCAATTACTACATATTATAATCCGATAGAAATGCAAGAGCAAAGGTATGCATTTCCTAAGGATGAATATACGTTAATTGTTGGTGAACTTTTGACGGCACAGGCAAATCCTACGCCAAACCATTATGGCAGCAGTGACGAGTCGATTGCCACGGTGAAGGCCGCGACCGGAGAGGTTAAGGCCCTAAAGAGGGGCGAAGCCACTATTTATGCGTATGATGATGATGGTAAGGAAAAGGGTTCTTATAAACTGACGGTTAACGGAAAACAGCAGGATGCGCTTTCTTGGGTGATGTCTCAGGAAACCATTAAGGTTAATGACGTTGTGGGGTTTAGTTTTAACGGCGGATCGGGAAATGGAACGATTATGCGTTTTAGTAACCCGAATGAAATTGCATCCTTTGATCCGGAAAAGGACAAAGTAACGTTCCATAAGAGGGGCGAAGTGACGCTTACGGCAATCAAGGGCGCAGATGATGAATATGAAAGCATAACTGCTGACGTAAAATTGACGGTTTTGGGAGAGCCGCAGGGAAAGCTGATTTTTGACGGTGAAGAGATAGAGGCAGTCGAATTCGGAGATAATACAAAACAATTAAGTGCGAAAAAGGCCAGTTCCAGTGGCACGTATACAGATAAGCCAATAGTATATTCCAGCAGCGATGAAAGCGTTTTAATAGTAAATGCTTCAAATGGAAAACTGACTACCAAGGGAGTCGGCATCGCAGAAATTACTGCCACTATGCCAGGGAACGATACCTTGGAAGATACG
>JAFZNO010000021.1 GCA_017552985.1 Lachnospiraceae bacterium
AAGGCGAACCGCGAGGGTACCTCCATCATGATGGTAACCCACAGTGAGAAGGTGGCCTCCTTTAGTGAGAGAGTGATCTTCCTCGTGGACGGAAACATTCAGGGAGAATTGTATCTTGGAAAGCTGGAGTCCGAGGACGACATGCCCGTCCGGGAGAGAAAACTGCGCAATTGGCTCATGGAGAGGGATTGGTAAGAATGAAGAACAGAGTAAAACAATGGTTGACGGCGGCCTCGTTATGCCTGGCTGCGGCGTGCCTTAGCGGATGCGGGGAGAAGGCGACGTATGACGGGTTTACGATCCCGGTGCAGGCGGCGAGCAGCCTGACGGCGGTATCCAATACGAACGTGGAAAACCCGCGAGTATATGAGGATGCGGGAAGTAAGGATCAGGAGCTGGGAAGCTATTCCTCGAAGAATGGTGCCTGCAAGATCCGGAAGATGGAGCATTATTATGACGTGACGCTGGATTATGAAAACTTTTCGCCGAAGGAGATTGGCAAGGCATATGCGGGAACGGTCATGGAAGCATTTCCCGGATTTCATGAGATCATAGAGCCCTACGTGTATGAAAACATTTATTCTGCGTTTCCCGCGCTGGTGGATGATTTTGAGCCTGTTTGGGACAGGGTTTCGGCGCTGCTTGAGACGGTTCAGGAGGACTACCGGGAGGAAATTGTGGCCTATGCGGAGGAGCTCTCCGGCGGCGCGAGGGGATTTGCGGAAGACGGAAGAATCAGCTACGAGGAAGCGATCACGTTCAACTTTATTCCGGAAGCCCTTCGGGGAACGGCCTGCTCCGCGCTCTCCCTTTGGGGAGAAAAGACGGCCAACGGAGACAGGATCACCATGCGGCTTCTGGACTGGAATCTGGGAAGCGAGAATCAGATGTGCACGGTGCATGCGGTGATCCACGTAAAGAAGGGGGAGCGTTCCTTTACGGGCATTTCGTTCCTCGGCTTTGAAAATCTGATTTCCGCCATCAATAATGACGGCGTGTTCGCGGCGATCCTTGACGTGGGAAGCAGCGGCGAGGCTTATTCATCCAACGGAAGGAGATGTTATACCTACGATCTCCGCTATGCGTTGGAGGAGTACAAGACGGCGAAGGAGGTTGGCGACTTTATGATTGCCAACAGCGCAAGGTATACCTGGAGCCATAATCTGATCCTTTCGGACGCGGATCATTCCTATTGCGCCGAGGATGCGGTGCTGCAGCTCCAGGAAAGCGGCAAAGGCCATTCGGTTTTGCGTGACGAGAAGACGCCGCTCCTAAAGAACCTGAAGTGGGAGAATCCTGACAGTCTGTGCGTCGTGAATAGTTTTACCACGGAAGGAAATCAGGATGGTTTTTGGATAAACAATAACGCAGTGAGATTCCAAAAGTACAATGAGTGGGTTGCGGAAAAAGAGAAATTCACCGTCGGTGATCTGAAGACGATGATCACTCAGGAGAAGGTAAATCAGGGAAAGGTGAAGGGCGAAGCGAAGGTGGAAAACGTCCGCAATCAGGGAACCTCCCAGATCATCATCGTGGATTACCATACGGGCAACGTGCAGGTGAGCTTCACGAGTCCGGAAGGTCCGTCGGACGACGTGATCTTTACCGACGTGGGGAGCTATAAATAAATTTATCTACAATCCCGTGAGATTGTGCTATAATAAAGGCATGGCAGTGAGCTGTCATGTCTTTAGACGTTAGGGACGCGGGATTTGAGGAGGATGCATGACGGATATTCTCATCATAGAAGATAATGAGGAGCTGGGAGGACTGATCGCCGACTTCTTGAAAAAAGAGGGCTGGACCGTCAGACGCGCCTTTAGCGCGGAGGAGGGTCTATTGGCGTTGGAAGAAGAGTCGTTTAAGCTTCTCTTGCTTGACGTGATGCTGCCGGGGAAAAATGGCTTTGAAGCCCTCGGCGAGATCCGGAAAAGCAAAAACGTTCCCGTGCTCATGATGAGCGCAAAGACGGATGATGACAGCAAGATCCTTGGCATGGAGATCGGTGCGGATGATTACGTGGACAAGCCCTTTTCCATCCCCGTACTGACTTCGAAGATCAAGGCGCTGATGCGCAGGTCCTATGACATTGGGGAAGAAAAGGAGATCCTTTCCGCGGAGGGGATCACGGTGGATTTGAGCGCAAGGAAGGTGTACAAGAACGACCAGCTCATCGACGTAAAGGGGAAGGAATTTGACCTGCTGGCATATCTGATGCAACATCGGGGGAAGGCCCTCAGCAAGGAGGCCATCTTTAACCAGGTGTGGGGCGAGAGTTGTTTCAGCGAGCTTTCGTCGCTTGGCGTGTACGTGAGCTGGCTGAGGGAAAAGATTGAAGATAATCCGAGGGAGCCGAAACTGATAAAGACCGTGTATAAAGTGGGTTACCAGTTCGGTGAATCCTCATGAGGGCGTACGTCAGTAGGCTTCTTTGCATGGTCTTTTTCTTCGCGGTGCTTGCCGTGGGGATGAACCTTCTTGGGAGGAAGCTTACGCAGCAAAACGTCATGGAACGTAACGTGGTTACGGGACGGATCAACGCGAAGATTCAGTCAGAGGTGGATTCCGGCAACCGGGATGCGCAGGCGATCGTCGGGAAAGCCTTTACGCAGCGTATGGATGAGTGGCGCAGTCTGTACGGGGATAAGGCATGCCCGAAGGAAGTGCAGATCCATTTTTTCACGGAGGAAAACGAGACTGCGGGCAGGGATCAGAGTCCGGGCCTGAAGCTGGGAGAGGATACTTCCAGGATCTGTTGCCTGTATGAAGGCGAAAGGCTTATTGGACTGGCAGAGTACCGCTTCAAGGATTTTTCTTATAGCCAGGTACTGCTTCTCATGAACGGTTGCATTCTGATAAGTGCGATCCTGGTGATCCTGTATGGGATCTGGGTGTTTGGGAAGGTGATCCTTCCCTTTCACAAGCTGGCGGAATATCCGGAGCGCCTGTCGAAGGGCATGGCCACGGAGAAGCTCCCGGAGACAAAGAATCAGTTCTTTGGGAAGTACGTCTGGGGCATGAACATGCTCTCGGACAAGATGGAAAATGACAGGCAGACAATCCGGAGAATCTCGGATGACAGGCAGAAAATGGTGACCATGCTGGTCCATGGCATCAAGACGCCCACGGCAAACATCAAGCTTTTGTCTGAGGCGATCGCAACGGGACTTTATGATCCCGACGGAAAAGTAAATGAGAAGGACGCGGAGCTTGCGGGGAAGATCGAAAAGAATGCGGGCGACATTGAAAAGCTGGTGTCGCAGGCGGTGGAAGCGACGAATACCGTAAGCATTGAGTATGAGCCAAAGATAGAACCCTTCTATCGGAGCATGATAGAGAAGTACGTGCGTGAAGAGTACCTAAAACGCTTGGAGATCAGCCGCATTCCGTTTTGCATGGAAAGCGAGGGGGATCCGCTGGTCAAAAGTGATCTTGACGGTATTTGCAGGATCCTGCGACAGTTTATGGATAATGCCATCAAATATGGGGATGGCACGGGAATCTGCCTCAAGATGGAAAAGACGCAGGAAGGGCATCTGATCACGGTGTCCAACAAAGGCACGCCGCTCCCGGAGAGCGAGCTTCCCTTTGTGTTCAACAGTCTTTGGCGAGGCTCCAACAGCGGCCACGTAAAAGGCAGCGGCATTGGCCTGTATGAGGCAAGGGTCATCGCAAGGAAGCTTGGCGGTGACGTGCGCATGCGCGCCGGTGACGGGGAAACAATGGTCACGCTTTTTATTCCACTGTAGAAAAGGAGATGCTACGTGAGCAATTCAGAGAAGAATACCTCCCTGGAGGTCATTAACGAGAATGGCAGTAAGGTGCTTCAGATAAACAAATCTGAGCCGGAAGTTGATTACATGGGTGCCTTAGACCGGGCGGCGCAGTACGTAAACATGGCAAACGTGGCCAACACGATCGAAAAGGGCGTGAAATACCTGGTGCAGGTTCCCGTAAAGAATACAAAGGGAGCCAGTGCAGAATTGGCATCCCTTCTAAAGCTGACCGAGAATGGAAAGCTGAAGCTGGTGGATCAGCTTCCGATCAATCAGACGGATCAGGGGAATCCTTATCAGGACATCTGTAACAGCTATCACAACATCGTCATGCAGCAGCAGTTGGGCCAGATCGCGGAGACCGTGTCGGAAACCTATGAGACCATCAAAATGATGGCAGTGGGGCAGCATGACGACCGCCTTGCGCTGATCGAATCGGGAAAAGAGCAGATCCTTCTGGCCATGAGCATCCAGGACGAAGAACACAAAAAAGACCTTCTCAGGTCAGGCGCTCACGACCTGCTTCTTGGAAAGGAACAGATTGGAAAGGCATTGGCGAGAAAGGTGGAAAACTTTAAGGCTTTGCCGGATGGTAAGTTTTCTTTGATCTTGAACACGCTGGCGAAGCCGGACTACCTGAGCAAGAAGGATGATGAAGTGGAGGCAATCCAGGATTGTTACTCCATGTACGTGGAGGCGACTAAGATGCTTGCCACCGCATATGCATATGCCGGTGAGACGGGTGCCGTGGAGCAGACGTTTAAGAAGAGCGCAAGCTTTCTGAAGGACATTGATTTCAGTGCCGTGAAAACGATCAGGATTTCCCATAAGGATGCGGACTTCAGTGATTGGTTCTTTAACCATCCGGTGGAGTACGTTGAGGCGGAAAAGAGACCCTGCCTGGAAGCGGCAAAGGAATATGATTACGTGCAGATTGAAGTAAGTGGTGAGGATTTATTGGAGGTGTTGAAGGATGGCGGAAAAGAATTTTCAGAAACAGAAGCTGAATAAGATGGATCATCAAAAGACGGATGACGCTGCAAAACGCATCCGGAGTGGGATCAAGGCAGCTGGCGCCATGATGGCGGTAGGGTGGTTTTTCGTTAAGTTTCTTCCGAAGCTTTTTGGAGGGAATGACGAGGTCTGAAATGAAGCGGCGCGCCCAAATCATTCTTTGGACGCGCGCGGATATTCCGTAAGCAGTTCTATGATCAGAAGATAGATGCAAAGGCTTTCCCAAATGAAGACGGTATGATCGAACCATTGCCACCTCATGATCAACAGTGCAAAAATGAAGAAGATCGCATAGAGAAGAGTGGAAATGGCGAAGGCCCGTACGGCCTTGCTCTTGGTGAGAAAGATCGTCAGCACGAAGGAAAAGGTGGCGGAAAACATGAGACTGTACGCGAAGGACTGATGAATCTGCGTCACCGCCGCGCTCCATTTTTCATTGCAGGGAAAGATCGAACATCCCCAGATGCTAAGGAAAACGACGAAATACGTTAGTTTTTTGCTCTTGTGCATGGGAGTCTTTAGCGCGTAGACCGTAAGTAGCGCAAACATGACGGTCGCAGAGCAGAAATACAGCAAGACCGTCCACAGGCGTAAGCCGATGTATGCGGAGATCGTTATGGAAAAATCATAGAGATGTAAGCCGGCGAGCCATGCCGTCAAAACGATAAACATCCAAGTAAGGGTAAATAATATGCCTGTAATGATCACTGGCCTGTTGCCGGTGGTCATTTTTTTGATCAAATTTTTCACGTGCCCCGTCCCCTCTTTTTGTCCTTTTTCTCCATTGTAACGAAAACGTTGTGAACTGACAAGAGAAAGCGTATCAAAAAATGCACGATAAGGTGAATTAACGTGCAAGATTTCCGACTTTTGGCGAAGGTTGGGAATTGGTATGCTGTTAGTAAAGGGACGGATAGCGAAAGGGGGATGCGCATGGAAGCATTATTTGAGTTTTTGTTTGTCATACCTGAGATCTTTGCGGATTGCGTTTTGGGCGCCATCTTTGGGATAAAAACAAAATCTGACGACGGACGGGGGATCCCTTTGGAGCAATATGGAGCACTTTACGCGATCGTCGGGCGCATGGCCAAGATGCCGCCAGAGCAAAAGCGAAAATTAAAACTATTTAACCTGATCACGTTTCTGCTGATCGGGGGCGGGATCGTTGGGATCGCAATCCTTACGGCGAATCTGATGGAGACGTACTCAGGCTGGCTTTGTCTTCCGGGAATTGTGATTCAGGTCATCATTACGGTCGTAGGATATCAATGGTGGAAAAAGATGGCGCTGCGGATGACGGCGCAGGTTTAGTAAAATATGAGATAAGAATAAGATAACTGGGACAGGGAGACCTGCCCCAGTTTTTGCGTTGTTCACGACAAAAGAAAGGCGTTCGCGACGTAGAGATTGAAAGTGGTGAGAGGGTGAGGGTATAGTGGGTTTTGGAAGGAGTCGTTCCAATTAATCAATGGAAAAAGCTAAAACTTGAAAAGGAGAGAGGGTATGAAAAAAGTGTGTTTTCGAAGAGGAAAAGCATCATTGGCTGCATTTATGGTTACATTGTTTTGCGTTGGCGCAAGTGCTGTCGCTTTACCAGTGGGGAAGAAAGACAGTAGCGCGGATTTGCTGCAGAAATGGTATAAGGAGTATATGATTACGGGAAATACGGATAGTGTGGCCGTTACGGATGCCGGAGATGAATTCGTAGAACAAGCCTCCGCTAATCTTGGAGGGTTACTGTACAGTTCTCTGGGATATAAGAATACCCCAACGGGATATCGTGCGGTTTACAGAACAGGAGGTATTGGTTATCGTGCATATAAGAATTTTGGGGGAAATCGCGTAAATGGGTTCGTAACTGCATTACATGTTTTTGACGGTGCGATCAATAGTAACGCGTACTTGAACCGCAATGGGCAATATGTGAAATTTGGCAGAGTGGATGCTAAAAGTTCTGCCATTGATACGGCATTTGTATCCATAGCGTCTGGAAACAGCTTGAAAACTACAACACCAAGCGGCAAAACCATTACGGCTAAAGTAGCTGCAGTTAAGCGGGATCAAAAGGTCACAATGCATGGAGCGATAAATGGTGAAAAAAGCTCTGAAGTGTTATTGCCCAATGAGGGAGGTTTTGTTTGGACGAAAAATATCATTTCAGTGGATGGAGACAGTGGTTCCATCGTATATACAAACATAAATGGACAAAATCAAATTGTTGGAATCGTTAAGGGAATATCTAGTTCATCGACCGTCATTATCAAGGCAGCAACAATTAATTCCAAGCTTGGCGTAACCCCGTATTAATAAAAGGGGTGATGGGGGATTGCAATGAAGAAATGGATTAAGCGGATAATCATTACGTTAGTGAGTTGCGTATTTATTTTGGGCATGGCTTCCTGCGGAGATAAGACGCGACTCATGATTTCCCCTGTCATCCAAGAAATGTTGGAAAGAGAAGGGATAAAAAACAGTTACGTTAGCTCGATCGGAGATTATAAGGACGTTCGGAAGGAATTGTCCATTCCTCAGGTGACGGAGAAGGAATTTGAAGCGTATTTTGAGGAGGAATTTTCCAAGTATGGTTCCTTGTCAGACAGTGTTGTTCAAGAAGCGTTCGGCTATGCATCCGTTCAGGAACTCAAGGAGAATGAGCGGATCAGCTATTTGGAACATTTGAAATTCATGGAACTGATGGAAGCGAGAAGTGAGGTCATGCAGCAATTGATCTCAAGGTCATCTTTCCAACTTGATGAAGC
>JAFZNO010000004.1 GCA_017552985.1 Lachnospiraceae bacterium
CATAAGCTCCCTGACCTGCTCCGGATTCGTCATAGACCTCCTGGTCATAAGCTCCCTGACCTGCTCCGGATTCGTCATAGACCTCCTGGTCATAAGCTCCCTGACCTGCTCCGGATTCGTCATAGACCTCCTGGTCATAAGCTCCCTGACCTGCTCCGGATTCGTCATAGACTTCCTGATCATACGCTCCCTGGCCATTTTCGGATTCATAATAAACTACTTGGTCATAATTTTCCTCGTAAGTTCCTTCTTCGTAGTTCTCACCGTCGTAACCAGTCTCATCATAATACGATGATTCATAGGTTCCCTGATCATAGCCCTCATAATTCTCCTGATCATAGGTCTCCGTCAGCACCTGGTCACCGTCAACGTAATCATGATTTAACGCATAGTCAGGCTCGCTGGCATATTCCATGCCGGCTTCATATTCCTGATCTGCGACGTAGTCTCCGTCCTGTGCATAGATCGCATGCTGATCACGTCCGCCGCTAAACCCAGTCTGCTCCACGTCAAACTCGATATTCTCCGGTTCAGCGTCATAACTTACGGAATCTTCTACTGGTTCATAGGAGAAATCATCGACTCCCTCCCCTTCCCATTCATATCCGCCTCTGCGATTTGCTTCCCACTTGTCCTGCGGTCTTTTTGTATGACCAACATTCCACTTCATAATAACTCAATTCCCTTCCATCAGATTATCCGTACGTAATTGATATATTTACATACTCTGACCATTTTACTTAGTATCAAATCATCAGTCATTATATCATTCTGAACCAAACTCTTCAAGAGAATTGCCCATTTCTTCATAATTTCTTAAATCTTTCTTAGGATTAAAGAGATATCATGGACATTCCCTGCATATAATTGTAAAATGAAGGCAAATTTACTTGAAAAGAGGTCTGACATGAACGAACAATCCCAAGAAAATAAGAAGTCTGATTGGAAAAAATACGTATTCAATTTGCATACGCTGTTAATATTGATCGCAGTCATCATTATCGTTTTCATCGTTGTCCGACTGAAAAACTGGGGCACTCGCGTGGATCAGGATTACATTGACCAACACGGCATTTACACGGACGGCAAGGACACCTACGACGTCATCTATCCGCTCACTGACGAGGACGGCAATCTCTTGGCCAACAAAAATCCCCATACCATTCTGTTCTTCGGGAACGCTCCCTTTGCAGATGAAAGGGATTCCGAGAACGGCGTCGTCAACATGATCGCCAAAGCCACCGGCGCCAAGACCTACAACTGTTCCGTCGCCGGAAGCTACCTTGCCGCAAAGAGCGCATCCATAAAGGAAACCGATTTCGGCCTTGACGTCTACAATTTTTACTGGCTCACGCTTTACCTTACCATGGACGGTCTGGATTATTTTGACTGGCTGGAGGTTCTTCCGGGCGCGAAAATCCTGCCCGAGACCAAACAGCTTCGGAAAACCTTGGAAACCATTGACATGAGCACCGTTGACACCATCGCGATCATGTATGACGGCAGCGACTATTTGGCAGGAAGCCTGATGACCAATCCCGATCGCGAGGACGACATAATGAGTTTTACCGGAAATCTGTTGGCCGGACTTCGCGTTCTCCGGGCGGCGTACCCGAAGGTGAGGATCATCGTTCTTTCTCCCACGTACGCATTCGGCGTTGACGAAAACGGCAACTACGTGAGCAGTGACCAAATGATTTACGAGGGCGGTGCCACCTTGAGCAGCTACGTAATAGACGAATGCTCCACGTCCATTTCCGAGTACGTGAGCTTTATCGATAACATTTACGGCACCTTCAACGAGGACGAGGCCCCCGAATACCTCAAGGATAACCTGCATTTAAACCAAAAAGGACGGGAACTCCTTGTCAAACGCTTCGTCAGTGCATTAACGCAGTTTGATCAATAAGAATTTCCCGCCATTCTTTTCATGAGGATCGCTCCTTCTTCGCGAAGCCAGCGCCGCCTCACTTGATAATCCGGCAAGGTCCGTTCCACCAATCTCCAAAACCTTGCCGAGTGATTCATTTCCAGCCTGTGACATAATTCATGGACTACCACGTAGTCCATGACCTCTCTGGGGGCCAGCGCCAACAGGCAGTTGAAGCTTAGATTTCCCTTGCCCGTGCAGCTCCCCCAAAGCGTTTTTTGATTTCTGACGGAGATCTTTCCGTACGTCACTCCCAGTTCTTTCGCATAACGGTTCACCGTCTCCGGCAGGACTTCAGCCAATTGCCCCGCAAGCTCTTCTATTTCCCGTCTCGAAAAAGTTCCCTCTTCCTTAACGCGTTCCCTTTCATCCGCCAGTCTGTCCATCTGTTTCCGGATCCATGATTGCTTTGATTCCACAAACCCGTAAATCTCTTTTTGCGAGAGCCTGTATGGCGCCCTTGCACGGATCACGTTGCCTTCCCGTACGGTGATGGACAAGGTCTTTCTTCTGCTTCGGATGATCTCTATCCGCCAAGTATCCGGCAACATTTCTTACTCCTCCCGGCGAAAATAATCCCTGGTGGGATCCTGATATACCAAGTACTTTCCAACGTGCCCGATCAGCTGATAATCATAACTCTCCATGCTTTCGCTCAGCTCCTTCTCCTCGGAAAGGATCACGTAATGACAGTTCTCCTTCTTCGCAAGTCCGGCGAGCTTCGCAACGTCAACCTTCTTGTAATGCGTCACGTACTCCAATTCGTTAAACTCATTCAGTAAGACCTCACGCCCATAGGGCATACATACCCGGGCCGTATACTGACGCACAAAATGCAGCATCTCCGGCGGGAATACGGCCATGACCTCCATCCCCGGGATCTCGATCAGGTCACAGATCTCCGCAACCTCCCGCGGCACGTGGTCAGCGTTTTCCGCCCATGAAAAATAGGGGCTGTCATAGACAAAACTGCCGGAAACAATAACCAAAATCACTGCCGCGCATCCAAACGCGACGCGCGTTTTCCCCTTTAGCTGCGAGCAAACCTTCACCACGGCATATGCCAAGGTGACCGTCACAGGCAGGAGCCAGAGCATGCGATAAAAGATTTCTTCTCCCAGGACCTTTTGAAACAAAGAGAAAAACAAAGGATTAAAGAACAACAGCAACAAGATCAAAGGCAGGTAAAGGAACGTGATCCTTCTGTCCTTTCTCTTCTCCGCAAAGAAGAGATAACAGAGCGAAATAACATACCATAACAGCAAAAGACCCGTTCCCATATATTCCCGAAACAAGGCAAACGCGTTCATGAAATCTCTCCTTTCCCCAAAAATCCCGTCAAAAACTTCTCCCTAAAAAAACGGTGGCAAAATAACGTACAAAATTACGATCACGGCTGGCGTCAGCATGGAAAGACACGCGCCGGCCAAAAGCTTCCAACGCCCGTAAGCGATCACGCCGCAAAGCGTTCCGATCCCTGCCAGGATGCAGAGAAGAAATCCGCCCAGGGAACTGCAAAGGCATCCCGCGCTCATGGTCATAAACATGGCCAGCCAAAGCAAAATGGAAACCTTTTCCTTTTTTTCCAATCCTTCCATCAGCGTCATGATCAAATAGATCACGGCGGGAATGATCAGGTTGGCCAAAATGGTTTTCCCTTGGGCAGCCCTTGTGACAAGGAATTTCTCAGGCGAGTAGATCGAATATCCGCCAAACGTCACAAGCAAGGCGCAGATCACCAAAAAGAGGGGAAGCTTCCAAGTCTCCTTTTGCTCTCCCGTTTTCGTCAGTTTTTTCCCGATCAGATAATAGAACCCATATGCCATCATAAGGGTAAACGCCGAGGTGATCACGTGGGACGCAGCCGCGCCGGAAAGCCCGGAAAGCTCAGCCAAAACTGCAACCCAAACGGGGAATGGCGCCAAGGCATGCCTTACGTCAAGGAGCGTCGTGTAGCCCGTGTAGGGTTCGATCTGATACAACAACTTGTCATATTTGCAATAAGTCGTGATCGCCACGTAATAGGAATCGTCACCATCCTCGTACGTGAGGAAAAAAACGCAAAAAAGCTGAAAACAAAGGAGGGCCAAAAATAAAATCCACAGGAGCATTGCTCCCCTTCCCTGCTGCCTGATCCATTGGGAAACGTCCGGCTTCGAAAACTTCCCAATTTCCTTCTTCCGCCATCTGATCAAAGCGACAACGACGGCGATCAAAAGCAGGATCCCGCACAGCACAAAATATGCCGTTCTCACCTGGGAGTACGTCTTGGACGTCAGTATCATGGGAACGCTGACGGCAAGAAATCCCGCCCACAGGGTGATTTGCCCAAAAGCCCATGAAAAAACAAGCCTTCCTCCTTTTTCCTGCAAAGGAAGAAAGATCGTGCCCACCGCCAAGGGGAACCCTATTATTAAAATACAGGTCAAAACGATCCCGATCATTTTCCGTTCTCCGTCTCCTGTTTTTCCCTAATTAGCACGTCCGCGATCATCTTACAAAACCACGCCATCCAAAGCACCATCACCGGCAGGCTGCGCTTTTCGTCCATGCATCCGCCCGCCTGAAGGGTATAAAAAATCACCACAACCCCTGCCATCACCGCAAAGATCAGCAGGTTTTTGATCATGGCCTTTCTCTCATCCCCATTACCCTTTATCAGCCTTATCACCATCCAAAGGCCGCATAAACACAACAGGCAAAGAAAACAAAAACCGTCATATCTTACGTAGAGTGAGGTGAACATGGGGGCATTTGCCCGCATGGCCTCATAATTCATCCGCTGCAGGGTCTCGTGATTTCCCTTTCCTGCCATCAACACAAGGCGTGATGCGGGAACAAGACTATAACAAAGCACGTCTTTGATCACGTCCTTGGCATTCTCACTCCGGCGGAGTTTCTGAGCCGCCTTCGCCACCGTGCCATAGATTTCCCGTGCTTTTTTCTCTCCAAGCCTTGCATCCACTTCACGTCCAAATACCCAGAGCGCTTGCTCCGGCCAAGCATTGATCTCGGCTATCTCCTCCTGCGTCAGTGCCTCCCGAAGCTCCATCGGCCAATCCGGATAAAAATCCCCGTAGGAATCCCATGCCAAGCGACGCATGGCAACCGCCTCCGGCGTCTGGCGCATTCTTCCAAGGGCGCCATCCTTGCTCGTCCATCCCGAAATAAAGGGAATTCCTGCACAAAAAACCGCTGCGATCAAAATCACGTAAAAAGCTTTTGAAAACTCCCGAAGCACAAAAATGCACGTCAGGATTCCGCCAAAAAGATAGTATTCCGGCATCAGCAGCGTCTCTGCGAGCCATAGGAGACCAAACTTTGTCAGCGTTAAGCCAGGCCTGTCGCTCTTTTGGATCAAAAGTCCAACAGAGATCAAATACAGGGAAGCCGTCAGGGAAATGGGCAATACGGCCAGATGACACTGCTCCGCCACGGGGAACGTTACCATGCCCAGGATGAGGCAGATTTTTAGGTAAAGTGGCCATTGTCCATACCCGGAAAACCTGCTCCAAAAAAAACGCGCCGCAAAGAGGGCCACCGTAAGTTGCAGCGCATAAAGCAAACAATGCGCAGGCAACGGGAGGACACTTGTCACTCCGGTTGCGATGCGCATGATCAAGGGATACAAAATCCCCACGTACTCGTCACATACCAAGCTTTTCTGAAGCTCCTGAAAGAAATGGCTCTCCCCAAGCTCCTGAAAAGAAGAAAAATTCATAAGGATCCAAAAAAAGCCAAGCAGAATCTGGGTACTAACCACAAGGATTGCCACCCTCACCAAGATCCCAGACGCCGCTCTAGCCGTTTTTTGCATTCCACCTTGTTCCATTAAAAGAATTCCTTCACCTTATCACAGATATAATCCACCTGATCCATGGTCAGGCCATAGTACATGGGAAGGCGAACCAGTCTCTCGCTTTCCTTCGTCGTATACTTGTCCTCTCCGTGGAACCGGCCGAACTTCTGACCGGCAGGCGCCGTGTGAAGGGGAACGTAATGTGATACGGCATAGATGCCATTTTGTGCTTTCAGATACTCATCCATGAAAGCCTTTCTTTCCTTTGCGTCGGCAACCTTCAGCCAGAACATGTGGCCATTGTGCACACACTCCTTGGGCACGTAGGCAAGCTCGATCTTCCCTGCGTCAGCCAAGGGCTTTAACGCCTCATAATACCGGTTCCAGATGGCAAGACGCGCGTTATTGATCTCATCCGCGATCTCAAGCTGGGCATAGAGATATGCCGCGTTCATGTCGCTGGGCAGATAGGAGGAACCGAAATTGATCCAGGTATACTTGTCAATCTTTCCCTGAATGAATTTTGTGCGGTTCGTGCCCTTTTCACGGATGATCTCCGCCTCTTCCACGTTATCTTCGTCACGGATCAGAAGCGCGCCGCCCTCACCCATGCTGTAATTCTTGGTCTCATGAAAACTGAAGCACCCGTAATCTCCAAACGTACCAAGCGCTTTGCCCTTATAGGTTGCCATGATGCCCTGAGCGGCATCCTCGATCACCTTTAGTCCATGGCGCTTTGCCACGTCCATAATGGTATCCATCTCGCATCCAACGCCTGCATAATGTACGGGAACGATCGCCTTGGTCTTCTCCGTAATGGCATCCTCGATCAATTTCTCGTCAATGTTCATGGTGTCCGGGCGTACGTCGACAAACACTGGCGTTGCTCCCCTTAAAACAAAAGCATCCGCGGTGGAAACAAAGGTGTACGAGGGCATGATCACTTCATCTCCCGGCTTTACGTCCGCAAGTAGCGCCGCCATCTCCGTGGCGTGGGTGCAGGACGTGGTCAGGAGACACTTAGCGGTTCCCGTCTTCGCCTCGATCCACTGGTTACACTTCTTGGTGTATGCGCCGTCGCCGCAGATCTTCTGGTTCTTTACGCACTCCCCAATGTATTTCATAGCATTTTCCGCGCAAGGCGGTACGTTAAAATTGATCATTTTATGCCTCCAAGTCTCTACTCTGTCAGGTTTTTTCATTACTCCAGATATTTTATATAATGCCGCGTCCTTATTTTTTCCAGCCGCCCGTCACGTTCCCGTGAACGTTGTCCGTGACGCGATTGATCACGTACTTCGGGCGTCCCTTGACTTCCTCGTACACCCTTGCGATATAGTGTCCAATGATTCCAAGGCTCAGCATGATGAACCCGCCGATGATGAGGATGAGCAGGATCACGGTGGTAAAACCTTCCACGGAATTTCCCATCAAATATTTTACCAGCGTCTGGATTCCCAGGATCACGCTAAAGATAATGGATACCATTCCCATAAACGTCACAAGCTGTAAGGGCAGCGTGCTGAAGGAAGTCGCATTGGCAACGGCATATCTCATCAGGCTGAAGAAATTCCACTTGCTGGTTCCGTACTTCCGCTCCTGCACTTCATACTCAACCGTCTGGGAGTCAAATCCGGCCCAAAACGTAAGCGCCCTAAAAAAGGTATTGCGTTCCGGAAGCTGCAGCAACACGTCCACCACCTTCCGGTCCAAAAGCTTAAAATCAGACGAAGAACTCATGTCCATCTTGATCAGGCCGCTCATGATCTTATAAAACAGACCTGCCGACATTTTATAAAAAATGCTTTCCTTTCCCCGTGAGGATTTTTTGCCCTCCACGATCTGAGCGCCCTGTTTCCAAAGCTCCCACATCTTGGGGACTACCTCGGGCGGATGCTGCAGGTCGCAGTCCATCACGACTACGGCATCTCCCGCGGCAAGTTCAAGCCCCGCAAAAATGCCTGCCTCCTTGCCAAAGTTGCGTGAGAATTCCGCGCCCTTGATCCTGGAATCAGCTTCCGATGCCTTTTTGATCTCTGCAAACGTGCCGTCCTTTGATCCATCACTGACAAAGACCAACTCAAAGTCGATCTGCTCTTTCTCAAAGAGCTCCGTCAGCGTCTTGGCAGTATTGGCAATATTCATTTCCTCATTGTACGAAGGCAATATTACTGACAATAGCGCCATATGGCGTTCCTCCTTTCGCGGCTACCGCTTTCCCGCGCTTTCGCTTTTCGCGGATCAGTCGCGTCTCGCATTTTCCGTCTTTACGCACAAGATCCCGTCAATCACCTTGGTAGAACCGGGTCCCGGAAAACTATCCATTCCGACGTACTCATCCTTATAGTATATCTCATCCATGATGGATCCGTCCACTATATTTAACGTGGCACCGAGATAATTTTTGATAAAAGTCTCGTAATTCTCTCCCGTATACAACAGGTGTTCCCCGGAAAGCCCGATCATGTTACCCGTCACTTCCCCGGTCAGGTCCGTCTTAGGGAATTCATCCTCTCCAACCACGCCGACCAGCGCCACGGGAATGCCCTGATAGTACCCTTCCGTCTGTTCGATCCGGTCCAGAAGGCGCAAGCAATATGCATACGTCCTCTCATATTTCTTTTGCAGGTTTGTATATCCCACGTTATCCGCAAGGCCATGACAAAAGATCAACGTAACGGCTGATCCAAGCAAGATCCATTGCATCAGGCCAAGGCTATGTTCCTTCTTTCCTTCCCCTTCGAAGTATCCGTCACAGAATGCCACGGCGAAGATGGGGTACAGAACCCATTGATAACGCATCAGCAGATGATACGTAAGCTTGGATGACACGATGCGGATGCAGCTGTTGCAGGGCGGGATCACCACGAACAACAGGGCCAAAATCGCGTAAAATCCGGGGTGTTTCCACCACTTTCTCTGGTTGGCAAGCCGGATCACCACGTAAACGGCCAGCAGCATAAGCACCGCCAACGCGATCGCCGAGAACACGTTCTGGAACAACACGTGCCCCTTGACGGAAAAGCTAAAGAAATCAACGTAAATGGCCTTGATCGTTGCAATAATGCCTTCCTGGCCGCCAGCCTGCGCTTCGCCGATTCCCTGATACGTATCCAGTTGCTTCCCCTGGATCAAAAGCAGCACCCGAAGGATCAAATAATACGAGGCAAATCCCAAAAGCCCCATCTCCAGGTAATTACCCGTCTTTGCCAGAAGAGCCTTCCGGTCCCTCGTCCACTCCCCTTTTACAAACAGCATCGTGACCTGCCAGAGGCAAAGTAAGATTGCAAAGGGCAGATAGGCCTGATACGTTCCAAGACTAAATGCCAGACACAGTGCTCCGGGAAGGAATCCCCATTTCGACCTTTTGGTCAGCAACACGGAAAGCATCGCCAGCAATAGCGCAAGCATATACCCGTCAAGGGTAAACACGTAGGCAAAGGTGGATGCCAGCGCCGGGAATGCCGCCAACATTCCCCCGCACAGTGCCGCACTGACGCTGCTCTTTAATTCCAACAGCTCCATCAGCACCACGCTTGCCAGTCCCAGGAAAAGAAGCCCAAGAAGTCCGATCACCCAAGGTACCGAGTAATACGAGGAAAAACCGCAGGCTACCGTCAAAAACCATCTGCCGGAGGTGATCATGTTTTGATCAAAATACAGGCTCGCAAGTCCGTCATGATTTGGATAATCCGCGACCATGACGGGCAAATGGATCAACAGCCCTATGCAAAAAGTCCACAGGAACGCGCTCACGTGTCTGCGATCGATCTTTTTTTTCAGTTGTTCCACGACCTCCCTAGGCGTTTTCATGGACGTTCCTCCAAATATGCTGCAATCTTCTTAGAAATCAATTCACGGCCCAACTCGTTTGGATGTATTCCATCCTCCGTATACTTTTTCCAGTTCTCAAAGGAATCCGTTTCATACAGATCCCGATAAACGTCGATCATTTCAATGCCATTTTCTTCGGCGATCCGTTTTTCCAACTGTACGTAGTCCGCCAGGACTCCGCCGCCAAAGTCTTTTTCCTCACAGTTCTTTTCTTCCCCCAAATACCAGGAGTAAGTGGGAGAAACCAAAATGATCCTACAGGCGGGAAGCGAGCTCTTTACGTGGCGGAGCACCGTCCGCAAAGCCCCTCCAAAAGTGTATTCGTCATAGGGATCCTCCGGATTCTCTAACCTGACGCCCCCATGATAATCGTTCATGCCAAAGCAAAGGATCATGAGCTCCGTGCGGTCAAAATTCATTTGATCCAGTTCCCTGACGGCTTCATCAAAATACTCTTTCGCCGGAATCTCATAAGTGATCTGTCTCTGCGGTGCAAAATCATCCGAGCAAAAGGACCTCACCAACGAAACCATGGAAAAATAATCATCTTTCGTGCTCGCGTGACGCTCTTGATCCAGCCTTGCCATCGCCGATCCGCCGAACGCGGCATTCACCATTGGGATTCCCGTAAGGTCCCTCACCCTGTCTGCAACGGAATCCTCCCCGCGGTGGTTTGCGATGATGCTGTCCCCAAAGAACGCGGCCTGCACGGTCTGACCCTTCGGGGCCTGCCAAAAGCGGAAGCTCACGGACAATAAGAGTCCAAAGAGCACTGCTGCCGCGCACCAGTACAACGCTCCCCTATTCTTTTTTCCCGTCACGCCGTTGTTATCCAATCTTTTCAGCCCTTATCTTTCACGCATTACTTTTCCGCCTTCAACGCGATATACCATGTCACATTTTTCGATCGTCTGCAGGCGATGCGCTATGATCAGCATCGTCTTCTTCCCCTGGAACCGGTTGATGGATTCCATGATCGCTGCCTCCGTGTCATTGTCCACGGCAGAAGTAGCCTCGTCCATGATGAGGATCTTGGGATCCTCGTACAGAGCCCTGGCAATGCTGATCCTCTGTCTCTGTCCGCCGGAAAGGCGAATGCCACGCTCTCCGATCTTTGTGTCCAAACCTTCCGGAAGCGTCTTGACGAACTCGTCGAGCTGCGCTTCTCCAAGGACTTCCCACACCCTCTTATCGTCAATCTCAGCTTCCGCCACGCCAAATGCCACGTTTTTGCGGATGGATTCGTCCAACATGTAACTCATCTGCGGAATGTAACCAACGTTTTTGAGCCATCCGCGATAATTGTCTTTGATGTCCTGACCGTCCACCAAAACCTGTCCGCCCTTTAATTCCAAAAGGCCAAGCACGATGTCCACCACTGTGCTCTTGCCGGCGCCTGTCGTTCCCACGATTCCAATGGACTTTCCAATCGGGATCTCCAGGTTTACGTGATCGAAGATCAGCTTATCCGTATGGGGATAGGCGTAGGTCACGTCCTGCAAGGTAATGCTCTTTTCCACTGTCATCTTTTCCACGGGCTTTTCAAAATCCGTGATCTCAATCTTGGAGCCTTCGATCTCATTTTTCAGATTATCAGCTACGTCCAGGAAGAAAGGCTCCAGGTACGTAATAGTCGTGATCTGGTTATTGATCCGGTTTACGGCCGGGAGCAACACCAGGGCCGCCGCACCAAGTGCGCCCAAGGATACCGTCAGGCTTTCCGCGGAAGTGCCGGAAAGAACCTCCACGATCACGTAAAGCATCATGGCCGCAACGCAAACCGTCTCGATCAAGAGCTTTGGAACGCTGTTGTAAAGACTGTACTTTTGCACGGCGTCCACGTAACCCTTGCCACATTCCTTGTACTGCGTGACGAAATACTTTTCATTCCCGGAAACCTTAATGTCCTTGATCCCGTGTACCATCTGGGAAATACACTTATACAGTCCGCTGTAATAATGCTGATTGTCCTTTCCCGCCTTAAGCAGGGTCGGCTTTAATACCTTTTTCACCACGAGCAAAAGAATTGCCATGACGATGGCCATGAGAATCGTCATTTCGCCGTTTTGCACGAAACAGTAGGTAATTACGGCCAGGGACACGCATCCGTCGGACGCCAGCTGCAAAAGCGCCAGGATCAACGCGTACATGTTATTGACGTCGGACGTGATGTTTCGCTGCACCACGGCCGTATCCGCATTGAGATAAAACTCGTAGGATCTCCGGATATAATTACGCATCATCCGTTCGGAAGTGCGGAACTGATTCGTATATACAAAGGCCAACATCGCCTTGCGTTCCAGGTAAAGATAGCTGTTTTTGATGATAAAGGACAGGATCAGCGCCCCCATTACCATGGCAGAAAAAATCTTAAAGTCAGGACTGCCCGCCATTCTATAGATGGTTCCTATGACCCTATCTTCCAAGGCCTCTTCAGGCTGCGTGATCTGCTTGACGTTAGCCACCAGCAAAGCTACGCTGGCCATCTCCAGAAAAGCGCCGATCACCATCATAACCAGGATTCCCGCCATGTTCCTTTTCTGCTTTTTATCCAGAAGGAGATTTAGTTTCTGCCAAATGTTCCTCATTACTTCCGTTCCTACTTTCCGAATTTCAAAAACGTATATTTATTTATTTTTAGATATGCTATAATGTGGCCATAACCATCTTACGCATGACTAAAGGAGCTGCCATGAGCAAAAAATCTCTCCTAAAACCCATTATCATCCTTTGCGCCGTCCTGATGGTCCTTGCAGGCAGCGCCTTTCTGTCCGCCTCAATTCTGACGCATGCAAAGAATGATAAGCTTCTAAAAACGTCAGAGTACAACTGCGTCTTTTTGTCCATGTTTCCCATTGATACCTTCCGGGAAGAGGACTTTTCCCATTATCGCGGGGATGACGTGCTTCTCTTAAAATACGAGATCCCCTCTTATCAGATCCTAAAAAGATACCTAAAGGACGTCAAGCTATCTGAAAATGAAATGCACTCCGTCTATCTTGGCATTGATCCAAGAAAGGTGTCCGCCGGACAAATCCTGGAGCTCCATGAAGCCTTTCCTGAAGTTACCTTTGAAGTTTTCCCGGCCTACCGCCGACTTTCCGACTGGATGAAGGAATGGCATTTCGAAAAGACTTATAACGCTTATTTGGATCTCACGGAAAAACTGTTTGATCAAGATTTTATCCACGTCTATTCCTTCTTTGCCCAGGAATGGCTGATCGCTGACGATGCCAATTACGAAAAAGGCAATCTCGTGACGGAACACGTAGCCGGCAAGATTTACGTTTACGCCGACGTAGCGCATCACAGCATCTTCACCAAGCAAAACATTGCAAGCGTCTTTGATTCCTTTAGCCGACTGCTCACTGAGACAAAGAAAAACGGTTACAATTTCCCGGATCTTTCTTCCTGGGACGTGGTATTGTTTGGGGACAGCATTATCGGAAATTACGTTAATCATGATTCCATTCCCGGACTTTTGTCCGCCATGACCGGCGCCCGCACTTACAACTGCGGCTGGGGTGGCGCGTCTGCCAGCGGCACGGAGGCCAGCAGCGGGAATAACGTCATAAACGCTTACCTTACCAAGGATCTCTCTTCCATTCCGGCTGAAATTGCCGCACGTGACGGGATCCAAAAGCGTCTGGAAGATGAATCAAAAGCTTCAGGCCAAAAGCTCCTCTTTGTCCTTCATTACGGGATCAACGACTACCTTAACGGCCGTCTCCTGGATAATGCAAATGATCCCCTTGACGCTGAAACCTTCTGCGGTGCCATGCGGAAAATGATCGAGACCCTGCAGGAAAACCGGCCCGACGCCCAAATCCTATTGATCGTGCCAAATGCCATTACCTGCTTTGAATACGGAAGCCGCGTGCATGGCGAAAACGGGGCTCCCCTTAGCGACTACGCGGATGCCATTCTCCGGATCGCCTCAGAATACGGACTTCCCGTCCAAGACGATTACCACGATGTCATTTTCAATGAAATTGCGGCGGATTATCTCGAAGGCGAGATACATCCCAATGAATACGGCCGCTATATGATTACCAAAGAGCTCATCCGCCGGATCAGCGAACTTCATCCTTAACGTCTTCTTCCGGCGCACCGATCTTTTCCCGGATGACGTACTGCGGCGAATTATTCAAACTGATATAGATTCTCCCGATGTATTCACCGATGAGACCCAGCATCAGCATGATCATGCCGCCAAAGAAAACGATGGCAGCCATCGTGGAGCTAAAGCCCATGGGTACGTCAGGATTGATAAAGATCTTTTTAATGACGGTATAAATGCCATACAAAAAGCCGATGGCGGCACAAATGCTGCCGATGGCCGTGGCAATGCGGAGCGGTTTTACGGAAAATGCCGTGAACCCGTTAAACCACAAGCCAAGCAACTTTTTCAAGGTATATCCTGAACTTCCCTCTTCCCTGTCCCTGTGGGTTACCACCACGTTCGTGATGCTCTTTGTCGAGCGGAGCACCAGTCCAATGACGTAAGGATAGGAATTCTCATAGCGGATCATGTCTTGAACGACAAACCGTCTTACGGCAAAATAGCTGGAGATGAACAATTCCTTTGGCTTCCCCAGCATCACTCTGGTCATCAGTTCATTTACCTTGCTCCCCAAATTCCGAAAAGCGGAATGCTTTTTGTGCTCGTACTTGGCATACACCGCGTCGAACCCTTCCTCCAGCTTTCCGATCAGCTTGTCCACCTCATTCGCGGGCGTTTGTCCGTCGTCATCCAGACAGACCACGTAATCACCCGTCGTCTCACGAAGTCCCGCCATCAATGCGGAATGCTGGCCAAAATTCTTCGCAAAGCTGACCCCTTTTCTCGCACCATTTCCCGCCGGGCGCTCCGCACACAGTTTACGGATCGATTCCAGCGTATGATCCGGGGAACAGTCATTCACCATGACCACTTCGTATTCATAATCCTTCATTTCCTGCATCTTGCCATCGATCTCGGCGATCACGTGCCCGATGGTGTTTTCAGAACGATAGCAGGGAATCACGAAACTAATCTTTTTCATTCTTTTATCCTTCTTCGGCTGCGTTATTCTTCCGCCATTCCCAGTCCAAAATTGACATCAGGATGACGTCCTGGTAGGCACCGTCCAAATAAACGGATTCCCGCAGATATGCTTCCCTGGAAAATCCAGCCTTTTCATAGCTTCCAATGGCGCGAAGATTATCCGCCAAAACGCGAAGGAAAACCCTGTGAAGCTTTTCCTCCTGAAAGCAGTACCGCAGCATCAGCTTTGCCGCCGCCGTGCCGATACCTCTTCCCCGCGCATCTGCCTCTCCGATAAATATCCCGTATTCTGCCTTGGAATGCTCCCGATCCACGTCACGGATAAACACGCTTCCCAGAGGCCTGCCCGTCTGCAGGTCACAGATGATCGTCTGGATGGCCTTCCCCGTATCCACCATGGTTTCCAGCCACTTCTCATGCCCCTCGGGCGTGAAGGGTTTCCGATAGATAAACCGGCTCCTGACCGCATCGCTGTTGCGCCATTCCACGATCAGGTGCGTGTCATCCCTTGTGATCGGCCGGAGATAGATCCCCGCCTGTTCGTCTCTGTATTGTCCCGTCATTTTTTCAAGTCCTTCCGTTTTGCACCAGGAATGCCGTATGGCGGCTCCTTATTTCCGATAGTACGCAACCACTTTTTTGACGGCGCGAATGGTATCCTGCACCTCCGCATCCGACAGGGAATAATATAGCGGGATGCTCATGGAAGACTCATAATAAGCTTCCGCATTGGGGCAAAGTCCCTTTGGATATCCCAACTTTTCGTAGTAGGAATGCCAATATACCGGAAGATAATGCACTTGCGGGCATACGTTCTCCGCATAGAGAGCGTCAAAGAATTCCCGTCTGGTACACTTCAGTTTCTCAAGATTAAGGCGAAGCACGTAAAGATGCCTGGTCGTGTCGCTCTCAGGAATCTCCCTCTGTACCTGGATCTCAGGCATCTGAGAGAACGTTTCGTCATAAATGGCTGCGATCTCCTTGCGTCTCTTTGAGAATTTTGGAAGCTTACGAAGCTGGCTGCAAAGAAGCGCCGCCTGGAAATCCGTCATGCGGTAATTGAATCCAAGTTCCACCTGCTCATTGTACCAAAGGGCATCCGTAGGATGTACCATCTCGGAAGCATCTCTCGTGATGCCGTGGGTACGAAGTCTCATCAAGTGCTTATACAATGCCTCGTCATTCGTGGTGATGGCTCCGCCCTCTCCGCTGGTCACGGTCTTTACCGGGTGGAAGCTAAAACAGGTCATGTCTGCAATGGAACCCACGGGCTGTCCCTTGTACTTAGTTCCAATGGAATGCGCCGCGTCTTCAATGAGGATGAGGTTGTGCTCCCTGCAGATCTCCCGGATCTCATCCAGCTTTACGGCCTGGCCCGTGAAATCTACTGCCACGATGCCCTTTGTCTTAGGCGTGATCAGCTTCCTGATGCATTCCGGATCAATGTTATAAGTATCGTTTTCAATGTCAGCAAACACGGGCGTCGCACCAACGTAACGCACGCAGTTCGCGGAAGCGGCAAACGTAATCGAGCTGACGATCACCTCGTCTCCAGGTCCAAAGTTCGCCGCCATGGCAGCCAAATGAAGCGCCGCCGTGCCGTTGCTCACCACAACGGCATATTTTGCTCCCGTGACCTCGCAGAGCATGCCTTCCAGTTCCCGCACCTTCGGTCCACAGGTGATCAGGTCACTGGTTAGGGTGGAGACTACGGCATCCACGTCATCCTGTTCAATGCACTGTCTGCCGTAAAATATTTTTTTCTCCCTCACGGGAGTTCCTCCAAAGATTGCCAGTTCTTCCATTGTCTACTCCAATCCCATGATTCTCTTTATTTTTCCAGATCCAGCGTCTTCAGTCTCTCTTGGATCTCTTCCACGCTCAGCCACTCCGTATTGTTTCCGGAACTGTAAGAGAAGCCGTCCGGAACCTTCTTGCCGCCGGGAATGATCTGCTGCTTGTCATTCCATCTCACCTGCGGATATACGATAAAGTGCTTTTCATATTCATACGTGTTGGGAGAATCTTCCGTTGTCACCATGATCTCGTGAAGCTTTTCTCCGGGATAAATGCCAATCTCAGGCATCTTACAGCCGGGAAGCATGGCCTGCGCCAGATCCGTAACCTTAAAGGACGGGATCTTAGAGATAAAGGTCTCGCCGCCGCTGGATTCCTCCAAGGCCTTGATCACGAGCTTAACGCCCTCCTCCAGGCTGATCCAGAAACGAGTCATGCGATAGTCCGTCACGGTAAGCTCCGTTGCACCGGCCTTGATCATCTCATGGAATTTCGGAATGACGGAACCCCTGCTGCCTGCCACGTTGCCGTAGCGCACGATGGAAAAGCAGATGTCCTTTGTTCCGGCATAGGCATTCGCCGCGATGAACAGCTTATCGCTCACAAGCTTGGTGCCGCCGTATAGATTCACGGGATTTACCGCCTTGTCCGTGGACAGGGCCACCACCTTCTTTACGCCCTTGTTCAGGCTGGCATCGATCACGTTCTGTGCGCCGTGAATGTTGGTCTTGATGGCTTCCGCCGGATTGTATTCGCAAGCGGGCACTTGCTTCAGCGCTGCCGCATGGATCACGTAGTCAACGCCCTCAAAAGCCCTTTCCAGTCTCTCCTTATCCCTTACGTCGCCAATAAAGAAGCGAAGCTTCGGCAGGTACTCCTTAAATTCATTCTGCATCATGAACTGCTTGAATTCATCTCTGGAATAAATAATGATCTTCTTCGGCTGATAATGCGTCAGTACGTATTTCGTAAAAGCCTTTCCAAAACTTCCGGTTCCGCCAGTCACTAAAATGGTTTTATTGTTCAGCATTTCTTTCTCTCCTAAATAGTTTTCCGTACACAATATCGTAATATTATAACACTCTTTCGCAGATTATGCAACGCCGCAGCGCTGGCATCAATCATCCATCAGTCATCGGGTATATCAATAGAAAACCCATCACCAAACAAACCCGAAGAATCCAAATCCTGCCCATCTCCCTGCTCTGGTGTCGGAGAAGGTTCATTTGTTGGCGGTGTCGTTGGTGTCTCCGTCGTCTCAGGCGTTGTCGGTGTTTCCGTTGGTGTCACGGTTGGTGTCACGGTTGGTGTCACGGTTGGTGCCACGGTCGGTGCTACGGTCGGCGCCACGGTCGGTGCCACGGTCGGTGCTACGGTCGGTGCTACGGTCGGTGCCACGGTTGGCGCCACGGTCGGTGCTACGGTCGGTGCCACGGTTGGCGCCACGGTTGGCGCCACGGTCGGCTTTGGCGTTGTGTTTGGCTTCGGCGTCGCGGTCGGTTTCGGCGTCGCGGTCGGCTTCGGCGTCGCGGTCGGCTTCGGCGTTGCTGTCGGCTTCGTCGTCGCAGTCGGCTCCGGCGTTGCTGTCGGCTCTGGTTCCTCCGTCGGATTAGGCGTTACCGCCTGCTGCGTTCCCTCAGCAAGCTGATAAATTCCTTCTGCGCCGGCCTCTCCCAGAATCTTGCTTTCGTAGCTTTCCTTTCTGGCCGCAAGCTCCTTCGCGGTTTCCTCCAAATACTTTGCCGTCACGTCCTTTTGCATCAGCAGATCAACGTCACCCAAATCTTGCCAGATTCCGTTGAGACATACCTGAAGATTTCCTCCAACAATGCGTGCTTCCAGAGACTCTTGATCTCCCATGGCCGTTTTCACAAACGGAAGATCCTCTGACGCGCGATAGGACCTAATGGTCGGAATGGATTGGATTCCCTGATTTTTAACCGAAAAAACAAATTTCTCTGTTGCTTCCTGAGCGGGCCAGCACAGTCCCATGCCCAATTCCTGATTGAAGGCATATAAAAGTCCCTCTTCCCTGTCTTCCGGAATCTCCTGTTCCCTTCTTAAAAGGCTATGCCCTTTCTGATCAAAAGATCCCTGATATTCTTGAAACGTGACGGAGGACTTTTCGTTCCACAGCGCCGCTGCGTCTGCCGTACCCAGATTCATCGCTGCCTGAACGACGTAACCACCGGTATAGTTTCCCTTAGAAAGCGTTCCTTTCTCGTGAAGGACGTCGCCGCTTGCGGCAACGCAGGTCCAGAGTTCGAAATTCCCCTCATAATCATTGCCGTTTTTCTCACAAGTAAGCACCGTAATCCTGTTTTCATTTCCCCGAAGAACGGTAATTGCCTTGTCATCCTTTGAATACCATATGGTGGCCTCCAGCGATCCGTCCTCGCCATATTCCACGGTGAAATACAGAACGATCCTGCCATCCTCCTGCAGGAAGTAATTGCGGCCCGTTTGATAAACCTTTGGTGCAAATTTTTCAAGCCACGTCTTCCCCGTCAAAAGCCCAACGGCCTCCTCCAGTTTGGAAGACTTCATTCCCTGATACATGTTCCGGGCATCCGTCAGCAAATCCGGTTCTTCCTCCAGATTCACCCATACTTTTTCCAGTTCCGTTATCGCTTCCCCGGAATCAAACAACTGTATGCACTGCTCCAAAACGTTTCGCTGATCACGGATCTTCCTTCGCTCCGAAAACAGTTTTGCCACATTTAAGTATTCTTTTTCCGTAGCCGTACCAATCATTTTCCCCTGAAGGAATTCCAGCATGGCCTTTTCCTCCCGGCTTAAGAACTTTTCTTGATCAACGGTCACGGACATATTCTCGTTCACGTTTCCCCGCGCACATCCCGAAAGGGCGCAAAGAAGTGACAGCGATACCGCCATGAACCTTCCCCTCATTTTTACGTTTCGCAACGTTTTGGCAATTTTACCCTTCATCTGTTTTCCCCTGCTCTCCCGTTTGTTCCTGCTCGCCTGACTCCTGAGACTCCGTGTTCTCAGTTGTTTCCTGGCCGCCTTCCTCACCCGTGTTGCCGGGCTCCGTCTGGCTTCCTTCCTCTCCCGCATTTCCAGACTCCGTCTGGCTTCCTTCCTCTCCCGCGTTTCCAGGCTCCGTCTGGCTTCCTTCCTCTCCC